>CANRJY010000067.1 GCA_947631085.1 uncultured Clostridia bacterium | reverse complement strand
CTTCTTTTTTACAAATATAGCGATTTTTCGTCATACCGCCATAATTGTGTCTGTCTGAAAATCGGGGAGTATTATAACCATCTATCCAAATGCGACGAACAAATATTCCTCTTGTATGTGTTACGAATGGAGGTATAGTTAAGGTAATAAAAAAGTTTGGTATTTTGGACATTCCTTATGAAGGATTGTTTGATGTGTTTGGAATGTTCAAGATGAAATATTCTCAATGGAAAGAATATGGAGATACGTTACAAAATTCTGTTGAATGGGTAAAAATTGAGAACGATAATTCAGAATCATTTTTAAGAGAAATCATCTATCGAATCATAAGTCGTGATTTAAAAGATTGTATCTTATTCGAGGAAGGTTTCACTTGTTCATTTTATGATAATGAGTATGAGACTGCAATTAAGAATAATTCGGGATTTGATAGCAAACTGCCCCCTGCTATTCATTGCAAATCAATGAATAAATGTAAATGCTGCAATATTAAGAATTTCTCGGAACTTCCGGAATTCGGATGTGCTGTTAGGGAATACATGAAAGTAATGAATTATAATATACATAATAAACACTGGTGATGTCTGATAAATTATATGATACCATTAAAATGGTTTGGGAAGAACATCTGTTAAAGATGGAAGACTCCTATAACCAAAAACATAAAGAGGTTTGTAGCCAATTAGATGTAGCTTTAGTCGTTGGCGAGTTGACAAAACAAACGTTAGAATTATTAGTAAGTGTCGGGTCATTATACTATGCAAGAAAATCATTCTTATTGCAAGAAAAAGTCCTTAATGATAAAATAGAAAAGCTTCAAGATGATATAAAAGAAATTTTAGAAAACTACGGTGTTGACCCCAATGTCTCTGATGCAGTATTGAAAGATATTATGGAAAAAATATCTAAACTATAAAAGCAATTATTACCATTATAGTTTATGGATGGAAATACTATTGACAAGGCACGATTTCTAGCTAAAATCCGAAATAATCCTCAGAAATATTCTCGAGAGGATGCTTACGAATATATATGCCAAGGTGTTTTTTCTAAAGAAGAGTTAGTAGACATTTATGGCGTTTTGACACCATCGGCACTAAATCGTATTTTGTTCTACCCTCATATAAAGGACGAGCAAACACCACTGCCATTATCTCCACTTAATATGGAAGAACAGATGATTAGTGGAGATATTGATGTTTTGTTCTGGGGTGTCCCTGGAAGTGGCGGTAAAACCTCCTTTTTAGCTTCTTTAATGACTCTTGTTGGGCATAGCGAATCTTTTATATATAGACATGACTCTATAGATAAGAATATTTATGGTCACTACTTGAGTGATTATTTAAGTAACAATCGCATTCTTCCTGCGACTGATCAACATTATATTCAAATAGTAAACACATTACTTAAACATAATGAAACTTTTAATGGGGTATCTTTTGTTGAGTTTGCAGGAGAGCAAGTTGCCGCAGTTGCGGGTAATAATGTCAATGATGGTTTACGAGGGGGAGGAATATGTCCTGGACTAATTAAAATCCTATGTAATAATAATAAAAAAATATTGTTTTTTTGTTACGATCCAACTAATTTAAAAGATCTTCTGATAGGGGAATATGAATCGTTTCAACACATAGGACAATCGGACTTGTTATCGTGTGTCGTTTCATTGATGCACAGAGATTCTAAATTTATGAAAAACGTTATCGCTATACATTTGATTGTAACGAAAAGTGATGTATGGTTTAATCACTCATTGGAAAGAAGTATTTCGAGTATAGTAGATGAAGGCGGTTGTGGAGGATTATTCCTTCAAATCGATAAATTAGCAAAGGATTATGGGATTAATAAGCATTTAAATTATAAGGTAGATCCTATTCCATTTAGTATCGGGAAATTTATGATGGGCGATACTTATGAATTTGATAATAGCGATGCGAAAAAAATACTAAAAATAATTGAGGAAGATATATCCGCTTACAATAGGGGAAAGTCAAAACTTGAAAGTTTAGGATTGAAACTTAATAAATTTTTCAACAGCTAATAGATATGAAAGCAATAGCATTTTTACTTGACCTCATCGTTCTTGGAGGTCTTGTGTTTGGGATGATTGCCCTATTGGGTGATACTTATACGCATGGAGGAATCATAACTAAGGCACTCATTATGGGTGGTATCGGCGGTATATATGGCCTGCTTCGAGCCGCATATCGAAAGTGGTTGATTGCTGAAAAGGACGAAAAAGAAGTTTAAACATACACAAAAACTTAACATCAGATGAAACAATCAAAAACTTGGGTGAACATTGTAAGATTCATCCTCTACAATGCAAAGTGGATTATGCTTGTAATACTGCTCCTTAATCTTTTCGCCTTTGGCTACTGGGAAAAGATGTCAGAGAGAGGATTGGGAGATGAAGAAACCCTTTGGGGGGCTGTAATCGTCATTGTGATGGTTCTCTTCTTCGTCTTTGATAAGGCTTGGAAGAGAGTCTGCAACAAGATATGTGATGCTCTATGACTTGATTACCGATTGATTTAGTAGATGACAAAATTTGAAAATGTGTTATTAAACACCTGAATATCAGCGTATTAAATTTGCAAAAGTCC
>CANRJY010000066.1 GCA_947631085.1 uncultured Clostridia bacterium | reverse complement strand
CGGTTAAAATAAGGGAAAGGAAGGCCGCTAACCCTCTCTGTCTCTGTTTCATACTAGAAACACCCCTTTTTTCTATAAATGGGCCAAAAAGTGCGGATAAATGAACAGAAATAACCGAAAAATGAACACAAATGAAATTTTTACAATATTTTACAGGGGCAAAAAATTGAAGAAAAAAGATAAAAACTGAAGAAAAACCGGCTAAAAAAACGGTTAAATTTTCATAGCAATTTTCTTGTATTTTTGGGCAAAACCCATATTAAAATAAAAAAACAGACGGTTTAAACCGCCTGTTTATATTAAAATTCCTTGTAAAAATCATCACGCATTTCGGACATCACCAAATAACATTCATGTCCGAAAAGCAGTTTTGCCGGAACCCGCCATGCCGCCCCGTAATAAAATTCGTCGGCTATCAGCTCTCCGTCTGCGTAAATCTGCGCCGCGTCGCATTTGTATGGAATTTCTATAAATCCTCCGTCACCATCGACAGTGATTTTTTTCCATGTAAGTCCGCGTTTCCCGCCGATATGCAGCTCTTCCTCATACGGGGGCACGAACGGCTCGTCCGTCGGCTCAAAAACAACACTTGCTTGTTTGAAATCTTGCTTTTTACAATACGCGTCAAATCCGCTGCCGTTCCACTTCATATATGAGAAATCTCCGTCCTGAACAGAACAAATTTTATCGCCGCACATATATAAATCACAGCGATCGCCAACATAAACTTCATCTGACAGTTTACGCGCGTATTTTGCCTGTTCCGCGCTGAGAGTTACGAACTGCGCTCCGTTATGCGAAAACGCGGAATTAAATCCCGCTTCGGGAGTAAATTCTTTTCCGTCCGCGAATTTGTAACTCGGAGATATATTCTCAATCTCCGCAAAGAAATATGTATCGCCTGATTTGCATAGGAGCTGCGCCGCGGCACATTCAAGTGTTCCGTCGGGGAGCGGCATATTAAACGGCATAATAAAGCTCACGTCGCCTCGAACATTAATTTTGGGAAATGTAACATCGCCTGCTTGTATGACAACATCGTCAATATCGTCCAGTTTTGCCAAACGCTGATAATGATTCACAAACACAAACCCGCTTGTCCCGTCAGTGCGCATGGCATAACGCAGGGAATGCAGATCATCGAAGGTCGGCTTCGCAACCGGACTGACCTTTTCCATAGGCGCGAGAATATCGCCGAAGTCGTTGACGAACATGTGCAGCATATTGAGCAGTCTGTAGTGCTCGCGTGTTTCCCCATACTCCGAAATAGGCGACTGAAAATCATATGACAAAATCGTGTAATCATTCGGATAACCCGTCGCTTTCGATTCGTTCAGCGTAGATAATTTACCTATTTTATTTATGCCGCCGTGGTACATATAATAGCCGATAAGATTATTTCCGCTGCCGAGCTTGACAAGTGACAATGCGTAAATATCCATCGGTTTTATAAACGGACGGCGGTGGTGCGTTACCTGCATGCCTCCGCCGAGTTCACAGGTCGCAAACGGGTATAAATCATAAGGCAGTCTCCAGCCATCGTCCTTTTCCTCCGAAATCAAGTCCTCACCGATAGCGGAGTCGTTGCGTATGCCGCTGAAAACATAATGCGGCGATAACGGAAGCGGCTTTGTATGCGCCGTCCACGGCGCTTCCGGATACGCGCCGAATACGGGAAGCACCTCGTCTACCGGAATTTTAGCGCCGAATTTGCTGTTCCATCCGGTTACGGTATAAATCGGCGCGTCAAGACCGATTTCCTTAGCCATACGCTTTAGCGTCAAAAGATGCTCGGCTTTGTCCGTCAGCTCATTTTCGAGCTGTATTCCGACGATATTACCGCCGTCTTTGAAAAACAAGCCCTTTACCTGTTCGTAGATTTTCTCATACCATATACGGGTTTTTTCGAGATATTGAGGATTATTTTCACGCAGCGGATACGGTTTATCCAGCAGCCAGTCGGGAAAACCTCCGTTTCGGCACTCGCCGTGCGCCCACGGACCGATACGAATCACGACGTCAAGTCCCGCTCTCTGCGCGTCAAGGATAAAGCTCCGCACGTCGCGGTCGCCCGTAAAATCAAATTCCCCCTCGATTTCCTCGTGATAAATCCAAAATAGATACGTCGCAACTACGGTAATACCTCCCGCGCGTATTTTACAAAGCTCCTTGTACCAATTATCTTTGCTGTCGCGGACAAAATGATATTCAGCCATAACGCCGATCCAAGGCTTTCCGTTTTGCTCAATATATCTGTTGGCAACATCGATCGTTCCTCCATTCGGGCTTGTGCCGCCTAAAAAAAGATGGTTTTTCAAAAGTTCCGCTTTTTTGTGATTTTTAAATGTGTATACCATGCCGACAACCTCTATTTTTTATTTTTGATATATTATACAATAGATTATTATAATTGTCACTTGTTTTTTTGCCCAAAAATACAAGAAAATTGCTATAAAAATTTAACCGTTTTTTTAGTCGATTTTTCTTCACTTTTTATCTTTTTTCTTCAATTTTTTGCCCCTGTAAAATATTGTAAAAATTTCGTTTTTGTTCATTTTCCGGTTATTTCTGTTCATTTATCCGCACTTTTTGACCCATTTATATAAAAAAGGGGTGTTTCTAGTATGAAACAGAGACAGAGAGGGTTAGCGGCCTTCCTTTCCCTTATTTT
>CANRJY010000065.1 GCA_947631085.1 uncultured Clostridia bacterium | reverse complement strand
TAAAATAAAGGATAACTAGGAATTATAGGAGGTAGGGTAAAATTTACTACGAATTAGAACATCTCACCCCGCGCATGTTTGAGATATTATCCGCAAATTATGCTCAGTATTTTGCACCCCAATATAAGTGGCAATTGACAAAACAAGTCGGAGATTATAATAGAGATTTCGAAACAAAAAAAGATGTGTTCTTTAAGTGGGGAGAGGCAAAACATACCGAATGTCATTCAACATCGGTTTCAAAATCACGTTGGGATCCCACACTCCTTTCAGCACAATTAAGTAATAATGTCGATTTAATCTTCTTAATAACGTGTGGATGGATCCCGTTGGAATATATTGTCAGAGCTGAGCATCTTCGGAACAATAATAGTACAATCAAAAAAATAGCGTATATAAACCGAGATGTGTTAGACAAGTGGCTTAATAATAACAATATCTCTTTTTGTGATTTCGGTGAAAAAAAATTTAATATATCCAGTGCAATGTGTAGTATAAAAAAAGAAAACGGCAATCCTAAAGTGCATAGCCCAAAAGTGATTATTAACATATACGGTGAATACAATAATAGTATGTTAGAGCCTCAATACGATTTGGAAGAAAATGTTCCATATGAAGTCAATATTACCACATTTACGTCTCAGGAGGAGTTTATATTAAAAGTTAATATGCCAGATTCATTCAAGGTTATTGACAATATACGATTTAAAAGTTTGTCATCGATTGATGATGATGAGGATATATTATTCGATAATACTATAAGAGAATTCAAGTTAAAGATTGGATATAATCAAATATTGATACATGGTTTGTTTGATAGTTCTGCCGCAGGATCGTCATATACCATTTCTGCGGAAAACCATGATTCATCAATATTAGAGGAATATACCTTTAATGTTATCAAACAGACAGTACAGTCTAACAAATTTATAAACTCAGAAATCATCAATGTTGAGAATTTATATAATGAAAGTATAGAGACCAAACAAAACAATAAGATACTCACAAAATATTTAACAAAAAACGATTTAATAAGACAGCGTGGCAATAATGCTGATTTGGCAGGGTACCACTATTATCCGTTTAATGACTCATATTCTGAGAATGCTAAGAAATTATGCCAATTGGCAAGTAAATTCTTCTTTGATGTTGATTTGCAAGATTCCGACGAAAAAACCATACCTATTGTTTTTAATAGTGTCAAAAAATATTTTGATTTTTATTTGCTTGATCTTGTCATAGGAAGTGTAAATGCAGTGTTTGCGCTTAATATTATCAATAATATTCTTTCATCGGAATATAGCAAACATCTTATACAAACAATTCCCGTAAGCATACCAGACAGAACAATGTTCTTTTTAGAGGGAGTCGCAAACCTCAATGGTATCTTGCGTATGTTTTTGGAATTGTTATTGAGTGTTTTTACAGCGAATACAAATGCCTCAATTATAATAGCAGATATAAATCCACACCATCCAATAATTTCTGACAAGGGGAACTCATATCAATATCCCAGTAACCATACTAATACAGAAACAATTATTGATGAGATGTATACAAGTAATGAAGGAATAGATTCAAATAGAATACTGGAAGAGTCCAATAAATTATACGAAAAAACTGATTTTTATGGCGCCATGTTTTTCTATGATTATTTATATGGAAAAAAATACAAAGATCAGACCGATTTAGAGTGCTTGTTTAAATATGCCGATTGTCTAAACCATTGTGGCTCTATGAACAAATCAGTTTTAATATTTAAATACATATCAGATCATTCATATGAAAATTCACCTTATATGAGGGCTATTCTTGAGGCACATACAGAAGTATTTAATATAAGATTTTGGAAAATGGATACAAACGGATTGATTGATGATATAGACAATTTTGTAAAAAAGTATTATAATGTATTAACATCGTGCAATAAGGGAAGGGATTTATATAGCTACTACAATTGTCTTAACAGAAAAATGACAACGCAATACTTAATCGGAGATTATAATGCTGCAGATGAAACATACCGTCAATATGTTAATGCAGTAGATGAACAGCATCTCAATTATTTGGCGTTTGCACATATGGATAGTGCACGCGGGTTATATAAAAAGGACATTGTACGCGCGCAGAAAAGGATGCTTAAGGCGTATGACATACTGAATGATTTATTTAATGCGGGCAAGGAACAACGTAGATTTTATGATTGCGCTGTAGAGGTGTCATATATAGATTTTGTCATAAAATATAACCGAGAAGAGCATCCAAATATAGACAATATAGAAAATGCCATACTAAATGTTAAAATGAACGGGTACAGAAACATGCTTTTAAAATGCTACCTAAAATTATCTTCATGTTATTTAGCTTTAAATCGTGTGGAAGATGCTTTAAAATGTATGGAATTTGTAAAAAATAACTGTGACTTCTCAGAAAACACTCGTGTTGCGGTACTATATAATAGCATAAAGAAAAATATTTATGATGTAATAAACCATAATATATTAACACAAAAACCTATATCAAAAGATTTTATAGAACCGTCTTTCACATTGAAATTCAACTGTGACACTAATGCTACAATTCTGTTGGAAACACGAATATGGTAAAATACGGTATCGTCAGGTACATTGGCGATACCGTAAATATTCGTCCAATAGCTATATACGGAGCTAATAGTACTAAATATAAACCACATTACCACTTAAATCAATAATAACATCTTGCCTGCTTACTCGTGACTCAAACCATATCTTGTTACTGATAACTTGTGTAAAATTGTTAGTAAAATAAATTATATTTTTATTTATGGCAGCAAGCTTTGATGGAACTGTTTTGTATAAATCAACGGTTGACTGTCCTGAAATATATGTATATGAAATACAATCCTCTGCATTAAATCCACATGATTCTATAAGCTCACGAGCTGTCGTTAATTTTGAGAAATTAAGCAACAAATATCCATTATTTGACTTGTTCCGTATTTGTTCTTTGATAATTTCCGGCAGGTCACATTGGATTTTGCCCTGCCATCGAGACCAAAATACGGCTGATTGCGCTTGTTCATTTAATGCATAATTATTTCGAGCACCTCCGCGAAAATGATAAGCTTCCGCTTTTGGCTCATATAGACATACAAGTCCTGCTTGAGACAATTTAAGCGTATATTCCATGCCTTCCCATGCATTATAATATATCTCATCAAACATATTCATTTCAAAAAATGTTTTTTTCCATGTGGCACAGAGTGCAGTGGTTAGCGCCTGCCTTTTATTCTCATTTAAAGCAAATTCATTAAATCTATCCGAGTTTTCATAAGCATGTGCATTGGTGAAATGTGTGAATATATGACCTGTACTTTGTATCTTTCCATTTTGAGGATATATTAATTTCGGCTGAACTGCACTTGCCTTCCCTTGTATCAAATCATCAGTGATTATCTCAAGACAATTTGGCAATAATATTATATCATCATTCATAAATATAAGAATATCACCACAAGCTTCTTTTGCAGCAATATTATTTGCAGCGGCATATCCTTTTTTGACATTCGAATTAAGAATCCTTAAATTTCTTAGGTTGTAGTCCGAAAAATCACGTTCCGACAAAGAGAAATTATCATTATCACTAATCAGTATGATTTCATAGTTATTTATTGTGTTATATTGAGAAATACTTTGCATGAAATTGTCAAACATTACTTTAGGACTTCCCACTGCTACAATTATACTTGCTTGCATTTTATTCCACCTTTGATAATTCCTAGTTATCCTTTATTTTA
>CANRJY010000064.1 GCA_947631085.1 uncultured Clostridia bacterium | reverse complement strand
CGTCGGTTCCTTACGGTTTATGTGATTGTAATGGATATGATAACAGCTATATTGAAAATATTATCATTCCCGACAGCGTAACCGAAATAGGGACATACGCTTTCTACGACTGTGATGCACTAACATCTGTTAATATACCAAAAGCAGTTACAATAATTAATTATGCTGCTTTCAAAGATTGTGATAATCTGGCTAATGTAACAATGAATTACAATAATGCACGAGAATTTACTTGTGAAATCGGTGCTTGTGCGTTTTCTGGCTGTACTAGCTTAAGTGAATTAATTATACCTGAAAGTGTAACAAAACTTGGTTCAAACATAATTGAGGAAACAGCTATTGAGAGTATAACTATACCAAAAAGTATAAAAAGCTCAGAGGGTTCTGTTTTGGCAAACTGCCCAAGTCTTACCGAAGTAATTTTAGAAGATGGTATTACGTCGGTTCCTTACGGTTTATGTGATTGTAATGGATATGATAACAGCTATATTGAAAATATTATCATTCCCGACAGCATAACCGAGATAGGGGCAGACGCTTTCTACAACTGCGATGCAATAACAGAAGTGAATATACCTAAAGGTGTTTCTAAAATTGGATATGAGGCATTTGAAAATTGTGATAGCTTATCAAAAGTCACATTTAACTATAATGAAGATGAAAATTTTGCTCTTGAAATAGATTGGGAAGTTTTTGCCGACTGCCCCAATTTAAAAGAATTATCTTTACCGGAAAAATTAACGGAATTAGGTTCACAGTTTATACGCGGGACTGCAATAAGCAGTATTACTGTACCGAGTACGGTTACATCGGCATCTTCTGCTTTTGATGATACAATATGGTTGGATAACGTATACTTCGCTAATGGAATAAAGAAAATACCAAATGAAATATGTGCCAATTATAATGACAATAGCTATATTACAAAGGTCGAAATTCCTATGTCTGTTACCGAAATAGGATACAACGCATTTGAGAATTGTATACGACTGCCCCAAATTACTATCCCCGAAGGAGTAACCAACATTGAGTGGGGAGCGTTTAATAATTGTCCAAAATTAACAGTATACTGCACTGAATCCACTCCGGCGATAACAGAGTTGATAGATAACGACATCAGGTTCAATTTAACAAATGAAATAACTTCATATGAACACTTCAATTATGGAAGTACCGATTATTATTCCAATATAAACGAAATGACCGGTTATGTTCCGTTTGAACTGAAGTATGAGCTTAAGGATAATGTTTCCGTCACAAATAAGAAGATAGTAGTCAGAATACCGAATCAGTCAACACTTGTTGAAAGCACATTAAAACTTGACGGTATACTGCTTCAAAATTATACATATGAAAATAATCTGCTTACAATTCCGGTAGACGCGAATCAAGCCGATATAACCTTCTGCGTAAAACCTACCGAATACACTACATTACTGACATACGCAAAAATGGATTTTACCGAAAATAACGAGAACAAATCAGAAATAATAGGTGTTATAAACTGCTCGATACCTGATATTTCAATAAAAACGGACAGCCTTACAAACAATGGCAGAGTAACCGTAGAGGGAATTGCGCCGCCGTCAAGCACGGTTGATTTCTATATTGGCGATGAAAAGGTCGGTACAACAACAGCTATAAAATCAGGAAACTACAAGACTACCGTAGATATTCCTTCGCCGGAAAATTATAAGAAATATACAATAACGGCTCAAACCGAAAAGGACGGTGAACGTGTAGACGCTGAAAGCACGGTAGTATATCAAGATGCAGCTCCGGCTTTGAAATCACTGGTAATGTATTACGGAGACCATACAAATACGCATAAATATGAATTTACAAACGAAAGCAACATCAAGCCTACGATAGTATACAATCCCGCATATGGATTCAAATTCCAAGCTGAATTTGAAAATCCTGAAAATATCGATAAGGTATATATCGTAAGTACGCGTAACAATCAGAAAAAGTATATGGATGCCCATTGGGACGCAGCGACTAATTCATATATTGCCGAAGGCAGATTTGAAGGGACATCATCAAATTATGTCCCCGGTGAAATCACAGTCGAATTTACAAAGAAACGTAAAGAAGTACCTATAAGCGATACCATTGATGCCGAGGAACTTATAGAGCATATGCACAGCGCCGTAAAGGATTTTACAACAGAAGTTGAAACGAATACAGATTCAGAATATAAGGCCAATATTTCTGTTTCACCTGAACTGTCTGATTTGATTGGTGATGAAATTGAAATGGTTGTCAAAAAAATAGATAAAGAATATAATGATATTCCGATAAGCGATTTAATGAGTGGAGTGGACGATATCTATTCATATCTCATTGATCAGGACGGGAAAAAATATGTTCTAAATCTTGATATGACCGACCCCGAAACAATCAATATGGTTGTGCATGATATAGCAGAAAATAAGCAAATCAGTTATATGCTGGATTTCCTTGATAATTCTACTCCGGGAAATCCCTCAACTGCTTTAAAAATATCTGATATACTTGGTCAAATAGGCTTTGTGACAGGTACTATTTCAGATATATATGATATAGAATCAGCGGATGACGATTTGCGAAGCAAAATTTATGCAGCGGGCATGAGTGCAGAAGAACAAGCGATTGCACTAAAAAAGGCAGACGAATTAAAAACTGACAGACAGCTATTTCTCGCGCTTACATTAGGAATAACCGTTGCGACTATGGGACTTGGCGGCCCACCCGCTATGGCGTTCGGATTGCTATTCGGAGCGATAACAACA
The DNA here is from genome assembly GCA_947631085.1 of uncultured Clostridia bacterium. Taxonomy (GTDB): domain Bacteria; phylum Bacillota; class Clostridia; order UBA1381; family UBA1381; genus CANQXJ01. Next base: position 1,108 of record CANRJY010000064.1, on the reverse strand, counting down.
AGTTCCAGCTTCTTCTGGGATTTGCGTATGGCTAACATATTAGGTGGAGGAACGGGATTCTCGTGTAACTGGTCTATTGACCCAAGCGGATACGTTTATGAAGCGGTAACAAGCAACAGAGTTGAGGGAGTTACGGCAACGGCTTATTGGATAGCTCCGGATTATATCGACGAGAACGGTAAAGGCGATGAATCTAAAGCCGTGCTTTGGGACGCGTCGGAATATGCGCAGATGAATCCGGTAATTACAGACGGAATGGGTGCGTACGCATGGGACGCTCCCGAAGGCTTATGGCAGGTCAAGTATGAAAAGGACGGATATGAAACGCAGTACAGCGATTGGCTGCCTGTTCCTCCGCCGCAGACAAATGTGAATATCGGATTGATATCAAAATCTATTCCGAAAGTAGAGAGCGCTGTTTTGGCTGCTAACGTTCTGACAATTACATTTGATAAATATATGAAGCCCGACACAGTTACAAATGTAAAAATAAGCGAACACACTTATACAATGAACTACAGCAAAGATGAAACCGCTCCCGACGGAACGGTTTACGCGAAAACATACATCTTCAGCTTGAACGAGCCTGTTGCCGACGGAGAGAGTGTTTCGGTTTCAATAAGTAATGCCGAAAGCTACGCAGGCACGAAAATGGACGCGTATAATGAGGACGTTGCTTGCTCCAATAATGTGGAGAATAAATATTTAGCACGCGTTGAAAATGCGGTTGAAGATAGATCTAACAGGACCATATCGGCAGATATTATAAATATTTCAGATAAAATGCTGTCATTTGACGCTATATGTGCCGCATATGACGCGAGCGGCAGACTGACAGAATTGAAAACAATGCCTATAGTCGGATTGGCCAATGGAGAATTGCGTGGAACTGTTTTCAAGTTTGATACGGAATGGAGCAGCTATAAAATATTCGTATGGGACAGCTTAAACGGCATGAAACCGCTGTCTGAATAAAATTAAATCAGGTCACATTCATATAATTACACAAGGCGGCAAAGCTACGGCAATACTGAACAGCCCCAGAAAAAACGGACAGTACAAAAACACCGCTATGGTACAACTATTAAATCTTAAGCAACATACTGAC
>CANRJY010000063.1 GCA_947631085.1 uncultured Clostridia bacterium | reverse complement strand
ATATGAATTTAATCCCTTGTAACATTACTCAGATTATATGTTCATTTTGGAGTTTACACAAAATCGGGGATATACCCAAAGAGCGTTGTATAATATTTTAAAGATTTTCTTCAATTACGGCTACTATTTCTTCAACCGTGCTACTTATACTATTCATATCGATACTTAATTCATCTATAGCGTCTTTTGTTGCGCTGCAAGTATTGCTGATGTTTTTTATAACTTCAAGCTCAATTATATTTTGTTTATTGTTAAGAATGGCACATAAGTCTTTGCACGCTTCTATGCAGTCAAACAAACCATAGCTAATATATAGATACTGTTGTTCTATGTACTTAATTTCTGCGGCTACATTGGTAATACTGGATGTAAATTCTTCAATCTCTTTATTGACATCCGCAGTTATATCTTCTATATCTTCAGAATCATATTCATAATATTCACCGGCTTCAGGATCATAACCATAATATACATCATCTTCTGGGTCATAGCCATAATCGTGCTTTATACTATTTTTTAAATTTTTATAAAATTGCGCAACCGTTCCGGTTTTATAATTTTCAATCTGATTATTTAATTCTGCAAGGCTTATTTTATAACGCTCTAATATTTTGTTTGCTCTTTGTGCCTGATGTGATTCAGGCGCTTTGTTTATATCACATTGCAATTCTTTTATGCTATTCTGTACCTTTGTCTTTTGATTTATTAGATTTGATTTTTCATCGAGCCATTCTCTATTGGTTTGTAAATTAATATATGCATCTCTTTCGGCAAAGAGTATATCGCACTTCATAGCATTAGCAATAGAAATTAAAGTATCCAGTGTAGGGTTACTGTTTGTTTGCTCTGTTCTTGATAAAACTTGTTGTGAAATACCAGTGCTCTCCGATAGAGCAGCTTGTGATAGTCCTTTCTTTTTGCGTATTTTTTTAATACTTTCTATGAAGTTTTGCTTATTCATGTTAAATAGCCATCCTTTCTTAAAAATACAACTTTTGGATTGTATTTTCATTATACAACTTTTAGATTGTAATGTCAAGATATTTTAGAAGCTAAATAAACGTTTTTATCCATTTACCCGCCTCGGAGATTTAATCAAAGTGAAATGGATCGTCTCAGGATTTTTGGATTGGTAAAACGTGTTATACGAAAATATTAATAATGTTATGGGGGTGTCGTTTTGTGACACACCCTTTAAACATTGTTTAGTGGGACGATGAACGAAATGTTCACCGTCATTAGTGGGTAGTGCTTGAATTTCCTTGTTGTGTTGGGGGCTTGCTTAATATGATGAGCAAATAAAGAACGCTTTTCCCCCCTATTTCCTAATATAAATATATTAGAAAAACGGGGGATTCTTTCGTTGATGATAGCCATTGATTGTATTCTTAAGGGGGTCGTGAATCGCGACTGCCTTCTATCTTTGCTGTTCTAACTCAATCCCAAAATAGGACTGAGTTGGGTATTTCTAAGGTCGTGAAATCCGATCAATGATAGATGGGGTGGCGTTTTGACACCCCATAATTTTATCCTCAGCACCATTACAGAAAATCTATCTCCACAACTACTCGTATAATATTCAAGTAGTTATTATATAGGTAGCTTATATAAGGAATGTTTATAGCCGGAAAGTGTAAATCATACCCCCTCACCTATACCCCCGTTTTTGGGGAAAGGAATCGCTATGGGCTAAAAATAACTGTTACCGTTTCAGTAACAACTACCCTCAAAACGAGGACAGTTAAATAGAAATAAGGGTGGCTCGGTTTGAGCCTACCATAGCCGCCCCATGATATTATTTATAGAACACCCTCCCTGAATCAGGGTAAGTGCTTTATCACATAGCCGCCCCGTGCTGTGTTTTACGGCATGGGGTAACGATTTGTTACTCCATTATATATGAAGAAAAACACCTCATACAGAGGTGTCTTATACCAAATTCTTTAGATATGCTATCTCATCAGGGTAAGTTATCATATCCCAATCAATGTTTCTTGCCCTGTACACGCATTCAGTGTAACGGCTATCTTGCTGCGGCTTTCTGTATGTAGCAATAATCCTCGCGGGAGCGTCAACATAATCGCGTATGTCGAGGTTTAATATCGTATTCGGCACATAACTTTTTGTAGTCCGTACAAATCCTACACAAGCCTTTACGCCTCCGACGAGCTTTTCAGTATAAAGCACGGGATTTGAACCGTTATAACTGCCTAACATTCTTGCGGATAAATCACTGTTGACTACGGACGGAAGCACTCCGAGCTTTAAATGCGTCGTTCCGTCCGTGGCAAACTCAAAATCTTTTGTACTGAGCTTCCTATTTATACAGCGTCTGAAGAAATCCTTTGCGGTAATATTATTGACCTTCAACCCTGTAAGGTGCAGATAATTAAACGAATTAAAAGCGGTTTCCATATATGAAATACGATCACTGTCGGCAAAAACGAATATTATGGATTTTCCGGCAAGATTGTTTTTGTACTTCAATGCACAGCCTGTCACGATTGAAACGGCTTCTTCCTTTGAGTATCGCTTCATATGTACAACTCCCATGTAAAAATTTAAAGGGAGATCACAGCACCGCAGCACTGAACATCTCCCTTAATGACTGATTTTTCTGTTGCTCGCCAACTCTCCGCCCCGAAGTGCGGCTTTAATATCAAGTTTTTCTGTTCCTTGCGAACTCTCCGCCCTGATATGCGGCTTTAATTTCGAGTTTTATAGGTGTCAGTCCACCAATCCCTTTCGGTCACTATTATTATATCACAAATGTGCCGAAAATGCAACTGTTTTTGTGAAAATATTTTACGATTATCGGATTTATGCTTTAGAATAACACTCATTATCCAATTCATTGAACAGTTCCTTTGCTGATTTATAGGCTTTAGCTTCAATTTTACCGCCTATAATGCTTTTAGCCTCCAGCATTGCTTGCTCTGTTTCCGCGTTGTATTGGCTATCGGCTGGCATATCGGGTTTTATCACAAAATCACTTCCTTGTCTATACATATCAGTATATCTTTTATGTTGCGTCTTGTCAAGGAGGATAATATTCCTTATGAAAATTTTTATTCCAAAGGAGTAGACGGTGTTAAGTTTCTATCAGTTATTTTTTTGGGGGGGGGATTCCTTAATATTTTATATTAGAAAATCCACCCCAAAATTTCAATTATCATTGTATGCAAGCTGTAACCGAATACCAATTTGGTATTGAATTTTATCGATCCTTTATATAGTCCCGTTCATTCGCTCTCTTTGCCGTCAAATTAAGCCTACTATGGTAAAAAAATAGCAATACCCTGTTTGGCTGTATAGTTTGACCTTGTAGGGTATTGCTGTGTGTTTTTATGATTGCTGAGTAAGGTTAGAAACGATGTGGGTTATTTTATATACAAGTCCATTGCCTGATACGCATTCACCGTATCGCTGTCTAATTCATTAAACTTATTCGTATAGGATTGAAGACTGCCTGACGGATTAATCACTAAGTTTGTAAATTCTAAGTACACATCATAAAAATCCCTTATTTTTTCATAAGCATCTTCATACTGCTTCGGGGGATTCTGCAATTCCTTCATAAAATCCTTTACCAAGAGCTGATTTCCCTCTATTGAGTCTATTTTCTTCTTAAATTCAGAATCGGCAAAAAGCGATTGTAAAGAAACATTGAAATCACTGTTAAAAGTACGGAATGTTCCTGTTGTTTTTGTATATTTGTCCGTTTCTGTGTCACTTTCTTTGTATATTGTATTATACCACACATCGTGTATGAGACCTCCTGCTTTTTCGGCAGTTGTTGCACCTAACAGCATTGTTGATGTCGCAGCACTCAAATTCCCTTCATAATCTTTTATTTTCTTTTGCTGATATATATAGTATGAGGCAATACCGGCAATAATTGCA
>CANRJY010000062.1 GCA_947631085.1 uncultured Clostridia bacterium | reverse complement strand
TTTGTCACCCTTATTAAGTATATCATGTTTTTGGATTGTTTGTGTTACTATTTTATTTCAAATTTAGATTGACGTGTCCTATTCAGTTATCAAGGTGCGGTTTGTGTCGTTCCTTTGTTGTGATTATATAATAGCACGAAAAAACGGAAATGTGGCAAAAGTTCACACCTTTTCTTGACATGGTAAATGATATAATATACATAATAAATATACAGGGGGTTTTGTCATTCTATCATACTAAAAACCATTTGAGTGCATCAAAAAATGGACTGCGTGCCGATAAATTAATAAACCATGCCGCATTAACGCACATGAAAAACGGTGTACATATTACCACGCGAACCATTGACAAACTGTGCGTGACGCTGAAATGTCAGTCAGGCGACTTAAAGAAGGCTATGGCGGATATGCTTGAGCATGGATTAAGCGCGGATGAAATTTTTGAAATCATGATGAACAGCTTGACGGATACGCTTTGCGATGAGCGGTTCCGCGAACAGGTTATACGAAACTCTGACGGCAAGCTGAGCGAGGACTGCACGGACGAGGAGCTTCGCGCGTATGTGGCGGCGGATATAAAGAAGCATTTTTAATATCCGGAACACGCGGCGTAAAAAAATCCCGAAGTCAATAGATTTCGGGATTTTTTATGCTCAATATTATATCGCTATTGAACCGAAGCGGGAAAAGTGGTAAAATAGCATTATGAAAGATGAAATTGGATAATAAATCATTATCTTTGGAGGAAATCACATGAATCAGAAAGAAAGAATGTTAAAAGGTTTGCCATATAAAGCATGGCTTGATAATCTTGAGGAAGAACGAGAAGTGTGCAAGGGAAAAATTTATGAAATAAATATGTTAAAACCAAACGAGCGCGAAAGGATACCGGAGCTTATAAAAGCGTTACTCGGCAAAACGGGGAAAAACGTATGGATTGAGCCGCCGTTTCACTGCGACTATGGTTGGAATATAGAAGTCGGAGAAGACTTTTACGCAAATTATAACTTCATGGTTTTGGATGTTGGTAAAGTGACGATAGGCGACAACGTAATGATCGCGCCGAATGTGTCAATATACACTGCGGGGCATCCGGTTCATCCCGAAAGCAGAAATTCCGGTTACGAATACGGCATACCTGTTTCCATAGGCAATAACGTCTGGATCGGCGGTAATGTTGTCATTTTGCCGGGAGTGTCAATAGGCGATAATGTTGTGATAGGAGCGGGAAGCGTGGTTACAAAAAGCATTCCGGACAATGTGATCGCAGCCGGAAATCCGTGCAGAATTATCCGAAAAATAACCGAGGCTGACAGAAGATTTTATTATAAAGACCGCGAATTTGACGTGGAAGATTATTAAGTACGCTATGCGGAATTTACGGTGATTCTTTATCGTAAGTAGTTCGAGGGAAGATAAATGGAGGAAAAATATGTGGTTATTTGCGCTGTTCTCGGCGCGGCCGTTGAATTACAGCGGAAGTGGAGGAGATTTTTCAACACAAGCGGGATTTGGTACCGCGAAATGAATTTAAAAGAGAAGCTTGGCATCATGAGTGAGGACGAGCAGCTTGCGCTGCTCGCGTCGGACAGTATGCTCGTCAAGCGCCCTATTGCTGTGTCGGGCGATGCTGTGTTGGTCGGGTTTAACGCGGATAAATGGGCGGCACTAAAGTAAAGGAAAAAGATAATATTCCTCAATCCGTCGTTTCGCGCCTTACAAGTACCGGTGTTACTATCCTGTGCAGCGGCACCTCCAAAGGCTCGGGGCGGCGTTTTTTGCGTTCGTTCATCTGCGTTACGAGAAGCTCCATAGCTTCGCGCGCCATTGTGTCGATCTGCTGGTCTACCGTGCTTATGGGAATTACAGCCTCGGCGGAAATCGGGGAATTATCGAAACCCACAATTCTGTAATCGTCGGGGAGCGTGCCGTGCTTGCGTATTAAAACATTCAGCATAATATTCGCGTATGTGTCATTCGGCATGAAAATGCCCTTTTTCTGATTGGGATATTTCGCGTCAAGCTCGTCTATAATGCGCGTGATTTTCTCCTTCGCCGTGTTATGCTCCGCGCCGAGGTCAACTATTATAAGCTCGTTTTTGATCCCTCTTTCGGCGCATATATCCTTGAACGCTTTAACTCTGCCGTAAGCGGGAACTTCGTCGGTCATGTCGGAATTGAGGTGGATAAGAACGTCGCAGCCGTTGTCTATCAAAAGCTCGGTCGCCTGCTTCGCGCCGGCGTAGTTGTCGGTGTTTACGCTGCATACAAATTTATCCTCGCGCTCGATCGTCACGATAGGCACGTTGTACGACGCGAGCTCCTCGGAGGGAATGGTATAGCTTAAAATTATCATGCCTTCGATTTTATACGCCAAAAGCTCCGAGATATATTCCCTCTCTGTTTCCTTATGCTCGTTGCCGACAAACACGAGGAATTTATAGCCGTACTGCTCGTAGGTTGACAAAATGCAGTTGAGCATAGCGGCGTGATAATGGAAATACAAATTCGGAATAATTACCCCGACATACTCCGTCTGCCCGTTCGCGAGAATACGCGCGACCTTGTTTTCCTTGTAATCAAGCGCCTCGAGAGCGTCGGCTATCTTTTCCTGGTTCTCGAGAGTGATAGAGTCGGGGTTGTTGAAATAGCGCGATATCGTCGTCTTTGAAAAGCCCGTGTATTCGGCTATATCCTTGAATGTGACGTTCTTTTTCTCCATAATATTTAGTCCTTTCATATCCATCCTTACTCTATAAATTAACATATTTTTATCAAAAAATCAATAGAATAACCGGTTTTGTAACCGGTTTTGTGTAATTTGTATAAAACGCGTTTTCGATTTTTATACACTTCTTACGAAAATGAAAATGAGGGTTGACAAACGTATATGACGGGCATATAATAAAACCATAAAGTAACCGGTTACTTTACCGGTTGCAAATGTGATCGAAATAAGTGTTTAAGGAGAAGGAGGAGTCATGAAAAAGGCGGTTTTATTAGCGGCGGCGCTGGCAGTCTCGGCGGCTGTCGGCGGCTGTTCGGAGAAGGAAGCAGAGCCGGGGAGCATAGTAGGCTTTGACGAGGGAGAGCAGTATATCGAAATGTGGACTTACACGATAGAGGACACTCCCGAGGGTGAGGCGTGCAAGGAGGCGATCGAAAAATTCAACGAAGCGTTTAACGGAAAATACTTTGCCAATGTTGAATTTATCCCGAGAAACGACAACGGTGGCGGATATTCGGACAAAATAAACGCGTCTGTCATGTCGGGAGATTTGCCGGATGTGATCGCGGTGGACGGCCCCAACATTTCCGCATATGCGGCGAACGGAATTATTCAGCCGCTCGCGGAGCTTACGGACGAGGAAAAGGACGTTTATCTCGAGTCTATCATAGACCAGGGAACGGTTGACGGAAAGCTCTACGCTCTCGGGGCTATGGAGTCGAGCGTGGGACTGTACTACAACAAGGACATTTTAGCAGAGGCGGGAATAGAGATACCCGACGCTGACCACCCGTGGACGTGGACGGAGTTTGCGGAAATTCTCGAAAAGCTCAAACCTGTTATGGAAGCAAAAAACGGCTATCCGATAGATATGACGTTTCCTGTCGGCGAGACGAGCATTTACCTGTACGCGCCGTTTATATGGGCTAACGGCGGAGATTTGGTAAGTCCGGACGGACTGACGGCGGACGGATATTTCAATTCCGACTTAAACGTAAAAGCGATGGAATATTTCAAGATGCTCGCGGACAAGGGATATATGTCAAAAACGCCGATAGAACAGCTTTTCGAAAGCGGAAGAGCGGCGTTCAAGATAGACGGAGCGTGGGAGGTAAACACTATCTACGAGAGCTATCCCGACATACATCTCGGCGTAGCGCCGTATGTTGTCGGCGATAACTGGAACGGAGAAAAATACGCACCCTCCGGCTCATGGGCGTACGCCGCGACAACGAATACGAAGGATCTCGAAGCGTCAACGGAGCTTATAAAGTGGATAAGCGGCACGGACAGCAGTATGCTGCTGTTTGAGAAGTACAAGAGTTTGCCGTCAAC
>CANRJY010000061.1 GCA_947631085.1 uncultured Clostridia bacterium | reverse complement strand
GACAGCGCAAGGTCAAACTGGATCTCAGGTATTTCGCACGACATCCGCACGCCGCTTTCGGTAATAGTCGGCTACTCGGACGAGCTTGCGAACTCGGAAAATCTTACAAAAACAGAGCGCGGAAAGGTCGAAGCGATAACGGCGCAGGGAGTGAAAATAAAGAAGCTTATCGAGGATTTGAATTTGATATCGTCACTCGAATACGATATGCAGCCTTCAAAGAAAACGGCGGTCAAAATCTGCCCTCTGCTGCGCCGTGTTGTATCGGACATATTAAACAGCGGTATCGCCGACAAATGCGAGATAGAGCTTGATTTGCGGAACGAAAAATCAATCATATCAGCGGACGAAAGCCTGATCGAGCGCACAATTTACAATTTAATGAACAACAGCGTCACGCACAACAAAAACGGCTGTAAAATCACGATAACGCAGTATGAAGAAAAGGGGCGTGTTATCGTGGAAATCGCCGACAACGGCAAGGGCGTGCCGCGGGAAGTGATAGAAAATATCGCCGAGATCCCCAAATCCGCGCACGGACTGGGGCTTCCCATGGCGTACAGAATTATAAAAGCTCACGGCGGGGATTTTTCGATAGAGAGCCGCGATGGAGTTAGGATACAAATGGCGTTGTCGTCGGCATAACTGTATAACCTCAAATAAATCCGTGATATGAGCTTTTCATATCACGGATTTACTCATAAAAAATATACTATATTGTGCGCGCCTCGTAAAAAACAAGATACTGTTCTCCAACAGCTTTGCCGGTAATATCACAAGATGACGCAAAACTCCATTCCAGCAAAGCAGAACCTCCCTCAATCAGTGTATCGCGGAATAAGCTTTTTGCCTTTTTTGCATTTACAAGCAACTGTTGGATTTCATCCTGCTCAAAGAAATCCTTGTTTCCATGATATGATAATAATATTCCGTCGTAACTGTAAGATAAAGAAACATCAAGATCTTGATTCGTGACAAGATTCCACAAATCCTTATTTACTGCTTCCACAATTATGTTATCATATGAGATACTTAATGTTCCACTTTTATGCGCAACAAAATAAGGATAGAAGGCAACTATTCCGTTATTTCCTATTTTCTTATATAATTCGTCTGCAAAAATTTTTGCCTCATCCGCTGTTTTGCCAACCAATCTTGGAAGATTCAAATCATTCCCACGATTAACCGCTGAGCGTATTGTCCATAAAATATTGTCAAAGGATTTACCCGAATATTTTTCATAAGTGGATATTGCATATCCGTCCATCATACCGGATATGTAATCGCATATTAAGCGTTTCTGAAGTAACTTATCATCACAATCCTTCAAATCGTATTGCTCTATCCTTTCTTTTGCCCTGTATTCCGGCGGCAGGAGAGATATATGCTCCTTATATAATTCACTTAAGTAATGCAAAAGTCGCTTTCCTCGTTGCTCATAATAATATACATCATTCGTCTGATTAACGCATTTAAATATAATATTTTTTAAGCCGTCAGCCAGTTTGGCATAGTTCTTAAAGCCCAATTCCCGCGTATTTTGAGTTCCGGTTTTTATCTTGAAATTATCATCTATGTCCTCTATATCCACAAAATCTATGTCGTTAATTAATGTGTTAATAATTAAAGATGATATTTCTTGTTCAAATAGTCTATTGAATTCAGCCGAATTACTTTTACCGGTACAGTATCCTGCATTTTTTCTGGCTTCGTCCGTAAGTTGCTTCAGTATTATATATGATTCTTGATATTTACTATCTTTATGATATTCTTTTCTATATTCATGTAAAATTTCATCCATAGTAAAAGCCTTAGCCCTCAAACAATCTTCCAAATCATGAGCTGCATAAGCTATCTCGTCAGCTAAATCGACTATTTGCACATCCAGTGTACGAACTTTGATATCTGATTCATCCAAAAAAGTCTTAAGCATATTATAGTCATCATCATATATAAACTTTGAATTAATACTACTGTAGTTGCTGTCTTTTCTTCTTTTAAAATATTTTACCACACTTAATAAGGTTCTGTATGTTAGATTAAGTCCCGGATATTCAGGCTTCTTTCTTTCAAGACTTGTCAATATTCTTAATATGTCTGTGCGTTACCTTCGAATCCTCCTATATCCGAATAAAGCCCATCCAAAACCCTTTCTCCAGCATATCCAAACGGTGGATTTCCGATATCATGAGCCAATGCTCCTGCTTCTACGACAAAAATATCATTATTGGATTCTATTTGCTGTTTTTTGGCAACTTTTTCAATATTTGCAATTGATCGGGCAATCTGAGCCACTTCCAGACTGTGTGTAAGGCGATTTCTAAAAAGCTGTCTGCATTAATACCCAATAATTGCATTTTTCCCTGCAATCGTCTGAATGATGAAGAATACATAATTCTAGTGAAGTCCCTATGATATTCTCCTTCTTTTCTATGACGCGGTTTTTCTGCTTGATGTTGTCTGTTATTCCAATTAACAGATGTCCGCTGCTCCCTCAATCTCGGTCAGCATATGCTCGTCATAGCCGTCAAGACGGGCTTTAAAGAAATCGCTCATTTTTTCCGGCATAATTTTTATCTTCTCAAAATTTAATCCTGCAATTTATCTGCGTGTGTCCATTTGGAAATTTATTTTAATTCTCTTTGTTTTTCCGTATTTCATCCTTTATCAATTCTATTTTTTTCTCATCCTGTTTATGCTTTACATTCTTTCTGTATCCGTCCTTTGCCGACGCCGTATACACCTTTAAATAATCGTGCAAATCTAATAAATAGTATTTGACATCTGCTTCATTGATAACGGGAATTTGTTTCAAATCTACACCCGCAAACGACGTCAGACTCTCGATTGCGGCAAACGCGACGCTCATCAAGCCCGATTTTTCAAACGCGTGCTCATTAAAATCGTAAAGAGTATATCCAGCATCATTCATCAACGTGGCGATGCTGTCCCAATTTTCATTCAGGAATATTTCCGGAATAAGCACGTCAATATCGTCCGCGTTCAAATTTTTGTCAAGCCGCTGCTCCAGCCCCAGCGAGCCGAACAGCAGCGGCACAATGTTAAGTTTTTCATTCAGCAGCCTTGCTATATGTATAAATTCGCTCTTTTTCACCGTTTACCCCCAATATAATTGTAAAATTGCTTTTCCGCTTCAATTCCGAATCCCTTTTCTTGGTACTGTTCGTCAATAAACAACCGACTAAAACCAAAAGCGATTATTTCCCAGTAAACCGCTTATCGTTGTCGCCCTCTTTTGTCGTTTTATAAATTATAGCATAAATTTTGGGTCAAATCAATCATTTCCTATGAATGACATCAATTCTGCTTATTTTTATTCCCCCGTGAAAAGATATGGATTATCTGCGAAATCCAACTCGAATGGAGGCAAGCACGCGAAAACACTCATCAGCGCAAAAATTGGATCTTGCGCAATCAGAAATAGACTCTCTGGCGAGATTTCTCCCGTCGCAGATACGAAAGTTCTTCGAGAGCGAGGAAGGTAGGCAAGAGTTCGAGGAATGGAAAAAGAAACGAGAAATGAAATGAATTTGAAATATGGCTAAACCGTCGGCATCGCAGAAGATACCGACGGTTTTGTTTTATATGTTATTCAGCATAAACAAAAATCCGAACCCGTCGCCGATGGGTGAAAAGTTCGGATTAGATTGAACTGGTGAGCCATCGGAGATTCGAACCCCGGACAACTTGATTAAAAGCTTTAAAATGGTCGTTTGGTGGCATTTGGCGGCGTTATGTAATATGCGTTAATTTCCGCATAGCCATGCCGTTTTTCGACTTATCAAAACATATTTCATCAAGATTTGGCATAATACTATATTGCATTTTAAAATACATTTTGTTAGAAAAGTGTTAGAAAACCCGTCAGCATATTTTATATTAAAGCGAGAGATTTTCAGTATGAAAGGCTTTCGCTTTTTCTTTCTATAATTTATACATTCAGCTCATTATGAAAATATTTTAAAGTAGTATATTTATATCGCTTTATCGTATACTCGTCCGATTTACCGTTTACGAAGTCGATATATCCGCTGACATATTTCTTAAATCTTTTGATAATTATGTAATAATTCATATCCAGCTCATCATATTCTTTATCATTTATACGAGCGGCATCGCCTATGTAAGCGCTGTCATTCACTATAACCGCTTTTGAGTAATCAAGCCCGGTAACGGTGTCGGTCTGTCTTGTGGTCTGTTTGAATTTGTAGCAATTACTGTGGCGTATGTTGGTTCTGAACGG
>CANRJY010000060.1 GCA_947631085.1 uncultured Clostridia bacterium | reverse complement strand
AAATCCAACGGAAATAAATAAAGAAATATCAAATAAAGATAAACAAAATAAAGAAGTATTAAATACTCAATCAAATCTTATCCGTAAAAATTTGATTGATGAGATTGACACTTATAAAAAATTAATCAGGAGCAACATTGATTATGATATTCTTTGTGAAAATCACTCAAAATCGGAAATCGACGAAATCGTAGATTTAATTACCGAAACGGTCTGCACCGCACGAAAACGAGTGCGCGTAGCGGGCGAGGAATATCCTGCGGACGCTGTGCGGTCAAGGCTACTTAAACTCGACAGCTCGCATATCGAATATGTACTAGAATGTATGCGAGGGAATACTACGCAGGTTCACAATATCCAGCAATATACACTGACCGCGCTGTTTAACGCTCCGACTACCATGAACAGATATTATTCCGCAAAGGTGAATCACGATTTATACGGAGGGCATGATGAGAAGATATAAACGACTGACACCCGATACATACCGAAGTGTGAACGCAGTCATAAAGCAATATTGCTGCAACTATTATGACGGTAACTGCATTTTACTTGACAGCGGTTATCCTTGCACTTGCCCGCAGAGTATTTCATATTCGCTGCTATGTAAATGGTTTCGCGATAATGTGCTGCCGAATGACAGGAAATTATACGGCGAATTGCTTATAGCCGAAAAACGCAAAAAATGTTTTGTTTGCGGCAAATATTTTATCGCCAACTCTAACAGAGCGAAATATTGCTCAGATTGCCGAGAACGTATTACTCGGTTACAGGCGGCGCAGCGTAAGAGGAAACAGCGAGAAATGTCACGGCTTAGGACTGTTTAAATGCAGGTATTATGCGAAGTTTAGAATACAAAAAACGGAAGGTGGGATAAACTATATTCCGACCTTCCGTTTTTGCGTTCAAAGTATAAAACTGTCAACCATCATCTGTATGCCCAAACTAAATCCGAGCTTGAAATCCGATAGTCCCGTTTCTTCGGCAATTTCATCTTCGGCTTCAAGCAGACGTTCAAATAAAGTGCGTTCGGGTTCAGCAAGAGTTACTTTTAGTTGCTCGGATATTTTTGAAACTATATCCGACGCTTGTTTACGACGTTCGCTCGCTGTATAAGTCTGTGGGCGCATATTGCTGTAGTATAATTCCTCGATAAAACTCATGGCGTAGTCCTCCGTAAAAATTTCTTTAAGAATATTATACTACGAACGATCAGCCGCGCCCAGCGACGAAAATGTAGAAAAAATTGCAGCCGGTCTGTACAATGCGCCTAAATGTTATTAGTTATATACATGAATGTGCTCGTGAAAATTTATTGTAACAAAACATAGGCAGGCAAAGCAAGATGTCACGGTTTAGAGCGATTTAGATATAGGTTTTATGCTGATTTTAGGGTTTGAAAAACGGAAGGTAGTGTAATTAATTATATTCCGACCTTCCGTTTTTATGTTATAAATAATGATAACTGCGCCGCGTCTATCAGCAGCTTAGCCCGTTTCCACCCGTTTTATAAACCTCGCAGGTACGCCTCCCACAACTGTGTAAGTCTCTACATTCTTCGTGACAACCGCGCCCGCTGCGACAACTGCGTTGTCGCCAATCGTAACGCCCGGCAGTACCGTCGCGTTTGAACCTATCCATACATTTTTGCCGATCGTGACAGGCGCGGGAATATTGTCGTGCCGTTTTTCGGGCATTAAGCCGTGATTGATCGTCGCGATAACAACATTGTGACCAATAAGCGTTCCATCTTCGATCGTTATTCCGCCCCAATCCTGAAAGCGGCAGCCGGAATTGATAAACACATTTTTCCCTATTGTTGTGTTCAAACCGCAATCCGTATAAAACGGCGGAAAAAGCCCGAAGTTCTCATCAACCGGTTTCCCGATAAGTTCCGAAAAAATCCCCCGAAGCTCCGCAGGCTCATGGTACAAGCCGTTAAGATGCGCCGTTATTTTTAACGCACGCTGGCTCAATTCGTGCATCATCATGTGCATATCCGACCCCGCGTCCGCAACCGCGCCGCTTAGCATTTTTTGTAAAAATTCTTGTGTTGTCATAATATCTCTCCCATTAATACCAGTCGTGTTTTTCGTTTCGGTCGAGCGCGTTGATACGCGCCATTTCGTCGTCGGTAAGTTCAAAATCATAGAGCCTCGTGTTCTCGAAAATGTGGTCGGGGTTGCTTGAACCAGGGATAACGACTACGCCCTTTTGCAGATTCCATCTTAATATCACCTGCGCCGACGATACTCCGTGCGCGGTAGCGATTTCGGAGATAACGCTGTCGCCGAGAAGCTCGGCAGTGTGACCTCTGCCTCCGAGCGGGTACCAGCCCTGAACGACAATTCCTTTGCTTTGAATAAACGGTATCACATCGTTTTCCTGATAATACGGATGGATTTCGTTCTGCACGAGCGCGGGCGGCGTGTCAACCTGCGGCAAAAACTCCGTCAGTTCTTCGACGTACCAGTTCGACAAACCGATTGAGCGGATTTTACCCTCCGCGACGAATTTTTCCATTGCCTTGTACGCCTTAATATCGTTCGGATCGGGGTGGTGCAGGAGCATTAAATCGACGTAGCCTATATTCAGCTTGTCTATACAATCCTGTATAGACCGCTCGGGATTTGCCATTTGCTCGCCCGGGTAGATTTTCGTTGTGACGAATATTTCCTCGCGCTTTATGCCGTATTCCTCCATAGCCTCACGCACGCCCTGTCCGACCTCAGCCTCGTTGCCGTACATCGATGCAGTGTCGATAAGCCGTACACCGCATTTGAGCGCGGCTTTTACTGAGTTTACGCACGTTTCGCCCGTCAGGCTGTACGTTCCGAGACCGTTGATCGGCATTTCATAGCCGCTGTTTAAAAGAACTGTTTTCGTATCGAAATTAAATTCTCCGACATCTTTCGCCTTCTCTTTTTCGGGCAAATCCAGATTGTCTATCCACGACCGCACTTCCGTTTCATCGGCGCCCGTGTTAAATCGTTTGCCGTCGAGCCAGTCCGCGCCCTCGGCAAGCGGGATAAGCTCACTCCATGATATGCCGCTGCTGCCCGAGGTACAGAATGGAACAATAGTTTTGCCCGTAAAATCATAGCCTTCGAGGAACGTATAAATAATCTTCGGCGGCTTGCCGTACCATATCGGATAGCCGAGGAAAATAACATCGTATTGCTCCATATCCTCGACTGTTCCTTCAATTTCGGGACGCGCCTCGATGTCGTACTGCTCCTTGTACGCGCGTGTATTTTCGTTGTAGTAGTCGTTATTTTCCTCGCCGTAGGGCTCTTTGGGGATAATTTCGTATTTGTCCGCGCCGGTTATATCCGCGATGCGATTCGCTATGCCTTCGGTGTTGTTCGTCCATGAGAAGTACGCGATAAGCGTTTTGCCGCCTTCGGGTTCGTATGTCGGCGAGGGAGACACGGTCGGACGGGTATCCGTCTTTGTCATTTCAATCGGCGAGATGGTTTCCATATCCCATAAAAATGCCTTTATCCTGATACCGTCCGCCGCGTCGGGCGCGGTCACAATTCCGTTTTCGGGCGCGTATAAATCGCATCCGGAAAGAACTCCGTTTTCATCATAAGATGCAATGATCAGTCTGCCGTTTTCGGGAATGCCGGAAATTGTCATTGTTTCGCCGTCGCTATATATTTCCGCCGCGCATGCCGTCATTCCCGTAACGCATAAAACAACGATTATTATTACAGCCAGAATTTTTTTCATTTCTGTTTCCTCCTTAAGCTTTATTTGTTGCCTATATTATATACCGCACTGTTAAAAATATCAAATACTTATATCGTATATTACAATATGCTTGACAGGCATATTATCTTGTGATATAGTAAATACATGACGAAAGGAGAAATTATACAATGGAAATCCGCGTTTTAAAATACTTTCTCGCGGTAGCGAGAGAACGGAGCATTTCAAAAGCGGCTGAGTCGCTGCATATCACCCAGCCCACATTGTCGCGCCAGCTTATGGATTTGGAAGACGAGCTCGGCACGAAACTCATCGTGCGCAGCAGCAAACAGCTTTCGCTGACCGGTGGCGGTATGTTGCTTAAAAGACGTGCCGAGGATATTATAAATCTTGCGGACAAGACAAAAGCCGAATTTTTATCTGGTAATAATTTCGTAAGCGGCGATGTTTACATAGGCGGAGGTGAAACGGACGCTATGCGGTTAATTGCGCATATTGCAACTGAACTGCACAGAGAGCATCCCGATATTCACTATCATATTTTCAGCGGGGACAGTGATGATATAGCCGATAAACTTGATAAAGGGCTGCTTGACTTCGGCGTTTTTGTAGAGTCTGCCGATGTAACAAAATATGAGTATTTAAGGCTGCCGACAACTGATACTTGGGGACTTCTTATGCGATGCAACAGTCATCTTGCCGATAAAGAATGTATTGAACCTGAAGATTTATGGGATTTGCCGCTGATAGTTTCCCGACAAACGCTATTAAGCCGAGATATACCTAAATGGATAAAACAGGATTTTGAAAAATTAAATATTGT
>CANRJY010000059.1 GCA_947631085.1 uncultured Clostridia bacterium | reverse complement strand
TCAGTATGTTGCTTAAGATTTAATAGTTGTACCATAGCGGTGTTTTTGTACTGTCCGTTTTTTCTGGGGCTGTTCAATTTCAGGGGTTCTTGTATTCGCTTTTTTGTTTTACCACCAAATCTAAAATAGTTCATCCATAATCGAATCTAAAGCTGTGCGTTCCATTTTCTTGGTTAGATGTCCGTAAATGTTCGCCGTGGTACTATAGTCGGAGTGTCCCAAGATAATCTGCATGACTTTCATATCATATCCTAATGAGATCTCGGATTTAATGAAGGATGTGGGATAAGTGGCGGCGGTTACTCGGGAACAGATACATGAGATGTTGGATTTGATTTTGGACATCAACGAGATGGAGCAAAGAAAACAATCTATAACGGGAAATAAGTCGACGACGCTCATCTTTGCTTGATTTACCGAGAGAACGGATATTATTTAAAGCTTCGTGATGATTCGTTTGACATCGCGGGCAAGCGGCACTGGTATTTAAAATTCCAAGAGGCAAAGACGGCGCGGATTGCAAAAACGGCAAGAACGGAGCAAATGGTTCGAATGGAGCAAAAGGCGAGCGCGGCGCTATTGCTATAGAAATAGGTATGCAGTTATGTAATACATAATGCGGACGGCTCAATTAGTTCTTATGCCGTTAATTCAACAACTGATTCCTTTACTGTAGCTATTGGGGTGATATATATGGCATCAAATGATTATATACACATAAAAGGACTTTACAACTATTTCTCAGGCGCTGCACGATATGATGTAAAAAAGGACGGTTCACACCGTCCTTTCTATTGTATCACATTCTCTGACGAACATTTGACGAACTTTTTATACAATTATTTGCGATTATTTGTCTTTTTATGCAAACGGATTTTTAAGAAAAAACCGCATAAACACTTGATTTTCGAGCATTTATGCGGTTTATAAATTTGGCACACCTGACAGGATTCGAACCTGCGGCACCAAGAATCGGAATCTTGTGCTCTATCCGGCTGAGCTACAGGTGCATAATACTTGATTATTATACCACACGCCTCATTAATTGTCAAACAAATTTTAATCTCCAAAACTACCAATTCGGTTACTTCATTTTTATTTATTCAAGCTATTGCAAAATATGGGATTTTTGTGTATAATTTAAATATACTATCTTGATAAATATGAACGGAGGGATATCATGTATACAAATGACGGACAGTTATGGATCGCCACCGGCGATGAGCCTATCATGCTCAACCCCAAAATGGCAAACAGGCACGGACTTATTGCGGGCGCTACCGGCACAGGTAAAACAATAAGTCTGAAGGTAATGGCGGAAAGTCTCAGTACTGCCGGAGTTCCGGTATTTATGGTCGATATAAAGGGCGATGTCTGCGGAATCGCCAAAAACGGAGAAGAAAATCATCATGTTACCGAGCAGCTTGAAAAATGTCATGTGACCGATGAATTTCCGTTTAAAAGTTACCCGACAATGTTTTGGGACGTTTACGGCGAGAAAGGTATTCCCGTAAGGACTACCGTTTCAGCCATGGGACCGACGCTCCTTGCGAGACTGCTCGACCTCAACCCTACCCAGGAAGGTGTTCTTGAGCTTACCTTCAGAGTTGCGGATGACGCGCAGCTGCTATTGATCGATATAAAGGATTTGCGCTCAATGCTCACCTATGTTTCGGACAATGCCAAGGAAATACAGCTCAAATACGGTAATGTTTCTTCGCAAAGCACAGGTGCCATCCTGCGTTCGCTTCTCGCACTCGAAAACGCCGGAGGAGACGTTTTTTTCGGCGAGCCGGGTCTTGATATAAAGGACTGGATTCGCACCACAAACACAAGCACAGGCATTATAAATGTGCTCGACTGCGTAAAGCTTGCGAACGAGCCGCTTCTGTATTCGACATTTCTGCTGTGGCTGCTTTCGGACCTCTATGAAACGCTTCCGGAAGTCGGCGATCTCGATAAACCAAGGATGGTATTCTTCTTTGACGAGGCGCATATGCTCTTTAAGGACGCCCCCAAAGCGCTTATCGATAAAGTGGAACAGGTTGTCCGTCTTATACGTTCAAAGGGTGTCGGCATATATTTTATAACTCAAAATCCCGCCGATATTCCCGAAAGCGTTCTCGCGCAGCTCGGAAACAGAATACAGCACGCGTTAAGAGCGTTCACCCCTGCTGAGCAAAAAGCGGTCAAAACCGCTGCGCAAACATTCAGACCCAATCCCGCATTTGATACCAAAGAAGCTATATCTGTGCTCGGGACAGGCGAAGCGCTTGTATCATTCCTCGATGAGGAAGGCGCTCCGGCAATAGTACAGCGCGCATTCATTCTTCCGCCGCAAAGCTTTATGGGCCCGTGCGGCGAGGAAATACGCCAGCAAATCATTAACGGTTCCGACTTATACCTCAAATACAAGGACGCCGTAGATAACCGCTCCGCATATGAGGAGCTTGAGGAAGAGCGTGCGAAAAAAGAACAAAAGGAAGCCGAGGAAAAGGCTGAAAAAGAGCGTATTGCTCAGGAAAAAGCCGAGGAAAAGGAGCGTATCGCCCGCGAAAAAGAGGAAGCTCGGGAAAGGCGCGAAGCCGAGCGTGAAGCAGACCGCAGGGAAAGAGAATTAAAGAAAAAATTTGCCGCGGTCAACAAGGTTGCCTCAAGCGCGATGTCGCAGATAGGCCGCGAGGTCGGACGTAAGGTAGTAAGAGGAATTTTTGGCAATTTCAAGTGGTTCTGACGACCGAAAAAAATTGATAAAATCAAAAAAACGCTTGACAAATTGGTATAGTATGTGTTAATATATTATGCGTAGCTTAAATAAGCGCACGCGCTCGTAGCTCAGTTGGATAGAGTGTTTGGCTACGAACCAAAAGGTCGGGGGTTCGAATCCCTTCGGGCGTACCATACCGAGTGTTCTTACAGGACTTAAAGCTGTAAGAACACTCGTTTTTCTTTTGTTTACACAACAGTGCCCGCGAAGTTTATATCCACGCCCTGCCGCGTGTTTACTGTCACCGCGTTATCCGGTATTAAATCAAGATCCAGTACCTCTATTGAGCCGATACAGTTGTAATATATTTCCAACCGCTGTACCTTCTTCCCGTCGATTATTTCAGCCTGATAGACTTCGATTTTCTCTATAAGCTCGTTGAGCATTCTCGGCGTTAATTTCCTCGCCCGCGTGTATTTGCGGACGATCGCCATAAACTCGTCCGTGGAAACACTTTTGTTTTTATCGCTGTCCAGTTCCGCTTGAAGCTCGTTAATTTGTTTATTTAACTCCTTTTGCTCCATGTCATACTTTACGGACAGCTTGCCGAAACGCTCGTCTGAAAGACGTCCCATAGCGTTGTTCTCGTAGATTTTCTCAAACGGCTCGTGGACATCTTTGAACTCAACCCAATTTTCTCTGTCGTTATCAATTCGCTTTTTGTTTTTATACGATTTTGAATACGTCTTGAAATTGAGTATGTCGCCGCAATATTCCTGCAAGCTGAGAATATGGACTATGGTCGAGCAATTCCACTGATACGGATTATCAGGATTTTTACGCCCCGGTCTGTTAATTCCTTTACTCGCCCAATAGTTTGTAGGCGTTAGTATTTTATCGCGCTCCAAAGCCGACGCAATTTCCTCTGTTCCGAACCCGTCAATAGTCATTTGAAATATCCTCCGCACCACCGAAGCCGCTTCCTCGTCTATTATCCAACGCTTGGGATTGTTCGGATTTTTCATATACCCATACGGCGGCTGACCCATCGGCTCACCGGAATTGCCTTTGATTTTATTGCTTATTCGCCGTTTCTTAGAAATATCGCGGGCATACCACTCATTGAACAGATTCTTTATCGGCGCAAGCTCATTCTCACCCTCTTGTGTGTCGATGTTGTCCGAAACGGCGACGAAGCGAATATCATAGTCGGGAAAAAATTCCTCGGTCAGTCTGCCGACTTCAATGTAATTGTGCCCAACCGCGATAAATCCTTGACGAATACAGCGGAAACTTTATTGCTTTTAATATCGCTTATCATCTGCTTGTAGCCGGGGCGATCCATCGTAACGCCTGAAATTCCGTCATCGCAGTACGTCAAAAGGTTGGTATAGCCCTTCTCTTTAGCGATTTTTGCAAGCAGTTTTTTCTGATTTACGATACTGTAGCTGTCGCCTTCCAAGTTATCATCGCGGCTCAGCCTGACATACAGAGCCGCTGTTAATTCCTTTTTCGTATTTGACTGTCTCATAAATAACTCCTTTCCTTGACAGTCAACAAACAGTTTTGTAATATTATCATATCACAATATTTTCTGTTTGTCAGCCTGTTTTGAAAATTTAATTATTCGCAGTCATAAGCCGCAGCAAGACCGTGCCGAGTGTTTCGGCGGATCGCTCCTTGAAAACCGGCTGTACGATAAATGTAATTTTGTCGATTTCGTATCCATCACAATCCAAAGACAATATTGCGTGTTATGAATAAATACAATTTGTTATCAGTAGTAAGAAGGAGGAAATACCATAATTACGGCGAATATCTGCATCGTTATCCCAACGTGATGAACAGGGATTTCAATAC
>CANRJY010000058.1 GCA_947631085.1 uncultured Clostridia bacterium | reverse complement strand
CTCCTATGGTTTTCTTTTATTATACCATAGGAGGTGTTTTTTGTCTATTGTCCGTTTTTTCTGGGGCTGTTCAAAAATCGGTTGGTATTTTCATATTTCTATCGTTTATGAAGTGAAGGGGCAAAAAGGGTTTGGGTTTCCCCAAATAAATCAAATTTTTGTAAGCGTGTACGCACTTGCTGTGCTTGCTTCACCACAAAAATAAGCCGATTTCTCTATATAGGTAAAAAAATCTAAAAAATTTTTAAAAAAGTCATTATTTTTCAATTTTTATTTGTTACCCATAATAGAAGGGAAAATTCTCACCCGATGCTTGACAGTTTAATATTCCATTCATCAAATACGTTCTTTCCGAACAAGAGCCTCTATTGCGGGCGCGCCATGACGCCGTATAGCCGAGCGATCAAGCCTTCAATGAAACACCGGATTTGCCGCCGGTACGGCCAAGACTGCTCGGGAAGCATAATGATACTCCCGCCTTGAACTCGTCACAGAATTGGGCGGCTGGATGTGAAGCATGCAGGGGTGAAATTCCCGTGACGGCGCGGCAACGCTGGTTTGATGAATATTATTATGGGGGTAGTAAAATTTTTCAAAGGAGGACAAGTATATACATGACAAAAAATAAAATTACTACCTTTGCCGAAACGACAAAATATGAAATCGACAAAATTACATTTATCGTCCAGCCGATTTTCAAGGAGCAATCCGCCGAAACGCTCGGCTCGGTCTTGCTGCGGCTTATGACTGCGAATAATTAAATTTTCAAAACAGGCTGACAAACAGGAAGATTTGCGGTATAATAACTGTAATACTGTTTGTTGACTGTCAAGAGAAAGGAGTTATTATGAGACAGTCAAATACGAAAAAAGAATTAACAGCGGCTCTGTATGTCAGACTCAGCCGCGATGATAACTTGGGAGGTGACAGCTACAGTATCGTAAATCAGAAAAAGCTGCTTACGAAAGTGGCGAAAGAGAAAGGATATACCAACCTTTTGACGTACTGCGACGACGGAATTTCAGGCGTTACGATGGATCGCCCCAGCTATAAGCAGATGATAAGCGATATTAAGAGCAGCAAAATTTCCGCTGTATTCGTCAAGGATTTATCGCGGTTGGGACGAAACTATATCGAGGTCGGCAGACTGACCGAGGAATTTTTTCCCGCTTATGATATTCGCTTCGTCGCTGTTTCGGACAACATTGACACACAAGAGGGCGAAAACGAGCTTGCACCGATAAAGAATCTGTTCAATGAGTGGTATCATGCGACATTTCCAAGAAACGGCAGGAATATTGCGGCGACATACTCAATTTCAAGACATATTCAAAATCATATAAGAATAAGAAACGAATTGAAAATGATAAGGAAAATTTAGTAATATTCAAGAACGTACACGAGCCTATAATTGAGCGTTCCGTGTGGGAGAAGCTGCAGATGAAAGTAGGCAAAACACGCAAACGAAAGAAATCCGACGGTGAAAAGAATATGTTTTCCGGTCTTCTCGTGTGTGCGGACTGCGGCAGCAATTTGTGGTATCACTTCAACCAGAAAAATCCGAGCATAGAATATTTCAACTGCTCAGGCTATAACAAAGGCGGCAGGAAGATTTGTCCGTCAACGCACTACATAAGGCTTGATTTTCTTGAAAAGGTTGTGCTTGGTGAAATCAGGCGGCTCACGAAACTGGCAGCAAAATACGAGAGCGAGTTTCAGAAACTTGTTATCGGTCAATCCACGAAAGATGCGGAACACGAACGAATTTATGGCAATCGTCCGCAAATACACGCGGGCGAGAAAATTTAACGCCGAGAATGCTCAATGAGCTTATAGAGAAAATAGAGGTTTATCAGGCTGAAATAGTCGACGAAAAGAAGATACAGCGGCTGAAAATATATTACAACTGTATCGTCTCAATAGAGATACCGGATCTTGATTTGATACCGGATAACGCGGTGACAGTAAATACGCGGCAGGGCGTGGATATAAATTTTGCTGGCGCTGTTGTGTAAACAAAAGAAAAATGAGTGTTCTTACAGCTTTAAGTTCTGTAAGAACACTCGGTATGGTGGAGATGAGGGGATTCGAACCCCTGGCCTGTTACATGCGAAGCAACCGCTCTCCCATCTGAGCTACACCCCCGTAAATCCACCTGCGGTGGATTTGGGTGGCAGGGGTACAAGGACTCGAACCTTGGGCACGCGGTTTTGGAGACCGCGTGTATTACGGCTGAAATCCCGCATGGGAGCTTGACTTTTGATGAGCGGGAGCGGGCTTGTATTATAATTTGTATTACAATTGGGGGAAATTTTTATCTTTTCGCGTGACATATCGCTGGTACCGGCTGCGCGGCTTGTCGGGTATTGCCAACAGCAAATCTCCCGATTCTATCAGCGGATGCACCACCGTTTTCATCAAATACACAATGCCCTTTCTGCCCTTGAAATACTCCTCCAGCTCCGCGCGGCTTCTGGGAGTTTTGCAAAATTCGAGAACCTCGTCGCTGTCGGTCGGATTAACGATCGCCGTTTGCCGATTATCTTTACTGCCGTTATATAATGTCACACGGAAAACGCCGCGGTCATTTTCGAATTTCGGCGCGGGCAGACCGTGCTCTCTCATCGCGTTTATTATGGTAGGTATGCCGCTGTAACGATTTTCGGTTTTATCGAGTACCTCCATAGCGCTCGCGATAACCGGATTTCTTGTATCGGCGGCAACCTTTCCGAGATTATCAAGCGTCATCCTGCCGTATAAACCGCCCGGATTTTCGATTTCAAACCTATCCTGATACATCTCGATAGTAATAGGCGCGGAATCTGTATGGATGCTGTAATCGCGGTGTATTAACGCGTTTAGTATGAGCTCTCTTACAGCAATGATCGGATACTCCGTTTTATCATTTCTCTTTCCGGTGCGGGGATCGATAATAGTTGCCGTTTTCATATTTCTGCGTACAAAGCTTATAGCTCCGTCAAGCATCTGCACAATATTTCCGTCTATTCTGGCGTTATCTATAAATCTTTCACCGACCTCGCCGACCATACTTTTTTTCGTACCGGGAATGTATACGGCGATTATGGAAAGCTGCGGAAAGAACGCCTGCGGATAATCGCTGAAAAGCATGATCGCGGCAAGCGTAGGACTTCCGTTCAGCACTATATTTTGCAGACGGTATATTCGCTCTATCGGAAGAACGGCAAGATTTGGTTTCTTTTTTCTAAGCGCGGACAAATACTCCGTGAGATAGTCGGTTTGTATGTCCTCGACTTCGGCATTTGAGTCAACGCGCAGCTCGTCTCTGATTTTCTTTTTGAACGCCTCATAGCTGTATACCTCGTATTCGGTCATGCGTCTGTCTCCGTCGCCCACACGTATGTACGAGCCTCTTAATCTGCCCGCGCCGCGATAGAAGCAGGGCTTTTCAAAGTTGTCTACCTCCTGGATTTCCGCGCATACCACTACCTTGCCGCCAATATCAGCCGTAGTGCAAAGCGGACGCACCTCCGGTGACATCTGCGCGCTCTGCTCCATAATTCTCGTCTGTAAATCCGCCGCGTCATATACGCCGCATACCTCGTAATCATCGCTTATGCCGAAAACGATCCTTCCTCCTCCCGATTGATTGGAAAAAGAGGAAAGCGTATCAAACAATTTCGGACAACCGTCCTTTGCGGCTTTTAATTCTATATAATTATCCTCGCATCTCTGCGCTTGTATTTTCTTAACAAGTTCTTTCAACTCATTCTCCTGCATAATAACACCTCCCGTTTCTTTTATTTTATATATTTTATGCTTATTTGTCAAGAAATATTCTGATAAAAGTTTGATAAAATGATTTTTTTGATGAATTTTTGATAAAATTTGGGTAAAATTTTGATAAAACAATTTTGCACGTATAGACTTTTGCAAAACTAGAAAGATTATATGTTAAAGCGGTTATGCCTACATTGTCAGTAATGACAAACTAAAAAAAGTATGAAGCCGGTAAATATTGTTATAATTACAACCGCATTCCCCGAATATTTCAGTATTTCACAAAAATGTTCACTCAATCTTTTTGTTCTAAATAATATATTCAGCATTTATTTAAAAATTCAGTTGATTTTTAAAATCTATTGACAAAACTGTCGAAATATGTTATATTGTGATATGGTTGGTAAATAAAAACCAAATTTGTATGTGGGAGATTGGAGATATTATGAAAAAATGCATTCAAGATATTAAATCATGTTTTTTTGATGTCAACTTTAGTGACATACATATATCTCTGTCTGCATATTTGCTTTATTATTTAAAAAAAACAGATTTTACAAATTATAAAGAAAATTTAATAAATATATTATTAAATGAAGAACTTTCCGGATTTATCGAGGAATATATACCAAGAGACGTTCAGAGTAGACTTATATTATTAAAAAACAAATACTCATTGAAGGAGTTAAAAGACGCGGTTTTATACACTATAGACTTAAATGAAGCAAATTCTACTCCCAAATCCATATCGCGTTTGGCATGTTGCTGTTTGGATATCAAAAATAATGAATCCGTGGCGGATTTATGCAGCGGAAATGGTACTTTTTTATCTGAAGCGGCAAATGAGAACGGTAATGAAGTTAAATATTACGGTTTTGAAATATCTGATGAGCTCCGAATTTCCGCTATAATAAAATCAGACATGCGGACTGTAAACAAAATCGAAGTCAAAGCGCCGCAGATGCCCAGCCGCAAAAAGGTCGCTGCCTACGCCAGAG
>CANRJY010000057.1 GCA_947631085.1 uncultured Clostridia bacterium | reverse complement strand
AAGTACATCAAAGATGATGGCGGAGAGAGTCATCATCTTTGATGTATAAAAATATTCCTCGATAGCTCAGTTGGCAGGGCAAGTGTCAACGAAGCAACCGGGAAAACAAACAGCAAATACGAGATATTCCTCGATAGCTCAGTTGGCAGGGCAAGTGTCAACGAGGCTACCAAACGAAATACCACATATTCCTCGATAGCTCAGTTGGCAGAGCATGCGGCTGTTAACCGCAGGGTCGTCCGTTCGAGCCGGACTCGGGGAGCCAACCACTGCGATAACCGAACTTTTTTCGGTTATCGCTTTTATTATGGCGTCAATGTCGATTTCGTCGGTGTCATCGCTGATTTTTCGCGTCGGAGTGAAGTTAAAGGCTATTACAATTTTATCCTCCCACACATAGATCCGATTGATGAAATGTTCGATTAACGCTTGCTGCTCTTGCCATGTGGCGGTGGCGGTTAGGTCGAGCGTTTTAAAGAAGTTGTAAAGCTGCTGCTTGGTACATGGCGAACGCTCGGCGCGTTTTATGTCTAAATCGTATTTTAGACGGGCTTTGATTTCCTCTAATTCTTTTAACCGTTCTTGCGTTGTCGGGGTTATAATACCTGCTTCAATCGCCGTGAGCAGATTAGATATTTTCTTGTCCGTTTCCGTCAGCTGCTGTTCCAATGCCGCGATTATATCCGCATTGACGTTTAAAGCGTTCTGCCGCGCGAGAATTGCGTCTGATATGGCGTTAATCAGTTTGTCGTTGCCAAAGGTTCGGGAAAGCGCGTTTAAGACAATTTTTTCGATAAAGTCTTTTTTTACGCGCTTTTGATTACATACACCCTGTTTTTTACGTCCCGAGCAGACATAGTAAAAATGAAGCTGTTTATTACCGCTTTGTCCGCTTTCGCCGTGCATATGGCGTTTGCAGTATCCGCAATAGATTTTCCTCGTCAATAAATACCGTTCTTTTGCGCGGTGCATCGCGCCGGTGCGCTTGTTCGCTTTGATTTTTCGCTGTGCCGATTCGAAAACTTCATCCGAAACAATTCGCTGATCCTCGTCGTACAGCTCCATATCATCATATGTGTACCTTCCGACATAGCGGGTGTTGCGTACCAGCGGCGTTATACAGTTCTTGTTGAACGTGTTCCCGTACGATGTTTTATATCCGTGCTTGTTCAAATAGTCGGCGATGTCGGTTTTGCTTTCGCCGGCTAAATACATTTCAAATATCTTGCGCACCGCAGGGGCGGTGGCGGGATCGGGAATGTATGTGTTTTCGGGCGAGCGAGTATAGCCAAACGGCAGGCAGCCTGTTATTTTATGCTTCTTTGCCGTTTCACGCATACCGCGCATTACCTTTTGCGCGAGATCACGCGAGAAATATTCCGCGAAGCCCTCAAGCATACTTTCCATCAGCACGCCCTCGGGCGTGTCGGTTATATTTTCCATAACGGACATTACGGTTACGTTATTCGTTTTCAGCCTGCGCTTATACACCGCGCTGTCGTAGCGGTTACGCGCGAAGCGGTCGAGTTTCCAGACGAGAATGACGTCAAACAAGCCGTTTTCGCTGTCGGCAATCATTTTCTGAAACTGCGGGCGGCGGTCGGATGTCGCCGTCAATGCGCGGTCGATGTATGTATCGACTATATGAAGGTTCATACGTTGTGCAAAGTTCCGGCAGTCGGTAAGCTGTCCCTCTATGCTCTGCTCGGTCTGATTTGTGCATGAATAGCGGGCGTAAATAACCGCGCGGGTGATTTTATTTTTGCTTTCGGTTTTCTTTGGCATAAAGATAACACTCCTTTTGTTAAAATTACTTGATTTTTTTGGAGTGCTATGGTATAATATATTTGTTGGACAAATTATATTTTTTCGCCATAGCACTTATGGCAAATCCCTTTCGGCGGTGGTGCGCCGGAGGGGATTTTTTGTTATGCCGCTTTTTCGGCATAATCTACAACTGCGACTGTCAGACGAGTCGAGATACTCTTAACGCTGTCGAGGATCTCGTTTAGCTTTCGCGCGACTTCGGTTGAAAAATATGCTTCTCCGCATTGCGTGCATTTTTCACACGGTACATTTTCAATTATAACAATAACGCTTCCTTGCTTTTCCACGTATTCCGTAGTGGATTTTTCCAAAGCTCCTTTACAATAGAAACAACTCATAATTCAATCTCCTTTCTCGTTTTAAAATCCGATTCCCATTTTGACGGATCCGGATAATAAGCGGTTACAGCATATATATATTCTCCGTCATACCCGGAAACGCTATGCAGATGCCGTTTATCAAGGCTTTCACCGGACACCAGACAGCTCGGCGTTATTTTATCATCGGGATAGTATTCTATTATTTCTCCGGTAAATATGCAATTTATAAAATCTTCGGGCAATATCGCTCTTTCGCGCAGCCGCTTCATTGCGTGCATAGACCACCGTATGCGGTCATTACGGCACGCCTCGCGCAGATTGCCGATAGTATATGACATTTTATCGCACATCTCCTTTCTTATGTATAGTAAATGATATATCTATTTATAGTCCCGTTTACAGGGAGTATAAAACTTACTTTGATTTTATAGGGATTAACGCTTTAATAGAAAGTTAGGTGCACATTCTAAAGTATCAAAAAGATTTTAACACATTTTGTGTTGAATGTCAATATGTAAGTCCAATCTTTAACACATTTATGCTTTTTATTATATGCATCCATTAATATCTCTGCGAAAGACATCCAGACAGTTTCGCATAACAACATCAAGTTCATCTTCAGTCTTATCGCCTTTTAGAAAATCATATAAAGTTTCCACAAGAAAGTTAATGACCGCATATGTTTGCTTATCACATAATATTTCAGCCTGTGCTATAGTGTTAGATAGATTATGAAAAAAATTGTCGCTGTCTACGTGTATTTCTCTATTCTTAATACAATTTACAAATGAAAATAAATCAGAGTAGCATTTTAACTTATGTGCGTAATTCAATTCTAAGATGTGAATATAATACTGTTTGTCAAATTCTCTTTTTTGACGAAAAAAATTTAATACAAGAATAGCAACAGTAATTATAGAACAAACTGCAGCGATAATTGTGGCCGTATAAGATATAATGAAATGATAGTTATTTTCGGAAAATGTTCTTAAAGATTCAATAGAGGTATTCATATCCATTTATAATAGCTTTCTTTCTATATATTATTGTTTGCTTTCCGAGTAACATCTTTATCATAAAAGCTTAATGCATCAATGATTTTACTTATAGTCATTAATTTTGTAGTATTCATCTGACAAATATCAGTAATAATCTCCAAACGAAGATGAGATAATTCATTTGTTTTGATTTGTAGACGAGATGATTCACTTAATATATACGATTGACTTTCGGCAGATAGCTCTCGAAAATTAATTATAAGTTGGCGTTCTTTAGTAGATAACACTAATACGTTTTTGTTATATTGTTGAGGCGTAGGGTTATCTGTAAGTCCAAGTAGATAATCAGTTGAAACATTAAATAGCGAAGCAATTTTCTCTAAAGCCTTACGATTAGGTTTGCGATTATTACTTTCCCACATTCCAACTGTGGATTGCGATACATTCAATTTTTCGGCAAGTGCTTGTTGCGATAATCCTTCATTCTCTCGTAGCATTTTAAGTTTTAAACAAAACACATTCATCACCCCTATATGTAATAAAATAACACCTAATGTAATAGAAGTCAATAATTTTTACAAATAATATCACAAAAAGTGTTGACAAATGCCAATATATGTGTTACTATTATCACATAAAGTGTTAAAAGCAAAAGCGAGGTGAGAAGAATGAGAATGTGGTTAAAAATTTTACGAACTAACAAAAATCTTTCACAGGCGGAGGTAGCAAAAAAAATAGGTATATGCTTATGCTGATACTTGGGTGGGTTCAAAACTATTTTATGAAATAGAGTTAATAAACCCAATGATGTTAAGCAAAAAACCTAACCAGTCGCGAACTTCTTTAATATTGTTATAATTTAAGGATTTCGCGGCGGCTTTGAGCTTAGACTTAAGTCTCCCGCTAATCGGCAATTTATCCGACAATTCTTCAATGGATTGCGTGCTTTCCTCCACAAAAGAGACATCATCGGAATTTTCATCATATTGGTCGGTGGAAATATCATCATACGTCTGTTCGATTGCGGATAACAATGGTTTATTATCAGAAACCCACGACTTTAACTCTTTTGTTTTATGCTGTCCGGCATTTGATGAAGAGTCAAAAGCGCTTAACTGATTTTGTAAATCCGAAAGCACATCAAGGTAATGCGCGGGGAGATCGTAATAAAAGTATGGAATGGAGTTAACTAATTCATGCGCGAGTTGTACATCGGGGTCACTGAGGATTTCATTGGCTTGTTGAAAGGCGGGGTCATTGAGGATTTCATTGGCTTGTTGAAAGGCGGGGTCATTGAGGATTTCATTGGCTTGTTGAATTGCAGGGTCGCTGAGAATTTTTTCGAGATCAGATTTCATGATAATTGCCTCCTTTTGTGGTGATTATAACATATTTCTTGGCAAAACGCAAGGAAAAACAGGCAACAGGAAAGAAAACGGTATAGCGGCGGACGCGGCTTAGAAAGGGGGGTGAAAAGAAGTGATGATGCGAAATAAGAAGTGGTATCATGCGAATTTACACGCATTATCCCAAGAGGCAATGGAAAAAGGCATTAAGACGTGTTCAGAGCTTGCAGGTTTATTGGGAGTCGATTACAGCATGGTAAGAAAAATATTTAGCGCCGAGACGGAGCCGTCATTACGAGTAAAACTTAAATTAATAAGGTTTTTAAGGCTGACGCCGCTAAAGGCGAGAAAGATATTCCGCTATACACGGTTTGTGAGATGCGGAGTTTGCGGCGAAATAATACCGTATTTAAAAGACACCTATCTTTGTCCGTATTGCCGCGCAGAATTAAGATTATTCGGCGGCATTCGCGCAAAGAGGCTTTACAAACACTGCAGCGGGAAATCAGTTTAACGGCTCATAATGATTTTGACGGCTAATTCGCTGCCAAAGTCAATAACAAACTGCCGTAAAGCGTCAGCGGCAAATTTACCGGCGAGAGCGAGCGTGGATTTAATGCGTTCAGCCGCTATAGGAGTTTTTGCAGATACGGAAATAACATCAGGTAAAATTTCCGACAATGCTTCTTTATGGGAATCTGATAAATTATCATCATTACCTATTGCTGAACGCACCTTGTTAATAGCGGCATCAACCCATGGGAAAGTTCTTCCACAGGAGCTGCAATACGACGGACGTGGCTTTGATGAGGCGTTCTTGTATGAGGTTCCCAGATAATCATTATAAACCGTGGTTATTACTTGTCCGACTATAGGTTTTCCGCAATGAGGGCAGCAAGTGATTGTTTTTGCGCCACATATTGAACAGAAGTTTTCTGTGGAATGCGGCTCCCGTATATCTAGGGTGATAAGGTCGCCGTTTTCACAATACTGCGCGGTGGTAACTGTAGTGTTCATGGTGGTTGCCTCCTTTTGAGGTGATTATAACATATTTTTTAGCAAAATGCAAGAAAAAACAGGCAAAACGGAAAAGAGAACGGCATAGCGACGGACGCGGCGTAGAAAGACTAACTATTAAAAGTCAATAGGAAAAGGAGAAAAAGATGAAAAATTTTGAAACAGGATAAAAAATAAAAA
>CANRJY010000056.1 GCA_947631085.1 uncultured Clostridia bacterium | reverse complement strand
AGCCGCACAAAGCTGAAAAACAGCATAAAATCGTGGGTTTCACGCTATTAGTCCATAAATATCAGCAGCATAGGCGAGGATGCGTTTTCCGACACAGGATATTATAATAATGAATCTAATTGGAAAAATAATGTTCTGTACATAGGAAACTGTTTGATTTATGCAAAATGGGAGATCGAAGGCGAATATAAAATAAAAAACGGAACAAAGTGTATTGCTGATTATGCGTTTTGCCACTACACCTTTTCCGGCTACTTCATTCCTGAAGGCTGCCATGAGCTAACAAGTATAAACATACCTGACAGCGTAACAAGTATTGGCTATCGTGCGTTTTACGACTGCAGCGCTCTGACAAGTGTAAACATACCCGACAGCGTAACAAGCATTGGTCGTGCCGCGTTTGACAAAACCGGATACGTTAATGATGAATATAATTGGAAAAATAATGTTTTATACATAGGGAACTACTTGATTGCAACAAAAAAAGAAATTGAAGGCGAATATAAAATAAAAAACGGAACAAGATGTATTGCTGATTCGGCGTTTGTGGGCTGCACCGGCTTGACAAGCATATCCATCCCCAGCAGCGTAACCAGCATCGAAGATTACGCGTTTGGGGGCTGCACCAGTCTGACAGGCATAAGCATCCCCAACAGCGTAATCAGCATCGGCGTTCATGCGTTTGATGGCTGCACCGGTCTGACAAGCATATCCTTACCCGACAGCGTGACAAACATCGGCGATTATACGTTTCAAAGCTGTAGCAGCCTTACAAGCATAGATATTCCCGACAGCGTTACCAGCATCGGTGATGCCGCGTTTGTATACTGCAGCAGCCTTACAAGCATATCCTTACCCGACAGCGTTACCAGTATTAGCTATTGCGCGTTTGCAAGCTGCACCGGTCTGACAAGCATATCCTTACCCGACAGCGTAACCAGTATTGGCGATTATGCGTTTGATGGCTGCACCGGTCTGACAAGCATATCCTTACCCGACAGCGTTACCAGTATTAGCTATTACGCGTTTAAAAGCTGCATCGGTCTGACAAGCATATCCTTACCCAACAGCGTTACCAGTATTGACCAGAGTGCGTTTGAAGGCTGCACCGGTCTGACAAGCATATCCTTACCCGACAGCGTAACAAGCATTGGCGCGATGGCATTTTTCAACTGCGACAGTCTGACCGATGTATACTATTCCGGAACCGAAAGTCAATGGGAGAAAATAGACATTGGTTATAATGGTCATTATCTGCTTAACGCCACAATACATTATAACAGTATCATGCCGACGCCCACGCCCGAGCCTGTTAAGCCGCTGAAAGTGGAGCCGATCGTGCCAAAAATCAATACCGAATCAAATACAATCGAAATCCCCGTTACCGTAGTTGAACCCGAGCGCGCGGAGGAATTGAACGAGGTGGAATTGTATGTCGCGGAGTATGACGAAAACGGCAGATTTATCGGCTTGACGCTCGGAACAAAAGGCGCCGTCGCGGGCGATACGGTCACTATCACCGCCGATATTCCCGCCTCGGATAATTACAAGCTTATGCTGTGGGACGGCAATTATGTGCCGCTTACAGGTGTGATGAGCAAGATTCAATAAACGTAAAAATCAAGTTACATTCATATAAAAACAGCGCGTTTTTAAAACGCGCTGTTTTATATATTGCAAAAATCAATCGTCGATCTTAACCGTCCAGCCGAACTCGTCCTTTATCTTGCCCCACTGTATTCCCGTGAGAGTATCGTAGCACATCTGCGATACGGGACCGATCTCGCCGCTGTTTACCGGCATTACAAGCTCGCCGTACTTTAACTCGCCTATCGGTGAGATAACCGCCGCCGTGCCTGTTCCCCACGCTTCCTCGAGCGTACCCGCGTTGAACGCGTCAACAAGCTCGTCTATCGAGAGTCTGCGCTCCGATACCTTGTAGCCCTTCGATTTTAAAAGCTCTATGATAGACATTCTCGTTATACCGCTTAAAATCGAGCCTACGAGAGCCGGAGTTACTATTTCGCCGTTGATCTTGAAGAATACGTTCATCGAGCCTACTTCCTCGATGTACTTCTTCTCAACGCCGTCAAGCCACAATGTCTGGATATAGCCCTGCTTCTCCGCTTCCTCCTGACCCTTCAGCGAGATCGCGTAGTTCGCGCCCGCCTTTGTGAAGCCCGTGCCGCCCACAACCGCGCGGACATATTTCTGCTCAACGTAGATAGGAACGGGAGCGAGTCCCTGCGGATAATACGCGCCTACCGGCGAGAGGATTATCGCGAAAATCAGATGCTCAGCCGGATGAACGCCGATATGCACGTCGTTCGCAAATACATACGGTCTTATGTAAAGCGACGTACCCTCCTCGGACGGAACCCAGTCCTCGTCTATTTTAACAAGCGTCTTTATCGCCTTTATCGCAAATTCCTCGTCTATTTTCGGGATGCAAAGACGGTCGCACGAAACATTCATTCTTTCCATGTTCTTTTCCGGACGGAAAAGCTGTATCGAGCCGTCCGCGGTGCGGTAAGCCTTCAAGCCCTCGAATACCTCCTGCGCGTAATGGAGAACCATGCTCGCGGGGTCTATCTCGAACGGTCCGTATGGAACTATTCTCGCGTCGTGCCAGCCCTGACCCTTGTCATAGTTCATTATGAACATATGGTCTGTATAATAATGTCCGAATCCGAGAGCCGACTGGTCAGCGGGCTTTTGCTTCGGGTTGGTGGTTTTTGTGATTTTAATTTCCATTATAAAGCACTCCTTTATATTTATTCATTTTTCCCGCAAATTATTATACGCCTTTTTTTTGCCGTTGTAAAGTAGAAATTACGAATTTTATAAATTTTTGCGTGTTTTTATTCATTAACATGCGCGTTTTCGGCAAATAGCCGAACAGCGGGCGCTTTTGATGGGCTGTTAATATCCAACACTGACAATTCTACACAAAATGTGTTGACAACGGACGCTTATGCTGTTAAAATAGGATAGTACGAAAATACGCAGACAAGCGTTAATGATACGGGTATTTAGCCATACGTTAAATATACAAGCTCCATCGCAAACACAACCGGATGGGCTTTTTGGTGCTTGCGCCGAAACAATCGGGCGCGTTAATAAATAAAATTTTGAGGAGGTTTTTTGGGTGTTAATGACCGGTGCAGAAATGGTTGTAAAAACCCTGGAGAAAAACGGAGTTAAGGTCGTGTTCGGCTATCCCGGCGCGGCTAACTGCCCTATTATCGACAGACTGTCGTTTTCTCCGATAAAGCATATTCTCACGCGTAACGAGCAGGGCGCGGCGCATATGGCGTCAGGCTACGCGAGAGTTACAAAACAGCCGGGCGTATGCACGGCTACGTCGGGTCCCGGAGCTACCAATCTTATCACGGGTATCGCGACGGCGTACATGGACTCCGTTCCTATGGTGGCGCTGACCGGACAGGTCGCGACGCCTCTTATCGGCAAGGACGCGTTCCAGGAGGTCGATATCACGGGCGCTACGCTTCCGTTTACGAAGCACAGCTATCTAATCAAGGACGGACTTGATATCCCCAAGGTGGTAAACGAGGCGTTCCATATCGCGGGAACGGGCAGACCCGGTCCGGTGCTTATAGATTTCCCTATGGATCTCTTAAAGCAGACGTTCGATTACCCCGACGAGGACGAGGAGATAAACATACGCGGCTACAAGCTGCCCGCAAAGGCGAACGAGGCGCAGATTAAGAAGGTCGCGGACGCGGTTAAAAACGCGAAGAAGCCCGTTATTCTCGCGGGCGGAGGTATTACGATATCCGACGCGGTGGAGGAGTTCCGCAAATTTGTGAAAATGACAAATATTCCCGTTGTTTCGACGATGATGGGCATCGGCTGTCTGCCGTCGGACGACGCGCTTTACTACGGCATGATAGGCTCGCACGGAGCTAAACGCGCGAATATGATTTTTAACCGCGCGGATATAGTTATCGCTATGGGCTCGAGACTCGGCGATCGCTCGGTGGCGCATGTAAAGGGGCTTGAGGACGGGAATAAGCTGATTCATATCGACATAGATCCCGCCGAGATAGGCAAAAATGTTCAGCCGTATATTCCGGTTGTGGGGGACATCAAAAATGTTCTCAAACAGCTCACGCCGCTTATGACGGATTACAAAGCGGCGGACGCGTGGATCACGGAGGCGGACGAGCTTCGCGCGAGGTTCACTCATGAGCCGTTCAGCGGAGACAGCGGATTTGTTAATCCGAAGTATTTCTTGAAGGTACTGTCGGAAAAAGCCGATCCCGACGCGTATATCTCGACGGAGGTCGGGCAGAACCAGATTTGGGTTGCGAACGCGTTTAATATTCGTCACCCGCGCGCGCTTATCACCTCGGGCGGATTTGGCACGATGGGTTACGGACTTCCGGCGGCAATCGGCGCGTCTAAGGCTTCGGGCAAGACCGTTTTCGCGGTAATGGGAGACGGCTCGTTCCAGATGGATCTGCCGGAGATGGGTACTATGTGTCAGTGGGATATTCCGGTCAAGATGATCGTGTTCAAAAACGACCGTCTCGGAATGGTTCACGAGCATCAGTATCTGCTGTATAAGTCGAATTATCAGGCGGTTTCGATCGAAGGAAGCCCGAACTTCAACATACTCGCAGACGCTTACGGAATTAAAAACGGCTACGTCAGCGAAAACAGCGGCGTCGCGGCGGCTATCGACGAGATGTTAAAGGATAAGGAGTCGTATCTGTTGGTCGTAAACGTAAATCCGTACGAGCCGACAGGCGACACGCTCAATGAGGCGGCGCTGCCGAAGCCGAAGAAGGAGGAGGACAAGTAATATGGAAAGATATACATTATCCGTGCTCGTCGAAAACCACGCGGGCGTGTTATCGAGAGTTGTAGGCTTGTTCTCGCGCAGGGGATTTAATATTCACTCGCTTTCGGTCGGTACGACGCAGGACGAGAACATTTCGCGAATTACCATTGAGGTAAACGGCGACGCGCTGATGGTCGAGCAGGTTTCGAAGCAGCTTTCGAAAATTATGGAGGTCATTAAAATAAAGACGCTCCGCGACGGCGAGATGGTAAAGCGCGGATTGGTGCTTGTAAAGGTTAAAGTCGGCCCGAAAACGCGCAGCGAGGTTATTGAAATAACGAATGTTTTCCGCGCGAAGATAGTTGATATTTCGCCGAGCACGCTGACGATAGAGCTTACGGGACACGATAAGAAAATCGGCGCGTTTATCGACATAATCGAGCAATACGGCATAGAGGAGATCGCGCAGACGGGCATGACCGCTTTGGAGCGCGGTTCGAACACATTAAAACTTGATAAATAATTATATTTATAAAAATTAAGGAAAGAGGTAATCAAAAATGGCAAACGAAGCAAAGGTATTTTATGAGAGCGACTGCAATCTCGGTCTTTTGAAGGGCAAGACGATTGCGATAATCGGCTACGGAAGCCAAGGTCACGCTCACGCGCTCAATCTGAAGGATTCGGGCTGCGATGTAATCATCGGTCTTTACGAGGGCAGCAAGTCCTGGGCGAAGGCTGAAAAGCAGGGCTTGAAGGTTTACACCTCGGCTGAGGCGGCTAAAAAGGCTGACATCATCATGATTCTTATAAACGACGAGCTTCAGGCTGATCTTTACAAGAACGAAATCGAGCCGAACCTTGAGGAAGGCAATATGCTCATGTTCGCGCACGGCTTCAACATTCACTTCGGCACAATCGTACCGCCTCCTTATGTTGACGTTACGATGATAGCTCCGAAGGGCCCGGGTCACACCGTTCGTTCGGAGTACTTAGAGGGCAAGGGCGTTCCGTGTCTTATCGCCGTTGAGCAGGACGCTACGGG
>CANRJY010000055.1 GCA_947631085.1 uncultured Clostridia bacterium | reverse complement strand
CAGAAAAATATAGACAATGAAAAATCCGCGAGAGAAGCGGCTGATAAGGATTTCAGTCAAAGGCTCGATTCGGAAAAAACCGCTCGCGAGCAGGGCGACAGCGACGCGAAAACATACGCGGAAACAGCGATCAGAACCGCGATAGACGCGCTCGTGAACGGTGCGCCGGACGCTATGGATACGCTCAAGGAATTAGCCGACGCGATGAAGGAAAACAAGGATGCTCTTGAGGCTTTGCGTGAGATAGCAAGCAGCAAGGTGAATTCGTCTGATTTTACCGCGCATAAAGAGAAAATCGCGTCAATAACTGAGCTCGGTCATGTGAAGCTGTATAACCGTTCCGGTGTGAATGCGAGCGGAATTTTAATCTACGATGACGGAAGCATTGTGGTGAACGTGGATAATCGGCACGGCTTGTACCGCTCCGGCGCGGGACAGGTCATGATTGCAGCAGCGTCGGAAGAGGATATCGCGGCTAAAACGGATGAATACAAGCCGCTCGTTCCGGCTCGATTGGGATATATATTTGAAAATACAGCCTTTACCGGCACACCGACTGCTCCTACAGCCGATGTAGGAACAAACAACACACAGCTTGCTACAACAGCATTTGTGCAAAACGAGATACGGGAAGTCCTTTCAAAAAGCGCAATACTCGCACCGGCTAAAATAACGTGCCAAGTAGAAAGAATTACGGGTTCACACGGAAGTATGGAATTGTCGTATGATATAAAATTTGAAGATACATACGGAAATGATGTGAGCCTGATGTATGGCGACTATGCCGGTATTGGATACGGAGAGGGAGCTTCAGCTTTTTCAAACATTTTATACGGTAAATTTGGATACAGCAAAAAAAGCAAATATAGAGTGGCGCTGTTCATGCGAACAAGTGACGGAGATTATCCGGAAACAGCACAGGGGTATACCTGTTCCGCAGAGACAGAGCTTACTTGGTCGGCAATAACATTTACCTATAACGTTGCTGCCGGATGGGTATCGCAATCGTAAGGTGAGAATTGATAGAAGGAGGCGGTTAAATGGATACACCAATTACGCGGGCGGAACATGACGAGTTCCGAAGGCGAATGGACGAGGAGCATAAACGTCAAAATGCGCGGCTCAGCGCTCTCGAAACCGGACTTGACGAGGTGCATTCGCTCGCGGCTTCGATTGAGCGGCTCGCCGTCAGCATGGAGGGTATGGTCAAGGAGCAGGAGCGGCAGGGCAAGGAGCAGGAAAAACAGGGCGAGCGGCTTGAGGCGCTGGAAAGCCGCGATGGAGAGATGTGGCGCAAGGTGATCGGATATATTATCACAGCGATTGTCAGCGTCACGGTAGGATTTATATTTTCACGGATAGGGATGTAAAGGAGGTTTTTTAGAATGAACAATTTTAGTAAGTGGATCAAAGCTGCCGGTGTCAGAGCGATAAAAACGGTAGCACAAACGGCAGTCGCGACAATTGGCACATCGGTCGCATTGGGTGATGTAAACTGGATAATGGTCGCATCATCAGCGGCACTGGCAGGCATACTGTCGCTGCTTACAAGCGTGGCGGGATTGCCGGAACTGGAGGAATAATATGAGCGCAATTGATAAGGTAATTCAGATAGCCGAGAACGAAGTCGGGTATCTCGAAAAGCGGAACAATAACAGTCTCTACGACAAGACCGCGAACGCCGGAAGCAATAATTATACGAAGTATTGGCAGGACATAAAACCGAGCTATCAGGGACAGCCGTGGTGCGCTTGCTTTGTGACGTGGTGCTTCGTCAAGGCTTTCGGTCAGGATATGGCGTGGAAGCTGCTCCGGCATTATCCATATGTTTATTGCCCGACTATGTCGGGACTTTTTAGTCTAAACGCAAATCCCAAGCGCGGCGACATCGTTATATTCAAGCATAACGGCGAGTTTACGCACACTGGAATTGTAACAGGAGTGAGCGGTGATTATTTCACCACAATAGAAGGCAACACAAGCGGCGGCAGTACAATAATCGCCAACGGCGGAGCAGTTTGTAAAAAGGGGTATTACAACAGCAATCTGCCCGGCACGAAGTTCTGCCGCCCGGATTATGATTTAGTCGAGGAGGATATTGATATGGACAAATTGAACGAACTTGCGGCAAGAATTGAAAAGCTCGAAAAGCCGATGATTTACAATTATATTGACGATAATATGCCAGAATGGGCGCGTCCGACCGTCCAGAAGCTCGTGGATAAGGGCTTCTTAAAGGGCGACGGCGGCGGACTCGGATTGACGGACGATCTGCTCCGCATTCTCGTCATAAACGACAGAGCAGGGCTGTACGACAAGATGTAAATGTACCAATAAGCATCCTGAAATATTGTGTAGTAGTGGTATTGATAAATCTCGTGCTCAGAGGTAATATGTACTTACAATAAAGAACGGAGGGGCAATACCATGAAAACAATATTTTACCTAAACGGAAGGAAAACTACCCGAAAAACAGTCAAAGAGAATATTGGCGAGGAGCGCTTAAAGCAAATGCTGGCGGACGCGAAAGAAGCATTTTTCGATGACTCCGATACGGAGCTTTCCTACATGGTTCAAGGTGGGATGCTTACAATTGAATTTGCTTGATTGAAAAAGCCGATGAGACGATTAGAGTTTCCCATCGGCTTTTTTATCGCAAAACTCTATGGTTTTGCGATAAGTCAATTTAATCACAATTTATTATATTATAGCACATTTCAACAAAAGATACAAGATAAATTTGGTGATTTTGCTTGTCGAAAATGTAGAAATTTGTTGCGTCATTTTATGCAAATTGCAGAAAAAGCACGATAATACTAATATAATTGATATATTCATCGTCAAAACTATGGTCTTTTTAAGGAGGCGTCATCATGGGCCGTAAAGGAGAAAATATCTACAAACGTAAAGATAAGCGCTGGGAAGGACGTTATATTGATTCATATAACGCCGAAGGAAAGGCTGTATATAAATCAATATATGGAAAAAGCTATACCGAGGTTCGGCTTAAAATGAGAAATCGTCCGGAGTCGAATAAGGGAAAAGCTGTAAATATATTTCTTGCAGCTTGGGTAGAGGATTACTTAAAAGCACAGGAAAGCAAAATAAAACTAACTACCGTCAAGGTCTATGAGCGATATTTGAATAACTATATAAAGCCCTTTTTTGGAAATGTCGCTTTGAGAAAAATGAGCAAGGATATATTGCAGAGCTTTGTAAATTCCCTGTCAGGACGTTCCCCATCAACCGTGAAGGGGATTTTTTCTTTTTTGCGTGAGGCTTTGAAAAAAGCGGAAAAAGATGAGTACATTTCCCCAATATGGCTTGATGTTGAGCTTCCAAAAGCAAAAAGAAATGAGGTTGAAGTGTTCACGCGAGATGAACAACGGAGAATTGAGAGTAGTCTCGACCTTGAAGATAATCCGAATGATGTGGGAATATTACTTTGCCTATACACCGGATTGAGGATTGGAGAGCTTTGCGGGCTGAGATGGGATGACATAGATTTTATCACTGGAAATTTATTTATTAACCGTACAGTTCAGAGAATAACGGTTGATGGCAAGTCCGTTTTACGAGAGTTGCCGCCCAAAAGTGAAGCATCGCGCCGAAAGATACCTATTCCTTCGATTATTGTTGATAAATTAAAATTTGTAAAAAAACACGGTTCATCAAAGTATATCATAAGCACAAACGATCACATTACCGATCCGCGTATATTTCAATACCATTACAAAAAAATACTGGAACGCGCCGGAGTGAGATATGTAAATCCCCATACAATGAGGCACACCTTCAGCGTCCGCGCTCTGGAGCTTGGATTTGATGTTAAAACCTTGAGCGAAATACTCGGTCACGCGGACGCGGCGGTTACATTGAAAACTTACGCTCATTCGCTTGATGAGCATAAGCGGAACAGTATGGAAAAATTCTCAGATATGTCCGTGTAATTTACCGTCAAAAATATGGTCAAAAACATTGAAAAATCTTGTATATATGCTATTTTCTTAATGTTTATCGCAAAACCATAGAGTTTTGCGATAAAACAAAAAGTATTTTCATGTATCTATTTTATTTAATGAAACAAATATTATACATGATTGTTCACAATTACAATACAATAAATTACAAAAATGGAGGGTTCCAGCATTATGAAAAAATTTATTAGTGTGATTCTGGCAGCAACAATGCTTGGCACTACGTTTGTTCCGTGCTTAGCTGCGGAGACAGCTGAAAGCCATAATAATGTAAGAATTGTGGCAAACGGCAATAGTCCAATAAACATTACTGCGTCAGATGCTGAGGTTGCCGAGCAAGGAATTTTTGCTCAAGAAAGATATAGTCTCAGGATAGAGAGAGATTATGAGCAGTACCGTGATATAACTGTAAAGAATACAGGTACAACAACCACAAAGTTCTACTTGAGTTGTGGTACATATTCCGAGGACTTAGCGATTAATTTTATTAAGGGCGGTTCAAAGGATGAACCTATACTTTTGAAACCCGGCGAAGAAAAAGATGTTACACTGGCTATATTTGCGCAAAACGCTCAGAAATCTACATATGAGTTTGAAGTTTTTGCCTATCAAGTAGTCGGCGGTGAAGAACAAAAGACATCTAAAGCTGTCGTTTCTCTTAACGTAAATTTGAGGGAGCTAGATATTACAGTTACAAAAAGTGACATGGATGAATATACATTAGCACAGCCATATGCTATAAGAAATAATGCATATTATGACATAACTGATATAACGGTTACTACTACTGGTGAAATTGCCAATTATGCAGCTTTTGACAGTATAATCAATAATTATAATTTAAAATCGCATGATACTTTAGAATTTGAATTAATACCTGATTTGAATAAAATTGTGGAAGATAAAAAGCAAGTTATTGAGGGAAGTATTATAATATCTGGAATGGGTGATTCAAAGGAAGAAAAAGTTTCTATTGATGTTACAGGAAAAAACATTATATCAAACAAGGTAAAGGATATAATACTTGAACAAAGCGGAAACCCGCTTGTAAATATGCAGGTTGATGAAAATAGTATAGAAGTAGACAACGATAATTATGCGAATACGAATGAAGCCAAAATCGGAATGAGTTACACTACAACTTATGGAAATAATAACGAAGGTTCATTTAATACAGATGTAGATATTAAATTAGAAAAGAATATAGATAATGTAAATGCGGATGACGTAAATAATGTCACTTCGAAAATTCAGGATGGGAAAATATATATTCAGTCAACACAGTTAATAAATCTATCTGAGGCAACAACACATTCTTTATCTGGTATAGAATTAATGGCCGAAGAAGACGACGAGATTCTGATGATTATTAACGCTATTATAGAGATACCTGAAAATATGGAAGGAGAAGAGGCTGAAAAATTTAAAGAATATTATGAACAGGCACAGAGAGATGTTTATATAAATTCAGATAATAAAGAGATTGATTTGATAAAGATATGGGATGCTCCTAATGACGTTCTTGAGGACTCTACTAAAGAAAAAATACGCAATTATCTTGATTTGACGATTTTATTGGATATGATGTTTCCAATAAATGATGATGGGGTTCATGTAATTAACAACGAATATATAAATATAGTAAAAGAGTTTTTTAAAGCCCTCTTTGGCACAGACACTC
The DNA here is from genome assembly GCA_947631085.1 of uncultured Clostridia bacterium. Lineage (GTDB taxonomy): Bacteria > Bacillota > Clostridia > UBA1381 > UBA1381 > CANQXJ01. The sequence continues at coordinate 1,005 of CANRJY010000055.1, read as the reverse complement.
CAGATAATGAATCGCGGAAGCTTTTGGTAGAAATAATAGACCAGTATAAAAAAGAGACAGATAATCATATTGAGATGGCATTAGATGAAATTAATGAAAAAGAGAAGGAAAAAGAATACAATCCTCCTGATTCTGGCAAAGAAAAGATTCCGCATTACCACACACAGTGTACAAATAGGGGTAAGATTGAAACAGAGTGTTATATTAGGAATTGTACAAAACCTAGAAGCAGAAGTCTATTGTCGGCGGTAAGCAATTCGGCAACAGAACAACAAGCGCGGATTTTCTATACAGGAAGAATGTATGGCCAAGGCTATGTGAACAATGAACCAATAAATTATGACTATTATATTAACGATAAAAAAGTTTTTACTGGACAAAATAATGGGTTGACTGAAGTAAATATTATAGAGTTACCGATTGATGCATTTGTTATTGGTGAAAAAAATACTTTTATAAGAGATTATGATACAAATCCGGGTTCGCATGCTGTGACTGCGGATAATACATTCACGATTATATATCCAAGCGATACAGAAATTTGTACTGTGGATGGTACGAACACTTTATCTGATATGAAACTCAAATCGGATTATGCGGTATATGATGAGAATATATACATTGCAAGTGAACCAGTTTTAGGTAAGCCCAATAAAATTAAAGTTAATTACAACAATATAGGTGCGCAATCAGGATATTACTCATTAGATATTTATGTAAATGGTACTAAGATTGATAGTATAGATAATGAATTTATGCGCTATTTCACATCAAGTACAGCGGAATTTGATTGGACTCCATCAGCAACGGAAAATAAAATAGAAGTCAAAATAAACAATAGCAGTGCAGTTGTAGAGGATGAGAATAATATTAATAATGTAGCTCAAAAGTCTGTAACAGCTCGCGAGCCGCAGATCCCCAATATAACAGCCGTAGAACCAACAGGCGAAATTGAACAGTCGAGTGAGGCATATGTATCGGCAACTATAGAAGATAACGCAGATG
>CANRJY010000054.1 GCA_947631085.1 uncultured Clostridia bacterium | reverse complement strand
TTGTCACCCTTATTAAGTATATCATGTTTTTGGATTGTTTGTGTTACTATTTTATTTCAAATTTAGATTGACGTGTACCGATTTCCCGCAAATAAAACGAGGCATTAAAAAATTCTTGACAAAATTATACGCATAATATATAATATCTCTTGATTTTCGCATGATAATCGGAGTGTTATGCGGGAAGGTTGGTATGGTTGTAAATTAAGCGTACGGGAGGAATAAAAATGAAGAAAAACAGTTTATCAACCATTGACTTGAAGAAAAAATGGGGGGTATGTAATTACACCTCAATCGGTATTTTTTGCTTTGTGCGGACTGCTTGCGGTTTGCTCGATAATTAGTTTGATTCTCACACACGGTTCTTGTCTGGACGGATTGATTTTCAAAAAAGGACAAGATTATTTTATGGATTTTTTCAACCACATTTCATATGTTCGTAAAAACGGTATCGACAAGGTTTATGAGACAAGCGATATGGCAACATTTCCGCCGCTTATTTATTTTATGTATTATTTTTTCAGCTTGATTTTGCCGAAAAACGCTACCGTTATGTATGACCCTGCAAGTACGTCTCCTTATGCGCTTTTGCTCTATGTGTGGTATTGCTCGGTAGTTACAACTGTTTTGGCTGTTACCGTAATAAAAGTGACTAAGGGAAAGATGAACAGTCAGCTTCTTTTAATTGCGGTTATACTGACTTCAAATATATTTGTTTTTAATGTGCTGGAAAGAGGAAATTCGGTAATACTTGTATGCATACTTTTGATATGGGCGGTAATGTGGAAGGACAGCGAGAATAAAATCAAACGCGAATTTGCTCTTATTTTTATTGCCGTTGCCGCCGCATTTAAAATTTATCCCGCGATATTCGGTATTCTGTATTTGTTTGAAAAGCGCTGGAGGGACGCGGCCCATCTGGTTGTGTACGGAGTTGTGTTTTTCTTCCTGCCGTTTTTCTTTTTCGATGACTGGAGCCCCATGATGGGTCAATTTTTAATAAATCAATTTACGATACAGGATCAATCGTATTACGGAATGAACTGTATAACGTCGCTATACAACCTTATAGCTAAGATATGTGATTTTAAACGCAGAGGATTAACGTCCGTGACGTTGACTGCGGTTTATGCGCTGCTTTCCGTTGTAGGCGTATATGGACACAGGTCCTTATGGAAAAAAATGTATCTGCTGACAAGCATGATGATACTTATACCGATTTGGAGCGCGACATACACGTTGATTTATTTGGTTATTCCGTTGATATTTTTCTTTTTTGATCCGGAAACAAAACCACGGAAAACAAATTATGTTTATTCTGTGATGTTTGCGTTTATATTTGCGATGATCGCGCTGAAGGGTAAAATCCTTGATAATCCGCCGTCATACTATTTGGAATATATACCGGTTTATGTTATTGACATTATGTTGATTGCGGACGGAATACGCGCCGCGTTAATCAATATCATCGCTAAAAACGACAACATGGCGCAAAATATTCAAAATCAGGGAAAAAACTAACAGATGCGTTTTCCCGCAAATTCGGTATTGAAATTTCCGTGAGGTTGTTATATAATATCTTTAACTGTAGATTGAAGGGAAATATTTATATATGAAACTAAACGGATTAATCTCGGCGGTTATTGCGGTGTCCGTAATGGCGGGCGCGCTGGTTATTCCCACATCGGCTGACGAGCTTTTTATCGGCGTGTATACAGAAGAGGATTTCATTATCGGTGAAGAAAATGATGTTCGGCTCGAAGCGGAGGTGCCGGACGGCGACTACGAAGTGGAAATAAAAACCGGCGGCGAGACCAAGACTGAGGCGAGCATATACATAAACGGCGGTGAGCGCGTCGCAAAATATACCCTCAAAGAAGGACAGATGTGCGAAAGCAATCAGCCTGCGGTACCGAAGGACGGCAAGATAGACATTCAGGTTTTGGGGAAAAATCCCAACGTCACGGAAATATCGGTAAAACAGATAGAAAAACGCGGCAGGGGAGAAATTCCCACAATATATATTGCGGGCGATTCCACGTCGCAGGTATATAATTATGAAACGGATTATCCCATGACCGGCTGGGGACAGCTTTTGTATGAATTTTTCGGAGACGGGATAAATATCGAGAACCGCTCTATGGGCGGGAGAAGTATAAAAAGCTATAACAATGACGGCAGACTCGACGCGATACTGACGCAAATGCATGAGGGAGATTATGTGTTTATTCAATTCGGGATAAACGACGCAGTGGAGGACGACCCCGTACGCTATACGAGCGTTGAGGAATACGAGAAGCTTCTCCGCGAAAAGTATGTGGGCGAGATAAGGAAGCGCGGCGGCGTGCCGGTACTTCTTACACCGTCGGCCGCGGGCTGGTGGGACGAGGAGAATAATTGCTTTAAGGAGTCCCGTCAGGAGTACGCCGAGCCTACGCGCAGAATTGCCGCCGAGCTGGGCTGCAGTCTGATAGATATAAACAAAATGATGACAGACACATGGAATGAAATGGGCAAGGACGCGCTTTCGTGCTATTTCATCTGCGAGCCGCTTGAAAGCGGAATATATCCGGAGGGCGAAGAGGATTTTAATCACATGAAGGCGAAGGGCGCGGAAATCACGGCGCGGCTAATAGCGAACGCGGTTGGGGAAAACGTTCCCGAGCTTTCGAAGTATCTGAAGGGCGGCGAAGTCTTTTCGGATATATCGGGACACTGGGCGGAGGACGCAATAAACGCTTTGGCGGAGCAGAATATACTTCACGGCGTGGGAGACGGAAAATTCGATCCCGACGGAAATGTGACGCGCGCGGAGCTTTTGAAAATGATAATGGACACGGTCGAAATACCCGGACACGCTTACCGCGAGGGAGAGTGTTTTGAGGTAAAACAAAGCGACTGGTATTGCTATTTTGTTCAGGGCGCGGCGGACAAGGGACTTATTCCGCCGTACATGCTCGGAAAGGGTACAACGCTTTATAAAACGAATAAAGAGATAAGTAAAACGGCGAGTACGGAGATATACAGATATTCCGCGCTTTCGGCGACGGGAGCAAAGCAGACGTTCAACGGCGACAAACCGATAACGCGCGAGGAAATGGCGGCATTAATAATGAGCTGTATGGACTATAAAATGAAGGATTCGGCTGATTGGAAGCAGATGGCGCAGGATTATGACACGGGCTTCGCGGATGAAAAGGATATAGACGCGCACTACATAAACGCCGTGCAGGCGGCTCATTTCCACGAGTATATCAGCGGCATGGAGAACAACAAATTCGAGCCGAAATCAATGCTTACGAGGGCGCAGGCAGCTATGATTATAAGCAGGCTTGCGGGAGAGCAGAATGAATAAAGACGGAAAAACTCAAAAAGGAGACGGTTTTTGATGAAATTCAAAAGTATATTGGCGGCGGCGCTGATTATAATCGCCGCGCTGCCGACAGCCGCGACGGCGGCGGAATTTGAGGACACGAAAGGACACTGGGCGGAGGCGATTATAGACCGTCTCGCCGAGCTGAAAATCGTAAACGGCGTTTCGGAAAATATGTTTGACCCCGACGGGACTATTACACGCGCGGAATTTCTGCGTATGACGATGGGAGCTTTCGGAATAGAGCCGGAGCCTTACCGCGCGGGGGAAAGTCTTGACACGTCGTCGACCGACTGGTTCAGGGATTATATGCAGGGCGCTGTTGACCGTTGTCTTATACCGTCTCAGATGATAGATGATTATGACGCGGTGATAGTTTATACCGACGGTAAATCGAGAGCGATATTTCACGGGACCTTTAATCCGAACAAACCGATAACGCGCGAGGAAATGGCGGCGATAACTCAAACGGCGTATCAGTATTGGACGAATGTTTATACCATGCAGGGGACGGATTATTCCGATAACGTCGATTTTATCGATTTGGGCAGCGTCAGCACATGGGCTTTGCCGTATGTGCGGCTGGCGTATGCGCAGGGATTTATAAACGGTATGGACGACGGCAGATACCGTCCGCTTGCCACCGCGACACGCGCGCAGGCGGCCGCGGTTATAAATAATGTTCTGAATAAGATATAAAATAAGAGGTGATAAAAATGTTCAGCAAGAAAACCATAAGAATCATATGTCTTGTAACGGCTATTGCTATGCTTATCCCGATTTGTATAGGCATTATTTCGATGTTTGCCGGATTAAATTAAATTTACAATGATAAAAATATACTGTAAACAAGCGGTTGAAAGGATGAATTAAATGAAAAACGTTATAATTATAGGCGCCGGACCGGCGGGATTGACAGCCGCGCATGAATTGTTAAAGGAAAAGGATTACAAGGTAACAATACTTGAGGCGAGCGACAGAATAGGCGGTATATCTCAGACCGTGCGCTACGAGGGAAACCGTATGGATATAGGCGGACACCGCTTTTTCTCTAAGGATGACAGAGTAACTAAATGGTGGTACGACATACTTCCGCCGCAGGGAGCGCCCGCAAAGGATGACAAGCTTGTGGGAGCCGATAAAAAATACGACCCAAACGGCGCGGATCCGGAAAAAACGGACGAGGTAATGCTCAAGCGCAACAGAGTTTCGAGAATTTATTATAACGGTAAATTTTTTGATTATCCCGTATCTCTAAAATGGGAAACCATAAAAAATATGGGATTTTTTACAACGATGCGCGCGGGCTTTTCGTATCTTGGCGCGGTCATGAACAAAAAGAAAGAGGACTCGTTGGAAAACTTCTATAAAAATCGTTTCGGCGCCGTTCTCTATTCGATGTTCTTCGAGGGCTATACCGAAAAGCTTTGGGGCAGACATCCGAAATACATCTCCGCGGACTGGGGCTCGCAGAGAGTAAAGGGCTTGTCGATACGCGCGGTTATCGCGGACATGTTCGGCAAAATTTTCGGCGGAAACAGAAAGGTCGAGACATCGCTTATCGAGGAATATATTTATCCGAAGCTCGGTCCCGGTCAGCTTTGGGAGAAGGTTTGCGACAAAATCGTTGAAAACGGCGGCACGGTAAAAATGAATTGTCCCGTTGTGAAAATAAACGAAACACCCGACGGAATAAAAAGCGTGGATTATATCGAAAACGGCGAAACAAAGACGCTCGAGGGCGATATTTTCATCTCGTCTATGCCCGTTAAGGATTTGGTCAACGCGTTCAGCGCGCCGGATCCGGAAATGAAGAAAATCGCGGACGGACTCCCGTACAGAGATTTTATCACAGTCGGTCTTTTGGTGAACAAGCTTAAGATAAAGAACAAAACAAACATAAAAACTGTAAACAACATAGTCCCCGACTGCTGGATCTACGTTCAGGATACGTCGGTAAAGCTCGGAAGAATACAGATTTTCAACAACTGGTCGCCGTACATGGTCAAGGATTTTGATAAATATGTATGGATAGGACTCGAATATTTCTGTGACGAGGGCGACAAGTGGTGGAACATGAGCGACTCCGACTTTATCGAGTTTGCCGAAAACGAGCTTGAAAAAATCGGCGTGATCGACAAGGCGGATGTGGCCGACGCTCACCGCGAACGAGTAAAGAAAGCGTATCCGGCGTATTTTGACACCTACGACCGCATGGATGAGATGATAAAATATCTTGACGGCTTCGGCAACCTGTACTGCGTCGGCAGAAACGGGCAGCACAGATACAATAACATGGATCACTCTATGGTTACGGCGTTTGAAACCGTTAACGCGATCGTCAACAACAAAACCGATAAATCTCCGATATGGAATGTAAACACCGAGGAGGAGTATCATGAGGAAAAGAACAGTTAAACGAGGAAGATTGCTGTGAAAAAATTTGATTTTCGTAAAATATGGAAATATAAAATATCGGAATATATATTTACCTTTGCGGCTGTTACGCTTGTTTTTATCGCGTGCATGAAGCTGGGAATCAAGAACGACGAAATAAAAACGGCGTTTTTGATGGCGGCGGCTTTAATTGCGGTAGGCGTTTATATGTTTTGTCTTTACAGAAAAAAAAGCCTGACAGCCGGAAAGGTTATACAGTGCGTCGTGATATGCGGTATGATAATGCGTGCAGGTTACATGATATATACGCATATGTTCACGCGCGGGCATGATCTCGGGGCATTTGATATTACCGGCGACGGAGCGGACGGGCATTTGAGTTATATAATGAATTTGGCAAAAAACAATTCTCTGCCGCCGACAAATGAAAATCAGTTTTATCATCCGCCGCTTTTTCATTTTCTTGCGTCGCTGTTTGTAAGACTGGGAACCGTATTTTATCCGGAGGATTTTTATAAGGCGTTTGAGTACGCGCAGATCGTAAATTGCGCTGCCTCGTGTTTTATGCTCACAGCTTTAAAAAATTTTTTGGGAGAGCTTGAGCTTAAAGAAAAATATCAGATTTATGCGCTTGCAATAACCGCTTTTTTCCCGAACCTATATTTTATGGGAGGAAGATTGAACAATGATATGCTTTCGGTATTTTTTATGCTGCTGTGTGTGATCAACACATATAGGTGGTATAAAAAACGTGATATGAAAACGATGATATTCCTTGCCCTGTCTTTTGGGCTTGGAATGATGTCTAAAATTTCCTGCGGATCCATAGCGATTTTCACCGCGCCCGTTATGCTTTACTGTCTGTTTAAAGAAATACGTTCAAAGAATATGGGCGGAATAAAGGCTGTTATAATACAATTATTCGTTTTTGCGCTGATATGTTTCCCGCTGGCGCTGTGGTATCCCGTAAGAAACTATTTGCTTTTCGAACAGCCGCTTGACTATGTGCATTATTTGGGTAAAAGCAGCTTTGTATACACCGGCAATATACCGTGGTATAAGAGATTTTTTGAATTTTCCGTTCCGCGTCTGTTCGGTCAGCCGTTTGCCAATGTGGGAGAGGATTACAGCATACCTATGTATATAATGAGGACATCCATATTCGGAGAATTTAAATTTGACAAGCCGGTAGGAATTATTTGGTTGCTTATATCAGCCAATTTGCTTGTAATTGCCGTTTCTTTTGTATCGGCGGTTTTTGTGCTGAAATCCAAAAAAATAAAAAAAGAGTATAAGATCGGCCTGACTTCTCTTTGGATAATACTGATGCTTTCATATCTCAGTTTCAATGCGGGATATCCGTTCATGTGTACCGCCGACTTCAGATATATACTGTTGACGGAAGCAATCGGCGCAGTATTTATAGGATATGCCGCTCAGCTCACGGACGAGAAAAAAACCGGAATAATCAAAATAGCGAGGATAGTTATAAACACAGCTGTTATCGGTTTTTGCGCCGGCTCAGTCTTGATGTTTTTGTAAAAAAAGAACCGCGAAAAAAATTTTTCGAAAAAAAGTTAAAAAACCTCTTGACAAAGGTAAATTAGTGTGGTAATATATTAAAGCTGTCGCTGATGGACAGTATGTACATTGAAAGATAAATAGTGCAGGTTTTTGTTGAATAAACTTATGAGTTTTT
>CANRJY010000053.1 GCA_947631085.1 uncultured Clostridia bacterium | reverse complement strand
TTAATATTCGGTCCCGCCTTGATCCCATATTTATAACTTGCTTCAAATCCGCGCGGATTATAGTTTTTCGGATTTCCCTCAACGAGTATCGCTTTATATCCCATCTTTTTTGCCTGTTCAAATCCGTACTCCAATAATTCTTTAGAGATATGCTGCCTTTGCAGTTCCGTTTTTACCGCAACGGGCGTCAAAATCAACAGTTCATCCTCGTACTTTCCTTCAATATGAAACCGCGAGAACATGGCATAACCGATAATCTCATCATAATCATTCACCATAAGCAAATTCCCTTGATCGTCCATATCGTAAACAAGCCGGTTCTTCTCGTCAATACGACGGCTGTAGCCTTTTCGGAATTTCAGTCCCTCCGGCTTGCCTATTCCCTTCATTACGCCGTTTCGCTCGATGTCCTTTATTAAATCATTGATTTTTCTCAGCGTTTTCTTATCTTGGGTCTGCCAATATAAATAGTCGTCCCAAGCCTTATCAGACCACAGCTTATTCATCGCCGTCAACCTCTATCAACTCGTGTTTCACGCCTTTTCCGCTGCGGAGCTGCTCAAAGGAGCGGTCGAGCATACTCAAATATTCCGCGTTGCGCGCGGCTTTGGACAGGGCGTTCCACTCCTCAAGACTTATGATAACAACATTTTTCTCGTCCTTCCTTGTAACTATAACCGTTTCATGCTCGTCTGTAACCTTGTCACAGTAGCTCTTTAAATTTTCCCGTATTGTGGAATAGTTTACCGCCAACATAGTATCATCTCCTTGTACTGTATTCTGTACAATATATTGTACCACTATATTATATGTATGTCAAGTATTTTTATACATAGAAATCAAATTATCCTTTCCGATATATCCCGCTCAATCTCAAACCGCCGACTCCTATCCGCGCGAATCCAGTCAAGGATTTCGCTCTTTTTTATCTCTCCCGCCTTGTACGCTTTACGCTTTTTCTTACCCTTATCAAGAAAATCATACTTCGCCTGCTTGTACGGCTCTACCACATTTTCCGACGCATTCAGCCTGTTCAGCTTTTTCAAGAAATTATCGTACCCATCGCGGTTCTGCTGATATGTCTTATCCACTATATCGTCCTTGACCTTCGCCTTATGTTCCTTGAAATAACCCGCCTGACGCTGTGACTTACATTTCGCACTGCAAACCCTTGTGTCCTTACGCGACGCGACAAACTTCCGTCCGCATACCTCGCAGGTACGAATATGCTTTCCCTGTCGCGAAAGCTCGGTCAGATACAGCATATAGAGCGGCAGAATGTCCTTGTCGAATGTGTAGATACATTCCCTGCTTTTATCAACGCTTTGCATTTCTATTCGTATGCCGCCCGAATATTCAGCCATTTCGTCTGCCGTTGTAAATTTCTTCTCAAACGGCATTAACATTCTATTTGCGAATTGCTCGTACTCCAAGCCGATTTGTTCCCATTGCTTGCGGCGCATGGTGTTCGCTATCTTGTTTATCTCTTTGTGCTGTACCTTGTGTTCGTGCCACAACTTCAATATGACATACCGCTCCAAAACATTCTCCGAGCTGTTGTAAATTCGAAACAATTCCACCTTGTACGGCTCGATCTGCTCGCGCCCTCTGCCTTGTTTGAGCACCTCGGCAAGACCGTCTGCGGCGTGTCTTACTGCGCGTAAATTGTCGCTTTCCGCGAACGCAAGTCCGTCCTCGATTAGTGTACCGAAATTTCTTTTAAAATTTTCTTTTTCGTAAATTCCGTTTTCTTTTTTACGAAAAAACGATTGCTTTGCTTCTTCCTCGCCAAAAATTAAATTCTCTTTTGTGTAGTTTTTATCAAAATACAGCGATATACTGTACCTTTTATTAACCGAAATATTTTCTATTTGTATCATTTTTTACGTATTCCCACCTTTCTCTAACTTAAATTATTTTACCATAAAAACGTCTTTTTGTCAAACGAAAATACTTTTACATAACGCATTTCCAAACCTATTGACTTCCAAAAATGGTGTGTTACAATGATTTTGCCAATCCGGAACGGTAAAAAATTACAGCCCGATAAAATCGGGAGAAAGGAGCTTAAATGACTTTAAAGGAACGACAGAATTTATTGACACAAATCACAGTCATCATCAACAATATGGCGGTTGATGATGAGGACAAAACCACAAACGAATCCCACAGCGGCAAGGTCGAGCTGCTGACAGTGAAGGAGTGCGCGGAAGCCGTCAGCGGACTAAGTGAATGCACGGTTCGCCAACTGGTGGCGCAGAACAGGCTGCCGCATATCAGAAGCGGAGCGGGCAAACGCGGGAAGATACTTATCCCGAAAGCCGCACTGATAGAATATTTCGGAGGCTGATTATGGGAATATTCGAAACAATCAAACAAAATACCGACGTACCGTCCGTTGCAGGACGGTACGGTGTGTCGGTAAAAAGGAACGGATTTACGAATTGTATATTTCATAATGATAAACACCCGTCAATGAAGCTGTATAAAGACCATTATCACTGCTTCGCCTGCGGAGCGCATGGCGACGCGGTATCTTTTACAGCTCAACTGTTTGGGCTATCGCCATATGAAGCGGCTAAGAAAATCGCGGTTGACTTCGGAATAGCATATGATGTCGAGGACGGCGTTTCAAAGGCGCACCCTCGCCGAAACAAGACTGATGAAGCGGTCACTCTATTATCCGAGTACATCACAATCTTAGAAGAACAAAAAACCAAATACACACCCGAAATCCCCGGCGAAGAATACCACCCGCTGTATGAGGAAAGTCTGCAACAGCTTCCACTGTACAAATACTATCACGAAATCCTTACCACCGGAAACAAAGATGAACGGAACGAAATTTTAAATGAGAGGAGGTTTTTCAATGAGCTACGAGCAAAAATCAGACACATCGGAATGGCTGGGTAAAAAAGGAATAATAAACGAAGTGCTGTTCTGCAAAGAGTTTACGGAGCTGCACCCGATGAAATATATTGACGAAAAATTCATCACTATCGACGGCGAAATATCGCTCGACAAAGTATCGGCGCAAATCGGCGATATGCTTATTCGGACAGGAATACCAAACCTCATGTACAGACCTGTACGAAGCATACTGCGGCTGGTGCAGCGCGAACGCTCTGTCAAGTCTGAAACGTGAAACTTTCGTGAACTGGATAAAGACCAATCAGAGCAAATACAACCTGCAATATACCTGCAACGTCCCAAGCAGTAACGGACGGACGCTGAGGCGGCTTCTGCGGAGCGGAAGTGATGAAGCCCTCTGCAAGAGCGCAAATTTTGTTGCGACAGCGACAAAAGTGTCTTTAAATTACTTTCGGCGAAAGTAACAAAGCCTGATTTGAATTATGCGCCTATGGCGCTGTAGGAGGTGACAATAAAATGAGTACCCACAAAAGCATAAGCGGCATTATCGGCAAAGGCAGTATTCGCCATAACAACCGAGATTTCTATGCCGCGAATGTAAACCAAGAACGAACGAAAGATAATATAATCTTGTGCAAACAGGATATACACAAAGTCTATCACGAGTTATTCGACGAAGCACTGTCCGAATACAATTCCAAGCAAAAACGCAATGACAGACGCATTCCAGATTACTACGAGCATATCAGAACATCGAAGCAGGAAAAGCTGTTCTATGAGGTAATTTTCCAAATCGGCGATATGAAGGACACGGCAGTGGGAACGCCCGACGGAGAGCAAGCGGCAATCATTCTGAATGAATTTTATACGGAGTTTCAAAAGAACAATCCGCATATTCACATCTTCAATGCCGTAATTCATATGGACGAGGCAACTCCGCATTTGCACATAGATTTCGTTCCTGTCGCAACCGAAAGTAAACGCGGACTTTCTACCCGCAACTCACTCTCAAAGGCATTGGAGCAGCAGGGCTTTAAGAGCGAAGGAAAGCTCAACACCTGTTCCAAACTGTGGATAGAAAGCGAGAAAAAACGTCTTGCCGAGTGCATGGAGCGGCACGGAATCGAACACGAGGTCAAAGGCATTCACAGGAGTAACTTATCAGTCGAGGAATTTAAGCTGCAGGAGCGCATGAAAGAGGTCGCGGAAATTGAGGAACGGATAGCAGATAAATCAGCGGAATTATCTGTGCTCGATAAAGACATAGATAAACGTCAATCAGAGCTTGAAGGACTTACCGACAGGAAAACCAAGATTGTAGACATCGACAAAATTCCCTTTGAGAATGTTATGTTTTCTGATAAGGTCAAAATCAAAAAAGATGATTACTACACTCTATGTAATGCGTCAAAAAATACTACGCCCGAAAGAGCAACAACAGCGCACTCAAGGCTAAGATAAATTTACTCGAAGCAGAAAACGCCTCACTAAAGAAAACCGTATCTGAACAAAGCGAGGAACTATCCGAACTAAAAAGTATTCGTGGACAGCTCGCCATAAACAAACTGAAACAAAAGATAAGTCAGTTGGAAAAAATTATTGAAAAACTGTTCGAGTTTTTGGACAAATTCAAGCTCCGCGACAAGTGGGAGCAATTCTTGGCGGAGTCCAAAAAACGGGATAGAAGGATAGAAAGGTAAAAAATTATGTTGACATACCCTCTCACAAGCGTTACAATGGAACTGCAGAGGGTATGTCACAGATGAATAATGAAAGGAGATTCATCATATGGCAACCATTAGAAAACGCGGCGGCGCTTACCAAATACGCGTCAGCTGCGGTTATGATATGAACAACAAACAGGTTATCCGTACCAAAACATGGAAACCGAAGGATAGCATGACTGCTAAACAGATTGAAAAAGAGCTTAACAGACAGGCGGTTATGTTCGAGGAAGCGTGCATGAACGGCTTGATAACAACCTCAGTGAAGTTTTCGGAATTTGTAATGCAGTGGAAGGAAGAATACGCAATACATCATTTCAAACGCTCCACTATGGATACGATGACGAAGGCTTTGAAAAGAATTGATACCGAACTTGGTCATATGAGGCTTGATAAAATCAACACTCGTACAATCAAAAATCTTATCCAATCGCTGTTGAACGGAACAAAGGAGCATAAGCCGTTAGGCGCAAAATCGGTTAAAAACTACATATCCTTCATCTCATCGGTATTCGATTATGCGGTTCATCTGGAGATGATTTCGAGAAATCCTTGCGACAATGCAAGACTTCCGTCTGCAAAACGAGCCGTCAGGGATATGTACACCCTTGAGGAAGCGCAATTATTTATTGACACATTGACGGCAAAAGCTCCGATACTCTATCAATGCTATTTCCTGTTGGCAATATTCAGCGGCTTCCGTCGCGGCGAGCTTTGCGGGCTGACGTGGGATAACGTCGATTTTGAAAATCATACTATAACTGTAGAGAAAGCACTATCGCACATTACAAATCTCGGCGACATTCTCGAAACGCCCAAAACGGTAAATTCATATCGCAGTTTAGAGCTTTCGGACGAAATATTTGATTATCTGAAAAAGCTGCAATCATTCTATGAGAGCGAAAGTCTGCGGTTGGGCACTCAATGGAACGAAACCGATTTCGTATTCAAACGCGCCGACGGCAACGCAATAGCGATTACCGCTCCTAACGAGTGGCTTCACAGATTTTGCGAACAAGAAGGTTTGAAATATGTCGTTCCGCACAGCTTTCGGCATCTCAACGCCTCGATTATGATAAACAACGGAGCAAATGTCAAAACCGTTCAAGCGTGCCTCGGTCACAGCGCGGCAAGCACGACGCTCGACATATACGCACACGCATTTCTAAAATCACAGGCGGTGGCAAGCAAAACTGTGGCAAGCTGCTTTAAGTTGGCATAAGTTACGATAAAGGACAAGTAAAGGACAAAAGGAAATTTCCGCAAAGTAAAACTCCCAAAAACGGCTTATCTAAGCCATTTTCAGGAGCTAAACTGGTGGACCGTCCTGTACCAAATCCGAATTATTCACCTCGTCAAGCGTTACCGTTCTCGCTCCGTCCTTGACGTTATATGTTATAATCAATTTATCGTCATACAAATACACCGAATTTACAAACGTATCGATCAGCCGCTGCTTATACCGAATATCCGTTATATCACCGTCCTTGAATTTCTCAATCCAAAATCGGATTTGTTCTTTCGTAAGAGTCGGATGCTCAGCTTCCTCGGTCATCAGCGCCGTTTCCAAATCCGCTTTCCGCTGCTCCAATTCTTCCAGCCGCTGTTTCGTCGATGATGTGACTATCCCCATTTGCAATGCGTCCAATATATTGTTTATGCCGTTTTCTACTTCTTTAAGATTGTGCTTCAGCACCGTCACCCGGTTGTTCTCCTTCGACTGCATTTGATATACCGTCTCAGAAATAAGCTCTATCATGTCGTCGCACAAAACGTGCCGCATTGTCAGCGAAACAACCAAATCCTCTATATAATCCTTCTTAACCGTCTTTTTATCGCAGGATTTATTCTTTTTCGCATGAGCACATTTATAATATTGATATATGCTGCCTTTTGAGCCGTAGCCGCTCTCCCCTATCATATACGCGCCGCACTTCCCGCAAAACAGTTTTGTGCTTAGCAGATAATTTATTTTCGCTTTTTCCTTCGCCGGAGCATATTTATTCCGCTCCATTTTCTTCTGCACCTTATCGAAAACGTCCTCCGAAACGATTGCCGGAACACCGTTTGGAATTACATTATCCATATACTTATATTCGCCTATGTACTTACAGTTTTTGAGCATTCCGTTTAACGTACTTTTGGTAAACGCGACGCCCATTCCCGATTTAATACCCCTGCCGTTCAGTGAGTTGATTATATCAACAATGGTTTCGCCGTCCGCGTATCTTGTGAATATTTCCTCGACGACCGGAGCAGTCGCCGGATTTAATATGTAGTGCTTATCCTCGTCGATCATATATCCGAACGGCAGAGTTCCGCCGTTGTACCGCGCTTTTAACGCATTTTCCGTCATGCCGCGCGTGACCTTTTGCGATAACTCCGCCGAGTAATATTCAGCGTATCCTTCGAGCATTGATTCGAGAATAATTCCCTCCGGTCCGTCGGATATTGCCTCTTTAGCCGACACGACGCGCACTCCGTTTTTGCGAAGTATGGCTTTGTAATGCGCTGAATCATACCTATTTCGAGCAAACCTGTCCAGTTTCCAAACCAGCACAACGTCAAATTTTCCACCCGCGCTTTCCTTCACCATATTCTGAAACTGCGGTCGATTATCGGTTTTAGCCGATAAAGCGCGGTCTATGTAGGTTTTTACAACTGTCATGTCATTGTGTTCAGCATATTCCCGACACTCGCGTATTTGTCCCTCGATGGATTCCTCACGCTGACTGTCTGTGCTGTAACGGGCATATATAACCGCTTTCATCATCGTTCACCCTCTTTCAGCAAATCAAATAACGCCTGTTTCAGTTTGCCGTTTAACGGCGATTGCGGGTCAAAGCACATATCAATGAAGTGTCTGAACTGTTCATTATCCGTGTCAAACTTCGGCTTGAATTTATAGGACATTCCCTCCGG
>CANRJY010000052.1 GCA_947631085.1 uncultured Clostridia bacterium | reverse complement strand
TCCATTTTGATATTTTTATTATATATCATCTTGGAGGTCTTTTCAACTTATCTTTACACAAAATTTGGGATTGGCTCCGCTCTTTCGCGAGAGCGTTGTTTTTTGTTTGTGTATATGCAGACAAAATACAACTTAAAAGTTGTATTCCACAAATGGTGATGCAGGACAAGGCAATCATACATATGTATTCTCTTATATAATGTCCCTTGTTCACCATCGGTAATTAACGTCGCATATCTAAATAACGGCTTATAGTAGCTTTAGAGCAACCCATTTTGTTTGCTATCTCTTGCATTGACATTGAACCACTACTATACATTGTTTCTATTTGCCTAATGTGGTCGTCGTCAAATTTATGTGGTCTCCCCAATTTCTTTTCTATTTGCTTTAGCCGTTCGTTCGTATTATGCATATCGACCAGTTGGTCAATAAATCTATCTATTTCTTTAATAATTTTTGTTATGACACAATCTAAAAATTTTGCTTGTTCATCTTCAGGTAATTTTTTATATTCATTAAAACTAAAATGATTACATGCACCGCTACTGTATATTATATTTGAATATTTTTTTGGTAATTTACGCAATGCGAAAATTACTATTTCGTTTTTTCTGGATGCATACCACCATTTTAAAATCATATCATTATTAATTTCCATAAATTAGCCTCCATGTTCTTTATATAAAGTTTTTTATATAAAAATTATAGCATATGCCATACTATAAGTCAATATGTTTCATAAGTTATGAAACATATTATGTGCGTAATCACTAAAAATTTAAAAATATAAGCAATCATTTTTGTTGATAACTGTCATATTTGACACTGTTTTTTTAACAATTCCAATTATGTAACAGTAATGTAATAAAATTTCCAAATGAAAAAGAGATTTATAGTTATAGCATCAAATTCAGCGGCTCCGACTAATCGGGCAGAAAGAGAGGATTATATCATGTAAAAATTTAACACAAAACAGTAGACAAAAGTAGAATAATAAATATAGGGGACGGTGGGATTACGGCGCTGTCCTCTATATTGAGAATTATAGGAGGCTAAATTTTATTGCAAAAGAAAACAGAACTATCATATAGCGATTTTTCTACATACTTGCCTATATATGATTTTGACGAAAAGCAAAACCAATTCTTTCAGGACACTTTTGAAATTATCACCAATAACAAGGATACATCAAAGGTGACGTGTTTTGCCGACAGGTGCGGTATAGGAAAATCGACTTTTATCAAAACTTTTATGCACTGCTGTATAGGTGATTTCTGTCATCAACAGCACTGTGTACCGCAAGGATTGATAGTCGTAACGGATTCTATCAAACGCTTGGAGGAATTGTCAGACGGTGAACGCGACAGGATAGAAGCTGAAAAGGCTTGGGGCGAATTGTTCCGTGATTGGGGTATCGAGAGCCATTACAATGATTTTGAAAATAGTATTATTGTGTTGCGTTCAGATGAGCCATTTATGGAGCAGTTAATACAACAGCAATATAAACCCATAGTGCTGTTGTCGACACAAAGATATTTTATGTTAAGTGAAGATATTAGGGAACAGCTATTTTCTTTCCTATATAAAGGAAAGCGATTGAAACGTGACATTGTTATATTTGATGAATGTCCGTACTTTTCCGAAACGATCACAATGAATGAGTTGTTCAATATAACGCAAGTATGGGTAAAGGCGTTGTACGATGCTGACGAGGGCATACAAAAATGTAACGACAGTCTGAGCGATTTGGCGGATTCGCAGGAGGAGCTTGTAAAACAGCAGAAGCAGGCAAAGCTTCAGGAGTGGAACGAGTTCAATGAACGCAGCGCTGAAATCCTTGAGTTCCGCGTAAAGAAAACACAGGCGCTTATTGACGCGCAGGATAAGGCGTATCAGATGACACAATAGTCGCTTATTTCCGCAAGACTTTTATTCACGGACACTGTTTTTTTATTAAAATCTATATCGTCCCATGTCAGGGCAAGCATCTCACCGAGTCGCATTCCCGTGTTAAACGCGAATATAAACAAATTTTCACAAGACGTATTGCCCGGACATTGTGCGAGAAAATTTTTCTGCTCCGTTGCCGAAAACGCCTTAGCTTCCCGTGACGCCTTTTTGGGAATAACAATGCCTTCGCATGGATTTTTATATAATATGTTCGCAACGACAGCTTGCTTGCAAGCCTGGGAAAGCGTTACATATACTTTTTTAATTGATGACTGGCTTAATCCATTCTTCGTCTTTATGCCATGCGCGGATATATCATTTATAAATTTCTGCACTATGATAGGGCTCAATTTGTTTAGTTTGTAATGCCCGATTTTCGGTTTGATATATCGTTCGAGGCTACCTTTATACATATCATACGTTGTTGCCTTAACCGCTGCTTTTTTATATGTATCCAACCAAAATTCCACCCATTCCGCAACAGTATAGTCGGACGGATCGGCGAGAAGCTGACGGTCGTTCATGTATTTCAAATCATTTATTTTTCTCTGCAGTTTTTCTCTGTCCATACTCGATACGACTTTTCTGATACGCTTATTATTCTCGTCGTAACCGATTGTAATTTCGCATACCCACAAACCGTTCGGGCGTTGATATATAGTGCCTTCGCCGTTCATTCTCCGCTTTGCCATTGTACTTCTCCCCTATTTGTGTTTTTATAATCTAACATTCCTATGCAATTACTGTAATTTTGTTGTAATATTATTGTAATCTATTTGCAAAGGTGGTGTTATAATGCAATCTAATAAGACTGATAGTGTTGAATTGATAGACCTGTTTAAAACGCTAACTCCCGAAGAAGCCGAAAAGATACTTCAATTCATAAAACAGCTCAAAGAGCAGCGCAGCTCTTTATCATAGTAGCAACACAGCCGCCGGTAAGGGCGGCTGTATCAATAGCGGATTACATATACTTATAATTTCCTAAACATCTGAAGGTACTTGTCTGTTTTGTCATGTTGCAATACTTTAAATCCATTATCCGCATAGAAGTCTATGACCTTTTGATTTTCAGGTGTATCCTCTGTTTCCAAGAAACATACTCTACCGCCTATAATGTCTTGCACATTATATATTGAATTTAAGGCAAATTCAATAATTTTTGCTCCCTCAATGGAGTTTCCGAAATATGTATCCTTGCCTAACTGTCCGATAAGGATAGCCGCCACAGATTCCACTTTTTTTGAAAAGCCATCAATCGTCTGTATTGTAGTTTTGGATACAGTGTCTCGAAAATCAATAGCTTTCAAACTTAAAGTATAATATGCCATAATATCCACATTCTTATCATCAATCAATAGATATGTTCGGCTTTTATTCCTATTTTCATACTCAACAGCCTTAGTCCTCAAGAATGTTTCCACATCTGAATTTTTACATGAGAAATTATCAATCTTATCTGCAACTATCGGATATATATCTGATGACATTATTTCTCGTAACGCTTTAACAATGATTCCCATGCCGTATCACTTTCCTTTATTTCTTTTGTGAGGTCAGGTCTTTTTGCCGGCGTTGGATCTGCCAAAACCTCAGCCATACGTTTTGCGGCTTTCTGCCCTAAAACAATCCGTTTATCAAATGTTGATGTTGCCATAACGCATACCTCCTTGTTTATGTTCTTAATTATATCAGCTATTCTATCTATTTGAGCATATTATATTTACAAGAACATTCTCAACTTGTGACAATTTTTCGCTATTCACACTTCCTATCTTATACGAAACAATATCTTTAGAAAGAGTGAAAATTTTATTCGGGCGAATATTACTTGCGTAGTTAAAATGCCCGTTCAACAAATCACTTCCATCCAGAGGAATGGCGTACCTGTCGCTTATAGCTTGTGATGTAATTTGAACCAGCCATAAATCATCACCTTTTATATTTGCCACAACGAGCGCGGGACGTTTTTTGCTCCCGGATAAATCAGTAAACGGGAAAGGAATAACGACCAGATCGCCTTTTATAAATTTTTCCAAAATTCGTCCTCCTCTTCCGTAAGCCAATCCTTAGCTAAAGCGTTCTGCGATAACACGGAGCAGTTCATCTCGTCGAGTTTCAAATCCTCATTATCGCTTATATCGCGCACGAAGTTATATATCACAACAAGTTTTTCGGCAGGCAATACGTCTAAAAGCTCGTTTATAGATTGCTTTACAGTCATTTCGAACTCCTCCTTGTCCATTTTTCTATCTCCCTTCTGCATTATATCATATATTATGCTATGCAAAAAGAGAAATTTTATTGATTTTTATCTACGTTCGATTAAATCAGCCGCTATTGACGGTATTGTAATTGATTTTCTATGGTGGACTCATATTACACGCTTTGTTAAAAGTGTTTCAGTCCATTTTATGAGCTATTTCAATACCAATAGCCCCCTTTTCAGGATAAGGAACAATTTTTATTTCCGGTACACACAGGTGCATTGCAATATCCAGCTTAAGATTTTCAATATCTGATATTCTTATACCGCTTCCGGGCTGAATAAAGTATGTAGTGTATAGTTTATTTTGCTGCACCATGAGTATTTTTATTTTTATATCGAAACTGTCCAATATAGCAACAATCTGTTCCGCTATTTTTTTCATTTCTTCTCGGGTTTCATAATGTATCCGCACATCTGCCTCTTGATTAACTATTGATGAATTTGATATATTTGATGAACTTGTGCTATCATCTATGGATTTGGCTATATCTCTTATTCCTATCGTTGTGCGGTGATATACAGCGTTATACGCAGCCTTTTTCGGATTATTTATCCATCCCATTCCGTTTAAGCCGTACAATGGATTAGTAAAGCCTTTTACCGACCTTTTGATTCTCCCTTTTGTAGAAGCTGATATAGATTTTTTTATAGACGGAGCACGAAACCCAAATTTCATTATTGTTTTTCTCCTTCTTTTGACGCTGTGTTTTCCTTTTTCATATCATAATACGTTCGGAACGAGAGGGTTTATTATTTAACGTATTTATGTAAATCTTCAAGCCATGCCTCTAAATCCCATAAACCTAATTTATATTCTTTTCCATCGCGAGTGGTCAGCAGAACTCCCATTCCAAGCCGAGTTTCACTGACATCTGCTATATCAGACAGCGGTATACTAAATTCACAATCATCATCAGATAATGCAGATAAAACACCTGTCATCGCAATTTTCGTTAAACTGTGCTTAGAAAATATAAATCTCTTATTCGTTAGTGTCGCATGACCGTTTTCGGTATAAAACATATTCTTTTTTATATTACATGAACCCTTACGAATAACCATTTCCGGTTCAGCATCAGCCTTAGTAGGTAACACACCTAACTGCGCGCCACATTCGCTACAAAACTTAGCACCATCAGGTAGTTCTTTTCCGCAATTCATACAATACATTATTTGGTCTCTCCCTTTTCTTCTCTTTGCGACTTCAGGAATTTCATATATTCTATTATTTTATCTCTTTCCTCTGGCGTTAAATCCGCCGACTCTTCCGTAAAATTGTCTGTTTGCTCCGGAGTAGCAAAAACTGGAATATCTGTTTTGCCAAGCAAGTAATCTGTTGACACCCCAAAAAATTCGGCAATCTTTAATATTTTATCTGCCGATGGGATTGAACCACTTAAAATATTATGGTATGTTCGAGTGCCAGCATTGCACTCTTGAAGCATCTTGTTTATAGAAACATTATGCTTGTCACACAGTTCTTTTATTCTTTGTGCAGTTATTTGTACATTTTCCATAAAATCACACCCAAAAAATATACACATTTAACAAATATCTAAAAATAGATAATTTTATATTGACTTATCTAAATATAGATATTATAATAACAATGTAAGATACATTCGTTTATAAATGGCGCGAGCCGTTAAATACGGTTCCTATAGACCGAGCGCCAATGAAACACCCAACGGTATCGCTCCTGCGATACCAAAAACAGGTGACAGAAGTATTCCTTTTATCAGTGTCACCTTATCATGGATTCGCGGTACGTTTGCCCCCTATAAGCGTGCCGCGGATACCCCCTATGAAAGGAGCAATATTATGACGCATCGGGGTTTTATTATTAACGTAGTTGTCGTAACGCTTGCAGTTGCAGCAATAGTTATTCCCTGGACGGGGAAATTCGCGGATCATATATCTCGCGAAATCGCCAAGGAATTTGACGAGGTTTTTCGTTTCAATCATTCATCGTAATACTGCTTATGATATTCTTCCAATATATCAAGTATTGCATGGAGCGTCTTGTTTTCTATGATGGGTACTAAAGGATGCTCACCTTCCGCATAAGAAACCGACTGTTCATAAGTCGAAATCATTTCCTTGCGGAACTCGTCAAATGATTTCTTGCCCATACTTAATCAATCCTTTCATTTATTAATGTCAGGGTTATCGGTGCGTCCGAGGAGGTAGTCTACGGAGCAGTCGAGGTAATCGGCAAGGGTGGTAAGATATTCCGACACCGGCTCTCTTTCCCCAGACGCCCATTCATACACAATGCTTTTAGGTATTTTAGTATCCTTCGATACTTTATACAGTGAAATACCTCGTGATTGTATATAATCACTAAAAATATCTTTAAACATTTGTAGAAAACCTCCAAACTTCCGATATTTCGGAGTATAATATCAAATGTAAGATACAAAAGTATCTTAACTACGGGGTTGCGGCGACAGCTCATTGCTCCTTTTTACGCCGCATCTCGCTCCCCGCAGAACGCAGGTACTTATCTCTGCATTTGGTATATCCCCGCGGAACTCGTCAAATGGTTTCTTGCCCATACTTAATCAATCCTTTCATTTATTAATGTCAGGGTTATCGGTACGTCCGAGGAGGTAGTCTACGGAGCAGTCGAGGTAATCGGCGATTTTAGCTAAGCTAAAAGATGCCATTCCCTTGGTGTCATTAATCTGGCGTATAGCATTTATACCTAAAAAACAAGCGGAAAGCATTTGTTCCATACCGATATGCTTGTTTTTACACAGCAACTTTATACGCTCTTTAGTTATTTGTGCACTATACATAAAAGACCACCTCAATATTTGTGAAATTACACAAATCAACGAAATTTCGTGAATTCATATTGACACCAACGAATTTTCGTTGTATAATATCAAATGTAAGATACAAAAGTATCTTGACTGCGGGGTTGCGGCGACAGCTCATTGCTCCTTTTTACGCCGCATCTCGTCCCCTGCAGAACGCAGGTATAATAAACTTTACACCCCCGAAGGGGGTTCCGGCGCGGGAACGCCGGAACAACGGGTGCGATTAATCATATGAACTCTTTACAAGCACAATTATCGCGACCCATTTTCATACAGATATTCGAACAACGCACCTCAGTCGGACTACCGGCACTACCTACCAAAATATTGCCGACAGTTTGCATAGAGGGATATGTTAACGTAATATCTACGTCTTCATTAATATGTTCGCAATATCTTTTCACAGTTACATACTGCTTCATCTGGTATACCTCCTTTCTGTTCCGTCCAATAACGGAGGGACGGAAGGGAAGTATCGCCAATTTTTAGAGCATGTATCTAACCTTAGTATACCATAACCAATTCAAAAAGTCAATTATTTTAAGAAAGACTAACTATTAAAAGTCAATAGGAAAAGGAGAAAAAGATGAAAAATTTTGAAACAGGATAAAAAATAA
>CANRJY010000051.1 GCA_947631085.1 uncultured Clostridia bacterium | reverse complement strand
CGGTTAAAATAAGGGAAAGGAAGGCCGCTAACCCTCTCTGTCTCTGTTTCATACTAGAAACACCCCTTTTTTCTATAGATTTTTATATTATACAAGAATTTTATATAAATTTTCTTCGGAAACTTCACCCGCGGCAAAAGAGGAATTTTTTGCTCGGCGGGGGTCCGTCCCATTGAAAATCTATAAAAAATCTTTAATAATATCATCACAAACAGTGAAATATCTGTAAACATTCCACTATATATAAGATTGTAACACAAATAAATTAAATATTCAATAGTTTTCTTAAAATTTCAGCAAAATTTTATAATTTGTTGAAATTTATATGTCTAAGTTGAACAAATTGAATATATATTTCCAAAATATTCCTCGTATTATTGTGAAGTCTGTGAATTATTTAACAATAATTCGGCTTTTCGCTGCCGTTGGCACCCGATTTCACGACGAGGCACTCATTATTGGGGAGCGCTCCGCGGGCGCCTTTGAATAAGGTACCATTATAATAGGAAGAAACTCAGATTTTACATAAATTTAACATTGTCTTGAATACAATTTTACATTGTAAAATATATAATAAAAACCAAGAATAACTGAAAGGCTGATCTTTATGGATATATTTGGAATTTTTACTCTCCTGGGCGGCGTTGCGATGTTCCTCTACGGAATGAGCGTCATGGGAGACGGGCTGGAGAAGCTTGGCGGCGGCCGCTTCGAGAGGATACTCGAAAGGCTGACCGACAATCCGTTTAAGGGAGTGGCTTTGGGAGCAGCCGTTACGGCGCTGGTTCAGTCTTCGTCCGCTACCACGGTTATGGTTGTCGGATTTGTTAATTCCGGTATTATGAAGCTACGGCAAGCCGTCGGAATTATCATGGGCGCGAACGTCGGCACGACAATCACCGCGTGGATTTTGAGCCTCACGGGAATACAGGGCGACAGTTTTCTTTTGAATATTCTGAAGCCCGAAAATTTCACGCCGGTTTTGGCGGTAATCGGTATTATTCTGTACATGGCGGCAAAAAGCGACAAGATGAAAAATATCGGCAGTCTGCTGATAGGATTTTCCGTGCTCATGTTCGGAATGGAAACGATGTCGAACGCGGTCAAGCCTTTGGCGGACGTACCCGAGTTTACGGGAATACTTGCGAAATTCCAAAATCCTATTTTGGGAGTTATTGCCGGAGCGGTACTGACTGGTATTATTCAATCATCGGCGGCGTCGGTCGGTATTCTGCAGGCGCTGTCCATGACGGGGCAAATCACTTTCGGCGCGGCGATACCGATAATCATGGGACAAAATATCGGAACCTGCGTTACGGCGCTGCTTTCATGCGTCGGCGCGAACAAGAACGCCAAGCGGGCGGCGATGATCCACCTTTATTTTAATATAATCGGTACGATTTTGTTCCTTATTATATTCTACGCTGCGAACTCGTTTATGCACTTCAGTTTCGTGGACAACACGGTGAGCGCTTTCAACATCGCGGTCGTGCATACTGTGTTCAACATTATGGCTACGGCGGTGCTGCTGCCGTTCAGGAATATGCTCGTGAAGCTGGCTGAAATCACCGTGAAGGGCATGAAGGAGCAATTCACGGACGAAAGCATCCTGGACGAGCGTTTCCTGCAAACGCCGGCGTACGCGGTAGAGCAGTGCAACACGCTGACAATCAATATGGGATTTATCGCCCGTGAGACGTTTGAAGCGGCTGTCTCGGCGATGCGCAGCTATACGAAGGAGAAGGACAAGCTTGTTTCGGATAACGAGAAGAAAACCGACCGTTACGAGGACTCGATCGGCGCGTATCTTGTCAAGCTCAGCGCGAAGGACTTAAACTCGAAGGATTCGCAGAAGGTTTCGCAGCTTTTGCACACCATAGGCGATTTCGAACAAATTACGGATTATGCCAAAAGCATACTGTTCGTCGCGCGCGAGATCAACGAAAAGGGCATACAGTTCTCCGAAAAGGCTCAGGCGGAGCTGGATATTATCACGTCGGCCATATCGCAGATCCTCGATTTGACGGTGACCGCGTTTTCGGAGGACGACTTAACCACGGCGATGAAGGTCGAGCCGCTCGAGGAGGTTGTCGACGTACTTCGGACAAAGCTCAAAAACCGACATATACGCAGGCTGCAGACAGGCAAATGTACAATAGAAATGGGATTTATTTTCTCGGATTACATTTCAAGTCTTGAAAAAATCTCGGATCACTGTCTGAACATAGCATTATATCAGACTCAGAACGACGACGAGAGTTACGAGCTGCATCAGTATATGAAGGCGCGCCGAAAATCGGATACGACCTACAAGGATCAATACAACCATTACAGCAGAAAGTACGCGCTGCCGTTTTCGGCTTCGGAAACAAAACAGGACTTGCAATCGACTTAAAATGGGGCTATAATAGTATTGAGGTGATTTGCGATGCAGAGAATATACTGCGTCGAGGACGACGAGGACATCAGGGAGCTTGTGTCATACGCGCTTAAATCAAGCGGTTTTGAGGTTTCCGAATTTGCGACGGCGGCGGATTTCCGCAGCGCGATGGAGATTTCCATGCCGGATTTGGTGCTTTTGGACATAATGCTTCCCGACCAGGACGGGATTGAAATCCTGCGCGGACTGCGCGAGCATTCCGTCACAAAAAATATGCCGGTTATACTGCTTACGGCAAAAAGTACAGAATCGGACAAAATCCGCGGTTTTGACATGGGCGCTGACGATTATGTCACGAAACCGTTCAGCGTGCTGGAGCTTATATCGCGCATTAAAGCGGTTTTGAAGCGTTCCGGCGTAAACGGCGTCACCGACGCCGCGATTTCCCATGAAGGAATACGCGTTGACGAAAACAGCCGTATCGCGTATGTTGACAACGCGCCCATAACACTCACTTATAAGGAATTTGAGCTGTTATCGGAGCTTATGAAGCACCGCGGCAGTGTTATACCGCGCGAAAAGCTGCTGAACAAGATATGGGGATACCACTTCGAGGGCGAATCGCGCACGCTGGACGTGCATATCGGCAGCCTTCGCCGCAAGCTCGGAGAAAAAGGCAGCCATATTGAAACTATAAGAAACGTTGGTTATAAATTCATATGAAAAAGACTATTTACAGGGATATCTGCATTCTGCTCACGGTTTTCGGAATTATAGTAATGGAGCTCACATCGCTCGTTTACGCGATAAACCATCCCGGGGATACCGTATCCATAATCGTGACGCTTGCGCCGATTTTGATATTGGTTCTGATTTTAAGTCTCGGACTTGGTTTTTTTGCCGCAAACCGTCTGACAAAGCACATAATGCAGCCGATAAACGATATTGATATCGACAACATAAGCGGCGCGGAGGTTTATGAGGAGCTTGCGCCGTTTTTGCAGCGCATAGAGGACGATAACGCGGCGCGGGAACAGGCGGAGAAAATCCGCCGCGAGTTCAGCGCAAATGTCTCGCATGAACTGAAAACACCGCTCACATCCATTTACGGATACGCGCAGATGATAACAAGCGGCATGGCAAAGCCGGAGGATCACAAGATGTGCGCGGAGAAGATAGAAAAAGAGGCGTCTAATCTTATGCTGCTTATCGAGGACATAATAAAGCTTTCCCATCTTGACGAAATAGAAATAGCGACCGACGAGAGGCTGGATCTATCCGAGATAACGCGTGATACGATACTGCGGCTTGAGCAGACAGCCAAAAGCAGGGGCGTGCGGCTTTTTTACAGCGGTGAGCCGGCATATATCAACGGCAGCAGAACGCTTATCGGCGAGCTTGTATATAATCTCATCGACAACGCCATCAAATATAACAAAGAAAACGGCAGAGTGACCGTGTTTTCCGGCACGACCGCCGACAAGGTGGAGTTTTCCGTACGCGATACAGGAATAGGTATATCCGAGGACGAACAGGAACGCATATTTGAGCGCTTTTACCGCGTTGATAAAAGCCGGTCGAAAACGCTGGGCGGCACCGGTTTGGGCTTGTCCATTGTAAAGCATGCTGCCATATGCCATAACGCGGAAATAAGTGTAAAAAGCAAGCCGGGCGAGGGTACCGCTATTACGGTGACTTTTAATAAAGCATAATAAGGTCTTTTCCGAAACGGAAAAGGCTTTTTATTTGACAAGCAGACGCGTATATGATAATATAAATCAGGTGAATTTTATGATAAGAATAACTGATATCAAGCTTAAACCCGATGAGCCGGAATCGGTGCTTAAAGGGAAGGTAATGGCGCTTTTGGGCGTCAAAACGCTGAAATCGTTCAGAATTTCAAAAAAATCCATAGACGCACGCCGTAAAAATGATATACATCTTGTATATTCGGTCGATGTTGAAACGGAAAACGAGCGCGCGGCGGCAGCGCGTATCAAAAACGCGCGTTTGATAGAAAATAAGGAGTATATTTTCCCCGCGGCGGCGCCGTCCGACGAGCCAATAGTCATAGTCGGCGCGGGACCGGCGGGACTTATGTGCGGACTGGCTTTGGCAAAGGCTGGATTCCGAGTGATTATCGCCGAGCGCGGCAAGCCTGTAGAGGAACGCGCCGCTGATGTGGAGCGCTTTTGGGAAACAGGCAGACTTGACCCCGATTCAAACGTCCAATTCGGCGAAGGCGGCGCGGGAACATTCTCGGACGGTAAACTTACAACGGGCATAAATGATTTCAGAATCAACCACATACTAAAGGTATTTCACGAGCACGGCGCGCCGGAGGAGATAATATATCAGGCAAAGCCGCATATAGGCACGGACAAGCTTTGCGAAATGGTTGTCTCGATCAGGCGTGATATAGAGGCGCATGGCGGAGAAATCAGATTTTCAAGCACACTTTCGGATATAGAAATAACGGATAACCGAATAAGCGGCGCTGTTATCGCGTCGGCGGGAGGACACTATACAATAAAAACAAGTCAAATCGTTCTCGCCATCGGACATAGCGCGCGCGATACATTTGAGATGCTCAGAAAAAAAGGCGTTGATATGGAGCAAAAAAGCTTTTCTATCGGCGCTCGTATAGAACATTCCCAAAAAATGGTAAATATTGCTCAATACGGCGATATGTATGATAAATTCGGGGCGGCGGATTATAAATTATCGGTACACCTTCCAAGCGGCAGAGGCGTATATACATTCTGTATGTGTCCCGGCGGCGTTGTCGTCGCGTCGGCGTCCGAGGAGGGCGGTGTTGTGACAAACGGCATGAGCCGTTTCAGCAGAGACGGAAGCAACGCCAACAGCGCGCTTCTCGTCGGCGTAACTCCCGACGATTTCGGCAGCGCGGATGTTCTGGCGGGAATGTATCTTCAGCGCGATATAGAGCGGCGCGCATTCAAGGCGGCAGGCGGAGATTACAGCGCTCCGGCGCAGCGCGTAGGCGATTTTTTGGGCTGCGGACATGATAAGATCGGCATAACGCCGAGCTATCGTCCCGGGATAAAATGGACAAATCTTGATAATATTCTGCCCGATTTTGTAACGGCTTCAATGCGGGAAGCGATACCGCTTATGGACAAGCGTCTGCGCGGGTTTGCCGATAAAAACGCAGTACTGACCGCGCCTGAAACACGTTCCTCGTCGCCTGTGAGAATACTTCGCTCCAAAGAAACGCTCCAATCCGCCATATCGGGATTATATCCGTGCGGCGAGGGAGCCGGATACGCGGGAGGAATTATGTCGGCTGCTGTAGACGGATTGAAAATAGCGGAAAAAATAGCATATAACAGCATAATTTGTCATAATAACACTTGAAATTCACAGCCGACGTGTTATAATAAATATATTGATATTTTCAAAGGAGAGATCGTATGAAGATAAAAAGGCTGCTGAGTGTGGCTGCCGCGGCGGTGATATTTACATTCGCTTCCCCGGCGTCAGCTCAGGAATTTTCCGATGTTACCGCCGACGACTGGTTCAGCGACGCGGTAAATTACGTCACGGAACGCGAATACTTTTCAGGCATGGGCGACGGCACATTTGCGCCTTCATCGGAAATGACGCGCGGTATGTTCGTCACTGTACTTGGCAGAATGGCGGGTATAGACCGCTCCCAATACACAAAAAGTAAATTCAAGGACGTACAATCCGGAATGTGGTACTCGACTTATGTAAACTGGGCTGCTTCCGTTGGCATAGTTTCTGGCTTCGAGGACGGGAAATTTCTCCCCGAGGCAAATATAGACCGTGAGCAGGTTGCGGTAATGCTGAACAGCTACATAACAAATCAAAATATAACGCTAACTCCCAACCCGAACGCGAGGGAGTCATACTCGGACGAATCATCCGTTTCCGACTGGGCAAAGTCCGGTGTTGCGCTTATGCGGGCAAGCGGCATCTTTGCCGGCGATACGTCTGGAAAATTTTATCCGCAAAACTCCGCGACAAGGGCGGAAATAGCGAATGTTATAATGCGTCTGTCGATGGCGATAAACGGCGAAACGTTAATTGTTCCCACTCCGGAGCCGTATTCGCGCAGCAGCGAGATTTTAGACAGTATGACCCTGGAAGAAAAGATATATCAAATGTTTTATGTAACTCCGGAGCAGCTTACGGGCGCCGTTCCGGTAACGGTTGCCGGAGAGGTTACAAAAAAGGCGATACAAAGCCAACCCGTTGGCGGAATTATATATGCGGCGGACAATTTGGTAAGCGATTATCAAATTCGCTCAATGCTTGAAAATACCTCGGCATATTCAAAAATCAAGCCGTTTTTCGCACTCGCCGAGGAGGGCGGAAACAATGCTCCGGCGGCGCAGAAACTCGGCACGGCTTCTTTCAATACAATGTACAGCTACCGCAACGACGGCGCAGCCCGCGCATATGAGATTGGAACTTCGCTGGCGCGCGGTATGTCGTCCTTCGGCTTCAATCAGAATTTTGCTCCGGTTGCCGACGTATGGACAAATATGAATAATACCATGATTGCCGAGCGCGCGTTCAGCAGTGATTCCAACACAGCCGCAGCGATGGTTGCCGAGGCGGTCAAAGGCATGCAGGATAACGGAGTTATTGCCACGCTGAAGCATTTCCCGGGTTACGGCGATACCGACGGCGACGCGAATTATGGCACAGCCTACACCAATAAAACCCTCGAACAGCTGAGAAACTGCGAGTTTATCCCGTTTCGGAAGGGCATAGAAGCCGGCGCGGATTTTGTAATGTGCGGCAATATAAATGTGCCGGCGCTCGAAAATTGTCCGGCTGCGATGTCGCATAAAATCGTAACCGAGCTTCTGAAGGATGAGCTCGGCTTCAATGGAATTGTAATTACGGACGCGCTTAATATGGACGCGGTAAGACGTTATTACACCTCAGCGGATGCGGCGGTCAAATGCATCGAGGCAGGCTGCGACATGCTGTTGTGTCCCGACACATTCTCGGAAGCTGTTAACGCGGTGATTTCGGCGGTACAAAACAGTACCATAAGCGAAAGCCGTATCAATGAGAGCGTAAAGAAAATCCTGGACGTAAAATTGAAATACGGAATTATATCATAAAAAAAGCATTAAAAAACAGTGTTTTAAAACACTGTTTTTTTATATGCGTTTATTTGCTTTTTTTCATAAATGCCGTGTTCAGGCATATTTGCAATTTTTTGTCATTATATGGCAATTTTTAAATTTTGTTTAAAAACCAGCCATATTTGTAAAAAAATCTGCCGAATATCAAACATTTATATAAAAAAGGGGTGTTTCTAGTATGAAACAGAGACAGAGAGGGTTAGCGGCCTTCCTTTCCCTTATTTTA
>CANRJY010000050.1 GCA_947631085.1 uncultured Clostridia bacterium | reverse complement strand
GGCGGCATTGGAACAGTCGGAGTTTCATTCCTGTATATTACCTCAAATTTATTTTCAAACGAAGAATATCGGATAGTTTTATTCATACGTTCACCCCCTGCTTTTAGTATATCATATTGAGGAAATCAACGCAATATAAAAATGCGTGAATTTATCATAAAATGTGCATTATTTTGACATATACAAAAGCAATTCGATATTGTATAATAAAGTTAATATTAAAAATAAGAAATGTTTAAGGAGGCAGACCTATGAAAGCAAAAATATTCAAGCGAATTTTATCCGCTGTATTGTCTTTGCAGATGATATGTGCATTTATTCCCACTGCTGCATTGAATGTAAGCGCAGAAGAATTGCAGATGTATCTAAACGAAGATTTTACATCGGAAAATAACAAGTGGACGGGCAAGACAGAAAATATGGAAATCTTAACCGACGAGGAAATTCCGTATATGCGCTATACAGCAGCAGACACAGAACAAAAGATTACACGAAAGGTTGACAGCACAATTTCCGGCGGCAGCGTATATGTCGCAGAATTTGATGTAAGATTTTCAGACGAAAATTCAGGTGTTGTAGAATTATACGGTGGCTCACAGCTCGGACCGACGATAATATTTGACGGTGAAAAAATCAAGACCAAAATAGGTAATCCGAGCAGTTATGAAACGATGTATCAGGGCGCGGCAGCAAACCAATGGTATAATGTGAAATTCCTTGCCAATGGTACAACAAGTATGGTCGGCTATACGAAGGCGGCAGATTCAGACGAGGAAGCACAGGCAACAAAATCGGATGAGGTAATCAGAAACTTAAAGAATACAATATTTTCGCAGTTTAATGTTACAAACAAGGTAAACAGTGAAAGCGATATACGCTCCGGCGCAGTTGATGTTAGAAATATGAAAGTATATAAACCTGCACCGACGGAGGTTACTATCGGAGTGGCAGACGATATAAGCAAGGTTTCTATTCCTGCGGAGGGGACAACAAAGACAATAAATTACCTTGTTGAGTCAGCTTCATATAACGGTGTGGATTTGTCAAGCTATGAACCGCTGTCAAAAGAATTAGTAAAGTTTGAGCTTTATAATTCAGATGATACAGAAAGTTTACAGGAGAATTTACCGACAGGCATAACATTAAATCCCGCAACAGGCGTTTTAACTGTAAGCTCCGAAGCAGACGCAGGCGAATACAATATCAGACTTCTAAGCTATGACGGCGCGGTATATGACAGCAAAAAAATTACCATAGCGCAGGCAGGCTCAGCGGCTTCTGTAAGTCTGATAAATCCGGCTGAAAAACTTCCGATACCAAATAACGGTACTGTCAGTACAGAATTTTTTGCACAATGCTATGACAAGGCAGGTAGCGAAGCATATGGAATATCGCTCAAATGGTCGCTTTTAAATGTTGACGAAACAGAATTAAACGATAGCGGAATAAGCATAGATGAAAACACAGGTGTTATTTCTTCAACTTCATCAGCAACGGCAAGCTCTTTTAAGGTAAAGGTTGCATTAGAAGATAATCCGAGTGTTTACGAAATTTCAGAAGAAATAAGCACATATAAAATGACAGCTTCTAAAATAGAAATAATCGGAGCAGATATGCTGCAAACTGCGTCGCAGGTTAGCGAAACCTATACAGTAAAAATATTCGACCAATACGGAGTGGAAATGCCGTCAGAGGAATTAAGCGGCTGGAACGCTGAAAATATGACAGAAGGTATCACCTTTGAAAACGGAGTGCTGACAGCCGCAGCAAACAGCGACAGCGACGTTATAATTAAGGCAACATCAGGCGATATAACCGCAAGCAAGACAGTAAGAGTATATAAGCCTGTATTATCAGAAATCGCCGTAGACGGTGATATGTCAATAGAAATACCGAAAAGTGGAACAAAGAGCTTTACATATACCGCAAAGGCATACGACCAAAAGGGCGTTGAAATTGAAGATACTGACTTTTCGTGGAATATGGAAACATATGACAGTAATGGTATAACCTTTGACAGTGCAAGCGCAGCAGTAACGGCAGACAGCGCAGCAACGGAACAGACCATAACTATTACGGCTTCAACTGATGATATAAAAGGCATTTTAAAGGTTGTAGTCACAAAAAATCCGTTTACATACAAGCCTGTTGACGGCGGCTTTGAAATTGACAACGGAAACAAGAATTATACGCGTCCTATATATGCGGCACATACAAACGATAATGGCGAAACCTCGTTCAGATATATTTATTATCTTGGCGACAAACCTAAATTGGTATTGTCAAATGCGGGTACAGGCACAAGTTTTTTCCGTTTCGCTCATATGTTTCTTGGCGTAAAGGACGGAAAATGGCTTGACGAAATGAGCAATATAACTGCAAGATATGTGAACGGACACGAGGAATATGTCATAAAAGACAGTTCCTTTGAGGGTGAAATAAAGCTGACATATACACGCTCGGATAAAATCGACGCTATGCTTGTAAAGGCGGAGCTGCCCGACAGTGTAAAGGATAAGCTGGTAGTTGCGGCGGCAGGCGGAAACCGTATAGACAGCAAACAGCCTACGGGTGGAAATTCAAGCGCGCTTGAATTTAGTCCATCTGATACAAATTCAACTGTTCCTACATTCAGTGGTAATTCATTCAGCATTAGAGGCTCTTATGCGACAATAAGCGGCACATCAAATGTAAAGATGAATTATGCAGCAAAGGACGCGTCAATGTATAGTTCAGGAGTGGATGCGTTATTAACCTCAACAGCGGCAAATCAGCCAATGGTAGTAGGAACGACTGACGGTAATACCGAAAATACGGTGTATATGATGATTACAACAGATAGTCCGTCAGAAAACAAATATTTTAACGAGTATCAGACAAATGCAAGAGAAATATTTAACGATAGTATTAGCTATTTCAAAGGTGTTTCGGAAACTATAAAAATTGATACTCCCGACCCGTACATCAATTCAGCTATGCGTGCGCAGGTTATGGCAATGGATAACATATGGGATAATCCCGTTATAACTCACGGTGCAATCGGCTGGCATAATGGACAAGGCGGCTGGCGCGGTGGATATTGCTTTGTAAACGCAGGCTGGAGCGACAGAATAAAAACTAATATTCAAAATTATATTGCAAGACAAGAAAAAGATACAGGAAGAATATGGGCATATCCATCTCACGACGGACGCTATAATATGAGCCTTGTAATGGTAGACATTATAATGCAGTATTGGGATTGGACGGGAGATGACGCATTCTTTGCAAACGAGGGCGGATATGAATTTATCGCCGGACACCTTAAATTTATGGACGATTATATGAAGGTTCTCGGAACAAATTTATATGAAAATTGGCTTGACGCCTGGAATACCGATAACAAATGGAATAACGGTGGCGCAGGCTCAATAGCAACCGCATACACTTGGAGAGCATATAATACAATGGCAAAAATCGCGACAAAGCTCGGCAAGACAGGCGATGCCGCCACATATCAGACAAAGGCTGATTTGATCAAAAAGGACATGAACGAGCAGCTTTGGGACGCCGACACAGGCGTATTCGGTGAGGTAAAGGAACGCTTTGGTTACGGCAGACTTAACTCCGCACCCGATTTATCGTCAATATATACTCCTGTTGATATGGGTATCGCGACGGACGAGCAGGTATATCAGATGATGAGATATGCCGATTACGCTGTTCCGAGTGTTGCAAACTTATATAAAATTTGGGACAATATAGATTTTAAGTATTCTTCAAACAGACTTCCTGAATATTATTCAAGCGACGGATTATATGTTGAGGAGGTTATGAACAATGCCCTTGCATATTTTGAAAACGGGCAGCGTGAAATGGGAATGAAACAGTTTAGAGCTTGTCTTGTTCCTCTTATGAAAGGAAGCTCGGCAGGTCAGGGAACAGTTCAGCATATTGTGAAAGCCGATTTATCAAACAACGGTCATATTGACTTTGCGGACTGTACATCTCAATACGCGAGAACAGCGGCAGAGGGTATATTCGGAGTAAAAGTAAATGTTCCGGACTCAAAAGCTGATATAAAACCCGGCTTCCCCGCAGATTGGAAATATGCGTCTATAAAAATGGACGCTGTAAGTTACGACTATAAATACGAAAATAACACAGATAAATTTAGCGTAACCTCAAAGGAAAATTTGAGCTATGAAATGCACATTCCCGCAAGAAGCTCAAAAATCACAAGCGTTAAAGTAAATGGCACAGAGGTGACGGATTATACAGTTAATAATTTTGTGAATGTAAAAACTCCTGTAGGCAGCAGTGCAGTTGTAGAGGTAACATACGCAAATGACGAGCTTGCAAAGGTAGAAACGGAAGCTGTCGGTGGTAAAAACTCTGGTTATACCGTTAAATCAAACGGCAAAATCACATCGGTTTCGGATCCGCAGAGCTTAATTACAAATACGGATGGTATCGGTACAGATACAATAACAGTGGAACTTGGCGAAAAGTCAGGACACCATACGTTCTTTGTTACGGTAGAGAAAAACGATATGACCGCAGTATTGCCTGTTGACCTTGAAATTAGGGATTCAGTGGAACTAACTGATATGGAAATTGTTACAGGCACAAATGCGGGAATAAAAGTAAAGCTCACAAATAACACTGAAAAACAGCTTACACTAAACGCTGCATTGTCGACTGTAAGCGGCAAAATTACAGTGAAAAATATAACAATAGCGGCAAAGGGCGCAAGCAATGAAATTCTTGTGCCGATTGAAAGTGAAACCGATTTAACGCCCGGCAATAATAAGATTACGGCAGTTTTAAGTGGAGATGTAAATAAGACAATTTACGGCGAGCTTACCGCTTGGAATTTAAAGGATAATGTAACAAATACTGTGGAGCAGTATCAGACAATATCACTTGACAGTGTTGTAAATCAGGATTTGAGAACGCTACACCAAAATACATATGATCTCACTTATGAGGGCAACGAGCATTACAGGCTTGAAAGATTTTATTGGTCGTCTGACGCGGAACGAACAGTTCTTCCGAATGGTCGCTCGTGGTGGGAGCCGAACAGGGGCGCAGACGGTGTTCCGAGCAGCTTAAATCTAACATCGGGCGAGTATCTAACAGACATAGGCGTTCCGTTTGAAATTTCATCAGCAGGGGGAAATAATGCGGCGTTTGTATCACTGTATAATCAATTCCCAGACAAGATGAATATTCCCGTAAATACAGACGGTTCAAAGATATACTTTATGTTAAGTGTATCTACAAACAATATGCAGAGCAGAATTGAGAACGCGAGAATTACGGTTAATATGAAAGACGGAACAAAGGAGATACTTCCGCTTATAAATCCTGATAATATTGACGATTGGCTCAACTATCAGCAGTCAAAACCGTATGCGGAAACGGGATATGTGCAAATGCTTGGCGACAAGGCACATTCAAATATTCTTGCTCTTGACTTTGGCAAGGTTAATCAGATAGAAAGCATCGACTTTGAATGTCTTTCAAGCGAGGTCTTGGCAGGTCTGTTAGGAATAACAGTTGTAAAGGGAGAATTTGAAGAACCGTTCTCGGTTGGTGAAATAGCATATGACAAAACAGAATTAACCGCAGGAGAAACAGTTACAGCAACCTCGTCTATAACAAATAACGGTGAAACGGATGTACCTATAAATATGATGATCGCGTTGTATGATGAAAGTGGAACTTTAAAGGAATTGAAAACTGAAAAGCATACAGTAACGGCTAATAGTACCGGCGAATACCGCATTACATATTCAAATTCAGCGATTGAAAGCGGAGATTATATTAAAGCGTTCTTATGGAACAGCTTGGATAATATGAAACCGCTTACCGAAGCAAAGATTTTACGTTAACTCTCTCCCTATATACCATAAATGCCAATTCGGAATACTTCGTATTGGCATTTATGGCATCAGACTGCAAGGAGGAAAATATGGAACTGATAAATAAGAACATAAATGTAATTACAATGAAATATCCCTCATCGTGGCACAAAGCCTTATGGCGCGAGGGCTTGGTAAGTGGTAATGGAAAAATCGGTGCAAATGTGTACGGCGGCGCGAAAAGAGAAAGCGTGCTTATAAATCACAGTGCTTTATGGACGAGTACGGAATGTAATCCCCTCCCCGATGCAAGCGGCAGTCTGACAAAGACACGTCAGACAATGGATAACGGAGATTTCAATACGGCGAATTGGATTTTAACAAATACGCTTAAAGAAAGCGGATATAACAATGAACGTGGTTATCCGCTGCCGCTGGCAGAGTTGAATATGTCTTTTACAGGATTTACAGGATTTGCCGACTATTTGCGTGCTGTTAATATGGAAACGGGCGA
This sequence comes from uncultured Clostridia bacterium, assembly GCA_947631085.1. Lineage (GTDB taxonomy): Bacteria > Bacillota > Clostridia > UBA1381 > UBA1381 > CANQXJ01. Next base: position 2,568 of record CANRJY010000050.1, on the reverse strand, counting down.
AGTAAGCTCACAGTTCCGCGAAAAAGATGTGTGGGTAAAAAAAGATTTATTCGTATCAAGAAAAGACGATATGATAATTCTTAGAATACGGGCAGATAAGCCTATATTGAACGCCGCATTTTCATTAGATGTTCCGACGGTTACCGATAGCTCCGACAAAACATATCAATATGTAAAGGAACACTGCCGTACAGAAACAGATGGTAATATTATCATTTATAAATCGCTTAATACCGATAAAAAAACATACGGTGCGGCGGTAAAAATCGAAAGCGCAGACGGTGATATTAAAAACACTGAAAGCCGTATCAATGTAAACAGCGCATCTGATATTCTTATTAAAATAAAGGTGTTTGTAAATGGCTGCCCTGATGAGGACAAGTTGAGATTTGAAAATAACAGCTATGAATATTATTTAAACCGTCATATTCCGCTTCACAGTGCCTTGTATCACAGTGCGGAGCTTAACTTGTTTGAGAATGACAATTTGTCAAATGAGGAACTTATGTTAAATGCGTATAGCGGCAAATCTCCGAATGAGCTTATCGAAAAATTATGGAGGTACGGACGATATTTGTTTATATCTGGAAGTGCCAAGGACGGATTTCCGTTTTCTATGTATGGTTTATGGTGCGGAGATTATAAAGCTGTATGGAGCCATAATATGGCGAATGAAAATATACAGATGATGTATTGGCACACCAATATCGGCAATCTGGAGGAACTCGGGAAGGCATTATTAGAGTATTATATAAGCAGACTTGACAGCTTTAAGGAGTGCGCTAAAAAGCTTTACGGCTGTAGAGGAATATTTATTCCGGCGGGAACAACACCGAATATGCCTTTGCCTTGTCAGCTTGTTCCTGTAATTATGAATTGGACGGGCGCGGCAGGGTGGTTGGCGCAGCATTATTATAAATATTATTCTTATACGGGAGATACTGAATATCTGCATAGTGTTGTTCTGCCATTTATGAAAGCGGCGGCGGATTTTTATGAGGATTTTATTTTGTTTGATGAAATCGGGTATATAAAAATATATCCGAGTGTTTCGCCCGAAAATTCTCCTTTGAATTTTATCCCAAAAGACAATGTCGATATGGCGCATCCTATGACAAGCGCAGTTAATGCCACTATGGATTTGGCGATAATCAAAGAATTGTTTACAAATTTAATCGAGTTATGCATTGAGCATAATATATATGGCGAAAAAATTAAAATATGGAAAAACATCGTAAATTCTATTCCCGAATATGATGTAAATAAAGACGGAGCCGTTAAGGAATGGCAGAATGATAATTTTGAAGATAGATATTATCACAGACATTTGTCGCATATATATCCTGTTTTTCCGGGTGATGAAATAACAACAAATGATGATATTATATCAGCATTTGAAAAAGCGGTTGATTTAAGGGATATGGGAGCGCAAACAGGTTGGTCTCAGGTACATATGGCGTCAATATATGCAAGATTTAATCGCGGTAATGACGCGATGGATTGCTTAAATAATCTCGTAAGAAGCTGTATGCAGACTAATTTTTTCACGCTGCATAATGATTGGAGGCGAATGGATTTGTCTTTGGAAATGGACTCTGCCGCTCCTATTCAGCTTGACGCAAGTATGGGATATGTAAACGCAGTACAGGAAATGATTTTGTATTCCTCAAAGAAATTGATAAAACTGCTCCCTGCTCTTAGCGATAATATGCAGCGCGGAAAAATTACGAATTGGCGATTTGAGGGCGGCAGTATTGATATGGAATGGGATATACCTCAAAATGAGTTTAAGGCAGAAGTAACAGCAACCAAAACATTTGATATAGTAATCGAACTGCCCGCATTTTGCGCAGATAATATGGTTTGTAACAGCAAAAATATCATCTCGCAAAAAGGCAGAACGGTTGAGATTGAATTTATAAAAGGTGATAAATTGATTTTGGACAGATTATAAATTTCAAACCACTATCCTCAAAACAGGGAGAGTGACTCAAATAGTTCTCCATTTGCAAACAAAGAGCAGTCAGGAATTCAATAAGGCACATAGCGCCGTCATTCGATGCTTGGGTGTCAGATTGTATCGCCACCGAAAAACGGACGTGAAGTCCGTCGCCTACAAAGGTGCGGGACATCTTTCGTTTAGGAATAACTGTGCTTATGCTTGTCCGTATCTTTTTATATGTGATAAACTGTCTCAAAAGGAGATGGTTCTGTTGAGAAAACTTACAAAGGAAATGGCAAGGGAATTTGAAATATATCTGTATGAGGAAGAGCGGAACAAAAATACTACCCCACCGTATCTGAGGAACCTCAGCCTTATCATGGAGTGGCTGAATGGCAAGGTTATCGACGAGGCGGTTGCTCTTGCATATAAAATGTACATTTGCGAAAGGTATGCACCGCCTTTATTTGCAAAGCTGTATGACAAATCAAACTTGCCTTGCGTAGGTATATCAAGCGGATAAACATCGAGGTTCGGGTTATTATTGCTCTCTTGTGAGTTCAACTATCGATTTTATTCAATTATATATAAAAATATGAATTTCCCCCTTGACAACTCTCGTCTGA
>CANRJY010000049.1 GCA_947631085.1 uncultured Clostridia bacterium | reverse complement strand
GGATACATCGGCAGTAACGGTTGGCAAAGACGCTGAGAATTATATTGAGGTTGAAGCTGAGTTTAACGGAACGTTAGCATCAGGTGAACCGACAGGCGAGCCGACAGGTGAACCGACAGGTGAACCTACGGGCGAACCTACGGGCGAACCGACAGGCGAGCCGGCAACAGAACCGTCGGCAGAGCCGTCAGCTGAACCGACTATGATCCCGTCTGAGGCAAAGAAGATTGATGCTGAGTTAGTTAAGGATGCAACTCTCTTCGGTATAAAGGTTTCTGACATTCAGTCAGGTATCAAGTTCGCTCAGGCTGATACAGACCGAGTTGTAACAGGTACTGTTAAGTATGTTCCCGATTTCTCGGCTGCAGGCTTCGAGGGAGCTGATGCTTCCGGCTACTATCTGGCATTCGGCGTTCAGTTCGATTCGACAAAGATGACGGATGAGGGCTATATCAAGCTCGATGCTAAGAAGGTTTCCGGAACAGAGACATTCGCACAGATGAAGGAAGACGATGCTGTTATTAAGAGCCAAAATGACTGGACGCTTCCGCTGATAGCGTACCTCGGCAATCTTGATCCGAACGATAAGAGACTTAAGGTAACGATCGACTACGACGGCGACGGCGATAAATATTCACCGGTAACATATGATCTCATTCTTATGGTTGATGAGGCTGTTCGTCCGTCAGAGGTGAAGATCACACCTGATAACTCAAAATATCACGAAAATGTTGCAATACCCACAGCTCCGATCAAGCCGACAGGCACACCGGCAGATAATAAGTTTGCAACAACTTACAAAGTAACGGGTACATCGAAGTACTTTACGGCGGCATCTACTGATCCTACACCGACTCCGGCTCCGGGCAACTATCTTGAATTTGATGTTGAACTTAATGCGGATTTGGTAGGCGATGCTTCTAAGGTTACTGTGAAAATCGGCGATGCAGCTACTGCTACAGAATACACTAAGAGCGGCACAAACAAGTTTACCGCTGACAATAAGGTTCATGTAGTTGCTGACCTTAAGGATGCAAAAGCTGATAAGAACTATATTACGGTTACTGTAGACTATGACGGAACCGGCGCTGTTTACGGCGAAACAACTTACACGCTCGATCTTAAGGGCCTTATCAGACAGCCTGACCCGACTATTCCGGCGATTGTGACGAATGAGGCGTTTACAGAAAGCATAGTTACCGATTACGGCGTTACTCAGGACGCAAATCAGCACTATGTTGTAAGCGGTACTGACCTTCAGAAGAGTAAGTTCAAGGACAGCCTGAACAACGATGCCGAAACAGAAGCTTACGGTATCGGCGTGAAGGTATCGTTCACTGATGCTCTGTTTACCACATATAAAGGTCAGAAGGTTGAAATTGACGAAACAGCCGGCGCTGATTTTGCAAGCGCAAAGACGGTTGAACAGCTCTGCGGCACCTCTAAGGATTTTGCCGTTACGGTTGACAGAAAGACGGTTAAGACGATTTACATCACAATTCAGGGTGTCGGAAGTGCCGCTAACATCGAATATGTAATCGACCTTTCGAATGTAACTCTGAAGCCGGAAGTTATGCCGGACGAAGAAATCAAGGACATAAACGATGAAGGAAATCCGAAGAATGATGCAGGCTATGCGGAGCTCTATGATCTTCTCGGTATCACGTTCGAGACAAAGGACGGTGTAACGACTGTAAACGTTCCTGAGAAGATAGTTGTTCCTGAGGAATACGATCAGAAAACAAAGGAACCGCAGATCAACCAGGACGGTGATCCGGATAAGCCTATGTTCGTTGTATTTACCATTGTAGGACCTAAGGGTGCAGATCATGTTTATGTAACAGCTAAGGATGAACTTACCGGCGAGGAAAAGAATTTCGGTCATTGTCCGCCGGACGGAACATTCGGTACCGGAGACTACAACGGTTGCCCGTATCTGCTCTTCTGGTATCAGATCGCTGACGCAGAAGGTAATTCGATAGCGAATAATATGACCGTTACATATCAGTGGACGGACGACGCGGCAGGCGACATCAAATCAGTTGAATCGCACAAGTATATAACAAATATTGTGGATCTTACGGTTGACAATACGGATAAGACCGTTCAGGACGGCGTTACAGAGGCAACTGCCGCTGTACTCGGTCCGAAGGCAGACGCGTATACGGCGGCTGTAAAGAGCGTTACTACAGACGAGGACGGTATTACAACGATCATGCTTAAGGAGAGCGACCTTAGTAAGGAAGCTTACGATAAGCTCAAGAAAGATGACGGCTACTATGTAGACGTACTCGTAGAAATCCCGAGCGATGATGTTAACAAGTATACCGTAGCGCACACTAACGCGCTTACTTTGGCAGATCTTCCGGTATATGATATCTATAATCCCGGCGTTGCAGGCAGCAACACAGTAATGCAGAACAACAAGAAGTATCTTGTTTACAGCGTTAAGGTTGCCGACGATGAGGGTAAGGTAATTGGCGCTAAGTATCTCGAAAGATTCACATGGATCAAGGACGACGAGCTTGTAAGCCAGTCAACGGCTACACTTATCGTTCCGCTGCCTGACAGACTGCAGAATTGGGATGAAGATACACTGATCAATCTTGCTTCCAACGCAACAAATACGGCTATAGATGATAATACTAAGACGTATTCGCTTGGCGCTGCGGCATCACAGGCGATAGGCAGCTTATCTGTAGGCTTGCCCAAGACGGTGCATATCTCGTATGATATCAATATGCCCGCAGAGGGATTGAAGTACAATACCGAATTAACAGGTAACGATCCCAAGTCGACAGCGGTTGGTCCTGCTATGCAGTTTACATCAATCGCATCTACAGGTGCATTGGCTATGGCTAATCCTACAGATAATAATAATGGTTACAACAAGCTTATCTCACTTCCTGCTGGCAAGTGGTACAATGTAAGCTTAGATGTTCCGGTTGATATCAACGGTCATATTGTTGCTACAACAGGCAACATAAATGTAAAAGTTAAGGCTCTTGACTTTACGACCACACCGGGTGAGGAAACATTAAGTGAGTCAGATAAGCAGGAAGGCACTGTATCGGGCAGACATCTTGCAGCAGGTTATGCGTCGGGTTCAGCGTTCAATCTCATAAAGAATACAGGCGCTGACCTTGCTAAGGTAATGTTTGATAACTACTATATCTACACAGAGCCGATGTATTCAGCTAAGCTGACGGTTAAGGATGACTCAGGCGAGCTTGTTAACGGCTTGACTGTAGAAGTTAAGCCAAACGGTAAAGACATAGTATATGCAACCGGTAAGACAGTGAACGGTGTACTTGAGATCCCTGCACTTCAGGATGGTACATATAAGGTTACTACATCTGACGAATATTACAGCACTGCTACAGATCAGCAATTCACTGTATCATCGAAAGATGTTGAAGCTGATATTACCGTTAAGAAGCATGCAGACAGCTATGTTTCATTCAAGGTAACTGCCGGTGGAGAAACAACCAGTGATTATACCGTTAAGGTATACCGCAAGCAGAAGCTTGATGCAGAAGGTGAAGCGACAGGCGAGGGCGAGGACGAAGTTCTTCCCGAAGAGGGAACAGGATTGTTTAAGGTAGCGGCTGAAAAGACATACTATTACATCGTTACACCGACCGGTGATGTTGCTGATGATTATGATCCGACAGCATTGACCGCGTTCACACCCGATCCGGCAGCAAAAACATATACTGTGAATGTACCGCTTCCTGACAAAACATATATTGTGACATTTACAAACCTGCCGCAGTATACGAAAGTAACGCTTGATGAGCAAAATGTTGATGGTAAGAAGGAATTCTATACGGATCACACCGGCAAGCTTGAAATTCCGAAAATCAAGATTGGCTCTAATGTAGGTTACACAGCGACTAAGAGCGGTTATAATACTTTAACTAAACCTAACGCAATAACAAGTATTGCGAAGGATACGGAGATAACCGATAAAATGACGCCGAGTACACAGCCGAATGCACTGTTCTATGAGGACTTTTCTGATACAAATGTGACTAGCGATGTATTTGGAATGACGATTGCCAAAGGTAAGGTCGAAATTGCCAGCGAAAAGCTGAAAGTATCGAACGGCAGCGGCCCGAGAACAGCAACATATGATTTTGCACGCTCTGCTGTAAGCGATACAATAAACAAGTATACGATACATTTTACAATGAAGCCTACCAACGATGCAAGCTTTGCCAAGGGCGGCAACTTAGCTGTTGAATTCCTTGATAATACCGGAGCTATAGCAACAGGTTTTGGATTCCACGCTGATAGTGCATCTAACACTTTGAAACCTGAGTCAAGTAGTATTTTCCTGAGAGTACCCGGACAAACCAACGATCAGGATATAAAGACCGGATTTTCTAATGGTGATGATCTTACTAAGGAGTGCGAAGTTACATCAGTTATTGACTTGAAAACAAGGAAGATAACGATTGACGTAAAAGCTGATGGAGCAGCTCTTGGTGATGGAAATGCAGCAGGCGGTCCGACTGCAGGTAAGTATGTATATGACATACCCGAAACTGCAAATATTAAGCAGATAAAGACATTTAAGATAAACAATACCAATAATGGCGGTATATTTACACTTGATGATCTTTATATCCTCGGTGAGACTGTTAAGTAATACTTGACAACCAAACAAAAAAGGAACGGCATATGCCGTTCCTTTTTTTATTGTTTGGGGTTATGTCTTGTTATATTCGATAAATCGAATGATTAATTGCCTTTCTGTACAAGCTTTGTAACAACATTATCAAATCCGCCTACACATTGATACTGGCCCGTGTCATCCATGTCGGTGTATACATGAATGGTCTTTACATCCGCAGCCGTAAGCTGACTTGAACCTGTGTCAACGGACTGTGTTCCGTTTGCCTGATCAGAGCCGCTTACTGTAAACTTAACATCTGCCGATTTGTCCGCGTTAAGAGTAAGAATTATCTTATCCTTATCCACATCACCTGCAACATAATTTTTCCAGTCATTATTGCTGCCTGCTAAGCACTTGAAACCAAACGCTGTAACCTCCTGTGATACACCCGCAAGAGTGATTCCGGTAACATTTGTATCCTTCGGATTATATGTTACAGACAGAACCTTTTCGTCTTTTGAGTTCAGGATGTCAACATAAACATTCTTACCCTCTTTGCTGCTCCATGAGAAGTAAGTGCTCATCTCGATAACAAGTGATTTATCCGCTTCGGGAGCAACCGGCTTAGCCAGCGTCATTGTCGCAGATCCCTTTGTGGTGTTTTCCGCGTTCAGCTTTGCAACCTTGTTCGCTACGGTTGAGCCGTTCAATGCCTCAACAAATGCGCCGCTTTCTAAAGTGAACTTATGCGTTGCACCCTCGAAATCCTCGGAAGCCGCAACTATAACTTCCTCTGCACCTGCCTCAGGCGTTGCCTTGTGGATGGTAAAGGTATAGGTATCTTTATGACTGTCGTCACCCTTTACTTTAGCTGTAACAGTTATTGTCTTATCTGCCCCATCCGCTTTAAGAACCTTTATAACTGCCGTCTCTGACTTATCGCCCGATGCCGTAGCTGTAGCAAATTCTGCGTCAGCGCCTGTATCCCATTCAAATTCCGGCTGTTCTCTGAGAACTGTGCCTGCAGCGTTCTTTGCAACCGCCTTAAGGGTCAGAATTTCTTTCTCGCCCTCTGCCGGAGCAAATACCTTCAGGTCATTATATTTGCCTTCAATCGTCACTGAAGAAAGCTCTGCGCTGTACGTCTTAACGTATGCAGTTACTGTTGAGCTATTATCATTTACAGTTAAATCAGTATCCGCTGTGGAAGCTTCGTTACTCGGACCTTCCGCAACCTTTACCTTGTATGATCCCTTAGGAAGCGATACATCATATGTACCCGCTTCACTTGCTTTCTCGATAGTAGCAAGCGTGCCTGCTCCTGTTGAGTCGAGAACTGTAACCGCAGCATCCGTTACAGCTGCTTCGTTTCCGCCGCCTGAAAGGCCGGTGTCGTTTCTCTTAACCGTAATTTTAGCTGTGTACTTAGCCTCTTTGTAAACAACCGCGTTATCAATTTCCGGATTTGTTGTTTCTGTGCCTGCCGATACAAAGGTTATTCTTGTAAACTTTGTAGGATTGCTTGCGTTACGCAGTGTAAGAACGCCTGTCTTCTGAGCTGCGCCGTCAACTGCGCCCGTTGTTTCGTTCAGGTTGTAAATCGAAACATTGCAGTCGTAGTTGGCTGTGCCCTTAGGATTGGTCGAAATGGTCATTCTGTACCACTTGCCGGATGCTAAATCGGACTGTGTTCCGTTCAAAGTACCCGTAAGACCTCCTGTGCCGTTACTCTTTTCCTCGCCGACAAACTTCAGCTTGCCGCCGTCATCGGATATTTTCAGAGTAGACGTCTGACCCGCAAAGTTGCCTGTTTCTGCGCCGTTTCCGAGAGTTATATCAAGCGTCTCGCCTGTTGCTACTTTGAAATCAAAGTCAAATGTTACAATATCCGTTGACGGATTCTGCTCATCGAATACGAAGTTAGCATTCGGCTTAGAAGCAACGCTTCTCTTGCCGCTGATTACGTCATTAGTCGCAAACTCCTTAATCAGTGTAGCATCCTCAGGTACATCAAGTCTTACCTGCGGAATAAGGAACGTTACCTTCGTCTGACCCGCAATCGATCTGTCGCTCGCGCCGCCTGTGAACCATGTGAACTTGTTCACTCTTGCGCCGGCAGCTACAGCACCGGTTTCATCGGCAATCTTTACCTTGTACTTCAAGTATCTCGTTGTACCCTTTGTGATTACATTGTTGCCGTCGGAGAGGAATACATCCGGCTCGGGCAGCGCCGCAAGACTAACATCGCCTTCGGCAACCGAATAGCCCGTTACCTTCGCATCAGCCGTGTCGGGAACCTCTACCAGCATATCGATGTAATATTCACCTTTGCCGCTTGCTTTGTCATCCTTCAATGCGGCGTACTCAGCCTTATTAAGGTCTGTGTCCTTAAGCGAGATAACAGTTACATTATCCTCCGTTGTATTTACAGATTCAACCGCCGCTGTGTATGCTTCAGCCACTTCCTCAGTCATATCAGCCGCTGTCGGAGCCAATATAACGTCGCCTACAGTATCGCCGTCTTCCGCATCAGGAACGATAACAGGCGTCTGATGAATCACGAATGTGTGCTTCTGAATGTCGATAACCTCGTCATTCAAATACCAGGTGTAAACGGCATTAATCTTTGTTCCGTCAGCTAACGCATTACCGTCAGCATCGGCAACATTTATCCAATCGAAGAACTTATGCGTTTTGCTATCAGTCTTTTTTGCGAGTTTAGCTGTATCATTCACAACTGTGTTCTTACCGTCGGACCATGTAAGTGCATTGGCATATGTGCCGCCCTTTTGGGGAATATCTACCGCAAATACAACATATATAGGATTCTCGGGATTGCCGCCGCCATGAAGCTGCGGTTCTTTATTCGTTTGTACCTTCTGCGGATCATCGATCTTCTTCGGGACGTAGATTATTGTCTCGCCATCCTCTGAAGTATCGAAGTAGATACCGAGTTCCTTATAGAAATCGTTGTAATTGCTGCTCTTTGCATTATCAGCCTTTGTAGGATCGTCAACCGCATCCTTAGGCATCTCATCCTCATGAAGTGTGATCTTCGTGAAGTCGATTTCATATGTCGCGATTGTTTCAGAACCCGTTGCACCAGGAGCGCCGATTGCAATGTAAACCTTAGCCTTCGTCTTGTCTCCAACATTCACATTGATCGGAATACCTGCCGCCTGTGCGTCATACACGTCAATAATAGTTTTTGCACCGGCTGCTTCCCAGCTTGTGAAAGCCGTTTCGCCCATATAGAATTTGTCTTTCGACATTTCCAAAACCTTATCGGATCCGCCGACAAACTCAAGCTTAGCGCTTACATAGTAACCCATGTTCTCCGGAGCCGGAGTAGCATTCGGAGCGAGAGTAACTGCCGGATTAAGGCTCTTCTTAAGGTCTGAACCTGTCGCTTCATACTTGCCCTCTGTGAGCATCTTTATGTCATAGTCTTCAAGATTCGTCGAATCGATCTTTGTAACTATCGGCTTGGTTATATCCTGAGTGCGTGTGATCTTCGAAAGATCTATCGTGTATGATACAGGATCATATGTTACATATGTGCCTTCTGCCGGCTCTTCTGCATCGTCGTCGAAGTCAACATCTACCTTAACATCCGTTACGCCGGTTGTCATCAGGATAACGAAGTCTTCAGCCTGCTTATCTGCCGTAAACGGATAAACCTTCTTGGGCTCGCCACCAGGATTCTTTGTAATCGTTACCGCGATCTTTTCGTAAAGATCCGTGGGCAGATCATCGGGTACAGTTACGAGGAACGGTACATAATAACCGCTCTGCTCTGCCTCTGCGCTCGAGAACTGTTCATAATCCGCAACATACTTAGCTTCGCCGGTGTATACATACTTTTTAGCATCCGTTGCATCGGCAGCTATCGCATAATCGTTTCCAAGATCCGCTACCTTCTTGCCAAGCATTACAAGGTCAGCATCCGGAAGCGATATCGTCGCGCTTGAACCCAGTTTGCCGTCACCAAACGTTACAAGGTCATAATTCAGCGTATATGTTGTTGCAGCATATTCCGCTGCCGGTCCGTCTAAGTCGATTGTTACCGAAAGAACCTTCGGATCAACCGGATCAACATATGATACAGCCGGAAGAATTGAATCGCCTTCTTCAAGTGGGTACATTTCGCCAAGCTCATCCTTTAAGAACTTTCTCGACGGTCTGTACGAGTTCGAAAGCTCGATATAACCATCATCTGTCATATCTTCAAGATTAAACTTGATACCGTACGGCAGATAGTGTCCGTTAGCCTCGTTGCCCTCGAACGCGCCGGTGTAGTCGGTAACATAATGTAATTCACCCACAACAGGAACGCTGTTGTTGTCAGCCGCGCCGAACTGAAGATTTTCAGCAAGATCGGTAAGAGACTTGCCGAAGAGTTTCTTGGTTGCGCCAAGATAATCGTCTGTCAGAACAACAAGCTCTGCCTTCGACGGGTTCTTGGGAATAGGCTCCTCTGTCGGCTCAGCTGTCGGTTCGCCCGTAGGTTCGCCTGTCGGTTCGCCCGTAGGTTCACCTGTCGGTTCGCCTGTAGGCTCACCTGATTCTAACGTTCCGTTAAACTCAGCTTCAACCTCAATATAATTCTCAGCGTCTTTGCCAACCGTTACTGCCGATGTATCC
>CANRJY010000048.1 GCA_947631085.1 uncultured Clostridia bacterium | reverse complement strand
GGACATTTTTTTGCGTGAGCATAAAAATCGGGGTTTGGGGGCTTCCCGGGCTGATGTCTTTTGACACAGTCTGGGGGCGTTGCCCTCAACAAGCAAAATGCAAGAGTGTATGTACACTTGCCCTGCTTGCCATTCTTCCTTTTTTAACCATTATATCTCAACAAATTACAGCATTATTGAAATTATTCTCTTCAATGATATAATTATACTGTGCAAGGAGAAAAGATATTTGAGAAGTGGAGACGGGTTATATATGATAAAATTTACATATGATAATAACTTTATTGGAACAAATCAGAAGCAGAGAATAAATTTGATTCGTATTCTAATTTGTGATGACAGCGAGCTGTTTGCATCACAGCTGAGAGCCGCTGTCGAAGCCTCGATGGAGAAGCGGAGCATTAAAGTTAAAATCCATGAATTTCATTCTGCCGAGGAGATCGGTGCCGAGGTTTTGGCCTCGTGCGATATTGCTTTTCTGGATATTGACTTTAAAGGCAAGGATTACAACGGGATAGATATTGCACGCCGGCTTCGCACCCTGCGGAGCGATGCTGTGATCATCTTTATCAGCAACTACATAGAGTATGCTCCTGCCGGATATGAGGTGCAGGCGTTCCGGTATATCCTAAAAAACGAAATGCCGCAAAAACTTGAGGCAAACGTAGATCAAATCATGGCCCACTTGCAGACCGAGAGAAGCAATATCAAAATTCAGTCAAACGGAGAGATCCTTGATGTGCCGATACAAAACATTTTATTTATCGAATCAATGGGCCACACGCTGATGCTTCATATGATGCCGGAAGGCAGAGCAAAGGCAGCAAATCATACTTGCTATTCCACGCTTGCGAAAATGGAAGCTGACTTAAAGGACTGTGGCTTTTTGCGAATCCATAAAAGCTACCTTGTTAATATGCGGCATATCAAGACATTGAATTGCAATGAAGCCCGTTTGACAGATGGGACACAGCTTAGTGTCGGCAGTAAGAAGTATTCTGAATGCAAAAAGCAATACCTTCTGTGGAGGGGGCAGCAGTAAATGGAAAAATTTGTAGAGGCTTTATGGATAGGCATAGAGCTTGCTGCTCAGCTTTTCTTTCTGAAAGCACTTTTACCGAAGAAACTCTCTGGACGTCAAACCGCTTGTATTGTGTTGATTCAGTGGCTTATAATCCTTGGGCTTAACAACTGCGGTTTGCTTATTTTTCATGATAATACTTACATCCGTAAAGCAACAAACCTTTTTATCGGAATTATCGGGGCATCTATAATATTTGGCGGAGCATGGTATAGTCGCGTTTTTGTTGTAGTCCTGAGCTATTTTGCGTTAGGAGCAGCGGATACCATTACTCTTTACGGGACTTCTGCCTTGCTTGGTATAGCTCTTTCAGAGCTGGTTTGGAGAAAGGTTTTATATTGCGTAATTGTTACCGTTGGCAAACTGGTGTTCTTGTTCCTTGCTTGGTTTCTTTACTATATCAAGACAAGGGCAGTGACCCAAAGCCTAAATCAAAAGAAGCTGATTTTGATCTGCCTGTTTCCGCTTGTCAGCATTTTTGCGCTTCTGTCAGTGTTTACCGGCTTCAAATCAGAGAGCGACCTCTCCACCCCGGCAGCGCTTTTCAGCGTATTCCTCGCCTTGGCGAATGTTGCCATTCTTTATCTCATATCCAGTATAGAGCGTGCAACAAAAGCTGAACATGAGCTTATGATGTTAAATCAGAGCATGGCTCTACAGACGGAAAACATCTGCGCGCTGGAAAAGAGTTACCGGGCCCAGCGCTCCGCGACCCACGAGTTCAAGCACCGGCTTCAAGTAATATACGATTTGCTGGATCAAGGAGAAGTTGACCGTGCCAAAAACTATATTCAACGGCTTCAAGTCACACAGACATCACGAATATTTGTTGCCAATACCAATCACCCGATCATAGACGCCATTTTGAATGAGCGGTATCATACGGCCAAAAAAAGTGCCATTGACATGAGCTTCAAAGTGAATGATTTGTCGGCGCTCTCAATCAGCACAGACGCACTGGTCGTGCTGCTGTCAAATTTGCTGGATAATGCCATAGAAGCCTGCCAACGCTTGCCGGATAACAGGGCGATAGAATGTACGATTCTTTCCGGAGAGACGCTCTTTATCTCAATTCGCAATACCTCGCCGCCTGTAAAAATCATAAACGGAACAATCGAAACAACAAAGAAACCGGAACGGGAGCACGGCTTCGGCCTTGCCGGTGTAAGGCAGGTGGTGAAGCAGCTTGACGGGGAATATGCGATGAACTATTCGGATAACTGGTTCCAATTTGTTGCTGAAATTCCGGCGTAAAACTATCATGACATGAAATACCGAAGCTGACGGGCTTCGGTATTTTTCTGCGTTCATGCTAAAAAAATCCCTTTTCGTGCATGATTGCTGGAAAAATTTTTTAGTGGATGCTATATTTTCAAGCACAAGAGGTGCGCAGGGATGCACTCATTGTTATACCGATTCGCATGCCAGAGTAGAGTATAATTAACAGTTATCAAGATTTACTGCCAATACCAACACTTTAATAGGGAGGTATAAAATGAGAAAAAGCTGTCTTTTACTTTTAATAATATGCATTGCAATCATCATGTCTGCGTGTGGGATAAAAGAAGAATACCCAACAGAAACAAATGAAATATCTGCAGAAAAACAGGTCGGGTATTCTGTTCAATTTATTTCTCTTCCTGAGAACATGGCATTGTCAACTGACCAGTGCTCTAATGAGGAGAAGATCTATCTTTCCGGGCTGGATTTACAAAACAACCCCATACTGAGTATGTATTCTCATGAAGAATATACTCAGATTGCTTTGCCGGAAGACATCTCCTATATTCATGCTTGTTGCATGAAAGAGAGCGGTGTAGCAGTATTGGCGGGCGATTACCCGACATTTTGGACAAGTGCTGATGACACGGCAAGGCAAAATGAGTCAAAACTTTTTTCGTTATGTATTCTTGTATTTGATGATCAGGGCAATCTTTCTGAAAAAATCAATCTCTCTGACGAGATATGTAACGGAACAAACTGGGACTCCTTACTGTGGGATAATCATTATTATTATCTTATGTCAGCCACCGATTTACTTCAAGTTTCAGAAGAGGGTAACCTTGTTAACAGTATGCATCTTGAGGGAGGATGCTTCATTTCTCAGGCAGTAACTGCCGATACTGTCGTAATTAGTTTGTTCGATTCTTCTGTTGACGGCGGCAACGATACAGTCAGAATCAAGAAGCTCTCAAGTGCAGAACGTTTTTCTTTTGAAACAATTTATACCGACGATCAACTTGTACTGGTTGGAATGGGCTGCAATCAGACGGGGAATATTTTGGTGAATTTGGGGGAACGTATCGTTTCTTTGAATACAAAGTATGTGGAGGATTCTGAGATATTCAACTTTCATGCTGCCGGGATGCTGCATACAGGTTTTCCAAGATTATACTCCAGCCCGGGCGGATACTTGCTGGCAAATTCAAATGCGAAGAAATTGACACAGCTTGTTTATGGTGAGTTGTCGGAAAAAGAGGAACTTCTTTTGTGGCTCCCATGGGGAGATGATGCAATAAGTGAGTGGATTGAAGGCTTCAATCTTACAAATACCAAATATTCTGTTGTTGTTGAGCGGGTTGATATTTCAGACGAGCAGAGTGCGGAGGCTGTTCGAGCAAAAATAATCGAAGGGTTTGCCCCTGATTTGTACTTTACCGGAGGAGAAGGCGGCTTTGGAAGTTTCCGTGGAAGTTCCGTATTTGAAAACCTTCTCCCCTATTTAGATAACAGTGAACAAGTCAGCCGGGAGGACTTATTGACAGCCGTAATTGACGCTGCTTCAGAAGATGGCGGTTTATATTCAATCCCTATAGATTTCACCATGCTTACAATGAGTGAGCAAATGAATTTACTTCCCCAAAAAGAAATGAGCATTTCTGAACTATTGTCCCTCCCATCTGTGAAGAATGGTACGCTAACCGTTTTTCCTCCGGATATGTCTAAGGAATCTCTTTGGTATTGGTTAAGTAGCTTATACTTATTCAGCAATTTAAATGAAGAAGATGGAACCTGTCCGTTCGACACGCAGGAATACAAAGACCTTCTGATTTGCTGCAATTCGGGGCAAAATGTTCATGCACTTGACTCTACACCAAGTATTTTCTCTTTTCAACAATTACCCGGCATACGGCGATTGATTTATCTTCAAACCCAATATGGAGACGACATTGCTTTGTTTGCCGGTCTGGGGACAGCATATTCTATGGAGCATTCCTTTGCAATCTCTAATACAAGTGCGCACAAGGATGGAGCATGGGAATTTATCGAATATATGTTATCCGCTGATTTGTCGAAACAAGAGTTCAGTTGGCCTGTCACAGTGGCGGGGATGAATCGCCTTATAGATAAGGCATGTACTGCAGGACTATGGTTTAGCGATATGAACGAATACAAGACTTTAAGCTCTTCCAACGCGGAATTGCTGCGGGACTTTTTTGATCAGAGTTCCGGAGCGGGAATGGTCGGGGAACACCCTGCATTAATCCAAATCATGAAAGAAGAAGCCGCGAAGTATTTCGCCGGTGATAAATCAGTTGAGGAAACTGCCGCAATAACACAATCGAGGGCACAATTATATTTGGCTGAGCAGTATGGATAATACAGAAATGGAACAACAGAAACGATCCTTATGGGTCCGGTGTCCGATATGCAGAGGTAAGACCCGGACAAAGGTGTGCGAGGACACAGTCCTCGTAAAATTCCCCCTCTTTTGCCCTAAGTGCAGAGAGGAAACGAGAATCACGGTAATAAATCTTCAAATGGTCTTATGCAACGAGCCGGACGCATAAAGCGCAGAGCCTGCATCCTCTTTCAAATGAGGGCGCAGGCTCTTTTTGATGTGAAAAGAGGTGTGCCTCGTATTGTTTTGCCCTTTCTATGCTGAGAGCATGAATTTCAACGCAGCATAGAGGGCCACTGCACCCAGGAACATGAACTGCATTACACCTGGGCTAACAAAGGGTATCACAGCAGAGCGCCTCCTGAGCATTTCAATTTCCTTTCAAAAAATTGAAATGCTTAGGAGGTCATTATGTTTGACTCGCAAAGTGATTATGCGCTGAACAAGCGCGACCCGGAGGCTATTGTGTGCAAAAGCGTTACGGGCGTACATATCCGGTTGACCCGTGAAGACTTTTCCAGCGAGGAAGAATTTCTGTTCTGGAAGGAATGGTCCAATGAGGACTACCGCACGGAAGAAAAAGCGGGACGGCCTTATTACGATAACTGCTCCCAGCTTATCGAGGCTGTGGATATGCCAAATCCCTCGGCAGAGGACACCTTGCTTGCTCCCATTCTGGAGGCGGAGGACCGTGAACTCCGTGCGGCCAGATTAGAACAGGTCAAAACTCATCTGACGGAGAAACAGTACCGCCGTCTATGGATGTACTACATAGAGGGAATGACTGAGGCCGAGATCGCCGCCAAAGAAGGTGTGGGGCAGCGTCGAGTTTCTTCGTCTATCGCCCAGGGAAAAAGGATTGCCCAAAAATTTTCTCAAATTTTTTTGCGCAGCATAGGCTAAAACAGGCGTTTTGAATGTGCTGGGTGAGAAGTTTATTCTCCCTTGTACTTTCAAAACTGAATAGGTGATATTGCAGGCACATAACCCGCATACGAGCGAATAAGGAGCGCCGCCGAGACGATGGTCTGACAGGGGGAGGTGGTATGAGACAGACGATCCAGCGATCTACGCATCCTTAAACCCGGCATGGAACACCGGGCCGCCATAACTGTGCGGGGGCTAAAGATACTTGCTCACGCCCGCCCACAGACTTGAGGCGGAACCCTGCGGCGCACGTTGGACGCGACCTAAGTCCACAAAACGACGTTTGCGGAGTTATGACAGCCTTTTCCAGAGGCGGCCTGCAATATCCCCTCCTGCCGGGGGGCGGAGCAAATACGGCAGGGAATACTGACAATATGAAAGCCGTGCCGTTGGGCCATAACAGGTTTCCAATCGGCACGGCTGTTTTTCTTCTGCTGAGGTGATTTGATTGAACCAAATGACTTTACCTAAGAAAAAGGCAAAAAAGAGCAGCGCCAGCGAGAGTACGCTTGACGCTATTTCTACATATTCCGTGGAAGGCAGGACGTTTATCGTCCAACCGGTTTTCCAGACGGAGGGCGACTGTACCCTCGCAGCTCTGCTCTTGAACCTTATGAGAGCAGACACCTTCTCTAAGTAGACTTCCGTATCCATGACAAATCCAGCCGGATGTGGTATAACGTGAAAGTAAATACTGCTTCTTTGGCTGTCAGGAAGGAGGAATTATGAAACAGTCAAAAGGCAAAATTTCACGCGATACTACGGCGTTTCTATATGAACGTCTATCCCGCGATGACAATTTGGACGGCGACAGCTACAGTATCCAAAATCACGATGTAATTTATAAAGGAGGGTTTCTCCCTCGAAAATTACATCATGACTGCGGCTCATTTGTGACGATTTGAAAAAGCAGTTATGAGGAAAGGAGCAGATAGGCGCAGACCTCAAACTGCAATCACAATCACCACACGGAAAGGAGCCTTCAATGAAATCGTTATTTGAACAAATGGGCGGTACATACCGGGCCGAGGGGGACTATCTTCTCCCAAACCTCATACCGCCGGACACAGGCAGCCGTCCCATCGGAAAGTATGGACGTATGCGCCTAAATTATCTGAAAGGACATCACAGGACACTTTATACCAGCCTTGTACTGAACGGAACCTTATGGGGGCATTTGTCGGGAATCGATCGGTCCTGCAATGAGCGGTTGGCCCACATCATCCCCGCTATGGCAAGGCGGGAGGGCGTGACTGAAGCACTTAAAGCCTCCGACCAGATGGAGTGGGTGCGACGGATGAACAGCATCCATAATCGTGCGGAGGAAATAATCTTGACTGAACTTGTATATACTTAAAGAGATGCCCGTTATCGGCTTATCGCTGATAGCGGGCATTCGCTTTATCTATTTCCTTTTCTGAATTTGTATTTTCCTTTACCATGCCCACTGACGGCCTCGATCAAACCTGCATTTTTCAGCTTGATAATGAGGTTTCCAGCTGCGGTTATAGATATACCTGTAATGTTCATAATATCTTTACGCCCAAAAATACCATTAAATCCCATCTGCGCAAAAAGAAGTTTTACTTTCTCTTTTGTTGTTTTTGAAAAATCCTGCCCGTCAATCGCTTCTTGAATTAAAAGATTGTCGTGGGCAAACAACACCTTTTCATCATCAATTAACACCTTTTTCGGGTCAATTAACACTTTTTCAATCGGCACATTGTAATTCAAGTTATAGAGCGTGACAAAAAAAGATGTCGGCGTCGATCTGAATAGCGGCTCTATATCGCTGCGATAGTTCTCGGCGCGACGATAATCGGCTTTGATCTTTCTGAAACCACTTCCTCTGCGCTCCATAAAGTGCATACGGCTGAAAATATCCGCAATAACAGGATTGCGGCGCTTGGATGCCACATGATCAGTGTCAAGATTCTGCACAATGGAACCGTCAAGCATACCGCCGGGAGAGTATATTTCCATACGGTCATCGAAAATGTCAATGTGTACTTCGCTGCCAAGTTCCATATAGTCACGATGTATTATCGCATTGACGAGCGCTTCCTGTACTGCCTGTTCAGGATATTCCGGCATTTCAATTCTGCCTGTGCCTGTCTTTTTCCAACGCTTCTTCGAGTTGTTTTTTATAAATTCCGTCCCGTTCTGTAAAAGCGAAATGAGAGAACCGCTGTATTCTTTATCGTCCAGCGCCTCCATGATTCCCGATGCTTTATCCAATCCATACCAGCGTGTACAAAACAGGCGCGAATGACGCATCGGAGATTCGTCGGCCAGCAGTACGCCGGCATTTGTCAGCATCCCGTTTTCATCCGCCAGTTCAAAAGAAATGAAGTCGGAATCGGTCAACTCCGTACCGCTTCTCAGGCGGTAAACAGATCGCAACTTTGAGAAAGAGAAGTCTTTCAGCATATATGGAGACAAGATGCTGTCGTATGACATATTCATGCCACGAAGGACGAGACGTTTTAAGGCTGTGGCGTCTGCCGGAACACTCTCATTACCGATACGAACATAGGCAATCCTGTTTCCGTCGCCTGTATAATAATAGGGAGTTTCTTGACCTGCGGGGACTCTTACAAGGACAAAATCTCTCCCTCTCTCCGAATGATTTTCCAGTGCGATCTGCGGAACCGGGTCCATTTTCATTTTAATAATTTCACTGATTTTCTCGGATATTTCCTTCGCATCATCCAGTCCGACGAGAACACCATCATTAGATACGCCAAAAATCAGGACGCCACCAATCCCATTTGCAAAGGCGCTCACGCTTTTCAGCCAGCTTTTTGGTCTGCGTTCCTCTAACATTTCTTTTTTATCATACTCGGTGGCCTCACCAATATAGTCAGCTATTTTCATTATCCGATACCTCACTCCTTCTTCTCTCCGGAATCATTCTTCTTCCGGCTCTTGTAGACATTGTACCTGTTTTTGCACTCCGGGCTGCAAAACTGATTGCTGGGGCGGCTCGCCACGAAAACCTTTGTGCAGTGCTTACACAGCCGCAGAGGTTTTGCATCATCTGTCAGCATAAAACTGAACATCATCTGGATGCCCAGCAGCAACGAATGGAAGTCCCACACGATGGTCGGCTTATCGTAGAGGGCGATATGATACGTCGGCGCATTGCCGTCGAAGACTGTCATGCTCTGACGTAACAGGTCGCGGGTATCCTCATTGATCCTGTCGTAATCCTCATAGTACAGCATACTTGAGGTAAATACAAAAATCCAGTTCGTAAACTGCTGTTTCAGCCAGTCATACCTCTCAGCGTACTCACGTTGGAAGCACATATTGACCGCTGTCGGCTTATCGCTCATAGTCAGGGCAAGCGCCATCATGGCCCGGTCGTTCCGGATATTCCACAGGGATTCTACGCCGTGCTTGATCACATCCAACTTATCAAATGGGAAGAACAGCGCCAGGTAGTCCTCCGTCCGCATGGTTTCCTCTTTGATGAACTGGTTTTTCGGAAGATAGACATTTTCATAATCCATAAACTTCGGCGTTGTGGGCAGCGCGGTCATCAGCCCGAAAAGCCCATATTTCAGAGCGAACGTCCTGACCTCTTTCTGAATTTCACCGTCCGGCTTCCTGCCCATGCAGAGCCGTCCGATGTTGAGGGCATCCAGCACAAGCTGCTGCGCATCCTTCAGCGGGTCATATATCTCCGGCTTTGCGTTTTTTGCCGGAGTGAGATAGAGTATTCCGTCCTCTGCTGCCCGCCATTCATATTCACTGTACCGCACCCAATGGGAGCTGGTGCGTTCAAAAAAATTTCTCATTCTCACGCATCCCAATCGTCAATACCATATTTATCTAAAAGTTTTTTAGCAAACGCAATCCCACTATCGGTTATATAGACCGATTTGCTGCGTGAGGGATGACTGCCCTGTCGGATAAAATCGTCATTATCCAAGCTGTTAAGAATATCAAAATCATATCCTTTCCATGCGTAATAATTTTTGCTGTCAGAGAACCGATCCCGTTCTGAAAATCTTGAAAGGTACATCAACATGACGGTCAGTTCTTTCATGGCCTCATTTGCTTTTGTTTTC
>CANRJY010000047.1 GCA_947631085.1 uncultured Clostridia bacterium | reverse complement strand
CAGATTTACAGCCCCGAGGGCATTTTAAATACGCTGCTCGGCAAAGTGGGAATCGCGCCGCAGCCGTTTATCCACGGAGCGAATCAGGCGCTTCCGGCGATCGCTATTATGAGCTCGTGGCAGGGAATGGGCTATCAGATGATCATATTCCTCGGCGGTCTGCAGGCGATAAACCCCGGGCTTTACGAGGCGGCTGAGATGGATCACGCGAGCGCGTGGAAAAAGTTCAAGGATATTACGCTGCCGGAGTTGAAGCCGCTTTGCGTATTCGTGTTTATCACAATAACGATAGGCGCGTTCAAGATGATCGTACAGCCTATGGTTATGACGGGCGGCGGACCGTCGCACTCGACATACACGCTCGTGTACGACATATATGAAACCGGCACGGTCAACTGGGAAATAGGACTCGCGTCAACAATGGCGATAGTGTTTATCGCGTTCGTCGTGGTACTGACTATAATACAGACGATACTGACGCGTGACAAGGAGGATAAGGAGGAGAAAAATGATACTTACAAAAAAGCAAAGGCGCATTGAATGGGCGCTCGCGATAGTGATGATAATTCTTTCGCTGTTCTTCCTGTTCCCGGTAATATGGATGATAGCGAACTCGTTCAAGCCGGACGCGGCGATAACGGCGGATATGAACTCAATACGCGCGTTTATCCCGCCCGCTCCCGGAGGCGGCTTCTTTGAAAACTACGTTTCAATAATAACGGACACGTCGTTTTTGAGATATATGGGTAACACCCTTCTTTACGCGGCGGCGCTGATAGTTTTGAGCGTGATAGTGAACGGACTCGCGGGCTACGCGCTCGCGAAGATAGACTTCCCGTTCCGCGAAAGATGGCTGCTTATAATAATGATGCTGATGATAGTCCCTATGGAAACGATTATAACGATACATTTCCTGTTCATCGCGAAAATGGGACTTTTAAACACTGTGGTAGGCTACATACTGCCGATGATAGTAAACCCGTTTAACATATTCCTGTTCAGGCAGGTGTTCATAAGTCTGCCCGACGATGTATGGGAGGCGGCGCAACTCGACCACTGTAGCGCGATAAAATACTTTTTCACAATGGTTCTGCCGATGTCGAAAACGGTCGTCGCGACGGTGAGCGTGTTCACGTTTTTAAGCGTCTGGAACGACTATCTCTGGCCCTCGCTCGTATTTACCTCGAGCGATCTCTTAACGGCGCAGATAGGTCTTAACTCTATCACAGCGAACGTGAACACCACAATGGGCATGACGCTCGCGCTTATCACTATGGTAACGATACCGGTAATTATAATATACTCGCTGTTCTCAAAGCAGATAGTGGAGGGCGTTGTATCTACCGGTTCAAAGGAAGGTTAATTTGCTTTTTCGGCGCGCCGGGGCTACACATCCCCTCGGCTCCGGCGCAGCTTGATAAATCGTAAAAGAAAGGAATAAGACCATGAGCTTTATAGAATTAAAAAATATATATAAAAAATACCCGGGCGCGGACAAAAACTCGGTAACGGACGTGAGCCTTAACATAGAGGAAAAGGAATTTATCGCGTTCGTAGGCCCGTCGGGCTGCGGCAAATCGACGACGCTCAGAATGATCGCCGGATTTGAGGATATCACGGCGGGCGAGCTGTACATAGACGGCCGGAAAATGAACGAGGTTGCGCCGAAGGACCGCGGCATAGCGATGGTTTTTTCAGAACTACGCTCTTTATCCGCACATGACGGTCGAAAAGAATATCTCCTACGGCTTGAAAAATATGAAAGTGCCGTCGGACGAGATAAAGAAAAAGGTGGACTGGGCGATAAAAGTCCTCGGACTTGAGGAATACCGCCGCAGAAAACCAAAAAATCTTTCCGGCGGTCAGCGCCAAAGAGTGGCGCTTGGACGCGCTATCGTAAAGGACACAAAGCTGTTTCTCATGGACGAACCGCTCTCAAATCTCGACGCGAAGCTGAGAGTAAGCATGAGAAACGAGATAAGCAAGCTGCACCGCCAAATAGGCAGCACCACGATTTACGTAACGCACGACCAGGTAGAGGCTATGACCATGGCTGACCGTATCGTTATCATGAAGGACGGAGTAGTTCAGCAGGTCGGCAAGCCAATGGACTTATACGAGCATCCGGCGAACAAATTCGTAGCGGGCTTTATCGGCTCGCCGCAGATGAATTTCTATGACGTAACCGTAAACGGAAATATCGTTACGTTCGAGGACGGAAGCAAGATCACTCTGCCCGATTCGGTAACGTCGAAGCTCGGCGGCAGACAGGGCGAGCTTATCTTGGGCATACGCGGCGAGGATATAATGCTTGACGCGCAGAACATCGACCTGTTTAAAGCGGATAAGCAGAGCGCGGTCGTAGAGAACGCGGAGGTAATGGGCAACGAGAATAATCTGTATTTCACCTTCGGCGGCGCGTCGTCTGTCGCGAGAGTGTCGAAGTACGAGGTAAGCGGAATAGGCGACAGGATAGAATTTGTATTCAATCCCATGAGGATACATTTCTTTGACAAACAGACGGAAATATGTTATATTTAACGGAGGGATCGTATGGATAAAATTCACCTGAAATCACCGAAAAACTGGATAAACGATCCGAACGGATTTATATACTACAAGGGGAAATACCACCTGTTTTATCAGCATTTCCCGTACGAGCCGCGCTGGGGAACGATGCACTGGGGACACGCGGTAAGCGATGACCTCGTAAGCTGGGAGCATAAGGATATAGCGTTGTTCCCGTCAAAAAGTGCAGACAGAAACGGCTGCTTTTCCGGCAGCGCCGTGGAGTACGACGGAAAAATGTACATATATTACACAGGCGTTAGGTATCTTACGGAAAATCCGGAGGATATTCACACCTGTCCGGGAGATAACTTCGCGTCCTCGCAGATGATGCTTATAAGCGGCGACGGCGAGCGCTTTGACAATATGAACGGGAAATCAACGGTTGTCGAGCCGGTTGAAGATCCGAGTATCGGCTGCCGCTCCCACACGCGCGACCCGAAGGTATGGCGCGGCAAAAACGCGTGGTACATGGTCGTCGGCAGCACGAGCGGAGGAAAGGGCAGACTGTTGTTTTACAGGAGCGCGGACTTGGTAAAATGGGAGTACGTCAATTACGCGTCACGCGATGATCTCGGCTGGATGTGGGAGTGTCCCGATTACTTCGAGACTGACGGCGCGCAGGTGCTTATGATTTCCCCTATGGGAATAAGCGAAAGCAGGTACCACGATTTATCCGTGTGTATGACTGTCGATTTTGACGAGGAACGCTGCGAAATGAAGATCCCCGATAAATATAATATGCTCGATTACGGTCTTGATTTGTACGCGCCCCAGAGCACTACCGACGCGGCGGGCAGACGCGTGCTCGTGGCGTGGGCGAGAATGCCCGAGCCGGACGACCGCGGCAGGAACGGTATGTTCTGTATTCCGAGAGTTGTCAGCGTGAGGAACGGTCACATATATTTCGGCGTTCATCCCGATATTGAAAAGCAATTTTCGCGGCGGATAACCGATATAAGCGCGGCGGATAAAGCCGGGTACCGCGTAAGCCTTGATATAAAGGACGGGGAACGCATTGATATAGGCGGGTATATAATAGAGCGCGAGGGTCAAAAAATCCGCGCCGACCGCTCAAATGTGTTCCGCGGACATAACGAAATTAAAACCGTGTTTGAAACGCCGGAGATAAGCGGCGATATTCATCTTGACATATACGCTGACGAAAATCTTATCGAAACATACATAAACGGCGGCGAGTATGTGCTCAGCAATATCGTGTACGATTTGGGAAAATACGTCCGCGCGGACGGGGATTATGAAATTTATACTCTTGCGGGAGGAGAGGAAAATGAAAAAATTTGACGTAACGGCTCTCGGTGAGCTGCTGATAGATTTTACCGAAAGCGGAACAAGTCCGCAGGGGAATCCCGTGCTTGAGGCTAACCCCGGCGGCGCGCCGTGTAATGTGCTTGCGATGCTCAATAAACTCGGCAAAAAGACCGCGTTTATCGGCAAGGTCGGCGACGACACGTTCGGGCATATGCTAAAATCCGCCGTGGAGGAAAGTGGCACGGACGTTACGAATCTGCTTATGGACGAAAGCGTCCGCACAACTCTCGCGTTTGTGCATACATATACTTTTGCGGTAAGAGTTGTTGATGCCTTAAGATTAGCGAAATTTCCGTCAATTACAACAACAGGAGTTTTTATATCATAAGCGTAGTAATTGAGCGTTCCGTCCTCAATTTCTCCGAAAAATTCTTCTTTTGTCTGCGTTTTCCCCGACATATGCGTGAATGTTTTATCATCCTTTGTCATATGATTGAGCGTTTCCATATCTTTATCAATCATAGCCTGCTGTATTTTTTCAAATGCAGCCAAAACCTCATCTTCCGCAGTCATGACTTCTTTTGGGGACAAATCCAGTTCGTCAAGCCATGAATTGACCTCATCCTGCGCGCTCCTTGCGTTTGTTCCGGCTGTTGAAAACCCGTCAGCAAATTCGGCGTCGGGGCATAGCGTGCTCAGTTCCGACAGCGTACTGCCCCAACCGCTGCCGCCGTGAGTGGAAAACGGAATTACAGTCTTGCCTGACATATCGTATTTTTCAAGGAATGTGTACATAATCATCGGCAGACCGCCGTACCATATCGGATAGCCTAAAAATACCGTATCGTATTGGTCGAAGTTTTCAATTTCCCCGTTAAATTCGGGACGCTCGTTATTGTCGCGTTCGCGCTGCACTCTCGTCAATGTTTCGCTATAGCTTTCGGGATATGGGTCAACCGGCGTGATTTCAAATACATCGGCATCAACTTTTTCTTTGATATAGTCCGCGATAACAGCAGTATTTCCTTTATCTACATAGCCTACTTCCCAATTTTCACCCGCGCGTGAGAAATATGTGATAAGTATATTATTAACCTTTTCGGTCTCATTCACTGTAACAGCATGGCAAAGGGGATACATTGACGCTATACTTTCCCACAGGAAAAACCTGTCTCCATTTTTCGCGTTTATATTCCTAACACCGTTTTGAGCCTTATATATTGAAATTCCCGATAATTTACCGTTTTCATATGACGCATGAATTAAATCCGCCTCCGCTTCAAGTCCACTTATCGTAAGCGTGTCATTTTCATAGATCATTGATACTTCGGACGCCGCTTTGACAGTCGTGTTATTGACAGCTTCCGAAAATCCGAAAATATATGTAAACATCAAAACAAATATTACAATCCCGGCAAACAAAGACTTTTTTCTCATTTTAACACCGCCTTTCCCATTTTAACTCTATTTCCTCTCAATTTTTTTA
This sequence comes from uncultured Clostridia bacterium, assembly GCA_947631085.1. Classification (GTDB taxonomy): domain Bacteria; phylum Bacillota; class Clostridia; order UBA1381; family UBA1381; genus CANQXJ01. The sequence continues at coordinate 5,054 of CANRJY010000047.1, read as the reverse complement.
TCTCTGTAATCAACAGAAAATCTCTATAATTAACCTCTTTTCCGTTTCAGAAATTTAGTTATGCAGCAGCCAATGCCTGCAAACAGACACATTATTGCAGCGTAATCCAATATAAAATATACAGCCGGCTCGTTAAAATCGAAAAACGCAAACTCATTCCGCATTAAGAGATAGCCCGCGACATCACGTTTGATAAACGCAAACAATCCATAAGCGCAGATTACTGTAAAAATGATTTGCGCCGCTCTTGATGCTCTATCGGCAAGCAAATTCCTTATATGCAATCCCGCGTGAAACGACATAAGCACGAAGCCCCAATAAGCGGCAAGAATATGAATACGTCTCGCCGCCGCAGCGCTTATTCCGAAATGCGCGGAAACCAATATATGCTTTGACATTGCAATACCGCTTATCGGAAGCGCCAACATAATAATCAGAATGGCAAAATCCGTAACAGTATATATGATACGAGATTTTGTGTACTTTCCCTTAAAAAGATTTTTTTGCCACGAATAATTCAGTACATGATGGGATATAAATGCCGCGGTCATAATAATCCCCAACATCTCGTGAGCCGTTTCTCCTATCAGGGAATATGACATAAGTAACGGCAATAAAATCACCATTACTATATCTATTGTCGTTTTTATTTTTCGCTTTGTCTGTATATTCATTTACTATTTCCTTAAAATGTTATTCCTCCAACATATCCGCGCATTGCTTCAGATAGTCCACAATTTTCAGATGCTGCGGACAAGCTCTTTCGCATTGTCCGCACCCTATACAGTCGGGCGCGCGGTGTCCCGCCTCGATTTTCATATAGCTTTCCCTTGCCTCTGCCATCTGTCCGTTTCCGAGTTGTTTATTCGCGGCTGTGAAAATATCGGGAATGGGTATCTGCTTCGGACAACCATCGGTGCAATAATGGCAAGCCGTACACGGGATTTCCGTCGAATGTCCAAGAATACGCTGAGCGCGGCGTATGATCGCCTGCTCGTCGTCGTTAAGGGGCTTGAAATTTCTCATATACGACAGATTATCCTCCATCTGTTCAACGCTTGACATTCCCGAAAGCACTGTAATAATGCCGTCAAGCGACGCCGCAAACCGAATAGCCCACGACGCGGGCGACATATCGGGAGCATATTCCCTAAACAGCCGCTTCACTTCCTCCGGCGGATTTGCCAATTTTCCGCCCTTTACCGGTTCCATTATTACTATCGACTTTCCGTGTTTCCGCGCCACCTCGTAGTTTGCGCGTGAAGCGACACTCGAATTGTTCCAATCGGCATAGTTGATTTGTAATTGAATAAAATCAACTTCGGGGTGCTCGGTAAGCAGTCTGTCTAACAGCTGCGGTCCCGCGTGATACGAAAATCCGAAATACTTGATAAGTCCCTCTGATTTCCTCTCTTTTACAAAATCCCATATATGATATTTATCATACTTCGTGTAGTTATTTTCCATAAACGCGTGCATCAAATAGTAATCGAAATATCCCGCGCCGGTGCGTTCAAGGCTCTTGTAAAACTGCTGCTTTGCCGCTTTCTCGTTGGGAGCCATCATAAACGCGTTGAGCTTTGTGGCAAGCGTGTATGAATCGCGCGGATAGCGGTCTACAAGCGCCTTTTTAATATCCTTTTCCGAACTGCCATATACAAAAGCGGTATCGAAATATGTAAATCCCGCTTCCATAAACAGATCGACCATTTTCTTGACCTGCTCAATATCCGTTCCGAGTCCCTTCTTGGGCAATCTCATAAGTCCGAAGCCGAGCTTCGGAATTTCTTTTCCAAAATAATCCGACATGATTTTTCCTCCTTGTTTTACAATTTTAAGATCAAATTAAAATAGCCGTTTATGTAAACATAATACTTTTTCAGTTTTTTCATAATAATCAGTCCTTTCATTGTTTGGGTGATTTAGTCTTATTAAGACTTTCTGTACATAGTATAACACACCATTTTATTCTTGTCAAGACTTTTTTTGAAAAAATTTTATTATTTTTAAGACTTTTTCTTGACAACAGTGTTTTTACATAATAAAATAAGTACATCAAAACATGAAAGGGTGATAAAACATGACAACGGGGGATAAAATCAAGCAATTAAGAAAACAAGCGAACATGACGCAAACGGAACTGGGGAAAAAGCTCGGTGTGCAGCAATCAGCCATCAGAAAGTATGAACATGGGGATATAATAAACATCCCTTATAAGACAATTCAAAAAATTGCTGAAATCTTTTCAGTTACGCCTGAATATTTAGTGGGGTGGGATAGTTCTGTTGAATCTTCCCCTGCAACAGCAGAAGATATTGAAAAATGGGATGCCAACGCCAAGCAGGTTGCCGATACTGTTCATCTTATAGAACAGATTCAAGGTAAATGGGGTGATTCTGCGGTTACACTGTTACGCTTATTTAATCAGCTTAACGAACAAGGGCAAAACAAAATTCTTGACAACATCAATGATTTATTGATGATTGACCAGTACACAAAACAGTAATCGGTTCAAGTAGTCCAAGTAGTTCAAGATAAAATGCTTTCGCTATTATATTTATTTTTATAAAATACGTTAAGTAAAAAACATAAAAATCATATAAGAAAGTCATATTAAGTGTAACATCTTGAACTTTTCAGTATTTATGCGGTTTTCATCTTGAACCGCAATCTTGAACTTATGTTGAACCAGTAGAAATATGGAATTGTGAGGCTTAACCATGTATAAAATCAAATATAATACTAACAATCCTTCAAAAAAGTATGACGTGAATGATTCAGAAATTCAATTTTTTAATAATCTATCTTCTTTGTTGATACAAGAAGATATTTGGTATAGTCCTACTTTAATTCGCAAAAGTGACGGTTCTTTATCTGTTGATATTATGGGTTATCCCATAGGTTCAATAAAATTACAAGGTAGAAAACACTGGATGTCTTATTTCATAAACCTTTATGACTACAAGACTGTTGAAGGTTCACTTGATGATTTTATGTCACATCAAAAAGCATGGATAAAATATTATAAAAAATACATTAGAAAGGAACTTACATAATGAAAAATCCAAATGGATATGGAAGTGTTGTTAAACTATCGGGGAACAGAAGAAATCCTTTTGTCGTGCGTAAGACTGTTGGATATAATGAAAAAGCATATCCAATCTATGATGTAATCGCTTATTGTAAGACAAGAGAAGAAGGAAACATCATTCTTGCCGAATATAACAAAAATCCTTATGATATTGATGCAGCCAAAATTACCATGCAAGAACTGTTTGCAAAGTTTAAAGAAAAGAAATACCCCAAGATGTCAATTTCGCTGCAACATTCATTAAGTTCAGCTTATAACCATTGTAAGCCGTTACATTCAATGAAATATCGGGAAATCAAATCTTTTCAGATGCAAGACTGTATTGACGGATGCGGAAAGTCATATTCAACACAAGGGGCAATTAAGAACTTATTCGGTCATCTTGATAGGTATGCTTTGGAACTTGATATTATTGATAAGCAGTATTCAGTATTAACAACCGCTGAACCAATACCTGAAACAACAAAGAAGCCGTTTACTGAAGATGAAATTAACAGACTGTGGGATATGAAGTCAATAGAATGGGTTGATTCAGTGTTGATTTTCTTGTATTCCGGTTTCAGATTAAGTGAATTGCTGAATATGAAAATTGAAGATATTAACCTGGATAACCGCACCTTTGTTGGTGGAATAAAAACAAGGAACGGCAAAAATAGGATTGTACCAATTCATTCCAAAATATTCAGTATAGTTCAAAATAAAATTAACTCAAATAATGTGTATCTTTTTGAATTGAACGGTAAAAAGGTTACACCAAGTAAATATTATGAAATATGGGATAAAATTATGAAACAGTGTGGTATGAAGCACACGCCCCATGAATGTCGGCATACATTCAGGTCAAGACTGGATTCAGCAGGTGCAAACAAAAGATGTATTGATTTGATGATGGGGCATAAGTCAAAAGAAGTGGGTGAACGCATCTACACACATAAAACGATTGAAGAACTGGAAGAAGCTATTGAAAAACTGAATTAGTTACACGTTAGTAACAAAAAATCCCCCAAACCGCATAAATGCTGACGTTTGGGGGATTTTCAATTTATTATACCATATTTTTTTCAAAAATCAACTCTGGAAATAAATTTAGTTATACACTATATACATAACTATCACACGAACTCCTAACGCAAAGCCGCTTTAACTTTCAACTGCTCTCCGTTTCCCCAATAATGTCATTGTTATCTTCGATTAACTATTCTAATAAAGTAAGTTCCGACTCAGAAAGCATTTCCCACAGTTGCTTTGTTATTCATGAAATAATCGCTGTTGTTTGCTTTACCCTTCTGTTAATGTGTGTTCCTGCATACTTGGTTGAATATTTCCATAGTACAATTCTTCTATAAAGTTCATGATAAAACCTTCTGTAAAAAATTCTTTCAACAAGATTGTATCACGAAGTAAACCTTGCACTCAGCGGCAGAATTACAGAAAATTATCTCGACGGTCTGTATAATGCGCCTAAAGACGGTTTTACGCTGGGTTTGGGATTTCGTTCTCAATAATTTTTGTGCTCCATACAGTGTATGAGAGCAAAAAAATGCCGAGTGCGGCTACATCGGCTATGCTTGCTATTATATCAAAATGGCAAGCATAGGAAATTTATTTCTCGCAAGTGTGGCTACACTTGCTGTGCTTGCTGTTCCATAAAACAGCAAGCACATGGGAATGAATTTCCCGTAAGTGTGTACGCACTTGCTGTGCTTGCTACTCCCAAAAAAATATACAATATAGGCTGTAATTAACTTTATTCCGGTTGATAATCGAATTGATACCCAAATCCGCGTATAGTATGAATATATACCGGCCGTTCGGGATTTCGCTCTATTTTTTGACGAAGGCGCTGAATATGAGTAATTATATTTCTATCATCATAAATATATTCGTTATTCCATACGCCTGAATAAATTTGTTCCTTTGAAAGCGTTTGTCCTTTATGTCTGACAAAGAAATATAATAAATT
>CANRJY010000046.1 GCA_947631085.1 uncultured Clostridia bacterium | reverse complement strand
ATAGTTTCCCGACAAACGCTATTAAGCCGAGATATACCTAAATGGATAAAACAGGATTTTGAAAAATTAAATATTGTCGCAACCTATAATCTGCTTTATAACGCTTCGCTTATGGCAGACGAGGGGTTAGGTTATGTTTTATGCCTTGATAAAATCATACGGACAAACGAAAAAAAGACGCTTTGCTTCAGACCTCTGAAATCCGAAATGTCCGTACATCTTGACATTGTATGGAAAAAATATCAGATGTTTTCACAGGCGGCAGAATTGTTTTTGAAAAGATTGCAGGAACGATTTAACGAATAAAATCTAAAAAACAAAATACCTCTTGGCAAAGATATTATATTTCAAAAAATCTAAAAGCGGACAGCACGGTATAGACACGGTATCGCTTTTTAAAATTGTGATGTCAGTCGGATTAGCCAAAGAGGAATCGTGGAGAACTGTTTTCAAATTTGATACGGAATGGAGCAGCTATAAAATATTCGTATGGGACAGCTTGAATGGCATGAAACCGCTGTCTGAATAAAATTAAATCAGGTCACATTCATATAATTACACAAGGCGGCAAAGCTACGGCAATGCCGCCTTGTTGATTTTGCACAAAAAATTTATTTTTCAAAAAAACTTTAGACAAATCGGTTGTTATTTGCATATTTTTATCGTTTATGAAGTGAAGGGGCAAAAAGGGTTTGGGTTTCCCAAAATAAATCAAATTTTTGTAAGCGTGTACGCACTTGCTGTGCTTGCTATTCTCTAAAAATAGCAGGCATAAGCAAATTTTGTAAGTGTGGCTACGCTTGCTGTGCTTGCTTCACTACAAAAATAAGCCGATTTCTCTATATAGGTAAAAAAATCTAAAAAAATTTTTAAAAAAGTCATTATTTTTCAATTTTTATTTGTTACCTATAATAGAAGGGGAAAATGCCAACTTTTTTAACCATTGCTAATAAAGGGAGGATATCTATTAACAACGGAAAAAGTATAAATAATTTTTCTGAAAATGGTTGTTATTTTGCACTTTCAAACGTTCACAAATTAGGGGACAAAAATCCAAAGACCAATAGCGATATTATTCAGTATGCGCGCATATATGCTCTAATACCGCAATTGATTGACAATTGAATATTCCATTCATCAAATACGTTCTTTCCGAACAAGAGCCGCTTTTGACGGCGCGCCACGACGCTGTACGGCTGAGCGATCAAGCCTTCAATGAAATACCGGATTTGCCGCCGATACGGCCACGACTGCTCGGAAAGTATAATGATACTCCCGCCTTGAACTCGTCACTGAATTGGGCGGCTGGATGTGAAGCATGCAGGGGTGAAATTCCCGTGACGGCGCGGCAACGCTGGTTTGATGAATTATTATGGGGGTAGTAAGATTTTTCAAAGGAGGACAAGTATATACATGACAAAAAATAAAATTACTACCTTTGCCGAAACAACAAAATACGAAATCGACAAAATTACATTTATCGTTCAGCCGGTTTTCAAGGAGCGATCCGCTGAAACGCTCGGCTCGGTCTTGCTGCGGCTTATGACTGCGAATAATTAAATTTTCAAAACAGGCTGACAAACGGAAAATATTGTGATATGATAATATTACAAAACTGTTTGTTGACTGTCAAGGAAAGGAGTTATTTATGAGACAGTCAAATACGAAAAAGGAATTAACAGCGGCTCTGTATGTCAGGCTGAGCCGCGATGATAACTTGGAAGGCGACAGCTACAGTATCGTAAATCAGAAAAAACTGCTTGCAAAAATCGCTAAAGAGAAGGGCTATACCAACCTTTTGACGTACTGCGATGACGGAATTTCAGGCGTTATGATGGATCGTCCCGGCTACAAGCAGATGATAAGCGATATTAAGAGCAACAAAATTTCCGCTGTATTCGTCAAGGACTTATCGCGATTAGGGCGAAACTATATCGAGGTCGGCAGACTGACCGAGGAATTTTTCCCCGACTATGATATTCGTTTCGTTGCCGTTTCGGACAACATTGACACGCAGGAGGGCGAGAATGAGCTTGCGCCGATAAAGAATCTGTTCAATGAGTGGTATGCCCGCGATATTTCTAAGAAGCGGCGGATAAGCAATAAAATCAAGGGCAATTCCGGCGAGCCGATGGGACAGCCGCCATACGGGTATATGAAAAATCCCGATAACCCTAAACGATGGATAATAGACGAAGAAGCCGCTTCGGTGGTGCGAAGGATATTTCAAATGACTATTGACGGGTTTGGTACGGAGGAAATTGCTTCGGCTTTGGAGCGCGATAAAATATTAACGCCTACCAATTATTGGGCGGGCAAAGGCATTAACAGACCGGGGCGTAAAAATCCTGATAATCCGTATCAGTGGAATTGCTCGACCATAGTCCATATTCTCAGCTTGCAGGAGTATTGCGGCGACATACTCAATTTCAAGACATATTCAAAATCATATAAGAATAAGAAACGAATTGATAACGACAGGGAAAATTGGGTTGTTTTCAAGGACGTCCACGAGCCAATTATTGAGCGTGCCGTATGGGAAAAGATACAGGCAAAGCGGGGTAAGGCCCGCAAACGAAAGAAATCCGACGGTGAAAAGAATATGTTTTCGGGCTTGCTCGTATGCGCGGACTGCGGCAGCAATTTGTGGTATCACTTCAACCAAAAAAATCCAAGTATTGAATATTTCAACTGCTCCGGCTACAACAAAGGCGGCAGGAAGATTTGCTCCTCGACGCATTACATACGGCTCGATTTTCTTGAAAAGGTTGTACTCGGCGAGATCAGGCGGCTCACGAAGTTAGCGACAAAATATGAGAGTGAGTTTCTGAAACTTGTTATCGGTCAATCCACGAAAGATGCGGAGCATGAACGACAGGTTAAGCAAAAAGAGTTAAAAACGCTGCTTGCCAGAGATAAGGAGCTTGATGTGCTTTTCGAGAAAATCTACGAGGATAACGCAATGGGACGCCTTTCGGATGAGCGTTTCGGCAAGCTGTCAGTAAAATATGACGCAGAGCAAAAAGAGCTGAATAAACAAATTACCGAGCTTCAAGCGGAACTGGACAGCGATAAAAACAAAAGTGTTTCCACTGACGAATTTATGGCAATTGTCCGCAAATACACGCGGGCAAGAAAGCTAACGCCGAGAATGCTTAATGAGCTCATAGAGAAAATACAGGTTTATCAGGCTGAAATAATCGACGGAAAGAAGGTACAGCGGCTGAAAATATATTACAACTGTATCGGTTCAATAGAGATACCGGACTTTGATTTGATACCGGATAATGCGGTGACGGTAAACACGCGGCAGGGCGTGGACATAAACTTCGCGGGTACTGTTGTGTAAACAAAAGAAAAACGAGTGTTCTTACAGCTTTAGGTTCTGTAAGAACACTCGGTAGGTTGCGGGGGGAAGGATTTGAACCAACGACCTTCGGGTTATGAGTTGACGTATGCACTTTTTACAGTGTATCTTATCGCTTTGTTTTGTGTTGTATCATTATATCAAAAATGGCTTAAATACTACATTTTAATCTTTTTGTCTTATGTATCGTTTCATAACTTATTCATATGTTTAGTAACTTATTTTAAATATCTGTCCAGCTTTTGTCCAGCGCAAGCTTATTTTAATATACCGCCGCGAACGGTGGTTAAATCGACTATATATAGTTGTATGGAAATTCGTATCGTACTGTATCATATCATATCATATTATATTCGCTTATCACATGCTGTTATTTGAAAATCTGTCTATATTTGTTGATAATCTTCTTTAAATGATATTGACTTTTTATGCCTTATAAGTTATAATATATTTGAGAGGGGGCATAATATAAAGTGTACTCTATAAAATTTTACCGCGATAAAAGAGGCAATGAGCCTGTGAGAGAGTATTTGGAAGAATTAAGAACCAAAACGGACAAAAACAGCAAAATCAATCTTGATAAAATGAACGACTATATACAGGCATTGAGTGAATACGGAACACGGCTCGGAAAACCGTTTACCGAACACCTTGACGGTGATATATGGGAACTGCGTCCGCTCCGCAACCGAATTTTATTTTTCGGTTTTGACGGAAACAGCTTCGTACTGCTGAGCCATTTTATTAAGAAAACGCAAAAAACACCCAAACGCGAAATTGAAAAAGCGAAACGACTTATGGAGGATTACATTGAAAGGAGCAAAGAAAATGAGTAAAGATAAAGAATATATTTCTCCCGCTGGAACTGATTGGGAGGATTTCAGAAAGGAATTTTTTACGCCCGAAGAAATTGCGGAAAGCAATTTACGTGTAGCAATTATAGGAGAGTTAATCAAGGCACGGCAGGAGCGCGGCATAACGCAGAAACAGCTTGAGGAAATGAGCGGCGTAAAACAACCCGTGATTGCACGTCTTGAAACGGGAGCGACCGACCCGCGCCTTAATACCGTCATGAAAATCCTTTATTCGCTCGGTAAGACTTTAGAGATAAAAGACATATGACAATGCCTCCGCGCGTGAAACGTTTATGTTTTCCCTGTTAATGAAATAGTACGCCGTAGCGGCGGCTATACACGCCAATAAGACCGCTCCGCATACAATACCTATCTTTTTCAGCGGTAATTTCTTAATATCGAAATTTGCCGCCGTTTTTTCGTTTGAACCGCTGATTTGCACGGTATTATTCTGCGGCGCGGCGGGTTGAGCCGCTTCCGACTGTAAATGCTTTGCTATCGGATAACCGCACTTAGGACATACCTCCGCTTTATCGCTTACTGTGTTTTGACATTCAGGACATGTTATTAATCCCATTTTTAGAACCCCCTTTATATTAATATAAAATTATTATAACATAATAAGCCCTTTTAGTCAAGATTATGTCTATTAGTTTATGTATTTTCTTGCCTAACAGTCTATAATAATGCTAAGAGGTGTTTTTATGGATTTTGATTACTCCGCTATGGGGCGGCGAATAAAAAAAGCTCGTAAGGCAAAATACCTAACTCAGGAACAGCTTGCCGAATTGTGCGGATTATCAACCGCTCATATAGGTCATGTAGAGCGCGGAACTCGTGCGCTCTCTCTTGAAATGCTTGTAAAAATATCGCTTATTTTAGAAGTAAGCACTGATTATCTTTTGATGGATATTGTTACGGATAAGGATATGACGTTTGAGAAAATAACCGTTGCAGTAGGAGAATACCCCAAAGAGCGTGTAGACCGCTTTTACAATATAGTAAAAATCCTTGTTGATAATATAGATAAAATATAAACACCATGGCGGCGGCTGAATAACCGTCATATGGTGTTTAAAATGAAAATGTATCATCAATTACATTACTTACCTTTTCATCGGAATTTTTAAGTAAATGTGCATATATGTCACTTGTGGTTGAGGTTTTCGAATGTCCTAACCGTTTTGATACTGATACAATATCAACTCCCTTGTTTATAAGTACACTCGCTTGTGTATGACGGAATTTGTGGGGATTTATATGCGGTAAATTAAATTCTTTTTCAAGCCGTCTGAAAAAAGATGTCATACTGTCGGGGTGCATCGGTTTACCGTCTTTCTGCGTAAACACGTAACCTGTATCTTTCCATTCCTTATTTATTGCGCGTTTAACCCTTGACTGTTGCTGTTGCAAGAGCTTTAAAACGTTTGTAACGTCTTGCGGAATAGAAACATGTCTATTCTCTCCTGTTTTTAATGTCGTGCTGTAAATGCCTTTTTCGGGTGAATAGAGCAAGTTATTACATAAGTACAGACTATTATTTTCAAAGTCTACTGATTCCCACTGTAATCCTAATATCTCTCCCCGTCTTGCCCCGGTAGCGATGAACAGATATATAAGTGCCTGCCACTTCAACGATTTTGTTTGTACTGCCTGTATAATCTTCTGCACTTCGTCAATCTCGAAACATTCCGCTTCGTGCTTCGGCAATTTCGGCGGTGTTGCTCTTTGGGCGGTGTTGTACGGGATAATTTGTTCCTTTACCGCTTGCGATAATACAGTGGAAATGAAACGGTGATGTTCAAGAATCGTCTTTTCAGATAAGCCTTTTCCTGTTATTTGATTTTGTCCGTCTTTACTCAATGTAATGTACAACCTGTTTAAGTGTTCTGCTCTTATGTCTTGAAGCTTTAAATGTCCTATGCCGTTGCAGTTTACGTCAATAACACGTTCAAGCAAGCTTTTATATCTGTATATAGTGCGGTGTTTCGCTCCGTTCCGTTCCTTTAATTCGATAACATACCTTGCGTATTGTTCAAATGTCGGATTGTCTATTGATACATTGCCTTTTCCGCATTCTATTTCAAACTGAACAACAAATTTATTTAATTCTTTTTGTATTTTCTTTTCGCTCAAACCTTGTGGAACTTTCCATGTTTTTATATATGGTTTGAGCTTGTGTCCATCAGAAGAACGTCCTCTGAATACATGTATTTGATAAGAGATGATGTCACCTTGTTTATTTTTCCGTGGTATTATCGTTGCCATGTTCTTTGCTCCTGACCCCACCCTTAAATGACTTTCTTCTTGTCTGTACGTGGTATGGGGTATCATATTACTGCGTATCGTATTGTATCACTCTGTATATTATTATACACTCTATTAGGTGTATATATCAAGCGACATTTTCACCAAATATACACTCCAAATAATGTATATATTGTACATTGTATAAAATGTATATTTGTGGTATACTGTACTAAGTTAAGGTAGGTGTTTTTAATGGGAAATATTTCGTATAAAAAGCTGCGTAAAAAAATGGCGGAACAAGGACTCACCACATATAAAATACGCAAAGAGAAAATCATTTCCGAAAGTACACTTCAACGTATCAGAACGGATGGCACTATAACCACTGACGCTATTGCCTCTTTATGTGAAGTGCTTAACTGTCAGCCCGGTGACATTTTAGAGTATGTGAAAAATACGACCCGACCTTTTTAATTTATTGAAGATTGAGGAACACAAACCTCTACTCTACCGTGCAAGCTCTATCCGTTCTCATGTACACAGTTACGCCAAAAAGAAGGGGGAAATGTGTATAAAGATATAACTCTTAAAGTGGAGACATAATAAATACTTCCGCACTTTTATGAATCACCTATAGTTAGTACCTTAAATACAATACCTCTTTTTAGTCGAACCAAGTACGTAACCCTTTCAATTAAGCGAGGTTTTTAATTACCGTATATGTCAAGGTGTTTACTGCTTAGGTCTTTTAGGTACTTTTCTAATGCTATTCTATCTATCATTATTTTCGCTCCCACCCATAAAAAAAGGTATTGCTTCTTCATTTACTAATTTACGAATAGCAAAGATTGAAAGTCCCGTGTATTCCGCACTTTCTTTGATTGATAAATACAGTTTTAATTCGTCTTTCTTATTTGTCTGTTTTTTTGTCAATCGTAATTTTTTCATAATTTTCATTTCCTCGTATAATAAAGTAGTAGTTTTTAGAGTTCCTCTCCAAGAACTATGGTATACTGTATAAGATGCTGTGGATTGGTTTTCACCTCCTACCGCTTGACGGTTTAAGAAAGGCTCCGGCCACAGACTCTTTGCAGTTTGTTAATCAGTTAGATACCGCTCGACGGTTTATTTGGAACGAGGTTACAAGAGCAATGAGCCCCTGTGGGTCTTACAGTATCAAATATTTTACAAAGGAGTTTTTAGTATGATTTTGGTTGGCATTGATGTAGCAAAGGATAAGCACGATTGCTTTATCTGTAACTCAGAGGGCGAAGTTCTCTGCAAAACATTCACGTTTCAAAACAGCATGGAAGGCTTTAATATCCTTTTTGAAAAGATTAAATCCGTTTCAGATGATTTGAGTAATTTAAAAGTAGGGCTCGAAGCCACGGGACATTACTCATAATGAAAAGGTATAAGCGTCTGACGCCAGATACATACCGAAGTGTGAACGCAGTCATAAAGCAATACTGCTGCAACTATTATGACAGTAACTGTATTTTACTTGACAGCGGTTATCCTTGTACTTGCCCGCAAAGTATTTCATATTCGCTTCTGTGCAAATGGTTTAGGGATTATGTTCTACCGAATGATAAGGAATTGTATGGCGAACTGTGCATATCGAAAAATCGCAAAAAGTGTTCTGTTTGCGGCAGATATTTTATCGCAAACTCTAACAGAGCGAAATATTGCGACGATTGTCGAAAACGTATTACTCAGTTGTAGGCAACTCAACGCAAACGGAAACAGCGGGAAATGTCACAGCTTAGGACTGTTTAAGTGTAGGCTTTATGCGAAGTTTAGAATACAAAAAGCGGAAGGCGGTGTAATCATATTCCGACCTTCCGTTTTTGCGTTCAAAGTATAAAACTGTCAACCATCATCTGCACACCCAAACTAAATCCGAGCTTGAAATCTGATAGACCTGTTTCTTCGGCAATTTCATCTTCGGCTTCAAGCAGGCGTTCAAACAAAGTGCGTTCGGGTTCAGCAAGAGTTACCTTTAGTTGCTCGGATATTTTTGAAACTATATCCGACGCTTGTTTCCGTCGCGCGGTCATTGCAATGGTCTGTGGGCGTATGTTGCTGTAGTATAATTCCTCGATAAAATTCATGGCGTAGTCCTCCGTAAAAATTTCTTTAAGAATATTATACTACGAACGAGCAGCCGCGCCCAGCGACGAAAATGTAGAAAATATTGCAGCCGATCTATACAAGGCGCCTAAACATTATTTGTTATGTGCATAAATGCGCTCATAAAAATTTATTGTAAACGGAACATAGGCAGGCAAAGCAAAATGTCACGGTTTAGAGCGGGTTAGATATAGGTTTTATGCGAATTTTAAGGTTTGAAAAACGGAAGGCGGTGTAATTACATTCCGACCTTCCGTTTTTATGTTATAAATAATGATAACTGCGCCGCATCTATCAGCAGCTTAGCCCGTTTCCGCCCGGTTTATAAACCTCGCAGGTACGCCTCCCACAACTGTGTAAGGCTCTGCACCTCTCGTGACAACCGCGCCCGCTGCGGCAACAGATTGTGATGCTCGGGAGGATCGCCGCGTTTGAGCCTATCTTTGACACCCGTATAAGGGACGGCAAAAAAATCTCAAGACATAGAACGCTGACAGGAGATGAGGCAGTTATGCTTCATCTCTTGTTGATATATTTTTTAAAAAATTTCAAAAAAGAAGTTGACAAGAGCGGAATTTCGTGTTATGATACCTAATAGAATTAGCAATAGTATTAGTGAATAGGAGGAAAGATATGGGATATTATGATCTGGCTGTCAGGTTAGTCAATATTCGCGCGCGCATACCGCAGATTAAAATGGAAAAAACGATCTCTGAACTGGGTCGCGGAGAAATTCTTGCACTAAATTATTTGTCCGCCAACGAAAACGAAGCATATCCAAAAGATATGAGTAAAGCGCTGATGCTCACCACCGCACGGATCGCGGCAATACTGAAATCTCTTGAAAAGCAGGGACTGATTACGAGAACACCTGATTTGGAAGATAGCCGGCAGGTTCTTGTCCGGCTGACGGAAACAGGGATCATTCAGATTGAGGAACGGCGTGAGAAAGTCATACAGACCACGGCAAAGATGCTGGAGGCTCTCGGCAAAGATGACGCGGAGGCGTATGTGCGCATACAGGAAAAACTGACTGAGTTGGGAACAATATGGAGATAAAGCATACGGTGGGAGTATGTTTTTATAGCCATATTACTAATAGAATTAGGAATATTATTAGTAAAAAAGGAGGAATATGATGAACGCAAAAGAACCTATTATTCATGTGAAAAATTTTTCCAAAAGCTACGGAATGTTGGAAGCGGTGAAGAATATTTCATTTGACGTATACGCAGGCGAGATATTTGGTTTTGTAGGTCCGAATGGGGCGGGAAAAAGCACTACCATCAATACGCTGTGCACCATTCAACCCAAAAGCAGCGGTGAAATAACTATTTGCGGACACGACGCGGAGACTGAACGTGACCTTGTCAGAAATGATATTGGTGTCGTTTTTCAGGACATGACATTGGACGGAAAGCTGACCGTAGAAGAAACTCTGAAGCTGCACTGTGATTTTTATAGCGTTCCGATACGGGAAGCAAAAAAGCGAATTGATTTTGTCCTCGAATTAGTGGATTTGAAGGAAGAACGCAAGACAATGGTTGCGAGGCTTTCCGGAGGAATGAAGCGCAGGGTAGAGATCGCTCGCGGGATGCTCCACTATCCCAAAGTTCTGTTTCTTGACGAACCTACGACCGGACTTGATCCCCGAAGTCGGGAGACAGTGTGGCAGTATATCCGTCACCTTCAGGCGCAAAATGGAATCACCATTTTTCTGACAACGCACTATATGGAGGAGGCGGAAATATGTACGCATATGGCGGTGATACAAAACGGCGTCATAACGGCGCTTGATACTCCGGAGAATTTGAAGCGGAAATATACGAAAAGCATCTGTAACAAAATCCGTTGACAGCAAGGGTAATGTAACCGTTACACTTCCTACAGGCAAAGTAATTGACAGTGAGAATTACTACACTGTAACCGTGACCGACAGTAAAGGTGCTGCAAAGGCTGATACAACGGTTACACTCAAAGACCGCAAGAACGGCACAGCAACAGGCGCAACCGATAAAAGCGGTATGCTGACACTCCCTGCAACTGAGCATAAGGCGTATATTGTGGGCTATGATGACGGTACTTTTAAGCCGGATAGCAATATGTCAAGAGCTGAAGCAGCGGCTATCTTTGCAAGACTTATTGCTGAAGCAAAGGACGAAACCGTAAGCGGTAAATACAAAGGAAAGCATTCTATATTGCAAGTTGGCACAGGGGATAGTCCGTTGACAATTCCTTTTTATGAGAAGTGTG
>CANRJY010000045.1 GCA_947631085.1 uncultured Clostridia bacterium | reverse complement strand
TTTGTAGCTGTCCTAAAATCCTTGATTTTATGCGATTTTTTTGACCTTCCTTAAAAACTCCAATAGAAGCATTAGCGATGGTGCATTTTTCGACTGCAGCGGTCTGACAAGTATAAGCATCCCCGACAGCGTAACAAGCATTAGCGGGGCTGCATTTTATCACTGCGGCGGTCTGACTGATGTATACTACTCCGGAACTAAAAATCAGTGGGAGAAAATAGACATTAAAGGAGGTAATGGTCCTCTGCTTAACGCCACAATCCACTTTATGGCTCCGCTTCAGGTAAAGCCGATTCAGCCGGTCGTGGACGCTACCAACCATACAATCGAATTCCCCGTTACCGTCACAGAGCCCGAACGTGCGGAGGAGCTTAACGACGTCGAGCTTTATGTCGCGCGGTACGACGATAACGGACGATTCTTGGGATTAGCTCCCGTAACACGCTCGGCTATCGAGGGCGATACCGTTACTTTTTCCGCCGATATTCCCAGCGAGGGCAGCGTTAAGTTTATGCTATGGGACGGTAATTGCGTGCCGCTCATGAAGGTAATAATGGATATGTTAAAATAATTTTAATAAGCGCGCGAAAAATGAGCATACTAAACACAAACCGCAGAAAGGAGTTTTAGTATGATAGAACAGGACACTATAAAGCTGCTGCGCGAATGTGACGCGGGCGTTAAAACGGGTATCTCGTCCCTGTCCGAAATCATGGACAGTGCGAAGGACGGCAATTTAAAGAGATATCTTTCCGACTGCAAGTCTCAGCACGAAATTTTGCAGGACGAAATAAACGGGCTTCTCGCGCGCTATCAGGACGAAGGAAAAGACCCGAACCCGATGGCAAAGAGCATGTCGTGGCTCAAAACGAACATGAAGCTCACCGCCGACAAATCCGACCATACGGTCGCTGATTTGGTTACTGACGGCTGCAACATGGGAGTGAAGTCGCTCAACAAGTACATGAACAAGTACACAGCGGCTGACGAGCAGTCAAAGGATATCGCGAAACGGCTCGTCAATATGGAGGAGCAGCTCACCCACGAGGTTCGGCAGTTTCTGTGATATGTTAAAATTAAACAAGACCGCCGCGGACAATGTCCGCGGCGGCCGCTTTTTTATTCAATTTCCTCGTTTGGAATTTCCTCTCCGTCAATCGTGATATTTACGTTCTTGTACAGGTTCATGCCCGTTCCCGCAGGAATGAGCTTGCCTATGATAACGTTTTCCTTAAGACCTAACAGCGGATCGACCTTGCCCTTTATCGCGGCTTCGGTGAGCACCTTTGTCGTCTCCTGGAACGACGCCGCCGACAGGAACGAATCCGTCGCGAGCGACGCTTTCGTGATACCGAGAAGTACGGGCTGGTATGTCGCGAAATTTGTTCCGCCTCTTTCGGCTACCTTTCTGTTCGCTTCCTCAAGCTCGAATATATCCACGAGCGAGCCGATAAGGAGGTCGGTGTCGCCCACGTTCTCGACGCGCACCTTGCGCAGCATCTGACGTGTTATAATCTCAACGTGCTTATCGTTGATGTCAACGCCCTGCATACGGTATGTTCTTTGAACCTCACGCGTGATATATACCTGAACGGCGCGCGGGCCTTTGATATGAAGAATATCGTTCGGGTTTACGGAACCCTGCGTCAACTCGTCGCCGGCTTCTATCACGTCGCCGTCGTGGACTTTTATGCTCGAGCCGTACGGGATAGTGTACGTCTTTGCCTCGCCCGTCTCGTCGTTCTGAACGGTAACCTCGCGCTTGCGCTTTGTCTCGCTTACCGTGATCGTTCCGCCGATCTCGGAAATAATCGCGAGACCCTTCGGCTTTCTCGCCTCGAAAAGCTCCTCGATACGCGGAAGACCCTGCGTGATATCGTTGCCCGCGGCAACGCCGCCCGCGTGGAACGTACGCATCGTAAGCTGCGTGCCGGGCTCGCCTATCGACTGCGCCGCGATAATACCTACCGCCTCGCCGACGTTTACGAGATCGCCCGTAGCAAGGTTCGTGCCGTAGCACTTCGCGCACACGCCTATCTTCGATTTACACGTCAATACGCTTCTGATATATACCTTCGTGATACCTGCCGCGATGATCTTATCCGCCTGGATATCGCTTATAAGCTCATCTTTCTTAACGAGGATCTCGCCCGTTTCGGGATGAACAACGTCCTCCATAGCGGTTCTGCCGACAATTCTGTCCTTTAACGGCTCTATGCTCTCGCGTCCGTCGGTTATCTCGCTCACCCATTCGCCCTCGGTCGTGCCGCAGTCGATCTCGCGGACAATAACGTCCTGCGATACGTCGACAAGTCGTCTTGTCAGATAACCCGAGTCGGCTGTACGCAGCGCCGTGTCGGTAAGACCCTTTCTCGCGCCGTGAGACGAGATGAAGTATTCAAGTACGTTCAGACCCTCACGGAAGTTAGCGCGGATAGGAATTTCAACGGTACGTCCCTGTGTGTCCGCCATAAGTCCGCGCATCGCGGCAAGCTGACGGATTTGGTTAACGCTTCCGCGGGCGCCCGAGTCAGCCATCATGAATATCGGGTTAAATTCGCCCAGGTGATCCATCATGGCGTCGGTTACGTCGTTTGACGCCTTAGCCCAAATTTTGATAACCTGCTGATATCTTTCCTCGTTCGTAAGGAAACCGAAACGGAACTTCTGCGTGATCGCCTCGACCTCTTTTTCGGCTTCGGCAAGTATCTGCTTCTTCTGCTCCGGCACCTCGATATCGGAAACCGCGACGGTTATAGCGCCCTTTGTCGAGTACGCGTAACCCGTTGACTTAATCTTATCGAGCACCTCGGCGGTTTTGGTCGTGCCGTATGCTCTGATGCAGCGGTCGATAATCTTTTCGAGCTGCTTTTTGCCTACGATAAAGTCAACCTCGAAGTCGAACATCGTTTCCTCGTTCGTTCTGTCAACATATCCGAGATCCTGCGGTATATTGTTATTGAATATAATACGTCCGACAGTCGTATATACGAGCTTCGATTTCTCAACGCCGTTCACATTTCTCGTTGAGAGCACCTTAATGCGCTCGTGAAGCGTCGCTTCCTTGTTCTCGTATGCCAAAATTGCCTCGTCCGCCGACTGATATTTCTTTATAACAAGCTCCTTGACCATGCTTATGAGGGTCTTGAGCGAGATCGTGACCGTCTTTTCGGGCAACACGATAGTTACGGGATTTGCGTGTATCTCCGTTTCGTTCATAGCCACCTCCGGCAGCTCGCGCGCATATCTGAGCGCGTCGGCAGCGTCGGTAAAGCTTTTTAACGGTTCGTCCGGCTTATAAAGCGGGGCTTCATCCTCGCTGTCCATAGCCGCTATCTGAGCGCGCAGAACGTCAAGCTTCGGCTCGTTTCCGAGTATCGCGTCTATGACCCAATCGTAATGCTCCTTCTGAAGCGTCAGATAATAAGAACCCAAAATCATATCCTGCGTCGGAACAACAACCGGATGACCGTCCTGCGGCTTTAACAGGTTGTTGGCGCTGAGCATCAGGAACCGCGCTTCCGCCTGCGCCTCGGGTGAGAGCGGAACGTGAACAGCCATCTGGTCGCCGTCGAAGTCCGCGTTGTAAGCGGTACATACGAGCGGGTGGAGCTTCAAAGCCCTGCCCTCGACGAGTCTCGGCTCAAACGCCTGAATACCGAGTCTGTGAAGCGTAGGCGCGCGGTTCAAGAGCACCGGATGCTCCTGGATAACGTCCTCAAGCACATCCCATACCTCGGGCTTCGCGCGCTCGACCATGCGCTTCGCGCTCTTTATATTATGCGCCAGCTTGCGCTCAACAAGCTCCTTCATTACGAACGGCTTAAACAGCTCGATCGCCATTTCCTTCGGCAGACCGCACTGATAAATCTTCATTTCCGGTCCTACGACGATAACCGAACGTCCCGAATAGTCAACTCTCTTACCGAGAAGATTCTGACGGAAACGTCCCTGCTTACCCTTTAACATATCCGAAAGGGATTTGAGAGGTCTGTTGCCCGGGCCCGTCACAGTTCTGCCGCGTCTGCCGTTATTTATAAGCGCGTCGACCGCCTCCTGGAGCATACGCTTTTCGTTGCGGATAATAATATCCGGCGCGCCCAATTCCAAAAGTCTTTTTAATCTGTTGTTTCTGTTTATTACGCGTCTGTACAGGTCGTTCAGATCCGACGTAGCGAAACGACCGCCGTCGAGCTGTACCATAGGACGAAGCTCCGGCGGGATTACCGGAACGACCGTCAGTATCATCCATTCCGGTCTGTTTCCTGAAATTCTGAACGCCTCGACAATTTCAAGACGCTTTATGATTCTCGCCTTTTTCTGTCCCTGCGCCGTTTCGAGCTCCGCCTTTAATTCCTCGGAAAGCTCCTCGAGGTCGATTCTTTCAAGCAGCTCCTTGATGGACTCCGCGCCCATACCCGCTTTAAAGGTATCGCCGTACTTTTCGTACGCTTCGCGGTACTCGCGCTCCGACAAAATCTGATTTTGCATCAGATTCGAACGTCCCGGGTCGGTTACGATATATGCCGCGAAATACAGCACCTTTTCGAGCTGTCTCGGCGATAATTCAAGAATTAAGCCCATTGACGACGGTACGCCCTTGAAGTACCAAATATGCGAAACGGGGGTCGCAAGCTCAATATGTCCCATTCTCTCGCGGCGCACCTTGCTCTTTGTAACCTCAACGCCGCAGCGCTCGCAGATCTTGCCCTTAAAGCGTATTTTCTTGTACTTTCCGCAGTGACATTCCCAGTCCTTTGTCGGGCCGAAAATCCTCTCGCAGAAAAGGCCGTCCTTTTCGGGCTTCAGTGTACGATAATTTATTGTTTCCGGCTTTAAAACCTCGCCGTGCGACCATTTCAGAATAGTCTCGGGAGACGCCAAACCGATTTTTATTGCTTCAAAGCTGTTAAATTCTAACATTTAAAAACCTCCAGTTTTTTGAGTGTTTACGTTTAGCCTATATTCCTATCGGGTATTAAAAATCATCATCGTCATCGTCAAAAGCCTCGTCAGGTAATAAATCGTCATATTCGTCATCATCGTCGAGAGAATCATCATAAACCATATTTGCATCGTCGAGGTCGTCCTCCTCCAGTCTGTCGGATTCGCCCTCGCGGTCCTCCATTGTCTCAACGATTTCTTCGCTTACAACACCCTCGTCGTCATCGTCAAACGATGCGTCAAGGTCGATTTCCTCACCGTCGTGGTCAAGTATTCTTATATCGAGAGCCAGCGACTGCAGCTCCTTTACAAGAACCTTAAACGATTCCGGAATACCCGATTTAGGTATATTTTCTCCCTTTACAATAGCCTCGTACGTCTTAACGCGTCCCACAATATCATCCGACTTGACCGTCAGTATTTCCTGGAGCGTGTAAGCCGCGCCGTAAGCCTCCAAAGCCCAAACCTCCATCTCTCCGAAACGCTGTCCGCCGAACTGAGCTTTACCGCCCAAAGGCTGCTGCGTAACGAGCGAGTACGGACCTGTCGAACGGGCGTGGATCTTATCGTCAACAAGGTGGTGGAGCTTTAAGTAATACATGACTCCGACCGTAACATCGTTATCGAACTTCTCACCCGTGCGTCCGTCATAGACGGTGGACTTAAATGTGTCCTTAAGTCCCGCTTCCTTAAACGCCAGCTTTAAGTCGTCATCCTCCGCGCCGTCGAATACCGGCGTGGCAAGCTTGATATATCTGTCGGGGCGCTTATGGTCGTAAGCGGAGAGAATATTTTCTCTGAAATTATCATCTATAATTGTGTTTTCAAGCTCCTCGCGCGTTTTGAGGCTTAAGCATCTGTACGCGTAGCCGAGGTGCATCTCGAGTACCTGTCCTATATTCATACGCGACGGAACGCCCAAGGGGTTCAGAACTATCTGCAAGGGAGTTCCGTCCTCCAAAAACGGCATATCCTCCTGCGGAAGTACTCTCGATACAACACCCTTGTTACCGTGACGGCCCGCCATCTTGTCGCCGACGGAAATCTTTCTCTTCTGCGCGATGTAGCAGCGAACGACCTGATTTACGCCTGGTGAGAGCTCGTCGCCGTTTTCACGCGTGAACTTTTTAACGTCCACGATAATACCGCTTTCGCCGTGCGGAACTCTGAGCGACGTGTCTCGTACCTCTCTCGCCTTCTCGCCGAATATAGCTCTTAAAAGTCTCTCCTCGGCGGTCAGCTCGGTTTCGCCCTTCGGCGTGACCTTTCCGACGAGAATGTCTCCCGCGTGGACCTCCGCGCCGATACGCACGATACCCTCGTCGTCGAGATCCTTAAGCGCGTCGTCGGAAATGTTCGGGATATCTCTTGTGATTTCCTCCGCGCCAAGCTTCGTGTCGCGCGCCTCGCACTCGTATTCCTCCATATGAATTGAGGTGAACACGTCGTTTTTAACAAGCTCCTCGCTTATCAAAACAGCGTCCTCGTAGTTATAGCCTTCCCATGTCATGAAGCCTATGAGAATATTTTTTCCGAGCGCCAGCTCGCCGTTGTCCATAGCCGGACCGTCGGCGATGATGTCGCCCTTTTTGACCTCCTCGCCCACAACGACGATAGGTCTTTGATTTATGCATGTGCTCTGATTTGAGCGTGTAAACTTAATCAGTTTATGAACGTGTCTTTCGCCGCTTTCGCCCTTTATGACGATCTCGCTCGACGAAACCTTCTCGACAACGCCGTCCTCCTTCGCTACGACAGCGCTTCCCGAGTCCTTGGCAACCTTGTGCTCGATACCCGTTCCGACGATAGGCGAATCCGTGGTCAAAAGCGGAACAGCCTGACATTGCATGTTCGAGCCCATCAGCGCGCGGTTAGCGTCGTCGTTCTCGAGGAACGGGATACAAGCCGTAACGACCGATACAAGCTGTCTCGGCGAAACGTCCATGTAATCGACCTCGCTCGCGGGGACTTCCAGTATTTCATCGCGGCGGCGCGCCGATACGTTCTTATCGAGAAAGCGTCCATCCTCGTCGAGCGGCTCGTTAGCCTGCGCGATTATATAGTTGTCCTCGACGTCGGCTGTCATGTAAACTATCTCGTCCGTAACAATGCCCGTAGCCTTGTCAACCTTTCTGTACGGAGCTTCAACGAAGCCGTACTCGTCGATTCTCGCGAATGTCGCGAGCGACGTGATAAGACCGATGTTCGGGCCTTCAGGCGTCTCGATCGGGCACATTCTGCCGTAGTGCGAATAGTGAACGTCGCGGACTTCGAAGCCCGCTCTCTCTCTCGACAGACCGCCGGGGCCGAGCGCGGAAATTCTTCTCTTATGACGAAGCTCCGCAAGCGGATTCGGCTGGTCCATGAACTGCGACAGCTGCGACGAGCCGAAGAACTCGTTTATCGTCGCGATGATCGGTCTTATGTTTATAAGCGATGACGGAGTTATAATTTCAAGCTCCTGAACCGACATTCTCTCGCGCACGGTTCTCTCCATTCGCGCAAGACCTATTCTGAACTGGTTCTGCAATAATTCGCCGACGCTTCTCAAACGTCTGTTTCCGAGGTGGTCGATATCGTCTACCGAACCGGTGCCGTTCGCGAGATTGATACAGTAATTGACCGACGCGAACATATCGTCGACCGTTATATGCTTCGGGCTTAAATCGTCCATGCGAAGCTCAAGCTGCTCTCTTATCTGCTCCTCCGTTTCGCAGCTTTCGAGAATCTCCTCGAGCACCGCGCGGCGAACCTTTTTGTTGTGTATGTCGGAAACGTCGAAATCAACGTATTCCTCAAGGTAAACCATGTCGTTTGAGAACACTCTTACCTCTTTTTCTTCTATAATAATATCAACCTTGTTAACTCCCGCACGCTCTATCGCTTCAGCCATTTCCGCGCTGATTTCATCGCCGGCGTTTGCGAGGATTTCTCCCGTTCTGGGATCCGCTACCGTCTCCGCGAGGGTATGTCCCTTTATTCTCGGAGCGATTGCCATTTTCTTGTTGAATTTATATCTTCCCACGCGCGCCAAATCGTAACGCTTGGGGTCAAAGAACATATTCATCAGAAGCGATCTCGCGTTTTCCACGTTAAGCGGCTCGCCAGGACGAAGTCTTTTGTATATTTCAAGAAGCGCCTCGTCCTCCGATGTTGTAGCGTCCTTTTCAAGTGTTGAGGTAATCCTCGGATCTTCGCCGAACATATCTATAATAGCCGCGTTCGAGCTGAGACCCATAGCTTTTAAAAGAATTGTGACAGGCAGCTTTCTCGTTCTGTCTATTCTTACCGAGAAAACGTCGTTCGAGTCGGTCTCGTATTCGAGCCACGCGCCTCTGTACGGAATGATAGTCGCTTTATAGAGCGGCTTACCGGTCTTGTCGCGCTCAAACTCGTAATACATACCTGGGGATCTCGTCAGCTGGCTGACGATAACGCGCTCCGCGCCGTTTATGATAAACGTGCCTTGCTCGGTCATCAGCGGGAAATCGCCCATAAAGATTTCCTGTTCCTTGATCTCGCCGGTTTCGGTGTTGATAAGCCTTACGCTTACCTTGAGGGGAGCGGCGTATTTCGCGTCTCTCTCCTTGCACTCCTCAACGGAGTATTTTGAATTGTAATCCATATGATAGTCATAAAATTCCAGCACGAGCTTTTCGGCGTGGTCTTTGATCGGGGAAATATCGTGGAATACTTCCTTTAATCCTTCCTCAAGGAACCACTTGTAGGAATTTTTCTGAACCTCAATAAGATTCGGCATGTCCAAGACTTCCTTAATCTTGGAATAGCAAAGGCGGGTATTTTTTCCTGCTTGCACTTCATGTACCATTTTGTAAGATCACCTCATCCATATTTTTACAAATCTTCATGTAACAATTTTGTAATGTTTTACCTCTTGATTTATAAAACATAACGTGGTATAATTACAATGAAAATTAGGGGAAAATGTAATCCGAAGCCTAATTTTTCGGACTACGGTACAGTTTATTATATTATCACAAATCAGCTGAAAAGTCAAGAGCTGAATTGGGATTTTTTTATTTTTTTGGAAAAAATTTTAAAACCGGACTCCCGTTGGGCAGTCCTACGTAAAACAGTAAGGTGACTATATAACAACAGGCTGTCAGAACGGGATTTGAAACGGCATACCGCAAATTTGCGATATGCCGTTTTCCAAATATATGTGTCGGTGTTTTAGAAGCATTCATGGTTTTAAATCTCGCATAAATACTTGATTTTTTAAGGGAGAAAATGCCGGATTTTAACATCAACGTATAGTTATAATAACCTTGCCTAAAATGACATTTTAAATGTCCATGGTTGATGGATTGGATTGCAAGTGTCAAACTAAACTTTCTTCGTTTTCGGTTAAATTATTCATGCGCTCTCTGACAAAATTGTAAACTGTCATGCGGTTTACACCGAAAATGCGGGCAATTTCGTTTTGGGAACTTTTCGCTCTAATAAGATTTTTACAACTTCTTCTTATCCGGACAGTTTAACTTTATCTGATTACTTATGTCGCCGATACCTCATAAGCTGTCACGCAATAGAGTGTTTTTTATCAAGGTATTATGCGGATTTTTAGTGTTCATTTCCGCAATGGTATAAATATACGGCATACCCCGAAATGGCAGTCTCATTGAGTGACCTACAAAATAAGAGCCGTTCTCAAACCAAAGAGAACGGCTCGAATACGATTTAATTTTCCTCAATATTTACCGCAAGGCAATCAATCATCATTTGAACACCCAGACTAAAACGTCTGTATAATGCACCTAAATTAAAAGCTTTAAAATGGTCGCTTGGCGGTATTTGGCGACGTTATGTAATATGCGTTAATTTCCGCATAGCCATGCCGTTTTTCGACTTATCAAAGCATATTTTATCAGGATTTGACATAATACTATATTGCATTTTAAAATACATTTTGTTAGAAAAGTGTTAGAAAACCCGTCAGCATATTTTATATTAAAGTGAGAGATGTATTCCGAATATCTCTCGCTTTTTTATTACATCATAACTTATTTTTAAGGCGCCAGCCTACCGAAATTATTGTTTTCAGTCTTGTTACTTTCCGCTCAATTCATCAAGCATAATACGCTCAATTCTAACTGCGTCCGGTTGTGTCGGGGTGAATTTAACGCCTCTATGTAACATAACTATTGTATTTTTAGCCACACGTTCCAACTCTTTGACAACGCGCGGATTTTCTATTCTCACGGCTTGTCCGCCCTTGATATACTGCTCTTTAATATATCCATAAACATTCCTCCAATATAAATTAAGCCCTCCGTTTTGCAGAGGGCTTAACATACTTATTCACGGCCTATTTATTCTTCGCATGGCCGGCAGCGAGCTACGTTTACACGACCTACTTATTATTCGCATGGTCGGCAGCGAACTACTTTTCAGATAGAATATATCTATCTTTCACTATTATTATACACAATTTATCGAAGTATGTCAATATTTTTTGTAAACGCCACCGTAACGCTCGTGCCCTTGCCTTCGGCGCTCTCCAATGCAATTTCGGCGTTATGATAAATCGCGCCGTGCTTTACTATCGCAAGCCCCAGTCCCGTACCGCCGACTTGCTTGGAACGGCTTTTATCGACGCGGTAGAAACGCTCGAAAACGCGCGGTCTGTGCTCGGCGCTGATGCCGATACCAGTGTCGCGGACGGTGAGGTACGCCTTTTTATCCGCATCGTTTACGATAACGTCGACTGTTCCGTTTTCCTTGTTGTATTTGATCGCGTTGTCGCAAAGATTGTAGATCATCTCGTCGAGGATCTTCCGCACGCCGGGCACTTTTGCGCTACCGCCGATCAAATTTAAGCTCACGTTTTTCTTCGCCGCTTCGCTTTTAAGGCGGTCTATAATTTCGCCGGACAGCTCATATAAATCAACATCTTCCTTTTCGAGCGGAATGTTCTTTTCGTCAAGCTCCGACAGCTCTATAATGTCGTTCACAAGCGAAATGAGCCGCTGCGTTTCGTCGTAGATCGACTTTGAAAAATCCGCCGCGAC
>CANRJY010000044.1 GCA_947631085.1 uncultured Clostridia bacterium | reverse complement strand
GCTCGCCTATGCGACCAAAGGAGGTATTGCGAGATGCGAAAAAGGCAGGAAGCAATAAAGGCAGGAAAAAGAAAAATCTTTTCGACGCTACGCAAAACTAAGTTTTGCTATGCTACCACTTGCAAAGCAAGTGGTGCACCTAAAACCGTTCAGCAGTCTATACCGATAGATTGCATTTTCAAGGACGGTATTTTCCAATACAGCAAAATATTTTCCAAAACGTGGCGGTTTTCGGATATAAACTACGAGGTGGCGTCGCAGGCAGACCAAGAGGAAATGTTCTTGGCTCATTCGGCAATACTCAACGGCTTGCCTACGGACGCGCTTGTTAAGATAAGCTCATATAACAGGCAGCTTGTGAACAGCGTATTCGAGCAGTTGGCGCAGCCGAAAACAGGTATCGGGTTTGCAACGTACACGCGCGAACTGGAGGGACTGCTGAGCGATAAAATGGCGGAATCGAATAATATCGTTCACGATAAGTTTATCACCGTTTCCGCTGTAAAGAAAAACATAAGTGAAGCGCGTGCATATTTCGCGCGCATCGGAAGCGATTTAGCCTCGGATTTTAAAAGAATATCGTCGCAGACTACCGAACTCGGCTGTAAGGAGCGGCTTAATATATTCTATGAATTTTTCAGAGGCAACGACGAGGGCGAGTTTAACTTCAACCTCAAGCACGCGATGGCACGCGGCGCGCATTTCAAGGACTATATCTGCCCCGACAGTATTGAGTTTAAGAAAGACCATATCCGTATAGGTGACAAATATGCGAGAGTGCTGTTCTTAAAGGAATATCCGTCATTTTTAAAGGATGATTTGCTTTCACAGCTTACGGATTTTTCGCGGAGCATGATGGTGTCGATAGACATTCAAACTATCCCGACCGCCGAAGCGGTCAAAGACATACAAAAGAAGCTGTTAGCAATAGAAACGGATATTACGAAATGGCAGCAAAAGCAGAACATGAACAATAATTTCTCGGCTACCATTCCGTATGAACTGGAGCAGATGCGCTCGGAAACAAAAGAGTTTATGGACGACATCACAATTTTTACATATATAGTGCGGTTTCCCAAGAATATGTAGACGAGCAAATAGCTCGTGGAAATATTTCCAGTTTATTTGAACATGCATCGAATGTTACTCAAGCAAAAAAAGATGTCGGTAATGGGAAGTATGATAAAACAATAAAGTTTAGTAATGGAAAAATCAAAGAAATCTCTATATCTATCGAACCTGATGAAAGTTATGTTGATGTTGAAGAAGTTTATGTAACAATTCCCGATATTCCATATTATACTACAGAGAAATTTATAAACAAAGCAAAAAGTTTTTCTGATTTGGGTATGGGATGGGAATTTGACTTTCCTTATATAGAAATTAGAGAGGAACGGAGATATATCGGAAGTGAGGCAATAGATGAGCCTTACGAATACCTTCATTACGGAACAAAAGGTACTTGGTGTTATGAGCAAGGTGTTACCTATTCAAATCTCGTAGGTTATCATTTAAAGGATATGCAATTAACATCTTATGGCGGTAGCTTTGACGGGCGTTCTGCAGGATATCTGTTGACAGAGTCTGATGGCAAAAAGTATTATTTTGGTGTTAAAGGTGAACTGTTGGGGATTGAAGACAGATTTGGAAATAAAATCCGTTTCTATTATGGGAAAAATCTTCACCAATATTATGTCTTAAATAAAATCATAGATAGCGTTGGACGTGAAATTACATTTGATTATAAGCCAAAGACAACAATTGAGAGATTTGATAATTTTACCCAATCAACTATTGATGTAGACAGATATACGATAGTTGTTACAGTAAAAGAACCTACAACTAATGCAACCAAATCTATAACATATACAAAAGATCAAATCTTTGGAGTAAGACTATCTTATACAGATATTGACGGCGACGAGCATACTAATGATGTATCTGATAGTCTTAATTGGCAGCCAAATCCTAAACTATTTAACCTATCAGTAGTCACGGATTCAGAGGGGTTATCAACTAATTATTCATATAGCAATACTTACGGCATGCTTTCCTTAACCGATAAAAATTTAAAGGTGCATGGAACTGAGATACCGTATTCCAGTATTAATTCAATAACATATCCAACGGGTGCTGCATATAATTTTACCAGAAGCACATTAACGGATAATTTTGGTACGGATGGTATTAGAGAAACACAGCCATATACAAAAGCAATATTGAAAAATTATTACTATAACGAAGAAACAAATAAAATAAGTAATAATACGGTAAGCAGTGAAACTATTACTAATGAAATTTCTGTCAAGGATATGACCAGTCAGGCATATACGATTAAAACACCGTCGGGATATCCTCACTACAGAAATATAACAGAGATACCATATGACGTAAAATTTGTTGCCGGCATAGAAAGGATGAATATCAATGCAAAATCTTCTAATGATAAAATATTGACAACCAATTCATATATTTATCAGAACGATGAGATATTACTATCCGAAGCTACCGTCGAAGCTGTAAAAAAACAAACTGTTAGCGGTATAACTTCTTATCCGGCATATGATAGAACTACAACATCATATACATATGATAAAAGGAATCTATGCACCAATCAACAAACAAAAACATTTTCTGACCCTGAAAACTCGAGCCACACGCAATTTGTTGAAACAAGCGTTCAACGAACATACGATGATTGGGGAAATGTTTTAACAGAAACAATTAATAATGACAGTGACAGAAAAGTTACGTATACATATGATTCCTCGTATCATTATCCGATTAAAAAGTCGTATAAGAGCGAATCGGGTAAAAGCATTATAGAAAACTATACTCCGAGCAGTAACCACAAGACTATAACGGAAAGCACGATATTGGAAAATAACAGCACAAAGAAAAAGTCAACATACGAGTATGATTCATATGGCAATGTAACCAAAGTAAATCAATATGGTGTAAACGGCAATATGAACCAGTATGCCACAGTATCGTTTGCGTATGCAGATAGCAATAACGTCATATCTAACGCTTATGTTACATCTGCAAAAGAATCAGATTTGAAAGATGCTAACGGAAACGCAGTAAGCGCCGTTCAACATAGCTATGTTTATGATTGTTGGGGCAACGTAATTAAAGAAACGGACAGCAACGGTAATATTTATAGCTATGAATATGATAAAAATAACCGCCTAACCAAAACAACAAATCCCGATGACAGCTACAAAACATACACTTATACGGTTCAGTTTGACCGAACAAATGTAATCGCAAAGAATCAAGTTGCAATTAGAAATGAAAATGGTAAAACAATTCGGTATGATTATGACAGCGTTGGCAATTTGAGTTCTGAATATAATGTATCTGACAATAAAAAGATAACATCACACGAATATGCTTTTGCAAACGGACAGGATATTGTACAGACATATAGTGACGTAGACAACAACTCAAAAACAGTAACTTCATTTGATGCTTTGGGAAGAAAAACATCAAGCGAGGTTATAGATAATAGCGGTAAAACTTTATCAAAACAAACTTATGAGTACGAAGTGCTGCCCACTGAAAAGCAATTTAAGGTTACAACAACCGTTATTGGTGATACGGAAGCTCAAAACGTTAAAAATATGCGGTATTCCGATATATACGGCAACGTAGTCAAGGAAGAAGTTCAATATAAAGAAAACGGTGTAAATAATTCAGCAGTAACCACATACACATACGATTACCTCGGCAACGTCAAAACTGTTCGTGAGCCGCGCGCAGAAGCCGAGAATTGGACTGCAAGCCAGTACACAGCTCAATACAACTATGATGTTGACGGCAATGTAATCAAGGAAACAGATATTAACGGCAAAAGTATAGAAAACACCTATGATGGGTTGGGAAATCTGATAACGGTTAAGGATAAAAACGGAAACGTAACCACAAACACATATGATAATCTCGGCAGACTGATTCAGGAACAGATTCCTTTCCAGAAGAACGGTACAAGCACAGTATATTCGACAAATAAATATTATTATGACGGAAACGGCAATATTACAAAGTCTCAGACAGCGAATAATGCCGTTGGTTCGAGTGCGTCGTATACGACGACGGAGTACACGTATAACTGGCAAAATCAGCCGACTAAGGTAAGCGCTTTCGACGGAAGCGACGTTGCCGACTGCGTGCAGTATTACTATGACAGCGTTGGTAACGTGCTCAGAATGTACACAGGCGATGTAGACGCTCTTAAAATCACAGGACTGGATAAAGTCAGCGGTTCGAGCAATTACGCTGTTACTAAATATGCGTATGACAGCATGAACAGGTGTACATCGCAGACAGATGCTTTGGGACAGAAGGTTACAAACACCTACGACATCAACGGCAACCTCCTAAAAACCGTTGACAGGAACGGATACACATTAACATATAACTATGACGGGTTAAATCAGCTTACCCAAAAGAGTTCAAGTAAATCAAGCGATGACACCTACACGTACACATATAATATGAAAGGCAATCGTACAAGCATGACAGGCGGCGGCGTAACTACAACCTCAACTTACGACAGTCTCGGAAGATTAATCAAAGAAAGCTTGACAGACGGCAGCGTTAAGGAGTATAATTATGATATAAACGGTAATCGCAAGAGCTTCAAGCTTACAAAGAACGGTACGGTTCAATATACGCTGACCTATGATTACGATAAAATGAATCAGCTTACAAAGGTTTATGAGAACGGCGCTGTAAAGGCTGAGTACACATACAATCCCGACGGAACGCTGAAAAAGTCCTCATACGGCAGTCAGACAGCGGATTACAGCTATAACCTTGCAAGTCTGCTTACCGAAGTAAATAACGCGAACGGCAGCACACAGATTTCAAAGTACAGCTATACATATTATGTAGATGGAAACCAAAAGAGCAAAACAGAGAGCGTTGCGGGAGTAAGCAAGGGTACAACAAATTACACCTACGACGGCGTAAACCGACTTGTCAAGGAGCAAACGCCGGATAATACATACAGCTATCAGTATGACATTTACGGCAACAGAAGTCAGTTAAATGTTACAGGCGATGAGAACTATACCACGAGTTATACATATGACAAGAATAACCGTCTGACAAATCAAACAAAGACATTAAAAGAAGCGTCGGAAACAACCGACTTTTGGTATGACCCGAACGGCAACCAGATTTCAAGTATGACGATTACGACAGGCGGTGGTTGGAATCCACCGTCAATGGGGGTTGAACCTGCGGGTGGCGATACAAATAGCTACAGCGAATACGACAGTTGGAATCAGCTCACAAGAACGATGCAGAACGGTAAAACAACGAGCTATACCTACAACGGCGACGGACTGCGTATGAGCAAGACGGTTGACGGAGTAACCACAAGCCATATTTGGGACGGAACGAATATTGCAGGCGATGTTACAAACGGTACGGTAACGAAGTATATCCGCGGCTTACAGCTTATTTCGTCAAAGAAGGGTAGTACGGAAAACTTCTATACCTATAACGGACATGGCGATGTTGTTCAGCTGACAAGTGGTACGGGAGCAATAATGAAACAATACAGTTATGATGCGTTTGGCGTTGAGGTAAACAAAGCTGATAATGACACAAATCCGTTCAGATATTGTGGCGAATATTATGATAATGAAACTGGCAGTATCTATCTCAGAGCGAGAT
Source organism: uncultured Clostridia bacterium (assembly GCA_947631085.1). GTDB lineage: Bacteria > Bacillota > Clostridia > UBA1381 > UBA1381 > CANQXJ01. Next base: position 5,473 of record CANRJY010000044.1, on the reverse strand, counting down.
ACTACAGACCTGTAACCGGACGTTTTATCAGCGAAGATCCAATCAAAGATGAACTGAATTGGTATGTTTATTGTGGCGGAAATCCGGTGATATTTGTTGATTCAAATGGATTGGAATATATAGTGGTTTCTGGTAGTGAAGAAAATGGTAGATATAAATATAATTTTATAGAATCTGCAATAAGAAAAATTAGAGATTTACGAGCAGCAGATGCTGAACCTTGGATTACATGGATTATCAGCGGAACGGGGTACTCTTATGAAGACTTGGATCATTTTAACGACATTGCTTACGATATAGGTGGTGTAGGGATTCAGATAATTTATAATGCCGCGCAACTGCAAAATTATATCAATTCGCAAAATATACACATATGGGAATTAACAGATAATAGACGAAATGATCCTGTAGAGAAACTTGTATTCTTTTCTCATGGAGTCCAAGGAGCCGTTGAATTGGGATATGGTCAAACTAATGAATCAGATTTGACAGTTAATAAACATATTGTGGATGGTATGTTTTCTGAGGCATTCAATTTTCCTAATATATGGTTCTATTCTTGTAACGCAGCAACAGGTGGTGATAGTAGTATTGCAAAAAGTTTTTATAATGTAGCTGGAGGATTTGTAGGAGGGTATGTTGGGAAAACCACATATGAGTATATAATGTATCCTAAAAACTATTCCAGGATAGGCAAACTTCTATGGAATCAAGACATGGTAAATATTGATAAAAGTATTAAAGATAGGAGAGCCTATATGGGATTCTGTAGAACAGGTTCAGATTATTATCCAATACCAAGTGATGGAAGTTATTTGGTAACATATGGAGGATGAATATATGAGAAAACTAATTAGAATATCCATTTTTTTGATAATATTATTATTTGCAATCGATTTTATTCCTATCAAGTTTGCAATAGACATTTCTAACGACAATATAGGAAATGGATATTTATGTTACCATGAACAGGTAACAGGCGGAAACTGGAGAGTTGAAAATACAGACAAACAATTATATTTTGATGACTTAACGGGCAATAGTCCATTTAATTATTTAAGTAATATATATTCTACAGATTATATTGAGCCAAGCGGCAATAGATATGTATTATATGGGACGATTAAGCCTAAAGGAAATGATGTTTTTGACTTAAATGTGGAGCGTTGGAATATAGTATATCCCGTGTCAAGAAAATCAATAAGAGCATTATATGTTCCTAAAAGATATTTAACACTATATGATTTTAATTTGATTAAGTTGTTAAATTATATGATTGGTAAATAATCTATATACAGGTACTTCCGTAATGACCTACTCCATAAGAAAACAGGGAGCCACATTTTAAAGCGGCTTCCTGTTTTCATGTGAATTTTAAAAAATGACAAAAACAAACAATTAATCGTATCCACTATCAAAAACCCACAACCTAAAAGTATCCGCTCAACATCCTCACGCCTATCAAAAGCGTTCTGACAGTGCTATAATAATTCCAACAAAGTCTATGGAGTCGATTAGAATATGGATAGGATATCACAAATTAAAACAGATTTACTTATGCGAGAATTGGCGCAGATGGTACGGGCGTGCAGGTCGAGCGGGTTGACTTTGAAGAAGTGGTGTGCCAATAACGAGGTCAATCTTAAGACGTACTAATAGAGATGTTATTTTGGTAATTCACGTTAGGAAAAATGGGGTTTTACGTCATACTATATTAATTTGGTATATAATTTTTAGTATAATTACATTACGGATATTCATCAATAGCATTTTTCCTTAGTATATATTTTATTGCGAATTACGAGAATGAGGATATGTTTTTTGTGTAGAAATTATTAAAATATGAAAAAAACAATTAATCCGTTTATATATTAATAGAATGGAATATTATAAATCGCCGGTGAGAGGAGGAGATTATGATGCGTTCGCCGTAGTACATAAGAATACATAGAAAACAACAAGGTAAAAATTTAAGACAAAAATTATGGAGGGAAATATAATGGCAATAACAACAGGAGATTTAAAAACACAAGAGATAGTTACATCTACACTCACTGTAAAGGATAATATTATCGGATTTCAGAATTATTTTATACAGATAAGCAACATATCCGAAGCCGAAATAGCGCCGATACCTAAACTGGGTTATCCGATAGCTGCAATTATTTTTTTCGTAGTAGGGCTTGTTGTCTTTGGCATAGGAACGGACGGTTCAGCCGCCATGGTAATTACGGGATTGGCTCTGATGGCAATATGCGCCCTATTTATCTTTAGCACATGGAAAAAGAATCAAAACCGCGGCGAAGTGCTGATTATCGGCTTAAACTCGGGGAAAAGATTTTATTTCAGATGCTATAATAAAGCATTTCTGAGTAAAGTCCTTAATGTGCTTAAATCGTGCGTCAACTCGAAAAACCAGAATATTATGGTTGATTTCAGCAACAGCGTGATAACTAATTCGCCTATTATCAGCGGCAGCGACAACGATATAGATGTCAAAGTGGGTGTATGATATGGGAATATGGATAAATTCGCCTGTGACGATAGGCGACAATAATACCGTGAGTGTACATAGCGCGTCTGAAAATATCCAATGGAAAGAGATAAAAGACGAGTGTCTTAAAACTATAACACGTTTACCGGATGATTCCGCAGAAAAAGCAGCAGCCGAAGAATTATATGCCGGAGCGGTACAAAAGGATGGTAATAAGCTGAAACAGGTTATAAAAAAGTATTCCAAGCAGTTTTTATCGGATATTTTTATAAAATCATCAAGTACGCTGCTTGTTGAATTTATAAAAGGTATGCTTTTATAAAAAATATGGAACGATAGACTTAGGGTTAACAGGGAGTTGATTTTATGACCGAAGAAGAAATCATAAAAATGGTGATAGATGAGATCACCGAGTGCAGATTAGGCGAACTGCGGGAAGCGCATAATGAAGAATATGACAAGCTCACTGCCGAAATTTCAGCATTGAGCGGTCAAATGCAAGCCGTATTGAGCGAGCTTCCCACCGAAAGCGCGGAAGTTATAGATGGCTATATTGCCAAAACCTCCGCGCTCGCGGATAAGGACTGCGCGTATTTGTATGAACAGGGCGCAATAGATTGTGTGCGCCTGTTAAAAAAATTAGGCGTTTTGTAACGCGCTCATTTAAGGGATTCCCTCACAGCAGCGGCAACGGAGCGGACGGTACGCTCGTCGCACATATGCAGCATATTTATAAGCTCATCAAGCGCAGCGCCATGTTCCGTTGCCGCTCTGCGTTCGGGGTAGAATATCGTATCGGCGGGAATATTTAGTAGACGAATAATTTTATACAGCCGCTTATAGCCGGGCTTTTTATGCTCGTTTTCAATTGCCATTATGTGGCGCGGACTGCAATTCAACATTTCCGCCAGCTGCTCCTGCGACAGCCCCTTTCGTAGACGGGATTCCTTTATAACCTCACCTAAAACATCGTGTTCCATAGCAGAAATAATTCACCTCCTGTTACATTGTACAGGATTTTTTGTGCCTTGAACACGATTATATAATTCGTAATTATACGAACAAATAATGCAATATACAGCCTCATCAAAAAAAACGCTTGTTTGATGGGGCTTGTTTAGTTGCCAAAGCTTTCTCGAACAGCGTTTTCGGGGAGGTTTTTGTTTGAAAGCATTGTTTCGAAGTGATGCGCTAAAAAAATAAACAGTTCTGACAATGCAATATCAGATACAAAACCAGAAGTAATAAATCGTATATATACGAATAATAAACGCACGACCGATATATGCTGTCGTGTATTTTTATTGTCTCATGGCGTAAGAGCGCCGCCGAAAAGCAATTCTTTTTCAAAAATACGAAAGGAATTGCCGAAAATGAAAAAAATTATTTCAAACATACAAAAATCTGATAGGTTTGAGTGCTATACTGCTCTCGAAAGGAGGGCGGACAATGCTTGATAAACTTTGTATCAGTGAACGTAGAGCAAGAATTATTGATTATTTGATTGTAAATAAGCAATCGACATATATAGAGCTTGCTGCTGAATTTAATGTGACCGTAGGCACAATAGGCAGAGATATAGAGTATCTAAGCACTGTTGCCCCTATATATACTAAGCAAGGAAATCATGGCGGAGTTTACATATTGCCTGAATACCGAAGTCATAGGTATTATCTCTCAGACTCCGAAGAAGTCTGTCTTTGTCGGTTAATGAAAACAGCATCATCTGACGAGTGTAAAATTTTACGCGGAATTATTGCAAAATTTACTAAAGGGAGAGGTTGAATAAAAAGTTATCAAATCGGAAAATGCGGAAGATATAAGAACCTAATTGTTCAACTTCCGCATTTGCAATATACAAAATAACTTAACATATTAATCAATGCTCATATGTATTTTATTCCGAGGATGTTTTGTTCGTATAATTTCACGCTGCTTTGAAGATGTTACATGGGTATAAATCTGGGTAGTTGTGATAGAACTGTGCCCTAAAATCTTTTGTATGTATCTTATATCAACATCTTCCTCTAACAGCATGGTAGCCACGGAATGCCGGAACATATGCGGTGTAATATGCATATCAGAATTGATTTGTTCTTCCAAGTGCTTGATTACTATCCGTACCGACTGCTCTGAAAAACGTTGTTTTCGATTATTCAGAAAGAAATATCCGTCCGGCAGAATATATTCGGAAAACAGCGTCTTGTAGCGGTGTAAAATTGTCAGTACGTCATCGTTTTCTATTTGTATGATACGTTCCTTCGAGCCTTTGCCGAATATTCTGACCGTTTTTGCGTCGAGGTCAATATCCTTAGCCTTAAGTGAGCAAATTTCGGAAACCCTTGCTCCCGTAGCGAATAATAGCTCAATAACGGCGGCATTACGTATGGCGGCGGAACGCTCGCATTCGGTCGCGGCAGCTTTAATATTTTCGTATAAGGCGGCAAGAATTTTACGTATAAGCTGCTCCGGAATAATTCGCGGTAGCAGCAGCGGTTCCTTGAAGGATATATCTATCTTGTCAAACGGATTTTTATCAATGATGTCTTGATAATAAAGATGATGCACAAACGCCTTCAAAGAGGCAATTTTGCGGCGAACTGTTTTCGGCTTAAACGTTTTGTGCAGATATTGTATGTAATCTGACAAATCAGCCTTTGATATGCTTATATTTGATTTGTATGATAAAAATTGTGCCATATCAATGCGGTATGCTTTTAAGGTGTGTGTACTTAAGGCTTTTTGGGTTTCACAATAGTTAAGATATGCGGACATTTCTTGATGTAAATTTAACATTTTTAATAACTCCTATCTATAAATTTTTAATACGAATAGAATTATATAGTATGGTAATTCGATTGTCGAGGGATAGTTTTTCTAAGGGATTATTGTATCTTTTTGTTTATTATATATTGACTTTGTGAGAAGTTAGTGGTATAATATGGGTGGTCGATAAAATAAAGGATAACTAGGAATTAT
>CANRJY010000043.1 GCA_947631085.1 uncultured Clostridia bacterium | reverse complement strand
GAGCAGGGCTTGACGCGTCGGGCGGGTACGTTTGCGAAGGGTACGGTTCGGATCTACGGCAATCGCGGCGAGATTGTGAACAAAAGCGCGAAGGTCGCGGCGGATAATATTCTGTTTGCCGTAGACGAAGTTGCGACCGTTCCCGAAGCGGGATATGTGGACGTGGGCGCAACTTGCATAATGGTCGGGAGCGTCGGAAACGTCAAGGTCGGCGAAATCAACCGCTTTCCGGTTACGCTGCCGGGATTAACGGCGGTTGAGAACATAACTGAATTTTCGGGCGGCTATCCGCAGGAGAGCGATGTTGACCTGTTGGAGAGGTACATCGAAAAAGTCTCACACCCTACGGCAAGCGGCAATATTTATCACTACATCGAATGGGCGAAAGAAGTAAGCGGTGTCGGCGATGTGCGCGTCATACCGCTCTGGAACGGTAACGGTACAGTAAAAGTCGTTATCGTTGATTCCGACAATCAGCCCGCCGGTGAGGATTTGATTGAAGCGGTTAAAACTCACATTGAGGAACAGCGTCCAATCGGAGCGGAGGTTACCGTAGTGAGTGCGACCGCTCTTACTATTAACATATCTGTAAATATCATCACAGACGGGTCGGACGGCATCCAAGACGCGGTTGAGGACAGCATCAAGGGCTATCTCGCAGACGAGGCGTTAAAGAAATCGTATGTATCCTACGCGAAGGTCGGCAGCTTTATTCTGTCGGTCGCGGGCGTAGAGGATTATTCCGACCTCAAGATAAATAACGGAATAAACAATATTGCTATTTCTGATGGCGCTGTTCCTGTTTTAGGGAGTGTGATGTTCACATGATAGAGCGTTTACCGTACTATTACAGAAAATCCAAAGTAGTCAAGGATTTCTACGATGCCGTACAGCGTATTCTTGACAAAACTAACGCCGATATTGCCGATGCGGATAAGCGGCTGTTTATTGTAACAACGGACAATTTCGATCTGCACGAAAAGGACGTGAACCTTACCGCAGCACCGGAACTGGATATGGAAACACGTCGTGCGAGGGTTATATCGCGGCTGCAGGCGAGCCGTGTTCTGACGGTCGAAGCGTTGAAAGAGCTTGTAACGCTTTATGATAAGTCCGGCGTTGATGTCGGAGAAATATATGATAAATATGCTTTTACACTTGAATTTGCAAACCGAGAGGGTGTGCCGGAAAATATCACAGAAATCATATCTGCGATCGAGGAGGTAAAGCCCACGCATCTGCGGATCGGGCTGGGATTTGTCCGAAATCCTGCGGGAGTGGTCGCTCTTTGTGGCGTAATTCAGACGCATAAGGAGATTATGTTCGACGCGGCTGACGCGATACGACGCATGGCTGTCGGCGGTGTTTATGCAATCGGCGGTCGTGTTCAGAAACTAAAAACTGTTCATTTGGAGGTAAGTAATGGATAAATTTATTTTTACGGCGAAAGGTCTCGAATATGCCGCAAAGACAGCAACGGGCAGCGTGCTTGTGTTTACGCGCGGTAAATTCGGTAGCGGGACTACAATCGGAGATGTTGCAAACTTAACCAATCTAATAAATCCGCTCGGTGAATTGCAGATTTCCAAGAAAACCGTGACCGAAAATCAGGTGACGATTGAGACGCAGTTTACAAATACCGTGAGCGACTCCGCGACACTGCCGCCGTTTCATTTGACGGAAATAGGTCTGTTCGCAAAGCTGCAGACATCGGGCGGCGCGGATGATTCTCAATACCCGGAAACGCTCGTATGCTATGCCCATGTGACCGGCTCGGACGCGGGCGACTATATCCCGTCTACTCCGACCGAGTTTATCATAAACTGGCCGTTTTCCGTAAGCAACGCCGATAACGTACAGATAACGGTCGGCTTGGGCGCGTTCGCGCTGCAGCGTGATTTGGACAGCGAGACGGCGGCAAGAACCGAAGCGGAAAAGACGCTTCAGAAAAATATAGACAATGAAAAATCCGCGAGAGAAGCTGCTGATAAGGATTTCAATCAAAGGCTCGATTCGGAAAAGAGCGCTCGCGAACAGGGCGACAGCGACGCGAAAACATACGCGGAAACAGTGATTAGAACCGCGATAGATGCGCTCATAAACGGCGCGCCGGACGCTATGGACACGCTCAAGGAATTAGCCGACGCGATGAAGGAAAATGAGGACGCGGTTGAAGCGTTGCGCGAGATAGCGGGCGGTAAGGCGGATAAATCGCATATACACTCACAAAGCGATATAACCGGTTTGTTGGATGCACTAAGCGGCAAAGCAAACGCATCCGACTTAACCGCGCACGAAGAGAAAAAAGCGTCAATAACCGAACTTGGTCATGTAAAGCTATACAACCGCTCCGGCGTAAACGCAAGCGGCATTCTCATTTATGACGACGGCAGTATCGTTGTAAACGTGGATAACCGGCACGGCTTGTACCGCTCCGGCGCGGGGCAGGTCATGATTGCGGCTGCGTCCGAGGAGGAAATTGCGGCTAAAACTGATGAGTATAAGCCGATTGTTCCGGCGCGGCTCGAATATATATTCACCGACACGGCTCTCACCGGCACGCCGACTGCGCCTACCGCATCTGTCGGGACGAGCACCACGCAGATTGCCACAACGGAATTTGTGAAAAATGAAATAATGAAGATGCTTGTTGACTACGCAATACTCGCGCCGGCTAAAATAACGTGCAAAGTATCAAGAAAGCTCGGTTCGCACGGTTCACAGGAGTTGTTATATGATATAAAATTCGAAGATGCTGTCGGCAATGATGTGAGCATAATGTATTCCGGCTATGCTTGCATGGAATACGGAGATGGTGCTTCAGCGTTTTCGTCCAGACTATATGTCGAATTCGGTTATAGTAACTCAAACAAACATAAAGTGGGGCTATTTTTAAGGTTGAGTGACGGCGGCTACCCGGAAACTGCAAATGATTATACATGTTATCCCGAAACAGAGCTTACTTCCGTGGAAACAACATTTATCTATGATGTTGTTGCCGGGCGTCTATCGAAATCGTAAAGCCGTAAAATGGTTGGAAGGAGGTAATCTAAAATGGATACACCTATTACACGAGCGGAGCATGACGAGTTCCGAAGGCGAATGGACGAGGAGCATAAACGCCAAAATGCGCGGCTCAACGCTCTTGAAACCGGACTTGACGAGGTGCATTCGCTCGCGGCTTCGATTGAGCGGCTCGCCGTCAGCATGGAAGGTATGGTAAAGGAGCAGGAGCGGCAGGGCAAGGAGCAGGAAAAGCAGGGTGAGCGGCTTGAGGTGTTAGAGAGCCGCGATGGAGAGATGTGGCGCAAGGTGATCGGATATATTATCACAGCGGTTGTCAGCGTCACGGTAGGATTTATATTTTCACGGATAGGGATGTAAAGGAGGTTTTTTAGAATGAACAATTTTAGTAAGTGGATCAAAGCTGCCGGTGTTAGAGCGATAAAAACGGTAGCACAAACGGCGGTTGCGACAATTGGCACATCGGTCGCATTGGGTGACGTGAACTGGATAATGGTCGCATCATCAGCGGCACTGGCAGGTATACTGTCGCTGCTTACAAGCGTGGCGGGATTACCGGAACTGGAGGAATAATATGAACGCGATTGATAAGGTAATTCAGATAGCCGAGAATGAAGTCGGGTATCTCGAAAAGCGGAACAATAACAGTCTCTACGACAAGACCGCGAACGCCGGAAGCAATAACTACACGAAGTATTGGCAGGACATCAAGCCGAGCTATCAGGGACAGCCGTGGTGCGCTTGCTTTGTTACATGGTGCTTCGTCAAGGCTTTCGGTCAGGATATGGCGTGGAAGCTGCTAAGACATTACCCATACGTTTATTGCCCGACTATGTCGGGCCTTTTTAGTCTAAACGCAAATCCCAAGCGCGGCGACATCGTCATATTTAAGCATAACGGCGAGTTTACGCACACTGGAATTGTAATGGGAGTGAACGGTGATTATTTCACTACAATAGAAGGCAATACAAGCAGCGGCAGCACTATCATTGCTAACGGTGGAGCGGTCTGTAAAAAGGGTTATTACAACAGCAATCTGCCCGGTACGAAATTCTGCCGCCCGGATTATGATTTAGTCGAGGAGGATATTGATATGGACAAATTGAACGAACTGGCGGCGAGAGTTGAGAAGCTCGAAAAGCCGATGATTTACAATTATATAGACAAAAATATGCCGGAATGGGCGCGCCCGACCGTTCAGAAGCTCGTAGATAAGGGCTTTCTGAAGGGCGACGGCGGCGGACTCGGATTGACGGACGAGCTGCTCCGTATTCTCGTTATTAACGACCGAGCGGGGCTGTACGACAGGGTGATGTGATATGACAACAGAGCAACTGAAAGCGGAAAGTAATTACAAAGTTTCAATGAACATGGTGAAAGCCATGCTCGGTCAGGGGCTTCTTACAAAGGCTGAATACGCTAAAATTGATACAATTATGCTCAAAAAATACCGCCCTATTTTGTCTGCTTTACGCTGATGAATAATCGCCGAAATGCTTGATTTTATGCGGTTTCTACGGTAATATAGACCTACAATAAATATAGGAAGGAAGATGGTTTATGGACAGAAATGTACAAAAAATCGAAGCCAAGAAACCGCTGGTACCAAAGCGGAAACGGGTATGCGCGTATGCGAGGGTGTCGTCCGGTAAGGATGCGATGCTTCATTCCATATCGGCGCAGGTCAGCTATTACATCGAGCTTATCCAATCCCGGCGCGATTGGATTTACGCGGGAGTGTACGCCGATTCCGCGGTCACAGGCACAAAGGATATGCGCGATGATTTCCAGCGTATGCTCACGGACTGCAGGGCGGGCAAAATCGATATGATAATTACAAAATCGATCAGCCGGTTTGCAAGGAATACGGTAACCATGCTTGAGACGGTTCGAGAGCTTAAGAGTATCGGAATTGATGTGTATTTCGAGAAAAAAGACTTCTGTATGCCAAAAGTGGCTTAATACTGCGCTATCAAGCCACTTTTGAATTGAAGATGGTGTTTAGTTGGTGTTTAGAGTTATTAAACAATAAGTATCAAAACTATAAATAGAGAGTTTCGGTTTCATGTCAGAAAAATCTATTCGTATGAATTTGAAGCCGAAGAGCAAGCAAGTCACCGAGCAACCGAGCCACTGCAAAAACAGTGCGATGAAGACAGGAATTGGCATCCAATACATCCTGTTCAAAACAGGATGTATTGGCTACATCACTTATTGTTATTGTAAGCCTCCATTTATTAATGTGTATTCATATATTTAACACACTCATCTATTATCTTTTTCAACTGTACTTTTATATCCTTCTGAATTGCATTAATGGCAGCTACTGAACCCTTTTTACTATTTCCCGATAAAATAGTTCCAAAATAACTATCCATATCGTTATATACCTTATTTGCTTTATCATAGACTTTTTTCACATCATCACCCTTCATCGAGTCCGCCAAATCCATCCAATTTTGAGTTTGATTGTGAATTTCTATACATTCTCCTATAAAGTCATCCACTTTTCCAAGTCCGGCTTTTTCTAATGTTTTTGCCACTTTGTCCGATAATGACGGTTTTTTCATTTTTGATGATGCAGTGTTAAAATCTACTGATGTAAGAACTGATTTAATCTCGTCCACTGCTGACTGTATAGCACATATATTTGCTTTTACATATAATTCATACAGTTCATTAAGATAGCTCTTCATGGCTAATTCAGCTGCAGCGATGTTTGAATTATCGCCTGTTGTACCCGTGTAGCTATATGTCCGTCCGGTTTTTTTGTCAACAAATTCAGCCTGGATGACCATGCCTGCACCGGCGGCAGGAACATTTATTTCTATATCGTATGTATATCCGTTATACGTGTATGTATTTTTTATATTACGATTTTTTAATATTTCTTTAACATAATCTTTTGTGTCATTTACCATCTTTGATGCTGCCGATATTCCCAAATCAGAGAAATCAGCCGGTGAAATATTGCCGTAATACTTGTTCCCGATATCAAGAAAGCCTCCATCATCATCAATGTAATACGCCATATAAAAATCAAACATTGCCGCATAGAAACATTCTGTCATTGCCGTTCTTTCTTTGGCGTCTCTGGGTGCGTTTACTATGGATAATACAGTAAACGGTATTTTTTTCACACTGGTCATAGCATTTGCTTTTTTTTGTTTTTCTTCACTGTCAATTTTATCTGCGTCTAATTGTTTCAGCTCATTAATGTATGAATTTGTCTTATTATTAAATGTAAGTATTTCGTTAGCTATGCTTGCAAGTGGGTCTTTTGCTGGCGCATTTGTTGAGGTTGAATTATTTGGAACAGTCACACTTGCACTGACTTTATCCGCGTTTTCCGCAACAGCAAATACCGATATTTTATGGGCATTACTACATTTCAATCCTTGATTTATATCACTACACCACATTTCCAAATCTACAGTATAATCTCCGCTTAACAGATTCTCTTTATATATAGAACCATCAAAATCAGTATGCCAGAATTCTATTCTACTCACATCCCAGTCTATGCAATCATCCGTGTCGAATTTGATGTACAAATCATTTACATCATTTATTACATTGAGTTTTAAATGCAGTGTGAACATACCGTTGTCATCCATATCATCGACCGTTGCCGCAAGGCGTAGTTCGGCTGTTGCATTGACTTTATCAGCTACTCTATGTCCCTCAACCGGATCAGAAACCATAAGGAAATAAACATTGTGATTTATTCCGTATTTCCTGTCTGTTTCCGTTAATTCATAGGTTTCGATAAGTTTACCCATCTCTTCACCGTCGGATGCTCCGTCACCATCAGTATCATATTTGTTAGGATCTGTTCTTATAACACATCCGTACTGATTTTTCATGCCGCTTGTTTCCACTATATCCGGCAAACCGTCTCCGTCTGTATCGGTAGCATCAACACCTATAAGAGAGCCTTGGATCGCTTCGTAAATTGCGTCAAGATCGCTACTGTCGTCGGCGTGCACGTACTGACCGTTTGTGCTATCTGAAAGTTGCTTCATTACAGAAGTGCTTGCATCGTTACCTAAAGCAACCGCCGCAATACGCACGTTATTTTCCCTAAGCCTATCAAGATTTGCGGTATTGACGCTTGCCTCGCCGTCTGACAGGAATACAATAATATTGCTATATGAATGATCAGAATAATCCAGCGTATTGATACATTCAGTCAACGCAGCGTTAAAATCAGTACCGCCGCCACCACTCATAGACATAACAGTTTTTTCTGTTATGCTCATATCAGCGTCTTTGACCAGAGTTGGTTTAATAATAGTTTGAGCGTTGCTCTCAAATTTTATCACAGAGAAACGATCATTATCAGCCAATCTACGTATGAAATTATAAGTACATTCTTTTGCATTGGACATTCTGGTACTATCCATACTGCCGGAACAATCAACTACAAGTTGTACATTGAAATTCTCGGCAAATCTTCCGTTATTGTCTGTCTCTCTTACAATAGTCTGACCCCGCTGCCATACGTCATACCATTCTTTCGAGTCTACAAGAATATACTCGCTGAAATGCGTAGTTTCTACGGAAACAGTATGCTCGGCAGTATTAACCTTACTTTCCAACAGTTCTATTCTATCAAGATCGGTATTGTACCAGCCCACCATCAAATCGCTTGGATTTGTACCGCCTAAGCCGTTCGGGTTATAGTCGAACGCGATCGTAGCCGTATCAAAATCCTCTTTTGTTGTTATGCTGACCGCCGGACCTTTTAATCCCGTAGTTGTATAAATCAAATCATCCGAATCGATTTCGCGAATACGCACATTGCTCGCGTCGCGTCCGTCAGAGAATGAAACGCTTACAGCATTAACCTCGCCATTATCTTCAAATTCAAGGCGTTTAAGTGTTTCAATGACATCTTCTTTACCTTGGAAATTATCCCTATTTTCGTAAATTCGATTTACAAGCAAAATAGCCTGCTCACAAGTGGCGTGACCAAGCGGGTCTATTTTATTATCACCTATACCCTGTATAATATTATTATCATACGCAAATTGAACGGAATCCATAGCCCATGACGCTATTAGTCCTGAGTCACTGAAGGATGTGTACTGATAATCCTCTATGTTAATATTATCATACATTACCCCTATTGCCCTTACAAGCATTGCGCATATTTCTTGACGCGTTATTGAACTATTAGGAGCAAACTCTGTAGATGATATTCCGTTTACGATACCCAGTTTATAGGCCTTTAAAATCTCAGTGTTATATGTGTCATTAAAAGGATTTTCAGTGGACGAGACTGTACTTCCTGTTATTTTTTCATATAGCTTCATGACAAGCTCACAAAAATACTCTCTGGATATATTTGACGTATAATTCCTTGTAGTGTTATCTGTAACAAGCCCGTTCTTTTTTGCTCTGTTTACCTCATTTATCGCCCAGTCACTTGGTACTGAACCCGAAGGAAAATTGCTCTGCGGAACTTTTGTCGGCGAGGACGGCTTGCCTTCGCTCACATCTTCTGTGCCGGACGGAGTATTCGGGAATTGTCTTATAAGTTTTGTCTGCGCGTCTGTTTTCGATATGTACAGTGTATCGCCCTCAGCCTTCACCTTATTTTTTAAGGTAATAGTACCAACATCTCCCACAACGGTTTTATAACCCACATTCACGTTGTCCTTCTGAAATGATAATATGTAGGTTGCGCTGCGCATATTTACTGAATCATTATCCTCGTAATAGAAATACTCGTATCCGTTAGCGTCCGCTATATCTTTAAGCGATATATATTCCTCCGCAAAAACATGCATCGGAAGCACAGTGGTAAATATAACAATTGCCAATATAAGGCTTATGTATTTTTTTAGTTTCATGCTAATCCTTCTTTCTTAAATTTCTTTGTTTTTTACTCACCCCAAATATCCGAAACCTTAAATATCCTCTGCGCCAATATGATAGCCTGTTCGCGCGTAGCAGTTGCGTAACCGGATGCTTCCTGCTGTGTAGTCGTATTTTTAGGAGCGAAATGCGTATCATCTATACCTTGGACAATTCCAAATTTTGTCATAAAATATACTGACGGCTTTGCCCAATCTGATATATCCTTGTCATCAGCAAATGTTTTAACACCGCTTGTATCTAAATAATATTCACTGTCATTAGCCAAAGTCCATTGCGGGTTACTATATTTTTTTACTACGCGGCACAGCATTGTGGCAAGTTGTTCGCGTGTAATAAAGCTTATTGGTTCATATACAGTATTCGACATTCCAGCAGCAAAATTCAGTCCATAAGCTTTTTTTATAGCTATTTCATTTATGTCTCCATTTATATCAACAAACGGACAATTGGAGGGCAATTCCGTTTCGCTCTTTGTGAGTGTATCATATAATTGCAAAGCAATCGCTGCAAATTCACCGCGATTTACTTTTTTGGTCATGTCAAATGTGAGCATAACTTCGGGTATAAGATTATTCTCAAATGCCAGCTCAATCTCCGGGGCCGCCCACTCCGAAACGGTCGCGCCAAATGAAGTTCTTATAGTTGCCGCTCCCGATGACTCTTCGTTGATAATTACATTTGCCACCTCTCCAAATATAGGCTGAAGCTTATTCGGGTCATCAACATCGTAAAATGTATCTGACGATGTTGCCAAATTTTCTGCTATAGTACGAAACAAGCTTGCTATATTTCTACCTTCTTCAGGAACTCCCTCCATGGTCTGGAACAGTCCGAGCGAATATATTGTAGCCTTATTTTTTAACTTTTGTGCTACAGCATTTGCTGAATTTGCATATGCGTATATGGGTATCCCATCACTTGTCTGCCATTCCGATCCGATAGTATTTTCAGAGAATATACCGGAATAGCTGTATTCGCCGCTGTCAACCATTCCTGTAGAAAACAGAACAACATTTTTTGAGGCCTCACTGCTTGATACTTTGTCAATCAAATTTGATGCCGTATTCAGACCGTCTGTCATATTTTTTGACGAGCTATATGAACTCAAATTATTTATGCTATCGGTCAAAGTATTAATGTTATCCGTAAAATCGGAAACCAGACTTGCGTTATCATTGTATGATACAACAGCAATATAGTTTTTGCCGCCGGAATTTATAACGTCATTTGAAAATTTAACCGCTGCTTGCTTTACATATTCTAAAGCTGTATCGGCATTATATATTTTTATACCGTTTACATTAAAACCTACGCTTCCTGACGTATCAAGTAATAATACAGTATATCTTTCGTCACTTGCTGCACTTGCGTTATGTGACAACGGCAGCATCACAAGCATTGTCGCAATTGTTAAAAAAACGCTGATAAATTTTTTCATTTTTAAATTCCTCCTTAATTTTCAACATCTTAATTCTGATAAAACTATCTGTTCAAGTTTGGATAGGGTTATACATTTGAGACGCAAAGTCTTTATTTCATTTGTTGAATCTTCCTACACTCCCAACATCTTATTTTAACCCTGTTCTGTGATAAATTATAGTTGCTGGATTTTACACTATGGCTTCTAATTTCTGATATAATTAATAAACTATATCAATATTCCATATTGTAATCAGTAAAATCTTTCGACTTAGTCAATGCGAATGCGGATGGTAATCAATACCGCATTTGCCGTAAATAAGAATAATAGTCTTTTTTCATATGTTTTGCTTTCCCTCCTGTAAATAAAATTTCTGTTAATATATTAAATGCGTGACCTTGCGGCCACGCACCAAAGAACGCAGCCTTGATTTGTTATGCAGCCACGCATCTCATACTATTCAATTTCTTGTGTAGATATGATACCAAAGCGTGCGCCTTTTAACGAACGCAAGCTACACAAGAAATAAATATTAAGATGTCGTGGCTATATATAGAATAACACAGATTTATCCAAATGTAAATACGCAAATCGCTAAATTTTGTTAAATTTACAGAAAAATTCACCATAGGGGCATCTCAATCTCCACAGCTTTCGCCCCGGCAGACCGCCGCCCAGCTTTTAGTAAATTTTCGCATAATTAGAGGGGTGGGGGTGTAAAATATGCGGTTCATATATAAAAAACGTGATAACACAGCTGTTTTTGCGGATTGTATTTTTGATGACTTGTATAACTTTACGGAGTGTTTTTCTTGCGAAAACAGCAAAAATTTAATAGTTTTTCAGAAAATAATAACTGAAATCGCGAATTGTCAGATTAAACAATTATCCGCCATATATTTGGCGCATATACAGCTTGACTTTTGCCGCATTCAGAGCGAATATGTAACCGTAAATTCGAGAAAGGCGGCGCATAACTATGACAAGAATAATATCATTTAATGCAACAGGCAGAGAGCGCAGGCGGCTTGCGGACGAGATTGGGAACGCCTTAAACATAATTCCGTGCTATCTGCGTCTGCCCACGTGCGCGTATCAGATTGGAGAGTGTATTCTGGACAGGGACGGGGCATTAAAAATTCCCGAGTCCGTGGATTCTCAAACTTTGGAGAGGATATTGACTCATCTGGAAGTTTGCGGCTTTAGCGGAGCGGTGGAGCCGGAACGAGACATACTTACAGTTTCCGTGCCGCTAGACAGTCTTACGGAAAAGGCTGTGGCAAATCTGAAGCAGCTTACGCATAACAAGTCCGAGTTGCTAAAGAGAGCGTTTAATACCGATTCCATAGACATCAAAATCACATCGGACGCTATTGAATTTCCGTGGTTTCAATATACGGAAGATCCGGATGCGGTTGACGCGTACACGGAGTTTATAAGCAGATTATGCGATATGGCTAAGTCGCTCAAATACGTCAGGGCCGGTTCTCCGGAAAACGATAACGACAAATACGCG
>CANRJY010000042.1 GCA_947631085.1 uncultured Clostridia bacterium | reverse complement strand
TGATTATTGATAGCTTTTCGGGAATAGTAATCGTATTCCTCATGCCAAACAATGTCCATAATCATCTCGTAAGTAAAGACCCGATTGGAATTCATAATCAGCAGTGCAAATATATCAAATTCTTTTGCTGTCAATTCTATTTCCCGGTCTCTGACACAGACCTTACGCAATTCCAGGCAAAAGTATAGATTGCCTTTTCGAATCTCTGTTAAGGACTGGTCTACATATCCGAGAGGCATGGAATCAGGCGTGGAACATGGGTGCTTAACAGAAGAAACAGACTGCTCCAAACTATAAGTAATATACTTTGCTAATTCTTTCCGCTGCCTGTCATCAAGCAAAGCAATCAGCTTCTCGGCAATTTGGCTTCCGGATTCTGATATATCTAATACAGCTAATTTCCCATGTCATCACCCCCTAATCAAACAGTCTTTTTTATAAAAGTCACTACATCCATTCTGGCTATTTCAACTTGCTACCTACATTTCATAAATAGTTGTAGTGTCTGCGATGCCTAAATATCAGATATAACGTCAGCATAAGGGTGAGCAGTTCCGCAATGGGAATGGCTAACCATACGCCTCTTACCTCTAAAAATCTCGGCAAAACCAAAAGGAAAATCAATATAAACCCAAATGTCCGTAAGAAAGAAATCGTTGCGGAAACTTTACCATTTGATAATGCCGTGAATAATGCGGAAGCGAAAATATTGCAGCCAGAAAACAGAAAACTAAATGAAAAGATAGAAAAACCGTTTTTGGTAATTTCAAAAACATTCTCATTGTTTTCGGCAAATATCTTAGCAATGCTTTCTCCTGTAAAAAAGGAAAACATAAATACGAAAACGGAAATCGCCAGTATAAAGCAGAAACAAATGCGGACTACTTTCTTTAGTTGTTTTATATTCTCGCTCCCATAGTTATAGCTTATAATAGGGGCAACCCCCATAGAAAAGCCGATATAAAGAGTCGTCAGCAGAAACTGTGAATATATGATAACCGTAATCGCTGCCACGCCGTCCTCGCCTAACAACCTCATCATTGTCGCATTGAACAGAAATGTAGTAACGGCAGTTGACAACTGGCTGACCATTTCGGACGCACCGTTGGAACAGCTCTTTAACAAAACAGCAGCATCCATTTTTGGCTTGCAGAAATGAAGCTCACTTCTGCCAGTCAGAAAGAATATTGTACCGATAACTGTTGGTATCATATATCCGATCCCCGTACCAAGAGCAGCACCCTTTATTCCCATGTGTAGTAAAACAATAAAAATGTAATCAAAGACAATATTGGCAAGCCCCGCCAAAACGGAAAGTATCAGTCCCAAAGTAGGTTTTCCTGCTGTTACAAACAAATTTTGATACAGTACCTGCATGATATTCCCGACAACAAAAATAAGCTGTATTGTCAAATAGTCTTTGCAATATGGGAATAAAATTTCGCTTGCACCCAATCCCCAGACAATTTCATCAAGAAATAAAAGTCCAATAACAGTAATAACCAGACCAGTGATGATTCCTGTGATGACAATGAGAGTAAAATTGCTTCGGGCTTCATCAGCTTTTCCGCTTCCCATTTTTTTCGCAACAATCGCACTCCCGCCTGTTGCAAGCATCGTTCCTAATCCAACAATGATGTTAATAACAGGGCAGACGATATTGATAGAGGATAAAGCGTTTGTGTCAACAAAACGGGCTACAAAAATCGTATCAATTATGGTGTAGAGGCCCATGAAAACCATCATAACCATACTCGGAAATGCAAATTTGATAAGCGATAGAGTATGAAACTCTTTTGCCAGTGGATTTCTCCCAGCTTCAGGCATTATGTGTGTCCTCCTCGTTTTTTGGAAGAAGCACGAAACGCTGTGTTGGATACCCGTATTCCACAAGCAGTTCTCTTTCTGCAAAACCAAGACGGAAATATTCTTCACGGTATCCTGTATCTGCCTTATCACCTGCACGGTATGTAGTCAAACTGATTTCTTTTCCATAGAGAAGCTCGTCAACCAGTTTATCGAGAAACAGCTTTGTGATTCCCAGATTTCGATATTGTGGGTGTACAGCAAAAAAATCTATGCTTCCTTTGTCGGCTGAAAATCCCATTATACCGATTGCCATACCCTCGTCCCGCAAAATCAAAGCCTTTTTGTCAGCAATATATTGGTGCAGATTTTCAATATATTCTGCTTTATTCAGGCACGGGTAGCCATCAATCGTCAGGCTTACCAGCTCCATCCAATCGTCAATATCCGCAGATGTGGCAAAGTGTATATCGTCTTTTGTAAAGTCCATTCTCACAAGCTCCTCCTTCAGATAGATTTCCAGTTGCAGCGGGTAAAATGCCTCCGCTTCCCGAAATTGGGCAGGAGTAGTCTTATACATTGCTTTGAAAATACCTGTAAACGCCTGTTGGCTTTCATATCCGCTGATGAGGGCAATTTCAATAATCGGTTTTTGTGAAAACACCAAAAGTTTTGCCGCTTCTGTAAGCTGCCTTCTTTGCGCATATTCGTGAATAGTCAAGCCGACTGTTTTGGTAAAAATCCGGTGCAAATGAAATTTAGAATAGTGTAATGCAGCCGCTACTATATCCAATTCCAACTTATCATTCAGATGATCTTCAATATATCGGATTGCTTGTGAAACAATGTACACTGTCTGACCTTGCATTATGCTCCCTCCTTTCCAATGAGATATGATAACACAAAGAGATTTCTATCTTTTCATCATTCTTGCTATATTTTGAAACTGGTGGGTACTTCTTCACATGGCAGGAGAAGGTAAATATATAGTTTGCCTTCTTTATATTCTGCCGTTATTGTCCCATTCATTTGCTCAATCAGTATTCTGGCTATCGCCAAGCCAAGCCCTGTCGAGCCAGTTCTATTGATTTATATAGACAGTCAAATGTAATTTTTTATAATTCTTGAACGTAGCACAGAAAAAATAGCCAACTGTATTACCATCACCAACCCACACACAAAACCGACTAACTGCATCGTTTCTCCAATATAGATAACGCCGGACACCAGCATAATGCGGTACGTTGTAAACGCTCCGATCAAGCAGCCGAGAACTGTCGGAATAAAATAGACGAACAGCATTTGCTTCGTGATAAGCCCTTTTATCTTTTTTTGCTTCATTCCTAATCGCCGAAGGTTTTCATATACTGCCGCGTCATCCCAAATCGTGCTGATAAGTTTTAGACCAATCACCATGACGGCGGACACAAAGGCAACAATAGCAATGAACAGCATAAGCATGAGATAGGTAGCAAAGGCTTCAAACTGCGTAGTTGTGCTGCTTAATTTTGAAAGAGGATATAACGACCACAACCGAGCAATTTTTGTTTCGTTGCCCTCAAAGGGAAGATACTCCGCTTGACTTCCTGTTTTCTCAAATGTCGCGCTGTTGTGCCAATTTGTAAAGATTACTCCGTCGTTATCGGAAATAACGGCTTTCAGAATATTGTTCTGAAAATCCGTTGTGCCTTGCCAGTTTTCTACATTTACCATATAAGAAGCGGCTTTATATTCATCGGCAAGCGCAGACGCAATCGCGTGATAATCTTCATCGTTCAGAATTAAAAACGAGGAAAAAATAGACCGAGTGTTAAAAAGCCCATTGCGGCATATCGGCTCATTTTGTGTTAAGGAAAACTCCTGTTGCGTAGTAGGATTATAAAAAAGGCTGCTCGCTGCGGAAAAAGCGTTGAGCTTATATTCCATGCTGCTATCGCAATAAACAGTATAGCTTCCCTTTGATACGGATATTGTTTCGCCGGACAATGCGTTAAAATTGTCCTCACCTACGATAATGCGCGAACCCCAATCACGCTCACCGCTTTTGTAGTTATTCTGTACGCCGAGCAATAGGCAATCTATTTGCTTTATATCGGTGATAACCACATTGCTTTCTTTTGCGATTTCCTCAATTCGCTTCTCGGTCATGGGGTGTTTATAGGTTGAGTTGATGGTATAGTCGTATGGCTCATTCAGAGCGACGTTATAGCCGTCAATAAACCCCGCCGCTATGAAGCCGATCCCGAATGTCGTAAACGTGATAAGAAGCGTAGCCACAAATATAGAACGGGTATATTGCCTGATTTTCTGTTTTAGGAGATTGTAAAAGACAATGTTTTTGTAATATGCTTTATCATTGTACTTTTTCAAAATATCCCCAATAGACGCACATTGAATAATCAATAGATAAACGCCCCAAACAGCTCCTGCCAAGCCGATAAAAGCTAACGTGGTATTGAGGAAACCTCCGATATTTTGCAGGGTAAAAAAGGCAATGATACCGGCAGGGACGAGTAAGGCACCTAAAATAAGCAGGAACAGATTTCCGCTTTTCGCTGCTTCGTTTTCATCAGATGTCTTAATGATTTTCAAAATATCAACAGTTTTGATGTATCTGCGGTTAATCGTCCGTAGGATAAACCAATTCAGCAAGGAAAACAGTACAGCAATGACTAACCCCACATAGCCGATACTAAAAGCTGTTTCCTGCGTTTCCAAAAACAGATTGAGAAGCGCCCAGCACAAGTAGGCAAGCGGGACAGATAGGATTAAGCCAAGTAAAGCGGCAATTTGAAAAAGAAGCGTGTATTCCTTGACAACAATCTTCTGTACGCTGTGCCGGTCTATTCCGAGGGAAAGAAAAATCCCAATCTCACGCGACTTATATTTGAGAAAGATACTGTCTGCGTACACAAGGAAAACAACAATCCCAAGCATAGAGCCAAAAAACATAGCTTGTGAAATAGTCTGCGTTGAGCCTCCGTCAACCAGAACATTTGTAACGGTAGGGCTATATTGCAAAACACCGTATGCGCCTGTCATTGCAATGGAAAAGACAATCGAGAAGAAAAACAGCCCGTATTGCTTTCGATTATTCTTAAACAGTTTTCGGCTAATGTCGTTAAGCGTCATATCCATCACCGTTTACCTTTCTTGTGAAGTCCAGCAGTTCGTCAAGAAAGTCTTTCGGCTGTCCGCGACGCACCAGCTCACCGAATACGATACCGTCCTTTAAGGCAATCACTTTGTCGGCATAAGAAGCCGCAAAAGCGTCATGCGTAACCATAAAAATTGTCGCGCCCATTTTCCCTTTTGCGTTCAAAAACGCCTCTATGACGGCTGTGCTTGATTTGGAATCGAGATTACCCGTGGGTTCGTCTGCCAGAATAATGGACGGATTATTTGATAGTGCCCTTGCAATGGACGCTCGCTGTTTTTGTCCCCCGGAAACTTCGGCAGGGTATTTTTTCGCAATTTCTTCAATGCCGAAAATCTCTAACAAAGTTTGGGTATTCCGCTCCATGTGGCTTTTCGGCTTCCCGGCTATAATCTGCGGCAGAAAAATATTCTCTCGGATCGTCAGACCGTTCAACAACATAAAATCTTGAAAAACAAATCCAAGTTTATGCTGCCTTATTTCTGCAAGTTCATTTTCTTCGCCGGTTAGAATATCCTGCCCGTCGAGAATAACATTCCCGTTGTCTGCGCTGGTGAAGCCGGATATTACATTGAGCAGCGTTGTTTTTCCGCTGCCGGACGGCCCCATAATAGCGACAAACTCCCCGTCGTGAATGGTTGCAGTGATTTCTTTCAAAACAGGATAATCTATGCCTTTTGAATGATATGTTTTGGAAACCTTTTCAATCTGTAACATAATTTTCGCCTTTCTTCATTACTGGATTTTGATTTACAAGCTCATTCTAAAAGGTAATTTTCAAATATCTATCAAATGGAAAAAGTTCCTTGCCTTTTTATCGTAAGGAACTTTGTCTGTATTCCATATTCAATTCATTTCAAATGTAGCTGTTACAGAAGCACCGCCACACGAACAGTTCTTCAAGACTATGCTGCCTCCATGCCGCAGGCACAGGATTTTACAGATATTCAACCCTAACCCGAAATGCTGGCTGTCGGGCTTCTTCTCAGTTGTATAGAACGGGTCGGTTGCGGATTTTAGAGCAGCCGGATCAAACCCATTTCCATCGTCCATGACAGAAATGGAAAAGGTGCGGTCTTGTGTTTTACAGACTACCGACACGGAAGATTTGGTATACCGAACCGCATTCGATAAAAGATTTTCAAACACTTGCATCACAATTTCAGTGTCAAGCACAAGGCTCTCCCCGAATACTTCATTTTGAAAAACAAACTGTTTCCCAGCACATACAATTTCAGCAGTATCTTTCAGTGTATCCAGTAAATCTGAAGCGTTAACTGATTTTAAGGATATAGGTATATCCTCAAGCCGCTGCAAATCATTCATGGAAGAAACATAGTTTTTCAGGCGGCTCAACTGGCTCGCCATGACACAATAGGTTTCTGAAATCTCGTCAGCACTCAACTTTCCCGTTGGAGCATACTTTTGTAAAATATTTAGATGCCCTTCTAAGACGGTTAGCGGTGTTCTCAAATCATGTGAAAACGCCGCATTGAGCCGTTTGCGATCATCCATTTGCCGCCACATTTCCCGATTATTGATTTCAAGCGTTCGACGCATTTTTTCAAAAGCGGAACAAAGCTGGCCCATTTCATCGGTTTTGTCATACACAATCGAGAAGTCAAGATTGTTATTTGCGATTTGCGCCGCAGCAGTGGACAGTATGCGTAAAGGTTTTTTTAGCTTGATCCTGTAAAATTGCCAACTTGCAAAGAACATACACAACAAATAAGTCAACGGGGGCAATAGCCATGTAAGCATTTCATAGGTTTGGATTCTATTGCTATCGGCCTCTGAAAAATAATACTCCGTATTATCAGCCCATGCCTTTATTCCGTTAAACCCCTCTATCCGCTCTGTATATTCAGAGACAATTTTCCTTTGGGCATTGTGTAATATGGTCGTTTCCACTTCCGCAAACAACATTGCGATTAAAATAAATACCGTGGACAGTAATACAAAAGCTGGTATGACGGGGAGATTTTTGAAACGATGTTTTACTTTGTCCATTTATAGCCTACCCCCCAAACAGTTTCTATATATTGCTTTACACCAGCGGCGGCAAACTTCGCCCGGATTTTTCTGATATGCTCTGCAACAACCGTATTATTGCCCACCCCATCCAGTCCCCAGGCGGCTTCATAAAGACGCTCTTTATCAAAGACCTGTCCCGGATTTTGTGACAAAACTTCGATAATATCAAATTCTTTCTTTAGCAGAAGAATTTCCACGTTCTTAAAATAGACCGTTCTCTGTGCATAATCAATTACAAGATAATCATCAAACAGCACTTGCGTCTTTACCTTGCTTCGGTTTTCACGACGTAAATGAGCAGCGACACGGGCACCCAATTCGTCCACTGAAAACGGCTTGACAATATAATCATCACCGCCAACGCTAAAACCTTTAATCTTGTCACTGTCCTCAATGTTTGCAGTCAGGAACAGGATCGGACATGAAACAAAATCCCGGATATTTTTGCAGAGAGATAGACCGTCCAAATCCGGCATATTGATGTCAAGCAAAATAATATCCGGTTGCTGTTTTCCTAATTTCAGTAACGCTTCTTTTCCTCCGGCTGCTGTGATTACATCGTAACCTTCAAGAGAGAAATATCGGTTCAGCATATCCAATATTTCAATTTCATCGTCTATAACCATTATTTTTTGCATGACATCGTCCTCCTATGGAGAAATAATCCTATCACTCTTATTTCAAATTTCTCTCAAATTTTCTGCGCTTATCTATTGGTTTTTCTGCACCTTTTGGAATAAGCCACACGCGGCTAAGGCGAACAACTCCATCGATTCTATTTTCCCCGCAAAGTTTTTGCACTCTGCGCTCAGATAGCTCCCACTTTTTTGCAGCCTCTTGTACCGTCATATATTCAAACATATCAAATCCTCCCTGTAGATTCTCCTTACATTATAGGCGGTCAGCCGAATAATATCAACTGCATAATTGTGAACACTTTCCGATACAGTGGAGCAAAAAACATACTGGCAAGCAATGCAATCTTCCGTAAGATTGCGTATTTTAGAGGATTTCCCGTTGCCGTGAAACCCTCTAAAATGCTTGTTGGTGACATGTCCCCAAACCCCTGAGATCGTCCCCTGCGGTGACGGCTGCGCGTTCCTTCGGAACACTGAAAACCCAAAGTAACGTAAGACTTATTGCCGGGATTTTTGCTTGTCTTTCCGCTGCTCCTGGGAAGAAGGAACGTCCAGCAGATAGTCCACATTGGCCTTGATATTGTGAAGTTCCTTCATATCAGACTGGGCTTGCTTATAGGCAGCATAGGCTCTCCGTTTCTGTTCCAGCAGACCAGCGTATTCCTCCCGAAGCGATTTGACGGAGGGCAGTTTCGTAATTCCCATGCTGTCAAAATATTTCTTCGCCGCCTGGTGCAATAGAATGTCCGCCTCATGCTCTGACCGGAATTTCTTACTGTAACCGGCCTTGCGGTATTCCACATAGACCGCCCGCGTCTTTGCATAGCTCACGATCTGCTTCTGCAATTCTCCGTTGGCGGTCATCCGCGATTCCAATTCCTTGATCTGTGCTGACAGCGTATTAAAGCTGGCGGTGGCTACCGCAGCTTTTTCCTGCAAATCTTCATAGCTCATATCGCCATGCTCTTTCAGGTAGATCACCGCCTGGGAGAGCTGTTTTAAGTTAAACACCTTCGCCCAGCGTTCATAGCCCGGCCCCTTGCCGGCCCGGACCGCCGCCTCAATATCCACCAGCAGCCCAACCTTTGGAGCCGACTTTTGTGAGAAAGTACGGCGGGGCTTTACCGTGCGGGTGCCCTCGATCCGTTCCCGTATGGCCTGCTCGGTATAGTCGCCTTTCAGCGTATTGCACCGGGTATAGTTTTGCTGCCCCGGCACCCGGAGCCGGAGGTTCTTTCGCTCCCGGTTGACTTCAATTCCGGCTGCCTCCAGCTTTTTCAGAAATTCCTCAAAGTCCTTCGGCTTTTCTTCCAGAGCCGCGTCGATTGCCCGGCGTAGCTGCTCCTGGAAGGAGGGCTGCTTCGTATTTCCCAGCCATGTGCCATAGTGGTCCCTGCTAGGTTTTGGATTTTCCACGATAGACAGGCCGTGCTCCAGACACAGCTTGTCATTCATGCGCCGGACCGCCCAGGTAGAGCCCCAGAAGTTGCGGAATTTCCGGGTGCAGTCAAGGGCGGTGGAATTGATGATGATGTGATTATGAACATGGTGCTTATCCACATGGGTACAAACCACAAAAGCATGATTTCCCTTTGTCAGCTTCAGCGCAAGCTCCCGCCCGATCTGGTTCGCTTCTTCCGGCGTGACTTCGCCGGGCTTGAAGGCTTGCCGGAGGTGGTAGGCGATCACATTATCCGCGCCCCGGTCCCGTCCGGTCAAGTTCAAATACTGTCGCTTGGAAAGGAGGAACTCCGCATCCGCGATCCGGCTATCACACGCATAGCCATAAATGAATTTTCCAAAATCCGTTTTCTGCGGATTCTCCACATAGTCAACGATGTCTGCAATAGCGGTAGACACATCCCGGCCTTTCCCTACATGCAGCGGCATTAGTCTTGTGGTCGCTATCTGAATCACCCCCTTGTTAAAATGAAAGAGCTGCCCGGAAGGACAGCCCTTAGTATGTATTCGTTATAGCGCCGGTGTATCTTTTTGCTTTGGCGCCCGCCCGCCGCATTTCCATAGCGCCATCGGGTGATGTTCAATACGCGAGAGAATATCAGCATCGTCAAACAAAAGATCCGGCTGATATTTTCCTTCTGCAAAAGCCTGCCAGAAGGACAGCTCCGTATCTTCCGGTTTTAGAATCGCTGCTAAATAATCCTTTACCTGTTTCTGCGCGGGGGCCAGGTCAAAGCGTTCTCCACGGCGCAGCACCGGTGTAAGGTCCGTCCTGATTTTCCGTGCGGATATGCTGCCAATACCATCAAGGTCAAAGTGTTCCGGCACGGTTTCCGAAGCAATCGCCGCATAGAACATAATACACTTTCTGAAAAGCGGCTCCTGAGTCTCGTCAAACAATCCATACTTTTGCATATTGAACATATCATATAAATCCCGCGGAGCCGCCCGGTTTAAGAGGGCAACCGTCTTTGCGGAGAAGATTTCCAGAGGATCAACGCTTAATACTGTAAGCTCCTGATCGTTCCATGGCAAATAAACCGGTCTGCGGGAAACAGGCAGCGTATGACAGCGGAGCATATAGTTGATCTCAATTTTCAGGTTGTCTTTCATTCCTCCGGCATTCACATACTCGTACACGAAGGAATCCAACGCGTGGTATTGCTTTGATTTCAAACTGAACGTATAGCCGGAAGCCGCCATGTATTTTTGTATGTGTTCATTGATCTGCGCCCGCTCCGCCAGCATAGGTTCCCTTGATACATCCTTTGAGAAATCGAGGTCTATATCAACCGACAGGCGGGGCAAATCAAAAATCGTCAAATTGATTGCCGTGCCGCCTTTCAGGGCGAGGCTGTCCGCAAGCAGCCCATCGCTTTCCATAAAAGAAAGAACGCCCGCGAGGCGGCAGACCTTCTCAAAGGTGTCACGGACAAAGCCGAGTTCTTTGGCCTGTCTGCCAAGCGTAATACGGTCAAAGCGCATCATAATCAGTTACCCCCTTATTTATGATCGTTTTCAAATCTTTTGGAGCAAACAGCTTCCATCTGTTATGAAGAACAAAATCGCCCTGCTTTTCAAAGAGATAAGTTTTACTGGCAGAAGACCGTTTTTCACATTCCGCAAAAAACAATTCCGGTAAAGACAGTTCCTTTTTCCATGCTTCAAGAATAAATCCGGCTTTTTGATATAGCTGTGCCCTGCCGTACAGTTCCAGAGCGTCAAGCAGTTTGTTGCAATCAAGCGAAGGAATGAGAAGAAGGCAGCGCAGCAATTCTTCCAGGCCGCCTATCTTTTCAAAATCCGCTATGCTGTCTATCACAGTCCGCTCCAAAGAAGTCACGCGGACACCGGTATCTGTTTCTATAACGCCTGTATTTCCCCGGTAGAGCATTGCACAGTAATTTACGCCGTCATAGGAAAACGGGCGGACGCGCTTTTCAGTGGTGAAGTACACATCATAAAAAACCTGGTTCGCATATCCGTAATATTCAAAGGCGCTGTGGTGGGACACACAGGCATCGTCTGTTACGCGGGAAGCTATCTGGTAGCGGTTTGGGATCGCCTGTCCGGTTTCCATGCTGATGACCGCATACAGATTGCGGCGTACACGCTCGATATATCCTTTTTGCAGATAACTCTTTATCTGCCATACAGCAGAGCTTTCTGATCCGGCGAGCTGCACCATATCATCATGTGTAAAACAGCGCAAAGCGGCAAGCTCTTTGTATAGTTCCATTGCATAGCCTCCTTTTTTGTTTTTATTATAACGCAAAGCAAGAGAAAATACAATGGTTTTGAGTAGATTTAGAAATAATCGTTTTTTGAACTGCACGAAGCAATAGGGAAAGTATCTGTTTTGTGCGAATTTGAAAATGTTTTACCGTTCCGGCTCTTTCCGTTTTGTTGGTATATGTACGGTTGCCGTCTGCTCTGTGTTCTGTTTCATGCTTTTGCGGATCGAGACTTTTTTCTCATGTTCCTTTGTATAATCGAGCCGGGCCTGCGTAAGAAATAGATCGACAAGTCCGGGGTGGCTGCGGTCCACCACAAAGTAAACATTCCGGTCATAGCCGAAGCCGTCCAGGTTCTCATAAACAGGAATGGTTTTCGCCCAGGCTTTGTTATCGCGGGAAATGCGCCCGTCCCAATCCTTCTGCCGGACCGTGTTTGCAAGCACATAAAACATCCGGTCATAACCGAACTGCTCCAAGACCTGATGTACTGCCTCCGTGCCGAGGCAGTTATCCCGGTAGTGATCGGCAATGGCCTGTTCGATTGCCTCCTTGCAGGCGATATTTGCCTTATAGGAAGCGCGGTATTGTTCCAGCTCTCCATGCTCATGCGCATAGGAAGCCGGGTAGATATATAACTGTGTTGTGTCTTTCATGTAATCCCTCCAAATAGAAAAAGCTGCCTTGTGAGGCAGCTCCAAATAGTGAAAAAGAGGGCGGGACACCGAAAATGCCCCGCCCATAAATTTATCCAAATACAAAATCCCGAAGCGCGTGGTTTGCGCCGCCGATCATCCCGACCAGCCAGGCCGCCGCCATTGGCAGACCATAGGGGCTTATCAGAAACGCAATCAGCAGCCATGCAAGCCCGGCCCACAATCCGGCAGTAAAGAACAGCACCAGCGACGCCAGAAATACAATGCCTGATAAAATCCCCAGCACCGCGCCGGACGCGATCACCAGGAACTTGCACACCAGATAAAGAAGCCCCGTAACCAGGACAAAGGG
>CANRJY010000041.1 GCA_947631085.1 uncultured Clostridia bacterium | reverse complement strand
CCGCCGTATCCGCAGTCGGGATATGATCTTCCGATGCCCTGCATTGATTTTACAGCCTGTTCGCTTAAATCGCTGTAGTCGGACTTGCATTTCATCAAGGCGTCGCACACCGCAAGCGATATTACGGAATCGTCCGTAAAAAAGCATTTCTCCGTAAATAACTCAAAATCCTTGAATCTGTGGTTGTTCCATTCAAAGCGTGAGCCTGCTATATCCCCGATTACCGCTCCAATCATTTAAGTATCCCCGCTTTCGTTATTGGCTTCTTCCTTCAGAATTTGTATTGCTTGCTTGTATTTTGCAAGACGCCTGATCGTCTTTTCGTTTGTCGAATCAAGCCTTGATATATCGCTGTTATGCGCTAAATCTGCAAGCTTTACCGCTTTTGCGGTGGGGTTGCTTTTTATCCTGCCGATATATTCCATATACGGTACGGTTTTATCATGCGTGAGCAGCCGGAGAGCGTTAATAATTTCTTCTCCGAAACCCGCGATTTGTAAATCCTCCAATGTTATGTCCGTATCCTCTGCCACGTCGTGCAGAAGAGCGACGCATACAGCTGTCTCGTCTGTCATTTGCTCCGCTAAGTGTATAGGGTGGTATATATATGGGATCCCGCTTTTATCAACCTGATCCTTATGAGCATCATACGCTATTTTCATCGCTCTTTTCGTCAACGGTGTGTATATCATAATTCTATCACTTTCTATTTCTTAAATCTGTCCTCGATCCGCTTTTTCCAATTTTTGTTCATAGGAGCCGCGCAGCAGCGCGCCTGCGTGATCGCCGCGCTCATTACCTCGTAGTTGAGCCTTGCGCCCTCGCCGTCGTTGGTGTAATCGACGGTGAAATCACGGTCGATACCGATTTTCGCGCCCATCTCAGCCGAGTCGATATTCGCTCCGAGGAACAGAAATTCCCAGCCGTATTTTTCCTTTTGGCGCTCTATCATTTGCTTTACCTTTTGGTAAGTGTATTGGCGGCTCGCGTTTTCCATGCCGTCGGTAGTGATAATAAACAGCGTCTTTTCCGGTACGTCCTCGTCGCGCGCGTATTTGTGGATATTGCCGATGTGATGGATCGCTCCGCCTGCCGCGTCGAGAAGAGCGGTGCAGCCGCGTGTGAAATATTCGCGCTCCGTTATGTCCTTTACCTTGTCGATTGGCACGCGGTCGTGTATCACGTCGATTTTGTCGTCGAAAAGCACCGTTGAAACAAGCGCTTCTCCCTCTATCTTTCTTTGCTCGGCGAGCATTGAGTTGTAGCCGCCGATCGTGTCTTTCTCGAGTCCGTGCATCGAGCCGCTGCGGTCGAGAATAAATACGATTTCCATTAAGTTCTTTTTCATTTTTCATTACCTCTCTTTCATTTGATGAGTTGATTATACACCGTCCGAAAGAGAAAAAGGTCGCCCAGCGGGCGACATTTTTATACGCCGATCAACGGCAGGTCGAACGCAAAAAGCGTTTCGTTTATTTCAAATATATCATAGTTTTTGTTTGTGATGAAATACTCGATAACTATGTCGAATTTACTGCTGTGCGTGAGCGAATAGCCCGCTCTGCCGACGAGATCGCGCGCGCTGTTCATATCTAAACCGAGCGCTATCGCGAACGCCACCGCCGTTACCTTGCTCGGCTTGTATTCGCGGTTGTTTCGTATTTTGGAAAATAATTTTCTGTCAATATTCGCTCGCTTGTAAACCTGTGCGTCGGTCATGCCGCTTTCGTCTATGAGTGTCAGAAGATATTCCGAGAACGACGCGTCAGTTTCTTTGAGCATTTCATCAATGCTTTTCAAAGCGTCTGACTCGGTTTTCTTTGGACGCTTGAATATACCGTGCTTCTTTTCTTCCGTCAGCGGCTGTGCCGCAAACTGCGGAGCCGCCGCGTAAGCATGACCTATATCTATAGCCGAGCCCATGTCATAGCCGCGTCTGCGCGGATAGTCCGGCTTATTCAGTTTTTCATCTATAAACCGCGTGACGTTGGAAATCAGTTCGTGACCGCTTTCAAATGAATTCTTGTCATAAATAACGAGATACACATTCATATCGCTGTTATCGAGAAAATCGGAGATTGCCCTTGTCGCGGTTTTAAGCGCTTCGTACTTCGGATAGCCGAAAATCCCCGAGGATATGAGCGGGAACGCGATAGATTCTATTCCTTTGCTCTTAGCAAGCTCCAGACTCGATTTATAGCACGAATAGAGCAGAGCTTCCTCGTTATTTTTGCCGCCCGTATATACCGGTCCGGGGGTGTGGATTATGTATTTCGCCTTCAGCTTGAAGCCTTTGGTTATGACCGCTTTGCCCGTGTCGCAGTGACCGATTTTGCGGCACGCCGCTTCGAGCTTATCATATCCCGCCGCAGCAAAAATCGCGGCGCACACGCCTCCGCCCGGCATAAGCGAGGTATTCGCCGCGTTTACGATTGCGTCGGCGTCGGTTTTGGTTATATCGTCTCGGATTATTTTGAATGGCATTTTATGTACACCCCTATAATTGTGATTATTATAATTATATAATATTTTAAGATAATAATCAAGTCTGTTTACGGTTTATTTAGTCCATAGACATCGTCAGACCCTTTGAGTTATCTTACAGTATCCCGACAGCTTTCCAAACGGGGGCAACAGATTTTTTAGCTGTTCCTTGTCAGGATTCTTGCCAAGCCTCGGCAGCGCTCTTAACAAATATATCAAATATTTGTATATATTACTTTTGCATCCTTCCGAAGTCCAAGAATATGTCCGTATCTCCCTTTTATGCGACATTTACTCACGCCAAAATCATGGCACTTCAATAAATACGACCCCGTATTTATCAGATGAAAGTTTAAGACCCGATAATTTTACTTTTTGTTCAATGGAAAATTTAATTAAATCTGCCTTTGTGCATCTCCAATAAAAGCTCCCCCAATGTGCAGATGTATAATGATAATTTAAAAGAATAAGCCTGCGCGGCAAATGCCGCGCAGGCTCTTTTTTGTATACCCAAATTCCGCATTGTGCAGGCGCGAACCGATTATTTATTCTCTGCTTTCGGGAGTTATTAATCCGCGAACATAGGCGTTGAGAGGTATCTCTCGCCCGTGTCGGGGAGAAGCGCGACTATGGTCTTGCCCTTATTTTCGGGACGCTTCGCAAGCTCCGTCGCCGCACACACAGCCGCGCCCGAGGAAATTCCCACGAGTACGCCCTCCGCGCGCGCGATAGCCTTGCCGGTTTTGAACGCGTCGTCGTTTTCAACCTTTATTATTTCGTCGTAGATCTCCGTATTGAGCGTGTCGGGAACAAAGCCCGCGCCAATTCCCTGAATTTTATGCGCGCCCGCCTTGCCCTCGGAGAGCACCGGCGACGAAGCCGGCTCGACCGCGACTATTTTCACGTCGGGCTTTTTCGATTTCAAAAACTCGCCCACGCCCGAAAGCGTGCCGCCCGTTCCTACGCCCGCTACGAATATATCGACCTGTCCGTCTGTGTCGTTCCAGATTTCCGGACCCGTCGTCGCTCTGTGGTACGCGGGATTCGCGGGATTTGTGAACTGGCTCGGGATAAAGCTTTCCGGAATTTCGCCTGCAAGCTCCTCCGCCTTCGCTATGGCGCCCTTCATGCCCTTCGCGCCGTCGGTCAGAACAAGCTCCGCGCCGTACGCTTTAAGTAAATTTCTGCGCTCGATGCTCATCGTTTCGGGCATTGTGATGATTATTTTATAGCCTCTCGCCGTCGCCACCGACGCAAGACCTATTCCCGTATTTCCCGACGTCGGCTCTATAATCGTCGCGCCGGGCTTTAATTTGCCCGACTGCTCCGCGTCGTCGATCATAGCCTTCGCGATTCTGTCCTTGACCGAGCCCGCCGGATTGAAATATTCGAGCTTCGCGATGATCGTTGCCTGCAAATTGTTTGTTTTTTCATAGTTTGTAAGCTCCAAAAGCGGAGTTTTTCCTATTAAATCGGTAATTGTCTTATATATTTTCGCCATTTCCTGCTCCTTCTTTCCCAAATATACACCAATTATACCACAATTATCCTACCGCGTCAAACGCGTCGTCAAGAGCGGCGATCAAATCCTCGACATTTTCCGTGCCGATTGAAAGTCTGATCGTGTTCGGCTTAATTCCCTGCTCCGCAAGCTCCGCGTCGTTGCACTGCGAATGAGTGGTCGTCGCGGGATGAATTACGAGCGACTTCGAGTCCGCCACGTTCGCGAGAAGCGAGAAGATTTCCAGACTGTCGATAAACTTGTGCGCTTCCTTAATTCCGCCCTTTATCTCGAACGTGAATATGCTGCCGCCGCCGTTGGGGAAATACTTCTTATACAGCTCATGGCTCGGCTCTGACGGAAGCGACGGGTGATGAACCGCTTCAACCTTCGGATGATTTGCTAGATACTCGACAATTTTAAGCGCGTTCGAAACGTGTCTTTCCACTCTCAGCGACAGCGTTTCAAGTCCCTGTAAGAACAAGAACGCGTGGAACGGAGAAAGCGTAGCGCCCGTATCGCGGAGCAGTATCGCACGGATATACGTCACAAACGCAACAGGACCTACCGCCGCCGTGAAGCTTACGCCATGATACGACGGATTGGGCTCTACGAACTGCGGGAACTTGCCCGAAGCCGCCCAGTCAAACTTGCCGCTGTCAACAATAACGCCGCCGATAGCCGTTCCGTGTCCGCCGATAAACTTCGTAGCCGAATGAACGACTATGTCCGCGCCGTACTCGATAGGTCTTACAAGATACGGCGTCGCGAATGTCGAATCCACAACAAGCGGAATATTATGCTTGTGTGCGATCGCCGCAACAGCTTCAATATCAATGATATTCGAGTTCGGATTACCGAGCGTTTCAATAAAAATCGCGCGCGTATTATCCTGAATAGCTGCCTCGAACGAACCCTCAACCTCGGGATCAACGAATGTCGTCGTAATTCCGTAAGCCGGAAGCGTGTGCTCAAACAAATTATACGTTCCGCCGTAAATAGTCTTTGACGCGACAATATGACCGCCGTTTAAAGCGAGCGCCTGAACCGTGTATGTGATCGCCGCCGCGCCCGAAGCCGTAGCAAGCGCGCCCGCGCCGCCCTCAAGAGCCGCTATTCTCTGCTCGAATATATCCTGCGTCGGATTTGTCAGTCTGCCGTAAATATTACCCGCGTCGCGAAGCCCGAAACGATCCGCCGCGTGCTGTGAATTGTGGAAAACGTATGATGTCGTCGCGTAAATCGGAACAGCTCTCGAATCCGTAACCGCGTCCGCCGTTTCCTGTCCTATATGTAACTGCTTTGTCTCAAATTTCCATTCTCTCTTTGCCATTTTTAATTTCTCCTTTTCAATTTATTTTATATAAATGTTATTCTCCGTTTAAATTTCAACATCGGCACATTCGTCCGCTGTATATATTATTAAAAATCTCAGCTTTCATGCCGCCCACTCTCCATTCTCATATTTCCTATAGAATTACTATGGTTTGTATTATACCACACTATTTTTATTTGTCAATAGGTTTTGGGGAAATTTTTGAAAAAAATTTTTTATGTGGTATCCACACCCTATTGACACAAAATTTCATCGGTATTATAATTATTCTGCAAAATATATTATTCGGAGTTTAAAATGGAAAGCTTGGTAAATAATCTTTATAAAAATCACGATTTGGACGATGACGGATTAAAGCTGCTCATAGACGCGAAGGATACAAAATATCTTTTTGAAAAGGCGGTCGAGGTTCGGGAAAAATATTATGGTCGGGCGGTGTATACGCGCGGCTTGATCGAGTTTACGAATTACTGCAAAAACAACTGTCTTTACTGCGGTCTGCGCGCCGGAAACAACGGTCTTGCGCGCTACCGACTCACTAAGGAGGATATTTTATCTTGCTGCGACGACGGCTACGAGCTCGGTTTCCGCACGTTTGTCCTCCAAGGGGGCGAGGATATGACGTATTCCGACGATGATATCTGTGACATCGTGCGCGAAATAAAATCCGCGCATCCCGACTGCGCCGTCACGCTCTCGATAGGCGAGAGGAGCTTCGAATCATACAAGGCTTACCGCGAGGCGGGCGCTGACAGGTATCTTCTGCGTCACGAAACGGCCGACGAGGAGCATTATAAAAAGCTGCACCCTGAAAGCATGAGCCTTGCGAACAGGAAACGGTGTCTGTTTGACCTCAAAAGGCTCGGTTATCAGGTGGGTTCGGGCTTCATGGTGGGAAGCCCGTATCAGACGCTTGACAATCTCGTGTCGGA
Source organism: uncultured Clostridia bacterium (assembly GCA_947631085.1). Classification (GTDB taxonomy): domain Bacteria; phylum Bacillota; class Clostridia; order UBA1381; family UBA1381; genus CANQXJ01. The sequence goes on along the minus strand of CANRJY010000041.1, from coordinate 7,345 downwards.
TCTGCGCTTTTTACAGGAGCTGCAGCCCGATATGATAGGCATAGGGCCGTTTCTGCCGCATTCGGACACGCCGTTTGCCGATTTTGAAAAGGGCAGCCTTGAGCGCTGTCTCAACCTTATTGCGATACTTCGGTTAATGTTCCCGTACGCGCTTATTCCGGCGACGACGGCGCTCGGAACTATTCATCCTCTCGGACGCGAGATGGGGCTTAAGGCGGGAGCAAACGTTGTGATGCCGAACTTGTCGCCTGTGGGTGTGAGAAAGCTTTATGAGCTTTATGACAACAAAATCTGCACCGGAGAGGAAGCGGCGGAATGCCGCGGGTGTTTGGAGCGGCGCGTGCGGGCGGCGGGCTTTGAATTGGTCACGGATATCGGAAACGTGAAAAAGAAAATTATGTAAAAAAATTTGCATTTTTCGCCGAAGCGTTGTATAATAGAACTACGGCTCACAAAGGAGGATTTAAAAATGCCCGATTTTCATTTTCATATAGATTTTATCCCCGTTCCGGCGGATTTTATTGAAAAATATATGGCGGAAGCGAACGGCGCATATGTAAAGGTATATCTGTATGCGATGAATCTCGCGCGCAAGGGAATTTCCGAGGAGACTGCGGAAATCGCGAAAAATCTGAAGCTTCTCGAAAGCGACGTTGTTAACGCGCTTGATTACTGGAACAACATCGGCGCGCTGAAAATGTCAAAGGACAGCGTAAGCTTCGGTGCGGAAAAGTCCGAAACGGCGGAAAAACCGCAGGCGAAAACTCAAAAAACTCCGGCGGAAATCGCGGAAATTATGACGGAAAACAAATCGCTCGCCGATTTATGCGAGATTGCGCAGCAGATACTCGGAAAAACTCTAAATTCCAAGGATTTGGAAACTCTTTACTGGTTCTATGATAATCTCGGTCTTTCGCCCGAGGTTATATCCATGCTGCTCGAATACTGCGTTTCAAAGGGCAAGCGCAGCATGAATTATATTGAAAAGGTAGCCATAACCTGGCACGAAAACGGGATAACCACGATAGGCGCCGCCGAAAGCTATACCGCCGAGGAGCGCGACAAGAGCAGCTATTTCTATTCCCTGCGCAAGCTTTTCGGCATCGCGGACAGGAATCTGTCAAAATCGGAGGAAATGTACCTTAAAACATGGCGCTCGGAATACGGAATGAACGAGGACATGGTAGCGCTCGCGTATGAGTATTGCATATTGCAGACAAACAAGCTGTCATTCCCGTATATGAACTCAATAATCAAGCGTTGGTATGAGAAAAATATTACAACGGTTCGGGAGGCGGAAGCCGACCATGAAAAGTTTAAAGCCGAAAACAAGAAATTCAGCGAAAAGGATTTGGATGTTTACAAATCCGACGTGGATCACGACGAGCTCGAAAAAATAATTATGGAAAAGCTGTAACATGAAAGTTACAGCTTTATTTTTACATGAGATGATATGAACTATATCTTGCGATGACGGCGCCGTCGATGTTATGACAAAAATCACGGCGTCATAAGCTGAAATTTTTCCATACTTTTTCGTTTGTGTTCATCAAGAGAATGAGCGTAAATTTTTAACGTTACCGACGCGTCGGCATGACCGAGAATCTCGCTGAGGGTTTTAACGTCAAAGCCAAGCTCCAAGGCGCGCACACTGAACGTGTGCCGCAGCGTATGCGCGTTCAAATAGCGCACTCCGGCGCGCTCCGTCAGCTTTTTATATTGGTACTGAAACGTCCTCGGATCCATTATATGCGAATCGGTGCTCAGGACATATTCGGATGTACTTAATTTCTTTGCTGCCGTAAGCTGCTCGAGCAGACATGGCGGAATGGGTATTTTGCGGTATGAGCTTTCGCTTTTCGGCGGAAGCTCCAGCAGCTCCGACTTGCCGTTGACCGTCATGCGCTGCGCGGTGCGGCTGATTGTCATGTAATTTGTGTCAAAATCTATATCCGTCCATCGCAAACCGCAGACCTCTCCTATTCGGAGTCCGGCGTAAAGGCATATAAGAATGCCGATTTCGTTCGGATTTTCGGCAATATTGAGTGATTTTTCGATTTTGGCTTGCTCGGAACGGCTAAACGCAGGCGCTTCGTTTTTCCTCGGCTTCGGGAGCTGTACTCCCGACCATACGGCGGAGATATAACCCTCGTTTTCGGCGTCCCTCAGACATTCGCGAAGAAATGAGAATATTCCGCGCACGGTTGACGGCGACAGCGCGGACAATGAGCCGACAAACTCCCGCAGTATTGCCTTGGTTGTTTTTTGAAGCGGCATTTCCCCGAAAAACGGGTTTATGTAATTATTAAAATATCTTTCGTATACTTGCATGGTGCTTGCTTTTATGCTGCCGTCCCGCAGCCGCAGACATTTTTTGACCCAAGCCGCCAAGGATATATCGGCGGATTTTTTATTATCCTCCAAACTGTGATTTTTCATTTTCATCTTTACCTCCGTATAGCTCTTGCCGTATACGGATTTGTATCGGGCTCTTCCGTTCGCGCCGTATGACGCGATATATCTTCCCTCCCAGCGCTTGTCCCTGCGCTTATATATGTTTTCCCCTTTTCTTGACATGATGATAGTCCTCCTTTGAAATTTTTTAGGTGAATATATCAATTATATCAGCGTTTTGTCTGTATGTTTCCTATGTCTTATGAAATTACTCAATAATTTTTATGATTCACGGGGCAAAAAGAAACAAAAATCGCTTGCATTTTTTGCTTTTATGTGGTAGAATGTATACGCATAATGTGCGGCATGGGGAGGTTAGAATATGAAGAATTTAAAGGATAAAAGCGGATATATTATGTCGCTTTCCATGCTGTGTCTGATAATAATACAGCGTTTTTTGCCTGGTCTGGAATATGGTCCCACAATGGATGATTGGTTTAATTACGGTGATTTGTACAGCGAGAAATGGTCGCAATTTATAATCCCTATGCAGAAATTGTCGCTGCGGCCGATGGCGGGACTTTTTGATCTTTATGTAGTTTCTCCCGCGTTTGAGCATTTATGGATCATAAAGCTGTTAACATGCTTTATGCTGTTTGCGGCGGTATATATGCTGTATAAGGTTTTGGAAAAAAACGGATTTTCTTCCGGAGGCGCGCTTTTTTTGGTAGTTTGCTTGCTGCCGCTGAACACTGAAGCGACATATTGGATATCGGCTTCCGCAAGAAGCGTATCCGCTTTGTTTTTTATCGCGCTTTCATTAATGCTGATTACGCGCTATATGGAGACTTCACGAAAGGCGTATCTCATTTCTTATATGATAACCGGGCTGTGCGCGGTTGGATTTTGCGAACAGGCGATACTGCCGTATCTGTTTCTGAACGCGTATGTTATTTTTAAAAACGGAAATAAAAAGCTTTTCATAATTCCGATAGTACAAGTTATTTTAATGGCGATATTCTATATCATGCACCGCAGCTCGCCGGAACTTGCCGCGCGCGGAAGTTTTGTCAAGGAAGGAATATTGTCGCATATACGATCGACGGCAATAGCTGTGCTGCAGATTATTAATTCGATCAATCGGCGGATGCTCAGCACAGGTTTTCGTGAAGGAGTTGACCTGCTGCTCGACGGACGTAGAATTTTTATCGCAGTCATAGCCGTTGTTTCTGTGATATTCGGATATTTTGCGGCGGTTTTGCAAGATGAGGCGGAAAAATTCAACATCAAAAAAGCGCTTATCGCCGTGGGCGTTGCGATATCGGGAATACTTCTGTTTTTCATGTTAAGCGACTCGCGTTTTACTATCCGGTCAACGTTTTTCTTTATAGTGGGAGTGGGTATTCTTGGCGGAGAATTATTATTGCTGCTCCCGCGCCGCGTAAGGAAGTGGATTTGCCTGTTAGGCTTTTCGGCGACAGCGTTCATATTTACCGTTTCGGGAATGGGGATAGTAAATCAATTCAATACTGTGTCTGCCCACGATATTGAAATAGCCGATAATATGATAAAAGCCGACACGAATAATGACTTGACAAATCTTGATAAATGTGCGTATTTGCTTGACACGTTTTCATATTACAGCGACGTTAACAGTGTTGAATGCTGGGAAACGGTAAGGGCGGCGTGCAGCAGCTATGCGGATATCACAGGCGCTGTTCGGCATAGGCTCAACAGTGTAGAAACCAATAATGTTACTCCGATAAAGGATGGCGAGTCCGTGGATTTGTCAACTAATCTTTGGGCAAAAAGCTGCAGCTTCTTCGCGCTCATGCCCGATTTGAGCGTTATACATCTCAATATTGAGCCGGACGGCAGTGATTTCAGTCTGTTCAAGGAAAATGGAGATTTATACGGAAAAATTGTAGAAGACGAAGGCAACTATTATCGCTTTGAAAAAATACCGGTTTCGCAGTAGAATAGGCGTTATACTGTAGGGATTTTGGTGCAATAAAAAAGGGAGGCGGCTTGTTTGCCGCCTCGGAATAGAGGGTTTATTAAGTTAATGGAAATTCATTTGCTGTTATGATCGGCTGCATCGTATCCGACCATATAAAGACTTTTGCAAGAGCAGCATTTGCTGATTTGTCAACTGAAATAGTTACCTCGTCTGTCGTTTCAAGAGAAACGCTGTTGACCGTAAGTAACCCACCTTTCGAGTCGTAAACCGCCGCGTAAACAAAACAATCTGAGTATTTATCCTTTAAATTGATTGTGAATATGTATGATGAGTTTGTTTCTGATTTTGTTATAGCCCACTCATCAACAATCACAGAAATGTTATCAATAATACTATTATAGTTGTTTGCATCTAACGGTATATATTCTGCTTTAAATACATGTAAGCCTGTTTCATTTAATATAGTTTCCGGCTCTGTCCAATGCCAATTTTCAGGCAGTTCTATTTCTGATAGACTTTGTCCTATAAGTGCTGCTAATTTGTCAGGTTTTTGTACATCCGGTACAATGTCTGCTTTAGCTATTTTTGCGGTTAATGCATAAACTTCACCATCATTATGATTTTCATCTCCTGTTACCTTATAATAAATCATATAAGTTCCTGCATTTATAGCTGTTGGTATATCAGCCGAAAAATTATTATCTTCCTCAAATGAATATTGAATAATTCCATCATCAGAAGCGCCTGGGTTTATTAATTCTTGCGGATTCCCGTTATAAATCAAATCATTTTTTGCGGTTGGTGCGGTAATTCCGGCTTTTGCTTTAATAATAGATACTGTAATACTGAACGTTTCGCTGTCATTATGATTTTCATCACCAACTATTTTGTAATAAACTGTATATATGCCTACGTCTGAAGCTGTGGGAACATTCTCGGAAAAATTGTCGTTTTCATCAAATGAATATTGTATTGTTCCGCTGTTTGTTTCTCCCAAAGTCAATAATTCCTGTTCAGTACCGTCATATATAAGGTCAGTTTTTGCGACCGGTTCTGTTACAAATGTAGCATTTGCTTTTTCAATATTAAATGATATAGTCTTGCTGCCAACATATTTTGAGTATGTTTGCGAATTTTCCTCTCCCGTTCCCGTTATCGTCACATTAGCTGTGCCGGCAGTAACATTGTTTTCATAGGAAATATTATAATCCTGATTTTTTACAAGTGTATAACTGCCGTCTTTAACAGTGGGTTCGGGCGTTAATTCTTCTCCGTTATATACCATAGGTAATATTTCTTCAATGGTTAGATCATTTACATCCTCGGTCGTATGTATAAAAGTTCCAGATGGTAAAGTTCCCTTAAAAACAGTCTTCCACTTTTGACGTGTGCCGTCAAATATTATATTTTTTAATCCGACGCAGTTGTAAAACGCATCATAGCCAATACTTGTTACGCCGTTACCGATTGTCACGCGTGTCAAGCCGCTGCAGTTGTAAAACGCATTCTCACCAATACTTTTTACGCTGTTGGGTATGGAAACACTTGTCAAGCCGCTGCAGTTGTAAAACGCATCAACGCCAATGCTGCTGATATTTATGGACTAATAGCGTGAAACCCGCGATTTTATGCGGTTTTTCAGCTTTGTGTGGCTGAGATTTTTTGAAAAATTTAATAAAGAAAAGTTATTAAGCGTGTTTACTTGCTCAATATGAGCTATGTGGACACGCTTTTTTAATATCAAGTTTTAGGAGGTAGATGTATGTTTGAGGAAAACTATGTGCTTCTTGCCGATGCGGTTATTGTACAAGCCGCAAAGGACTATCGGAGAGCCAGCACTCCGCAGATTAGAGAAGTCCTTAAAAACTTTTTCTTGTCCGAATGGTTTTGTGCTTTGACCGATATGGACGGGAAAAAGTTATACAATCGTTTGGAGCGTGAACGTCGCACAAAACGCAGGCGAAAGCTCTGATACACTGAAATATTTTTACGGAAAGGAGGGGCTGAAATGGCTGTTTTCAGAGTTAAAAAGAGCGCGGGATTTACCGTGATGTCCAATCATCACTTACGCAACAAGGAATTATCCTTAAAGGCGAAGGGGCTGTTATCACAAATTTCCAATCACCAATTATCTTATGTTACCCATTCCGGTGAGGGTGAGGGTCTGCTGTTCTACGGCAGTACGATTTTACCGTTCATAGACCGTTTCCCGAAGGATACAAAGCTCTACGCGATTATGACAACTAAATTACAAGAGCAGAAATCAGAAAAATAACAAGAAGGGGTGAATTTATTATGACGAACAAATTAGAGGTATTTACGAACGACGAGTTTGGCAGCGTCAGGACGCTTACGATAGACGGCGAACCGTGGTTTGTCGGTAAGGATGTGGCTGAAGCGTTGGGATATTCCGAACCGAGAAGTGCCGTTTCTAAGAAGGTAGACGCATATGACAGAGGTGTTGCCGAAATGGCAACACCTTCAGGGGCACAGAAAATGACTATTATTAACGAAAGCGGTCTATACTCGCTCATCTTGTCGAGCAAGCTGCCGACGGCAAAGAAATTCAAGCGTTGGATAACGTCGGAGGTTATTCCGAGCATACGCAAGCACGGCATATATATGACGGATAATCTGCTTGACGCGGTTATCGACAATCCTGCTGTTATGGGCGAGGTAATCGAAAAACTCAAAGCGGATAAGGGTAAGGTTGCACGGCTTGAGGGTGAGCTTAAAGCCGCCCTGCCCAAAGCGGTGTATTACGACAGATTTGTTGACCCCGGCTACTCTATTTGCTTCCGCGATACGGCAAAGGAGATGGGCATACCGCAGAAGTGCTTTATCAATCTTCTGATAGACCACGGATTTATCTATCGCACCACAAAGAACGAACTGCGCCCTATGGCAAAGCCGTTGAAAGACGGGCTGTTCATTCTCCGCGACTACACCAATATGCGGAATTTCCACAGAGGCACTTACACGCTTGTAACG
>CANRJY010000040.1 GCA_947631085.1 uncultured Clostridia bacterium | reverse complement strand
CGACAGAGGAAGCGCAGCCGACAACGGACGTTGAGGCGACGCCGGACGTTGAAGCTACACCTGATGTAGAGCCGACAGAAGCTGCAACGACAGCTCCGACAGAGGCAGCAACAACAGCGCCGACAGAGGCTGCAACGACAGCACCGACGGCGGCTGCTACAACAGCACCGACGGCGGCTGCAACGACAGCTCCGACAGCGGCTGCTACAACAGCACCGACAGAGGCTGCAACGACAGCACCGACAGAGGCTGCAACGACAGAGCCGACGGAAGAGCCCGAGGAGGATACATACAAGGTATTCGCAAAGGGTGACGATCACGTTACGGGCATGAAGCTTGTAGGAGACAAGACATATGACGCTAAGGACAAGAACGCGAAAGGTATCTTAAGCGCGCTCAAGTCACTGTTCGCGAAGCTGTTTGCGGGCGGTGAGGAAGAGATCGTTGAGTTACCGTACGTTCTGGATTACGAGAGCGGCGATCCGGATTGGACAACAAGTGTTGACGGACGTTTCACGCCGGTAATTCTTGAAGAAGGCGGAAACAAGTTCTTGTCAGTAACGCAGACAGAGAGAGACAATAACGGTTGTGTGATAACATCGGCTGATTACTCGAAGTATGTAGCGGGTCTTGACGAGTACGCTGTAGAGTTTGATCTTAAGATCGGCGAAGCGTATGACAGACCTACAGACTTAAGTGAGTTTGTTATTACTGATATTTTATCGCTCAAGGCTAAAACAAACGGCGGTACTACATGGGTAGTTAACGGAAATGATGAAATTGACTTACCTGGTACCGGTAAGGGTGCAGGCGGCATGGCGATCGCTGACATTCCTTGGTATCATGTAACGGTTGCAGTAGGCGGCGGCGTTGCTTATGCGACGATCACAGACAAGGCTACGGGCAACATAATGCTTTCGAGAACGCAGCTTGCGTCGCTCGGCAAGGATCCCAAGCTTACAACGATGACGTTTGCGACTGCAAGAAAGAATGCAAACTTTGGTATCGATAACTTTACGATTCGTGAGGCTATTGAAGGCGAGCTTCCCGCTACGGCAGAGATAAATCTTGTATACTTCGATTCTGAGACAAACGAAGACATCAAGACAGTGCCGGTAAAGGCGGTAGTTGATTCGGAATACACAGCTACGGCTGCGCAGAAGGCTGACTTCAAGACCGAGGACGGCAAGAAGTACACATTTGACGCTGAGAACACATCGTCTGACAAGGTAACGGTTTCTGAAGGCGCGGAGATCTATCTCGCGTTCAAGGAAGCTGCGAAGTATCCTGTAAAGGTAACTTTGGTTGCGGGCGACACTACTGTGGACGTCGTTGATGAAGCAGGCGTATACGCGGGCGATACAATTACTGCGTACTATCCGGCATATATTATCGGAGAAGACGGCAAGCTGTACAGCAAAGCGCACAACTCGACCAATCCTTACTTCGGAAAGGATGAGACTCCGACAACAGCGGCGATTGAAGACACGATAGCATATACGGCAGACGAGAGAACGCCGGTATTCTATCAGGAAGCGGAGACGCTCCTTGATGAGAAAGCGGTATCGAACGCCGACATCAGATGCTCGATGGGCGACGGCGGAAGCATAGACGACGTAAGAACGATCCTGACGCTTCCGGCAGGCACATACCAGATCGAAGCAGCAGTATGGGGCGGAAACAACTCAGATGCTAACAGAAACTCTACATACACATTCAAAGCGGGTACAGAGACCGTATACACCACGACAACGAACGGTTCATGGACATCGACAAAATCGGAAGAGTTCGAGGTAGCTGACGGCACGAAGCTGACAGTTGAGTGCGACAAAGAAAACTCGGTATGTCTCGACTATATCCTTATCACAGGTGAAAAGACAGATCCTGACGCTGAGGTAACAGTAGAGCCGAAGCCGGAGCCTGAGGAATCGACAGAGCCTGAAGAATCAACAGCGCCCGAGACATCAACAGCGCCCGAGACTTCAACGGCGCCCGAGACATCAACAGCGCCTGAGGAATCGACAGAGCCCGAGACCTCAACAGCGCCCGAGGAATCGGCAGCGCCTGAAGTAACAACAGAGCCGGAGCCTGAGGTAACAACAGAGCCGGAGCCGGAGGATGCGAACTTCGTATTCGAAGGAGTAGCTAAGGGCGAATATGAGCTCGTTGTTGAGACAGAGGAAGGCTATACTGTTGCGACGGTTAAGGTTGACGGTAAGGACTTCAACGTTGAGACAGACAAGGTAGCTGTAGAGAATACAGTTAACGAGATCAGGATCGACGTAACAACGAAGGCTGAGGAAATCATTCCGGGCACAAGCGGCGCTCCGACAGGCGAACCGACAGGCGAGCCGACGGGAGAACCGACAGGCGAGCCGACAGAGCCGTCAGCTGAACCGACAGAGCCGTCAGCTGAACCGACAGACGAGCCGGATCAGGCTAAGCCGTCAGAGGCTACAGTAGCGGCTATGGCACAGACAGTCGGCGAAGAAGCAGAGGATAACGAAATTTACGGCGTTAAGGTTTCGGATATACAGGATGCGGACTTGAGCATCACGAAGCTTAACACAGGTAACTATTTGGTAGACGGTACTTCGAAATATGTTGATGATGTCACATCAGCGGGATTCGAGGGCAAGGAAGCGTCGGGTCACTATTTAGCGTTCGATGTTGTTATATCGAACCTGAGTCATATGACTGACGACGGATATATCTCGATAAATGCGTCGAGAGAGACAAAGCTTACAAAGGCAGACATAAAGAAGGAATCGGGCAACAACTCGGGAAGAGGTCCGGCAACGGTACCGGTATTGGTATATCTCGACAACCTTGAGGACGGCGAGAATATCTCGATAACGGTTGATTACGACGGCGACGGCGAAGAGTACGAGCCTACAACGTATATCCTTGACCTGACAAAGCTTGAGCGCGCAGCGGTTCCGTCGAAGCTGACGGTCAAGGCTACGAAGTCAGACTTGGCTGATAAGCTTCAGGAAAATGTCGAGATAGCTGATTTTGAGGCTGACGCGGCATACGAGAACTTCACAGCGGATGTAACAGGTAAATCGAAGTATGTAACGGATTATCCTGATGAAGAATCAGCGGTAGTAGGAAACTACTTCGCATTCGATATCACTGTAGATCCCACCGAGCTTGAGAACGAAGCGACCATTTCGGTAACTATAGGCGAGGGCACAGGCGAGGATAACAGCCCGAATAAGACATACGCTGACAAGAGCGCCATCAAGGCGGCGGCTGTTGAGAATGAGGACGGCACATGGACGATTTCGTATGTAGCCGACATCACAAGCCTTGTATCGGACGATGATACGATCGTTATCAAGGCTGACTTCGACGGCGACGGCACATACTACAATGAAGGCGTATACACGCTCAATCTTGAAACTTTTGAGCTTGAGCAGGATACAACGATACCGAGCATTCAGGGCGTAGCGTTTGCTGACAACGCAGAAGAGCTCGACAAGACAATTAATGACGATTATGCGATAGAGATGATGTCACATCTCACATATGAGGCTGTAGGTACAGGACTTAAGCAGTTCACACCTAAAGACGTTACAGGTGCTTCAGAGGCAGGCTACTGGGTAGGCGTTCAGGTTATGCTCAGCAAGGACGTTTACGCGGATTACAAAGACTGCAAGATTTTGTCAACTGATACAGCGAAGGAATCAGTAACATGGTCTTCAGAGGGAGCTGCGATTTCTACAAAGATCGATGCGGCTGCGGCTGAGACAGACGACAAGACAATAACCATTCCGGTTAACGTTGCGTCGGATAAGAAGACGCTCTACATCTACATTTCGGACGGTGCTGCGGCAGACGAAAAGACTGCTTTGGCATACACGATAGACTTCTCAAAGATAGAGCTTGACGCTACAGAGATTGCGGCGGATAAGGTATACAATGCAGAGGATGCGGTTAATTATCCGAGCGCTAAGCAGGAAACATACGAGAAATTCTATCAGGATCTCGGAATCAGCGCTGCGGCTGACGTAGAGAACAAGACGACCGTTATCTCGGTTCCCGAGCATATCGTAGTTACGGATAAGTATGCTCAGTCAGCAGACCCGATCATAAACAGATCAGAAGCAGGCGCATATTACGCGGAAGCTGATATGCAGGTTGCTCTCGCGATAGATGTTCCGACAGCTGCTCAGTCAACAGGTAAGGTTGTTTGGACAGACGGATCTGTAGGCGAGGACGGAGCTGTTGTATCTCACACGGATAACATGTCGTCATACGCTGACAACAAGTTCCTTACATGGATCCCTGTTGCGGACGCTGACGGCACCGCTAAAGCGGGTGAGATAACGATAGAGTACACATGGTACGACAGCACTAACAAGGTTGTTGCTGTTCAGAAGCATACATTCGTTGTGACCACAATGCCTGTATCAGAGGACGACGGCGACGATGCGGATAATATCGTACTCCCGCCGGAGAACGAGCTGGAGGTTGAAGTAGCGGGCGAAGTTACTGTTGACGAAAACAATACGGTAACTATCCCGATGGCTGTTACAAACCTTAAGCCGGCAGATGAAGAAACAAAGTATGATTCATTGAAGAATGGAGAAGACTATGAGGTAACTGTACTTGTAGAGATGCCGAGTGACACGACGTATTACACAGAGAGCGACAACGAGATAACACTCGCTGCGGCGCTTGCTAAGACGCCGATAGACAAGGAACCGGCATCGGGCAACGCGGTTGAGAAGGACGGCAAGCTTTACTTAAAGCACAAGGTAAAGGTTGCGGGCGAAGACGGTGTTGTAAAGGCTGCGAAGTACACGAGCAGATTTACATGGTACAACGCGGACAGCGCGATCAGCCAGACGGGTGTTACGATAGTTATCCCCGCTCCCGACAGAGTGCCGACCGATGAAAGCATGGATCCCGAATCGTTACAGAGTATTGCGGAGTATCTGAACGCAGGCGAGACAAAGACAGATCCGGTTGCTGTTAAGCCTTACGGCGAAGTAACAGAGGCAAAGGATATCACTCTCGATGACAAGGTTAAGAATCCTGGCGTAACGACAACGGCTACATTCGATATTATGCTTGCTGAGAACGAAGGTCTCCAGGCTGCGATCTACGGCAGCGGCAATAAGCTCGGCCCGACGCTCGAATTTAAATCGGCGGATGCAGAGAGCGGCACACCGCAGCATACAACCACGCATACCAGCGACGGTAACCGCGTATCGCTTGTTACATTACAGAAGGATAAGTGGTATAACGTAACTGTTTCGCAGCTCTATGGTACGGGCGACGCAAAGGATGCGTTCACCGTTACGGTTAAGTCTCTTGAAGCGGACGCTCCGGGTACGCAGCTCTGCACATTCAAGATGGGTAACAGAAACATCACCTCCGGCGAGGCATGGAGCGTAATTAAGCTTACAAACGTATTCCAGGATGGCACAGAAGGAGCAAATGCAAATATTACAGGCGGAAGCCCGAAGCTTGATAACTTCTTCCTCTATTCAGGTAAGTCGTATAATGTTTCGGTAATCGTTAAGGATAACGAATCAGTATCGCACAACGTTTCGGACGCTACTGTTACGATAGGATTGACGGGTAAGCCGGTTCTTGTAACAAAGACGACCGACGGAGAAGGTAAGGCTGACTTCGGTAAGCTTGAAAACGGCGAATATACGGTAACCGTTTCGAAGCCGTCACTTGTTAAGACTTCATACAGCGGAGCTGACGGCACACTGCCGACAGACGACGAGAGAACGATTACTGATACTATTTCGGTAAGTAATGCAGCGGTAACAGATCATGAAATTACCGTTAAGGACAGAACAAGAACCAAGAACGCCGCAAGACTTGCTATTGTTTACAACGATACAGGCGCAATAGGCGGCACACAGTACGGCAGCGAGGTTGAGGTATTCCCCGCAGACGGTAAGTACGTTGTAGGAGACAAGATTCCGGTAGAAATGCTTAAGCCGTATGCTATCACAGTAAGAGATAAGGCTGAAGACGGAAAAATAAAGGTTTACAAGTACAACGGTGATCAGCTTGACTCAAAACATGAGATATTAAGCGATGATGAAAAGATCTACGCTAAGGCTAAAGCTCAGGATGGCGAGTATTACTACTATGAGGACTTCGACGGCGATAATACCGATGCGAACAAGTATTTCACCGTCGCAGGTGCGGTTGATAATAACAAGGACGGCGCTTCACTGATTGGTCCGAATGCTTCCACTACTCCTAAGATGAACGGCACATTTGATACAAAGCAGTGGTTAGGATTCTGTATTCAGAACTCCGGCAGATGGGCATGGTTGAAGTTTGATAAGATGGCTGAGATTTCTGCTGATCAGAAATACACGATTGAGCTTGATATCGCAGCAGGTGTCGGTAACACTGACCCGAGCGGACAGATTTCAATCGCATCTATAGCAGCGTCTGACTACAAAGATCTTGGATCGGGTCACGAAGCTGATACTTACGATTTAGGCAGTGATTATATCTTGAAGTTGTCACAGCTTTCAACGAAAGACGATGATTGGACGATTGTCAACTCAAAAGAAGGCGGAAAGACTATTGCTAAGAGCGGTGTAATGGGTCAGGCAGGATTCAGCAGCTCCGGCTTAACAGTAACCAGCTTCAAGACAATGAAGCTGGAAGTTGACCAGACTGCTAAGGAAGCTAAACTCTATATCGACAGCAGCTTACAGGATACCTTGAAGCTGGAAGGCAATACAACTCCGACAGGTATAGTAGTTAACTTAGGTCGTAGAAATAATGCTATTGCATTCGATAACATCAAGATTTACGACACAGCGGAATAATTCTCCTATCGGAATTACACAAACAAAAAAGGAACGGCTTATGCCGTTCCTTTTTTTGCGCGAAGGTGTGTTTTAGCATAAAAACAGCCGCGGCGTTGATTTGCCGCGGCTGTGAAGCTTGAGATCGGTTTATTTGTCGATAAACAAATGTCTCGGAAGTCCGTCGACCATGAACGGAGACAGCTCGCCTATGATGAGCGGACGAACGTACTGTTCAAATTCCTTCGAAACATATGTGTTGTCGTCCGTGATCCATTCCTGCGGAACGACCTTTTCTATGTTCGCTATTAAGTTTACGTCATAGGAGGACGTTATGATTTGATACGGCTCGTTCGAAATCCTCTCGAAAATAATCATTTTTCCCGTTTCGCCGTTGAGCGCCGCCTGAACAGCGTCCGCGCCCGCGGTGAAAGCCTCGGTTATGTCGCGGCGCGATACTATATGCGACGCGCATCTTTGGAGCGTCGAGAAAACTATACCTCTCGATTTAATTCCCGTTTCCGCCGCGATTGCGTCCGCAAGGTACAGCGCCGTACCGCCGAGCATCTTATGACCGAACGAGTCCTCGAATACAGCCGCCTTGTTCGCTTCGCAGACATACTTTCCGTCGGGAGTTTTCAAGCCCTCCGAAACGGCTATCGTTATCGTGTTCTTATATTTCTTTATTTCTCTGATTTTATTTACGAATTTCTCGTATTCGAACGGACATTCAGGCAGATAAATCAGATCCGGACCGCTGCAGTCCTCGCTTCTCGACAGAGCCGCCGCGCCCGTGAGCCAGCCCGCGTTTCTTCCCATTACCTCGACTATCGTGATAAGATCCGTGCCGTAGGTGTTCGCGTCGCGGATAATTTCCTTCATAGCCGACGCTATGTACTTAGCCGCGCTGCCGAAGCCGGGGGTGTGGTCGGTAACGGCGAGGTCGTTGTCTATCGTTTTCGGAACGCCCATGAAGGTTATATCGCTGCCGATGTCCTTCGCGTGGTTCGAAAGCTTTTTGATCGTGTCCATCGAGTCGTTTCCGCCGATATAGAAGAAATGCTTGATGTTGAGCTTCTTCAGTATATCGAAAAGACGGTCGTAAACCTCGGGGTGATCCGCGACCTCGGGAAGCTTGAAACGGCACGTTCCCAAAAACGACGAGGGTGTGCGCTTTAAAAGCTCGATGTCGAGGTCGTTGTGAATATAATCGGACAAATCCACATAGCGCTCGCTGAGTAGTCCCTCGATACCGTTTCGCATACCGTAAACCTTCGCGCAGCCCATATCTCTCGCTGTTTTGAATACTCCGACAAGACTTGAATTAATAACAGAGGTAGGACCGCCGGACTGTCCCACCATAACATTTCCTACAGGCATTTCAATCTCTCCTTTATGAATATATTTGTTACATATATTTACCACCAAAAACGGCTCGTCAAACATGAAATTTTTATGTATTTTTCACAACGGCAAAAATGTTGAAAAACTGACAAGTACATAGTATAATTACCTTAATTGATTTATAAGTTGAGAGGAGCATTTTTTATGAAAATCAAAATCGACGCGGACAGACGCGGCGGCAAAATCAGCAAATATTTATACGGTCAGTTTGCCGAGCATCTCGGACGCTGTATATACGAGGGGCTTTACGTCGGCGAGGACAGCGATATCCCCAACACCAACGGCATGAGAAACGACGTTGTAAATGCCTTGAAGGAGCTTGAGATACCCGTTCTTCGCTGGCCCGGCGGCTGCTTTGCCGACGACTACCACTGGCGCGACGGAATAGGCGAGAAATCGAAGCGCCCGTACATGGTAAACACCAACTGGGGCGGCGTTGTCGAGAACAACCATTTCGGTACGCACGAGTTTTTCGAGCTTTGCGAACAGCTTGGCTGCGAGCCGTACATCTGCGGCAACGTCGGCAGCGGCACAGTACAGGAAATGCGCGACTGGATCGAGTATATGACCTTCGACGGCGACTCCCCATTGGCGAACGAACGCAGGAAAAACGGGCGCGAAAAGCCGTGGAAGCTGAAATTCTTCGGTATAGGAAACGAAAACTGGGGCTGCGGCGGAAATATGCGTCCCGAGTATTACTGCGATCTGTACCGCCGTTTTACCGTGTTTATCAGAGATTACGGCGACGAGCCTGTCTATAAAATCGCGGGCGGTCCGAACGCCGACGACGCGAACTGGACGGAAACGCTTATGCAAAACATCAGAAACTGCACAAGCGCGATATCGCTTCACAACTACACGCACGAAACCGACTGGAAGCACCGCGGCATGGCGGCAGATTTCGACCGCGAGGGCTGGTACGGAATTATGTCGGACGCGATGAGAGTGGACGAGAATATCAAGCTCCATTCGGCGATCATGGACAGATACGATCCCGAGAAGAAAATCGGGCTTCTCGTTGACGAGTGGGGAACGTGGTACGAGGTAGAGCCAGGCACGAACCCGGGATTTCTGTATCAGCAGAACACCATGCGCGACGCGGTCGCGGGTATGCTGATAATCCATATGTTCCACGCTCATTCGGACAGAGTGCGTATGGCGAATATCGCGCAGATGGTAAATGTATTGCAGGCGATGGTGCTGACCGAGGGCGATAAGATGTTGCTCACTCCGACGTATCATCTGTTTAAAATGATGAAGGGTCACAAGGACGGCACGGCGGTCGACGTTTGCTATGATAAAAAAGAATACGAATTTAAAGGCAGAAAAGTGCCGAAAATAAGCATTTCCGCTACAGAAAAGGGCGGAAAAATCACCGTTTCGATATGCAATACGAGCATCGACGAGGGCGACGAGATAACATTTGAAACCGATAAATCCGTGTCGGGCGTTACAATGTATTCGGAAAACATGACCGACTGCAACACGTTTGACGAACCCGAAAAAATCAAGCCGCGAAACGCCGATATAACGAGCGACGGCGGAGCGGTCACGGTAAAAATCAAGCCCGCCAGCGTCACGGTTCTGACATTGGAATAATGAGAAAATGCAAAAGATGCGGCTTGAAAACCGTTCTTAACGAGGAAGAAATCAACAAAGCGGTAGAGCAGGTAACGCGCATGAAGGGCGTGCGGCTTGCCTCCGAAGAAGAATTTAAAAACAGATTTGCCGTTTGCGCCGAATGTGAAAAGCTCGAATACGGCTCAACGTGTATGCTGTGCGGCTGTATAATGCAGGTTCGCGCCAGGCTCGCCGACGGAAAATGTCCCGCGAAAAAGTGGTAATCAAAAAGGAGACGAAAATATGGGTATTTTTGACAAAATATTTTCCGCTTCCTTTTTGTGTATTTTTTGCGAGGAGCGCAAACCGTCGGAAAAAGCGCGGTATCGGAAAGGCGGAATAGGCGTGTGCGGGAAATGTATGCGCGAGCTTCCCATGACCGGCAAAACCGGCGCTTTCGAGGGGACGAAAAATGTCTCTTACCTGCTTTCGCCTCTATATTATGAGGGAAAAGTGCGCTCCGCCATATTGAAATACAAATTTGACGGCTGCCCTGCGTATTCGGATATTTTGTATCATGTTATGCGTGACGGGCTTTCGGAATATACGCATCTTCGCGATTTTGATTTGGTCGTTCCCGTACCGCTCTCGAAAAGGCGCATGAGCGAGCGCGGCTATAATCAGGCGGCGCTTTTGGCAAAGCCTTTTGCGGCAGATATCGGTGTGGAATACGACGAAGCGGTTTTGACGCGTCCCGCCGAAACGGAGCATCAGAGCAGGCTCGGCGCGCTTGGGCGAAGCGCGAATCTGCAAAACGCGTTCGCGGCGGACGACGCCGTAATAGGGAAGAGAATTATCCTCGTTGACGATATTTTCACGACCGGAAACACGATGGAGCAGTGCGCGCGGGCGCTTAAATCAGCCGGCGCGGCGGATATAGCGGGCGTTTCACTTGCCGTTACAAAGCAAAAAAATGTGCCGCTTGAATATCTACATATAAAAAATAAACTCAAACATAGGTATTAAATGAAAATTTTAAGGAAAGAATAGATAATACGAGCCGGAAAAATTTAATTCGGAGGTAATTATGAAACGTATATCTATTTTTATCCTGATTGCGGCGCTCGTTACCGTATTTACGGAAAGCAGCGCGTTCGCCCTGTCGCGGCTCGGCTCGAGCGGCGGCGAGGTCACGAATATACAATCAA
Source organism: uncultured Clostridia bacterium (assembly GCA_947631085.1). GTDB lineage: Bacteria > Bacillota > Clostridia > UBA1381 > UBA1381 > CANQXJ01. The sequence goes on along the minus strand of CANRJY010000040.1, from coordinate 2,803 downwards.
GACTGAAGGAATGGGGATATTACAACGGAGCCGTTGACGGAGTTTACGGTCAGGCTACAGTCGAGGCGGTAAAGCGTTTTCAGCAGAAAAACGGACTTGCCGTTGACGGCGTGGCGGGAGCGGCTACTCTCGCGAAAATCGGTCTGCCGACGGGTCAGAGCGCGGCGGGAAACGCAAGCTCCAACGACGTTACGCTTCTCGCGATGGTAATAAACGGCGAAGCGCGCGGAGAACCGTACGAGGGACAGGTCGCTGTCGGCGCTGTAGTTCTGAACCGAGTGCGTCATTCGTCGTTTCCGAACACGATCGCGGGCGTAGTTTACCAAAAGGGCGCGTTTACCGCGGTCGACGACGGACAGATAAACGAGCCTATCCAGCAATCGTGCTTTAACGCCGCGCGCGACGCTTTAAACGGCTGGGATCCTACCGGCGGCGCGATTTATTACTTCAATCCCGAAACGGCGACAAGCAAATGGATTTGGACGCGCCCGCTTATTACGGTCATAGGAAATCACAGATTTTGCGGTTAAAATAGAAAAAAGTATCGGAATTTGTCCGATACTTTTTATTATATTTATATAAGTAAATTCTCCACCGGCGTTTTCAGCCGTTTCGTGAACCATTTTACGACAAGTCCCGTGCCGAACGCCGCGATAATCGTTCCCTCGCGCGTTCCCACTATTTTGAAATTGAAGAATATAAGCGACATTATAATGGACAGCGTCACGCATGATACGTCGAACGCTATTTTTGTGTTGCCGAAGCTCTTATGCGCCGTGTCCGCGACGGCTTTGACAAACGCCTCGCCCGCGTTCATCACGACGTTCGCTACCACCGCCAGCGATATACCGAAGCCGAGCACCACCACGCCTATCACTACCATAAGCAGTCTCACTGCGTAGATCTCCGCCGGAATAAACGAAACGAGCCACAGCCCGAAGTCGGTAAACCAGCCGAACAGGAACGAGAGCGGCACCTGCAAAAGCTGAATAGGCTGAAACTTGCGGCGAAGTATAATTATCTGTCCCAAAATCAGCACGCAGTTCCAGATTATAAGCCAGTTCCCTATCGAGACGGCGGTGAATTTATAGCTCATGACATTCGCCACCGACGAGATCGGCGACACGCCAAGCTCGCCGTGCTTCGTGAACGCCACTCCGAGAGCGGAGAAAAACAGGCTTATTATAAATAATATGTATCGTTTAGCAATTTCCTTTTTTGTCATTTTGTCACCTTCGTCCAAGTTATGTGTCTGAGTCTTCTAATATCCTGTAAAACGGACATATCAACATTTGCGGGAGCGACATATATTTCCTCGTGCTCTACTGTATCTCTCAGCATCAGCCAGCTATGGCTTTTGTCAAAAATCAACTCGGCAAATGCCATTGAGTTTTTGGCAGAATCGTAGCGTGTCGCGCTGGATGCGGATAATCCGCATTCATTGTCGGGAAATACAAAAATTTCACCTAAAAGATTCCATTCGGCTTTGTTTTCCTCATCATGCGGATATGGAGATACTGTCACCTTGCCTCTGAGCTTGTCTTTGAAAAACAAATAGTTCAGCTTAAATCCGCGTACCGAGATGGTTGTATCGCTGCCGTCAATACCGAGATTGTAAACATCTCCCTCATTCCCGGGACTTACATATTCCACGGCAAGCTGCCCTCCGCCGGTATACTCGACGTTAATGCGCGTTGGGAACGGCAGACATGATACCGCGATGGCAATTAAGATAATTACGCAGATAACATCTTTTTTCATCAAAATCCCCCCATTCCGCATGGCACAATATTCTTTTATGTTATTATATCACTTCTATCCGCAAATGTAAACACTTTTCGCGTCGGCTTCATATTATAAATTACAGGCATATCGCCTGTGATTAATATTGCGAAAGGAGTTTACGGATGGAGAAAGAAATGAATTATAACGCTCCAAGCTGTATCTATCCGGCGTGCGGCTGCGTCGGCTACGGATACGTTCCGGTTCAGGAGATGGGCGAAACCTTCTGCCCGATGACCGCGCTTCAAAACGGCACGATTTTTCCGGAGCTTGAGCTTACCATATGCGAATACGGAACAGTTTGCAAAAAGTGGGGAGGCGGAGCGGATGTCTAAAACGGAATGTTTAAAGCAGCTTCAAAGCTACAGATTTGCGGCGTATGATATGCTGCTCTATCTCGACACTCACCCTACCGACAAAAAAGCGTTTGCTATGTACAAGGAGCTTGTCGAGAAAATGAAGAAAGCGAAAATGGAATACGAGAAGAACTACGGCCCGCTGACGCCCTTCAGCGCGGCGAAATTCGGCGAATTTACATGGCTTGAAGGCCCGTGGCCCTGGGAAAAGGAGGCGAATGCGTAATGTTCAGTTATGACAAATTTTTGGAATATCCCATTAACATAAAAAACACGAACCCGAGACTGGCGAATATTATTATAACGCAGTACGGCGGACCGAACGGCGAGCTCGCCGCGTCTCTGAGATACCTAACCCAGCGCTACACCATGCCCGACGACGTAACGAAGGGATTGCTTACGGATATAGGTACATCAATCGTCTAATGCTACCGTGGACAAGTATAATATAAAATTGGCTGAAACTATAGTCGTAGAGCGGTTTAAGAAGTATGGCACACAAACGGAAGGCGACACAAGAAAAATAGACAAAGGCGATGAAATTGAAGTCGGAATAAAACTTTATACATAAAATATAGACACTGTATCATTTTGAACAGCCCCAGAAAAAACGGACAATAGACAAAAAACACCTCCTATGGTATAATAAAAGAAAACCATAGGAG
>CANRJY010000039.1 GCA_947631085.1 uncultured Clostridia bacterium | reverse complement strand
CACCTCCTATGGTTTTCTTTTATTATACCATAGGAGGTGTTTTTTGTCTATTGTCCGTTTTTTCTGGGGCTGTTCACTTTTGGGCGGTCATTCCGGAATAGACATTATAAAAAACCGCAAAAACGCCATCAAAGTGCTCGGCGAGCTTCTTTATCAGCTGAATGAAAGTGTCGGAATACATGTTGCTTCGATTTCCGCGGGCGGACGGCTTAATGTCATCACGCCGACGGCGGAGGCGGTTATAGTTTTCGACGCCGACAACGAGACGGAGGCGGATACGATAATCTCCGGCTTTAACAGCGAATTTTCGAAGGAGTGCGCCGCGGCTGAACCTGACGCGTTTGTGTCGGCTGTATCTGTTCCGGCTCCGAAGGAGTGTGCCGACACGGACGGAACGAAAAAAATGATATTCGCGCTTATGCAGGCTCCGAACGGAGTGCTTGCCATGAACGCGGATATTCCCGATTTGGTTCAGACCTCGTCAAACCCGGGAGAGGCGGTGTTTGACGGCGCGGAGTTCTCGCTCAGCTTCATGCTTCGTTCCAACTCGGATGCGGATAAGACGAGACTTATCACGTCTATCAAATCGCTTATCGAATATTTGGGAGGAGTATTCGAATTGGGCGACAATTATCCGGCATGGGAGTATCGTCCGGAATCCGCTATGCGCTATGTTATGGCGGCGGTTTACGAGGAGATGTACGGCGAGAAACCGATTATAACTGCTATTCACGCGGGACTGGAATGCGGAATTTTAAGCGAAAAGCTTCCGGGCGCGGATATGGTTTCAATCGGCCCTACGATGAAAAATGTACATACTCCGGAAGAACGGCTTGATATAAAGTCAACCGCGCGGGTATGGGAGTATCTTTTGCGTGTTCTTAAAATGCTGAAATAAAATAAAAAGGAGAGAAAAATATGATAAAGGATGGTTTTCTTTATATTGCGGCATTGATATTTATCGCGGCGATCCTGATTTGTCTGCCAAGAATTTTCAAGGGCAAAACGGCGCAGAACATATTTAAGTTTGCTCCGCCTATAGTTCTTATCTATCTCGGACTTATGATTCTTTGCACAGTTAAGCTGTGGGATTTAGAGGCGACAAACGACGCGTATACGGCGCTTAAAAACCCGATTTTATACGCGATGCTGTTTATCATGCTTTTGCGCTGCGACCTGAAAAAGATCGTGAAGCTCGGTCCTAAGATGCTTATAGGCTTCTTTGCGGCTACGGTTTCGATAGGCTTGGGTTTCGTCGTTTCATATGCTATCATGCATAATGTTCTCGGCGAGGGTTCATGGCAGGCGCTCGGCGCGCTTTGCGGCAGCTGGATGGGCGGCGGCGGAAATATGCTTGCTATCCAGGCGGCTCTTGATGTTCCCGAGTCAACAATGGCGTATGCGCTTGTTATGGACTCGATTTGCGCTACGCTCTACGTTATGTTCCTCCTGTGGGCAATTCAAATGTCCGATAAGTTTAACAAATGGACGAAGGCAGATACGCACCTTATCGACGAGGTGGGCGAGTCGCTCGCAAAGGAAGCGGCTGCGAACACGAAACCGCTCATATGGCAGAACATTATTCTGCTTGTTGGCGCTGGACTTCTCGTTTCTGCGATATGCCAGGAGCTGGGAGCGCTCATCAACGGCGTTCTTCCGTTCTTCGACAAGGCTACATGGACGGTTCTTCTCGTAACTGTTTTGGGCGTAGGTCTTGCGATGACTCCGTTCGGCAAAATCAAAGGTACTGAAGAAATTTCGAATGTAATGCTCTATATAGTAATCGCGCTTATCGCGTCAAGAGCCGATCTTTCGGCGATGGGCAACGCGCCGGCGTGGCTGCTGTCGGGATTCATAATCTTGGCGTTCCATGTAATAATCATGATAATTCTCGCGAAGATATTAAAGCTCGACATATTCACAAGCGCGGTTGCGTCTTTGGCGAATATCGGCGGTACGGCTACGGCTCCGGTACTTGCCGGCACATACAGCAGCGCGCTCGTTCCGGTAGGTATTATCATGGCTCTCTTGGGCTATGTCGTAGGCACCGGCGGCGGACTGATTGTGGCGCATCTTATGAGCCTTTTCGGCTGATAAATTTGATTTCATAACCGAGGGATTTATTCCCTCGGTTTTTTGTTGTATATAAGATAAATTCCTTAAATAAAGAGATGAAATCATTGACAATGCGGGAAAATTAATATATAATAAGTATAATATAACAAAAAATTCATGAAAAGAGGTATGGAATATGGGCAAAATTTATAAATTTTTAGCATTCGATTTCGGAGCGTCGTCGGGACGTGCGATGCTTGCGAAGTTTGACGGCGAAAAGCTGACGCTCGAAGAAAAGCACCGCTTCTCGAACGATCCCGTAAACATTAACGGCGATCTGCACTGGGACGTGCTGAGACTGTTTTTTGAGATAAAGCAGGGCATTTTAAAATGCGCGAACTCCGGCGACCGTGATATCGACTGCATAGGCATAGATACATGGGCTGTCGACTACGGTCTTTTGGACGAAAACGACAAGCTCCTCGGCAATCCCTATCATTACCGCGACACGCGCACAGAGGGAATGTATGACGAGGCGTTCAAGATAGTTCCCAAAGAGGAAATATTCAATGAAACGGGTATCGCGTTCAACTGGTTCAACACTCTCTACCAGCTCTTGGCGGCGAAGCTTTCCGGTGATTCGGCTCTTAAAAACGCGAAAACAATGCTTATGATGCCTGATTTATTCAATTTCTTCCTTACGGGCGTCAAGAAAACGGAATACACGAACGCGTCAACCACGCAGTTCTATAACAGCGAGAAATACGAGTGGTCGTACGATTTATTAAAGAAATTCGGTATCCCGACGGATATTCTGACAGACGTTGTTTTCCCCGGCACGATCGTCGGCACGGTCAAGCCGGAGCTTGCGGAGGAGCTGGGTATAGCCGAAGTGCCGGTCGTAGCCGTAGCGTCGCATGACACGGGCTCGGCGGTCGCGTCTGTTCCCGTTGTCGGGCAGAAGGACTTCATCTACATATCGTCGGGAACGTGGTCGCTTATGGGCGTTGAGCTTGACAAGCCGAATATCACAAAAGAGGCGATGGAATACAACTTTACAAACGAGGGCGGCGTAAACAAGACAATACGTTTCCTCAAAAACATCATGGGCTTATGGCTCATTCAGGAATCGCGCCGTCAGTGGGAGAGAGAGGGCGAGCTCCTGAGCTTCGACGAGCTTGAAAGACAGGCAAGAGCGGCGGAACCGTTCGCAAGCCTCATAGATCCCGACTATCCCGCGTTCCAGACCCCGGGCAATATGCCCAGACGCATACGCGAATACTGCGAAAAAACGGGACAGAAGGTACCCGAAACAAAGGGCGAGGTCATCCGCTGTATCGCGCAGAGCCTTGCGTTTAAGTACCGTCAGACGGTCGAAGGCATGGAGGAGGTCACGGGCAATAAATACAATGTTGTAAATATTGTCGGCGGCGGAATAAAGGACAAGATGATATGTCAGTTCACCGCGAACGCTACAAAGCGCGTAGTTTCGACAGGTCCGGTCGAAGCGACGAGCATAGGCAATATAATCGTTCAGGCGATGGCTATGGGCGCGATAAACAGTCTTGACGAGGGCAGACAGGTTGTAAAGAACTCGTTCGATATAGCCGAATACACTCCGCAGGACAGCGCCGAATGGGACGCCGCGTACGAAACATGGAAGGAAATAATCAAAAAAGCGTGAAAAATTAATAAGTCATAAAAAAACAAAGCTCTCATAGTATGTACTATGAGGGCTTTATTAATTGCCCGTAAAATCCCGAACGAAAGGAAACAATCAAAATGGAATTAATCAAGGAAACCGTAAACGTAAACAATACGATCCATAAAGGCTCAACGCAGACTATGGCGGACGGAGACATAATCGTGCCGGACACAAAGCCCGACATTTTAAAAATCCTTCAGGTTGACGCGGTATCGTGCGTCACGGACAAATCGGTCGAGAACGGCAGAGCATTCGTAAGCGGCAGAGTGGATTTAAAAATTCTTTATATTCCGGATAAAGACGGCGAAACCATACGCAGTATTTTAACGTCTTTCGACTATTCTCAGCCGATAGATAACAAGCGCATAGAGCCGGATATGCGGCTTATCGCCGAATCGAGCGCGGAGAGAGTGGAATTTTCGCTTTTGAACAGCCGCAAGCTGCGCGTAAAGACGATAGTGGGAATAGAATTTGAAATAGTAAAACCCGAGACAGTGGAAATTGCGGTTGACACAGTTGACGGCGAGGATGCGGAGCTGAAAAAGGAAACAATAAATCTGCAGAACTCGGTAGATTTGTGCGACCACGATTTTCTTATCAGGGAAAGCATAGAAGTGCCGGGCGGGCAGTCATCGATAAGAGAAATGCTGAAACTTGACGCGAAAATTGTTGATACGGATTATAAAACGGTAACGGGGAAAATAGTCGTAAAGGGAGTTGCGGCTATAAGCGCGTTATATCTCGCCGACGGAGGCAGAGTGGAGTTTATGGAGTCGGAGCTGCCGTTTACTGAGGTTCTCGACTGCGCCGACGCGGGCGATGAGACAATATGCGATATCGATTACAGTATCACCGATGTAAATTGCAGCGTCATAGAGGACAGCGATGGCGATTGCCGTATAATAGGGCTTGAAATCATGGTAAACGCTCAAGTGAGCGCCACTGAAAACGCGTCGTTCGACATGATATGCGACTGTTATGTACCAAGAATGAAAACGGGAGTGGATTGTTCGCAAACAGAGCTTGAGCAGATCGTTTCGCGTCCGGCGATGCAGAATACCATCAGGGAAATCGTGAGCGTGACCTCTGGCGCGCCGGAGGTTTCGAGCGTGTATAATGTTGTAACAAAGCCGTATATAGGAAAAACAGAGCTTCAGGGAACAAAGCTTTTGTGTGAAGGTCATATAGAGGCTTATGTGCTTTATCTTTCGGCAAGTGCGGAGAATCCTGTATACAGCATTAAAAAGGATATCCCCTACAGCTATATGCTCGACTGCGAAGTGAGCGGCAACGATCTCGAGCCGCAGGTAAAGGCAGAGGTAAAGCACACAAGCTACAATCTTAACGCGTCCGGCGAGATTGAGCTGAGATGCATTTTATCGCTGAGCGCGAATATAGTGCGAAAAAGCAAAATAGATATAATCAACAGCGTGGAAACAAGCGCTCCGGAAGCGGGCGAGAAAAAAGGAATTGTGATATACTTCGTTCAAAACGGAGATACGCTGTGGGAAATCGCGAAACGATACTGCGTGCCGCAGGAGGAGATAATGCAGTTTAATAATATGCAGCCGGAGGATAATTTAAAAATCGGAAGCAGGCTGTTTATACCGAATTGATAACGAAAAGGAACCGCATGGAGCGGTTCCTTTTCGTTAAGCAAACAGCAGCAGACTCAGCGCGATTATCATCATTCCTATTATGACGCCAATTATCGTCGCCTTGCTTTTTTCATATTCGCGCGCCATCGGCAGCAGCTCTTCGATTGAAATAAACACCATGATTCCGGCGACAAGACCGAACAGCACTCCGAAAAGCGTGTCATTGAAAAACGGGCGCAGTATAAGATAGCCGATTATTGCGCCGAGCGGTTCGGTTATACCCGAAAAAAACGATACCCAAAACGCGCGCTTGCGGCTGCCGGTAGAATAGTAAATGGGTACTGATGTGGCTATACCTTCGGGTATGTTATGGATCGCGATCGCCACGGCAATCGCAACGCCCAAATGCGGATCTTTCAGAGCCGATGTGAAGGTTGCCATGCCTTCGGGGAAGTTATGTATTCCTATTGCCAAAGCGGTCATAATTCCCATTCGCTCAAGAGCGGCGGTACAGGGCGCGTTGTCCTTACAGCCGATGTCACCCTCTGCGGACGGAACAAAATAGTCGATCAGCGCGATTAATATGGTTCCGGCAAAAAATGAAGCTGCGGCAAGCCAGTAGCCCGCCTTCATATTTGTCGCGTCCGACAGGTACTGCCGTGATTTTTGGAAAATTTCTATCATTGAAACATATAGCATAACGCCGGCGCTGAAGCCAAGCGATACCGCCAAAAATTTTGTGTTTGTGCGCTTTGCGAAAAGCGCGAGCACGCTTCCTATTCCCGTTGCCAGCCCCGCCAAGACGGTAAGCGACAGCGCAAATACGACGTTCTCACTCACAATTATCACTCTCCTTGATTTTTCTTATGTTATATTACGCACTCGATTAATAATATGTGAATTTTCTCTTGACAAGGCGGTATAATGAGGGTATAATATGGACAGAACAAATTTTCGCTTTTTTCGTGTAAAAAAATAATTTACAAACGCAAAACCTTATGATATAATTGTCATTACATTAATAAAGTGAAAGGATTAACAAGAATGAGTGATAGCGAAAAAAAAGTACCCGAAGTGGTGATAAAGCGTCTGCCGAGATATTACAGGTATTTGGGCGAGCTTTTGAAGCAGGGGATAACGCGCATTTCATCTAACGCCCTGAGCGATAAGATGAATGTTACGGCATCGCAGATACGCCAGGATTTCAACTATTTCGGCGGCTTCGGTCAGCAGGGATACGGCTACAACGTCGAGCACCTGTATAATGAAATGGGCGACATTTTGGGACTGCACGATAATGACACAATGATCATTGTGGGCGCGGGAAACCTGGGCAGAGCACTTGCAAATCACAATCCATTTTTAAAGCGCGGCTTTAAGCTGGTGGGAATTTTTGATAATGACGAAAAGGTAATCGGATCCGTTATAAACGGAATGAAAGTATTGTCGGTTGACGAGCTTGAGAGCTTTATGAGCAAAAACCGCGTTGATATCGGAATACTTACCGTTCCAAAATCAGCCGTATATGAAACCGCGGAAAGGCTTGCGAAATCCGGAATAAAAGGGCTTCTTAACTTCGCTTATACGGAGCTTGACCTGCCAAAGGAAATCGCGGTTGAAAATGTTCATATGTCCGACGCGCTTATGATTCTTGCATATAACATACATCGTGACGAATAATGAGGAAAACAATATGAAGGTAATTGCTTTTACAGGCCCGAGCGGTACCGGAAAAAGCTACAGAAGCGTTATGGTGGCACAAAAATACGGCGCTGACGGAATAATAGACGACGGATTGCTGATTTCTCAGGGAAAAGTCGTCGCCGGAACCTCGGCAAAAAAAGAGGCTACGAGGATAGCCTCTGTAAAGCATGCTCTTTTTATGCGCGACGCTTATGCCGAAGAAATAACAGACGCTCTAGGAAAAAGCGGCATAGAATGTCTTATGATTTTGGGAACGTCGGACGGAATGGCAAAAAAAATTGCGGCGAGATTGAAGCTGCCTCCGGTATCGGAATTTATACATATTGAGGATATTGCAAGCGAGGAGGAAATGGAGCTTGCTCATGAAATGCGCACAAATCAGGGTCAACATGTAATTCCGGTGCCGACATTTGAGATAAAAAAGGACTTTTCGGGTTATTTTTTGCATCCGCTCAGACGCTTGCAGCGCAATATGGATGATTCCGACGCCAATTTTTCGGAACCCGATAAATCTATAGTTCGCCCGACGTTCAGCTATATGGGTGATTATACCATTTCCGATAAGGTCATAATCGCTATAGCCATGCATGAGACGGAGCGCTTTCCCGAAGTGGAAAAAATAGTTAACATAAATCTAAGGAAAACCGTTCACGGCGTACACATCGATATGACGCTTTCGCTTCGGTACGGGTGCGAAATATCAAGAGTGTGCCGTGAAATTCAGCGCGCGGTGAGGTATAATATAGAGATGTACACGTCGATAAACGCTCGGCGCGTTCATATATTTGTGAAAAATATTGTAACGGACTGAGGTGTTACGATTGGACAGATTTGAGCTTGTATCGGATTTTAAACCGCAGGGCGATCAGCCGAAGGCGATAAAAACGCTCGTTGACGGAATAAAAAACGGCGAGAAATTTCAGACGCTTTTGGGCGTTACGGGCTCGGGCAAGACGTTCACTATGGCGAACATAATCGCCGAGATCAACCGCCCGACCATAGTGCTCGCGCATAACAAAACGCTTGCAGCGCAGCTTTGCAGCGAGTTTAAGGAGTTTTTTCCGAACAACTGCGTCGAGTTTTTTGTGTCGTATTACGACTACTATCAGCCCGAGGCGTACATTCCGCAGACGGACACGTTCATTGAAAAGGACGCGAGTACGAACGAGGAAATAGACAAGCTGCGCCACAGCGCGACGTTCGCTCTGTTCGAGCGGCGCGACGTTATAGTTGTGGCGAGCGTTTCGTGCATATACGGCTTGGGCGATCCCGAGGACTACAAGAACCTCATGCTTTCGCTGCGCGTCGGAATGGAGCGCGACAGGGACGAAATTTTAAAAAAGCTCGTCGATATGCAGTATGAGCGAAACGACATAAATTTTGTGAGAAACAAGTTCCGCGTACGCGGCGACGTTATAGAGATTTTTCCGTCGAACAACGGCGAAAACGCGATACGCGTTGAATTTTTCGGCGACGAAATAGAGCGCATATGCGAGGTCAGCGTCGTGACGGGCGAGATCATAGGAGTAAGGCAGCACGCCGTCATAATGCCCGCGTCGCATTACGTAACGACGGGGGACAAAATGAAGCTCGCGCTTGGGGCGATCGAGGCGGAAATGGAGGAGCAGGTGCGCTATTTCAAGGAGCGCGATATGCTCATAGAGGCGCAGCGGATAGAGCAGCGCACGCGGTATGATTTGGAGATGCTCCAAGAGATAGGGTTCTGTCAGGGAATAGAAAACTATTCAAGACACATAAGCGGACGCGCGGCGGGCAGCGCGCCGTATACGCTTTTAGATTATCTTCCCGAGGATTATCTTATGATAATAGACGAATCGCACGTCACGATACCGCAGGTGCGCGGTATGTACAACGGCGACAGGGCGCGTAAGGAAACGTTGATACGCTACGGCTTCCGTTTGCCGAGCGCGGCTGATAACAGACCGCTGAAATTCGACGAGTTCGAGGCGCATTTAAATCAGGTGATATTCACAAGCGCGACTCCTGCGCAGTATGAGTACGATCATTCGACCGTGATCGCCGAGCAGGTTATACGCCCGACGGGACTTTTAGATCCCGAAATTTTTGTGCGTCCGACGGAGCATCAGATAGACGATTTGATTGCCGAGATAAACAAGCGCAACGAAAAGGGCTTCCGTACGCTTGTTACGACACTCACAAAGAAAATGGCGGAGGATCTGACCGACTATTTAAAGGGTGTGGGTCTGCGCGTGCGGTATATGCATTCGGACATTTCCACGATCGAGCGAACCGAAATCATACGCGATCTGCGCGCGGGAGAATTTGACGTGCTTATCGGAATCAACCTTTTGAGAGAGGGACTTGATATCCCCGAGGTAGCGCTCATCGCTATACTCGACGCGGACAAGGAGGGCTTTTTGAGAAGCGAAATGTCTCTTATTCAGACGATAGGCAGAGCCGCGCGAAACGCCGAGGGACAGGTTATAATGTACGCCGACACCGTTACGGGCTCGATGCAAAGGGCGATAGACGAGACGGCGCGCCGCCGAAAGCTGCAGCAGGAGTACAACGAAGCGCACGGCATAGTACCGAGGACGATAAAGAAGGAGATACGCGGCATAATCGAATCGCTCACGCCGCTTAAGGACAAGAGCGAAACGCTCAAGACCGAGGCGGAAACGCGCAAGCTCATAGCCGAGCTTACGAGCCAAATGATGATAGCCGCCGAAAACCTCGAATTTGAAATAGCGGCGCAGATACGCGACCATATAAGAAAGCTCGAAAAAGAAATCTAAAAATAAAAAAGGAAAATTAAAAATGGCAAAGGACATTATAATAAAAGGCGCGAGAGAGAACAATTTAAAGGGCATAGACGTGGTGATCCCGCGCGAAAAGCTCGTGGTACTGACAGGACTTTCCGGTTCCGGCAAGTCCTCGCTTGCGTTTGACACGATTTACGCGGAGGGACAGCGGCGCTACGTCGAGTCGCTTTCTTCGTACGCGAGAATGTTTTTGGGACAGATGGAAAAGCCCGACGTTGACTATATCGACGGACTTTCTCCCGCGATAAGTATAGACCAAAAGACCACGTCGAAAAATCCGCGCTCGACGGTCGGAACGGTGACGGAGATCTACGATTATCTCCGACTGCTTTACGCGCGTATCGGCATACCGCACTGCCCGAAATGCGGCAAGGAGGTAAAGCGGCAGAGCATAGACCAAATCGTGGACAGAGTTATGCAGCTCGACGAGGGGACGCGCATACAAATACTCGCTCCCGTGGTGCGCGGGAAGAAGGGCGAGCATAAAAAGGTGTTCGAGTCGGCGAAAAAGAGCGGATATGTCCGCGTCAAGGTTGACGGCGAGATGTACGATTTGAGCGAGGATATAGACCTTAAAAAGACGTTCAAGCACACGATCGAAATAGTGATAGACCGCCTTGTTATACGCGAAAATATAGTAAAGCGCTTGACGGATTCGCTCGAAAACGCTATGGCGCTGACGGGCGACGTGGTGCTCGTCGAGATCATAAACGGCGAAACGCTCTCGTTCAGCCAAAACTACGCCTGCGACGACTGCGGAATAAGCCTGCAGGAGCTTACGCCGCGTCTGTTCTCGTTCAACAATCCCTACGGCGCGTGCGACAAGTGCGACGGCTTGGGCAGCACGTCGAGGATAGACCCGATGCTACTCGTCGCAAACGAGGACAAAAGCCTTATCGACGGCGCGATCCGCGCCTCCGGTTGGAACAGCTCCGACGACGAGAGCAGCATGGCGCATATGTATTACACCGCGCTCGCGAAACACTATAAATTCGACATAAACACGCCGTTTAAAGACCTGTCCGACGAGATCAAGGACGTTATTTTCTACGGTACGAAGGGCGAAAAAATAAAAATGGAATACACGCGCGGCTACGGCAGCGGAAGCTACATGATGGCGTTCGAGGGCGTTGTGAACAACCTCGAACGGCGCTATCACGACACGACTTCGATCTACACGCGCTACGCGATAGAGCATTATCTGAGCGACGTTACCTGCACGAAATGCCACGGCGCGAGGCTCAACGACGAGGTTCTCGCCGTAACGGTAAACGGCGTGAATATTTACGAGCTGACGTGTATGCCGATACGCAAGGAAATGGAATTTATAGACAGCCTGAAGCTCACGGAAAACGAAATGCTTATCGCGGCGCAGGTCATAAAGGAAATAAAAGCAAGACTTCAATTTCTGCTCGACGTGGGACTTGACTATCTCACGCTTTCGCGCTCATCGGGAACGCTTTCGGGCGGCGAGGCGCAGAGAATAAGGCTCGCGACGCAGATAGGCTCGGGGCTTATGGGCGTTTTATACATTCTCGACGAGCCGAGCATAGGACTTCATCAGCGCGATAACGACAGACTTATCGCGACATTGAAGCACCTGCGCGATTTGGGCAATACCGTAATAGTGGTCGAGCACGACACGGAAACGATGTTCGCGGCTGACCATATCATAGACATAGGTCCCGGCGCGGGGATACACGGCGGCGAGGTAGTGGGCGAGGGTACGGCGTACGATTTGATGAAGTGTCCGAACTCGATAACGGGCAAGTATTTAAGCGGCGAGCTTGAGATAGCTATACCGAAAAAACGCCGCAAGCCGACAGGCTGGCTCGAGGTAAAGGGCGCGGCTGAAAATAATCTGAAAAATATAAACGTAAAATTCCCACTCGGAGTGTTCACCTGCGTTACGGGCGTGTCGGGCTCGGGAAAATCGTCGCTTGTGAACGAGATTTTGTACAAGCGTCTCGCGCGGGATTTAAACCGCGCCAACACGAGAGCGGGCGCGCATAAAGCCATAACGGGAATTGAAAATCTCGATAAAATAATCGACATAAACCAGTCCCCGATAGGCAGAACGCCGCGCTCTAACCCCGCGACGTACACAAATGTTTTCAACGACATACGCGAGCTTTTCGCAAGCACCAACGAGGCGAAAATGCGCGGCTACAACGCGGGACGTTTCAGCTTCAACGTAAAAGGCGGACGCTGCGAGGCGTGCTCGGGCGACGGAATAAAGAAAATTGAAATGCACTTCTTAGCGGACGTATATGTTCCGTGCGAGGTCTGCAAGGGCAAACGCTACAACCGCGAAACGTTGGAGGTGCGCTACAAGGGCAAGAACATTTACGAGGTGCTCGAAATGACCGTTGACGAAGCGGTCGAGTTTTTCGAAAATGTCCCGAAAATCAGGGACAGACTTATCACGCTGCAGGACGTGGGGCTCGGCTATATCAAGCTCGGACAAAGCTCCACAACGCTCTCCGGCGGCGAAGCGCAGCGCGTAAAGCTGGCGACGGAATTATCAAAGCGCAGCACCGGACGCACGATTTACATCCTCGACGAGCCGACAACGGGACTTCACACCGCTGACGTTCACAAGCTCGTAGACGTTTTGGACAAGCTCGTAGAAGCCGGCAACACGGTGATAGTAATAGAGCACAACCTCGACGTAATAAAGACCGCCGACTACATCATAGACTTAGGACCGGAGGGCGGCGACAACGGCGGTCGGCTGATAGCGTCCGGCACACCGGAAAAGGTGGCGAAGGTTGAGGGATCGTATACGGGGAAGTATATTAAAAAAATTTTGGATGCGGAAATATAAATATATATTAAAAAACACATATGGGCGACCAAAAGGGTCGCCCATATTATTGGGTTTTCTTATATGAAAAGTCTAACACCTTAAGCAACATCACGGTTAAACAACATATTGTATATTTTCACGCCAAGCGTTTCTTTAAAATTTGTATCAGGGAAATCATCTGTTATGTACCATGTTTTTTCTCCGTGAGAATTAATTTGACATACATAACTCAGTATAATTTGATTATCCTGTTTTGATTGTGATGTTTGATAAAATGTTATGTGATCTCTGTTAGCATTAATACGCACCCATTCAATGTTACAATTATCTTGAAGGGTGATAATATCATCAGTCTGTACCATATCTTTAAGATAATAATCATGTGTATCGGTATTATCTGCTATTATGATATTTGCAGCGTTGTCAAAAGCTATGGCATTATCATTTAAACAATGCTCTAATTGGTTTTGTTTTGTCATTAAAATGCTGCCATGAGATGAGGGTGTATGTTCAATATGGTAAAAGCTGATACTTATATATAATATGAGGCTTACCGCCAATAAAAGCAATAACAGAAGAAATTTTTTCATTTTATTTTCCCCTTTCTGATTATGTTTTTACTATAACATTATATCATTCTCGCCTAAGTCTGTCAATAAATTAAATTTTCTCGGCAATAATATTGACAAACCGCAAAACAGTGCTATAATAAATACAGAAAATATATTCTTCGGGGTGCGGTGAAATTCCCTACCGGCGGTTACAGCCCGCGAGCCATTTTGGCATGATTTGGTGAAATTCCAAAGCCGACGGTATAGTCCGGATGTGAGAAGGTTAGTTTATAACGGCTCTGATGTTATTTATCGGAGCCTGTTTTATTATCTGTAGGGGCGGATATTATCCGCCCGATATGGGTTTATCCGAAAATGGGAGGATGGTATCCGCCCCTACAATGTAAACAGGAGAACATAATATGGACGAACAATTTATGCGGCGCGCGATCGCGCTTGCCGAAAAGGGCGTTGGGCGCGTTGATCCCAATCCGCTCGTCGGCGCGGTTATCGTGAAAAACGGCGTTATTATCGGCGAAGGGTATCACGAAAAATACGGCGGGCTTCACGCGGAGCGAAACGCGTTTAAGAACTGCAAAGCGTCTCCCGAGGGCGCGGATATGTA
>CANRJY010000038.1 GCA_947631085.1 uncultured Clostridia bacterium | reverse complement strand
ATTTTTTTGATTTCTTCACTCATTGTCCGTTAAAATCTTTAACTTTTTAGTCAAGATTTTTCAGGACTAGACAATTGGTCATTCCAGTCCTTGTATCGTGAATTGCACGGCTCATAACCGAGGTTTCGCCGGTCAATTCCCAGTTTATCACAGATATCATTGAAATCGAATGACTCCAACGGGAATACGTGCCGTTTAAGTCCGTTGGTCATGTCGTTCACAATAAGGCTTTTCTTATCCTGTGTCTGATAGGATGTGAACACGCGCCCGGCGTGCTGCATGGCGAAGTTGACTGCGAATATCTGACCGGCCCGGTCTCGGTCAAAGCACAGGTGATGAATAGCATTCGGAGTAGCCCTAATCATGGAAGAGAACTGTCCGTTGCTCGGACTACCTCCCGTCGAGACATAGACGGCATTCCCAAAATCGCGGTATCCGGCCCTCCTGTCTGCTTTTGCTATCTGATAGAAAGCCATCGCGTCAAATGCGCTCTCGAACCAATAGACATCCTCGACTGCGGATATCGGTTTTGTATATCCCATATCGCTTCGGTGTTCCTCAAGCCGTGCTATCCACAGGCCTTCAGCAGCATTACTCCCTGACGCCATGCCTTTATAGGCGGTCTTGCCTTCTGCATTCGGTCTGCTGCGCTCTTCAAATCCGACAATCTCTTTACCCGGATATGAGGCAAGTGTCAAAGGGAAAGAGAGGTTCGTGTAACTTTTGCCGTCACTTCGTTTTTTTGTTGCAAGGTAGAAATGATCTGAGAATGCACGTTGGGTGTCAAGATTGATACCCCGGTTCTTGAAATAGGGATAGAACTGCTTCTGGGATTCCCAGTCTCCGTTACGGAAACCCTTAATATCATACTTGTCAATATCAAAGGCTGCCGAATCGCGACGGGAGCGTTCAGTTGTTTCCATTCTATCAGGCATCGGATTATTGAGCAGACGGTTACATACAAGATTCACAAGCCTGTCCTTTGACATTTCCGGTCTATATTCGGCAAATAAGTCAGGATGTTCCTTGATGAAACTGATGACATTGTAGTTTTTTCGTTCCGGCGGCTGGAAACAGCAAAGGCCATTGGCTGTTACAATGAACTTGTCGCCTCTGACACGGTGGCCGTCACTGCCTATGCGCACATACGAAGGGTAGCGCATACCGTCCCTGCGGTTGAGACGGTATCCGGCATCCGCCAGCACATCCTGTATGCTGACTCTGCTCTTGAAATCATCGTAGGTCAGATCTGCCATATCTTTTGCCTTATTCTTCGTACCTCATAATTCATACCTGACACTTGCTTACATTCCCATTCCGGGCCCGTGAGGACGGTTGGGGACGTTTATCATCGCGTCAAACTGTCGGGCGGCGACATCAGCCGGTGTATCTACTCCCGGCTTGAAATAGACAGCTGGCCCGTGACATGGGCCGTGATGCCCTTCCATGAAGACTGCCGGTGCATGATGCGGGCCGTGCATGATGTCATGCGTAACCACAAGTCCGGCGGTCAGTGCAGCCGCTATTTTTGTACCGAGGCCGACTGGATAGCGGTCTTTCATATCCACTTCACTGAAAATCTTTGAGAAGAGTTTCATGCGGTGAAGGTCATCGACAGCCATGAATTTATCATACTGTTTCTTGGAAATCTCATGGCTCACGACCTCTCCGTCAATCACGGCGGTCAAGCGGTATTTCATCTTCCCCTCCTTTTCTGTGTCAGGTAGCGGTTCCACACGAATATCATCAACCGTCACCTCACGTCCATGCGCTCCCTCACGGAACCACCCCTTGTTTCCGTCTATATAGGCGAGGTCATTTCCGTCCATGACGACACCTCCCTTTGGGAGATTATCGCGCAGTCCGGATTCGCATGTTACCTGAAGCTCCTGTCCATTTGCATATTGCTGATAATATTGCTCCTGTGTCCCGAGCTGACGAGTCAGGTCTTCCTGAACTTCGGGGTGGAGCTTGATGTCAATCAGTTTATCGGTGTTGAGCTGCTCCATCGTAACTTTGTCTGCGAAGTCTTCCTTAAGCACGGAATTTATAGTGTCAAGTCGAGTTGTTATCGGCACCTCCTTGATTGAGTTTGATGTCAGTTTTGATATTTCTTCATCCGTAAGATTGTACTGCAGATCAGCCTCTATCGAAGATGACTGTACCGTAAAGGTCTTGTGTGCAGCATCCACTATCAGTCCATGAGATGCGAGGACTTCCTGCCATTTCTCGTTGGAGAAATAGACATCGGAAGTGATTGCCGTGTTGTATGGGATCGCAGGGGCATCGGGACGCTGCCGCTGTTCATCCGGTTTGATTACGGTCTGAAGGTCGGCGAGAACATCCTGCGGAGACTGAACAACCGGAGCGGTTGTATGCCCCTTGTAGTAGAACCCGTATCCTCCGCTCTGCAGTTCACCCGGCTTCATGCGTCCGTCAGGACGGTTGGGAACCATCGGAGCTCCGGGATAATAGAGCTGGCCTCCGATTCTGCGCAGATGGAAACCTTCCTGCTGTCTTGCTGTCCAGCCGAGGAATCCATAACCCATCATATGAGGTATTGGCATGTATGGCAACAGTCCATGGCGACCGTGGTGATGACTGTAAGGCATCGGATAGCCGTGCGGCATGTGACCGTGATGATGTGGCATTATACCTTGTGGCGATACGTATCTTCCATATTCACCCACACCTATACGGTAGCCGTGAAGTCCCATTGCAACCCGGCCGTTGGCATTGCGTGCATGAACGAAGTCCTTGGGCATATCGAAATCTGCTGCCACGATGCTGGCAAATGTGTTGTAGGCCTTGCGGTTGGCAGTGTTCGTTCCCCAGTCGGTAAGTGCTTTGAGCTGCTTTTCTGTAATGGTATATTGCAATACCGGCGAATCGTGCCCTTGAACCATAAGGGCGAAGCCGTTGCTGCTTCCTAAGACCTGGGCCTGCATGCCGTTTCGATGCAGTATGTCCTGAAGCTCCGGAGGGAGCGCAAGTGGACGCGGATTTGTATCTTTCCTTATCGCCATAGGCTATGCGTCTCCATGTTTGAGTGCCTCTTCGAATTGCTGCTCACGCATGTCGATGAATCGTTCTGCCGATTCTTCTTCTTCCGGACTGATGCCGTAAAACTGGCAGTAACGCTCATACTCATCGTTAAGTTCCCGTGTGTGATGACGGATGTAATCTTTCCATCTGTAGGTTCCTTCCTGCATTTTCCGCACAAGGATGTTTTCGGGTTCGTATCTCATGGTCGTGGCTATTAGTGTTTGAGCGAAATTTGTACGTTTTTCCTGCGAAGCTCCTCCCAGATTTCTTCCGTATAGGCTTCTTCGGGGATATAATCGAGGTTTCCCTCGTCATCGGTGACCCAGCAGCCATTGAGTCCGAAGCTGTATTTGCCGATGAAGTCTCGCTGTGCATCCTTCCACTGTCTTACGTCTCCTCTTACGATGCTGACACCTGTCTTCTCATTGAGATTGATTCCGACTGTATGCATCTCATCATCTTCGATGGTTGAGAGGGGTGTTCCTTTCTGAAGGCAGGTCACTTCCGCATCCGTCAGGTTCATTGCCTTGGCTACAATCTCAAGGTTGCGCCCGATTACAGGTGTGGGGACATAGAGAATCTGGTTTGTGCCCGAATCGAGCTGATGGAAAGCAGGAATCTTTTTACCGTCAGGCATGGTTGCGGTCGTAATGATTGCGTGATTTGCAAGCAGCGCTTTCTGCTCTTCCGTGGTGAAACGGTCGAGATCGCACTTGGCAAGCTGTGGATAGAACATAACTTCAACCTCGTTGCTGTCAAGACGGACAAGAGCAAAGCGAGTGCGGGCTTTGATGACATTTCCGACATCATCAGTCATCTGAATGGGAAGAACAGGTGAGCGTCGTCCGTCGAGGATGTTTTCCTGAACTGTCTGCGGCAGGTCTTCGACCATATCCTGAGTGAGTCCGAATTTTGCGAGTGTGCCGTATGGTATCTCGCTGGGATGAAACTGTTGTGATTTCATTGTTGTTTCGAATCGTTTGAGTATAAATTTTCGCAAATGTATCTCATCACATCCGATTGAATTTCATTTATCATTATGAAAGACATAAGTTTTATAGATTATTATACTCAACTGCAATTATCATACTCGTTTTCATACTTCAAGATTATTTTAATTGCTTGTCGTCACTGAATATGATTATTGAGTATGATAGGTTAAAGCATCTTTAACTCTGCATTTGCAAGTATGATTTTGTTAACTTTGTAACATGAAAACAACATTGATTTTTATACTTGCATTGAGTGCTTCTTCGTTCATCGCAACGGCTCAGTTCAACACGGTTTCCCATCACAATGCTTTATACTCCATCAAGACGATTTCGGATTCTGTAACGGCAGAGAAGAAACAAGAAATGGTGCCCACCCGACAAAGGGAGGACACCATCGGCATGGAGGATAAAAAGAAGGAGTGGACCGACCGCTATATGAGCGTGTCTTATCCACTCCGAAAGATTGAGATTACATCGGATTACGGCGAACGCATTGACCCGTTTACAGGAAAAAAGTCAAGGCACAACGGACTTGATCTAAGAGCATACAAAGGAGAGGAAGCATACGCTATGATGTTCGGCCAGGTCATCAAAGTTGGTTCTGACAAGCGTTCCGGTAAGTATGTGACACTGCGTCATGGAGATTTCACTGTGAGTTACTGCCATCTGTCTGAAGCATTGGTTAAGACAGGACAGATTGTCGCAGCAGGTGAGCCTATCGGTCTGACCGGTTCTACAGGCCGTTCTACCGGGCCGCATCTTCATCTTACACTCAATCGAGGGCGCAAGAAACTTCATCCGCGTATCATGCTCGACCATATCCGTTCCGTCCGGGAAGACGCTCTACGTGGAATATGCAGTGTTTATGACTAAATGCACTTAAAATCTCAGCAAAATTTGTTAATTTTGCGGTCTGAAATTCATCAACTCCGCATAAGTTATGACGAAAGCAGAAATAGTGACTGAAATAGCAAAACAGACCGGCATCGAGAAGGCAGCTGTACTCAGTGTAGTGGAGAACCTTATGTCGGTAATCAAAGACAGCCTTGCTAATGGCGAAAATGTCTATCTCCGTGGTTTCGGCTCATTCACTGTGAAGAAACGTGCTGCAAAGACTGCCCGAAACATCAGCAAGAATACCACCCTCATAATCCCTGAACACAGTATCCCGGCTTTCAAACCCTGTCCGGCTTTTATGGCAGAAGTCAAAGGAGAATAACATGGAGATCCTTCCTTTTGACATCTTGAAGCTGCGCACCACCCGTTTAGGTGAGGAACGCATCAAACGCAATCTCCACTTTGAGGGGATGGAGTTTGATGTAGTCAAACTAATGCGTGATATGATATTGGACGATTCTGCAACTGCCGTCAGAAGAGGAAAGAACTGGTACATCACATCAGGTCATTGCCTCATTACCATTAATGCCTCATCCCTGACAATAATCACGGCCCACAGGCTGAAATAACATGGACAACGAATTTAACGACTATGGCGACAATCCAATAAAGGACATGATGGCGGATGACTACCTTGTCAATGTTGGAGAATTGCCGGAACTTTTAGATGATGAATCGATCAACAATTTCATCGCCAACCTTAACGATTGGGATTAGACCAGTTCAAATGATTCAGATAGGAAGATATAGATTCGGATTCGCTGTCTTTTCGATGATTATCGTATTCATCGTTCTTAGTCTATTTGCAGTTGTAACAGCCATACGCAATATCCGACCGGAGTGGCCAATGCCAGTATGGGGCAACATTGTCATAAACGAGTGTATGGCGTTGGGTGTTACCCTTGTATATGGCATTTTCGTTCATTTTGCTATCTCGATTATTGAAAGAATAAAAAAGAAATGATATGAAGAACTTTAAGCCTAAGGCATGGCTGCTTCCGCAGCCGGTTTTGATATTGGGCACTTATGATGCTGACGGAACTCCCAATGCGATGAATGCCGCATGGGGAGGTCAATGGGATATGAACGAGATTATGATTTCGATGGGCAGCCATGCTACAACTGAAAATCTCAATCGTTGTCCGGATTTCACGGTAGCTTTCGCTACTGTCGACACTATAATAGCCGCCGATTATGTAGGAATTATAAGCGGCAAGAAACAGCCTGATAAAATTGCAAAGGCAGGATGGAAGTCAACTAAGAGTGAGAATGTCAATGCGCCTGTTTTTAACTGCTTCCCCATGACAATGGAATGCCGCATTAAAGAAAAGTTATATGAGTCCGAAACCGGCTACTATATCATCGCCGAGATACTGAATATCGTCTGTGACGAGGCATATTTGGCAACGGATGGCAAACCGGATGTTGAAAAGATGAAGTTGATTACGTTCGACCCGATTCACAATGGTTATGTTGCGCTTGGTTCACGTGTCGGCAACGCTTTCCATGACGGTCAGGCATTGAAATGATGGACTCTCAGACAAGCCGTTGTCCCTGGTGTGGAGACGACCCACTTTATATGAAATATCACGATGAGGAATGGGGCCGTCTTGTCATCGATGACCATGCATTATTTGAACTTCTGACGTTGGAAAGCGCACAGGCTGGGTTGGCATGGATTACTATACTGCGTAAACGCGAGGGTTATCGCGAGGCATTCCACAACTTTGATGTTGAGAAAGTCGCCGCCATGACAGAGGATGATGTCGAACAGTTGATGAAATTTGACGGCATAGTCAAGAACCGTCGTAAAATCCAGTCGGCCATTTCCAATGCCCGGCTGTTCATCAAGATTCAGGAGGAGTTTGGTAGTTTCTTCAACTACCTGCGCTCATTCTTCAAAGGAGATTTCCCGGTGGTCAATCACCCGGCAACAATGGCTGATATACCCGTTACATCACCGGAGTCGGATGCTATAGCCAAAGATATGAAGAAGCATGGCTTCAAATTCTTCGGCTCAACAATCTGCTATGCCCATCTCCAAGCCACCGGCTTCGTTGATGACCACCTCGATGGTTGCCATTGCAAACATAAACCATGAACCGTTATATGCCGTTATTTTAATAAAAACTCTATGGCATCAAGACGGACAATCATACAGGACTGGATGGTGGCGCAGAAACGTCACCATCTTTCTGATATGCATGTGCAGATGTCGCGTGAACTTGGGCTAAAGCCTGACTCACTGCGTAAGATTGACAACCATAAGCAAGATCGGTGGAAAACGCCCCTGCCACAGCATACTAAAAATCTCTATGATAAGCGTTTCAAACGAGACAAACCGGAAGTTGTTAAATCCTTGAAACAGCAGTTCAAAGAGGACGGAATCAAGCGTAAAGCCAAGAAGAAAGCCAAAGATGGTCGCCGTGCCGCAAAAGCGGCAGAATCCCCAACCGATTCTGATACGATTGGAGATTCTGATGAGACTATACAATTGAGGTTTGATAGTTGCAGAGATTAATACGATGTCTTTTATTTCTTTGGGATGTATAAAACCAATCTGAATCCGATTGTTGCCATTTTGACCTCTCCATGGTCAAACTCTCGATAATCTGCATCAAGTTTCTCCATTTCATCATCAAAACTGCCACCTGCAACTATGAACAATGGATCAGAGCCGCTTATTGTCCATTCGGAAACATTGCCAAACATGTCATAAATGCCAAGACTATTAGGATTCTTCTGCTTTACAGCATGAGTGGTACTCTCCGAATTGCCCTTATGCCATGCTAAACTATCCAGAATGTTTGTGTGCGTCTGTGAGAAACCAAGATGTGCGGCATAAAGCCAAAATGGATACGGTGGGACATCGAAAGATTTACCCGTTATGGAGTCCAATCGGTTTATAAATTTAAGACAATCAATTAAGTCAACATTTTCCACTGGCAGAGAGTCTCCTTTGTTAAGCAAGGAGGGATTATCGCCCATTATTGCCGTCCAAAGTTCCTGTGTCACCTCGGTTTCACTGATATAAAAATCATCAATATCTATGGTCTTTTTGAGTCCACGGCAATTTATTTTACCACCGTTGATACCAATCATTCTTATCATTACACCATTGACATTGAAAGTTGTATCAGTTGGTGCAATACGGTTCTCATCCGGATAGATTGTTGTTTCCTTAAAGTCCGGTTTGAAAGTGTCCCCAAATTTGAGGTATCCTAATACAAATACTGCCAGCAAGACAATTATTCCGCCAATCCAGAAAGTTATTTTGTGTACTCTTTTCATAAAAAATTTATTTTTTGAGATGAAAGTCTTTTTTGAATGGTTGTGTGAAGTGTAATACGCCGTCGGCATTACTGCCTTTCTCGTATGTCTGATAAGAGAATACGCTCCCATGCTTCGTTATCGCAGGACGAGGGTATATTTTGCCTTCTATCACTTCATTCATAGTTGTGCTTTGTGCTGCAGTTACATTATACTCTGAATTTAAATCTGCCTCAAAGCCCTCTCTACCATGATAATCGTCAAGTTGTTCAGCCAACTTATCTATCGCCGTTCTGAAGCCGGTCTTAGAAAAGAAGTCCATAGCGCCCAAGATTCTACCTGTCTGATTATCGAATGTCAGGAAATACTCTGATTCTCCACCGTGTGCACCACCCATGTATGAGAAGTTATAAAACTTCCAAGTAGTCAATGTAGAATCAGAATTTTGCCATACCGGATAAGCGTAACACTGATAAGAATAATGTTGTCCATAAGCTCTTTCATCTGAACCCAGCTCGGGCTTGAACTCCTTGTCATATAATTTCCGGAACTGGTAATAGTAATGCTCCATCATCTGTTCCACAGTTCTGTTTCTCATCCTGATCATCGGTACGTCTGGGGTAACGCACTCTTCATCCTTATATTCATCGAAGAATGATGCCACATCGTCCCTGATCATCTCGCTAATGAAGTCTTTGATGAAGAGCGGCGAGCTGTCTCTCATCGCAATGTTAATCTGAAAGTCTGTCTTCCACGCGCTGTCATTCAGTGCATAGTGACGCGAGAGTCGGTAGAACTTGCATCCGGAGAGTGCATCCCTGAATCTCAAATCCAATGTTTTTCTGAACGGTCTATTTATGTTGACATTGACAGTGTCCACGCCAACAACAATACGGCATCGGGAACCTTCGCCTAATAATCGCATGTGGGGGTCAACCAATATCATCGAATCCCTTGGTTTGTCATCTACGTATCGGAAAAGGCATGTCTGTTCCTTGGCAATTACATCATCATCGTAAATGTGTCCATCGTCATCCCACCAAAAATCTACATACACCTTTACATTGCCGGATTCTGCCAAGGGTTTACTTTGAGGTGTCTCCGGGACCCTATCTGGCTCAGAATCCGAATTCATATTAGTTTCAGTGTTAATAAATTCTTCAGCAGTTGATTCTGTCTTAAGCGAATCAGAATAATCAGCGACGCTGGAGGAGCATTTACCCTCCAACATCGTAAACGCCACCGCCATTATCACGCCCACAATTATTGTAGTCAACAAGTGTCTCATTTGTCCCGTAATCTTTTTATCATTGAGATAATTGCATCCTTCTTGTTATATATTAGGATGCAGATTATCAGTATCCATATAAATGCCATAGTCTCTTATTTCCTTAATAGATTCGATGCTCTCCGCAGATAGTCAGCAGCCTTGTCATCAGCGTTGGCGGCATAACGCATCTGTGTCCTGTAATCATCCATCGCCCTCGAAGCCCTGCGTTGATAGTCCTTAGCGCGGTCAGTATTTCCCCTCTTGGAGTAGTATGAGGCTTCGCGCTCATATCCTTCGGCTTTCTTCAGATAGTATTGGGCCTCACGACGGTAATTGTCAGCTTTCTTCTGATAATATTCGGCTTCCTTGACATAGCGTTCAGCTTGCCGGCTGTCATCCGCAAATATGAATTGTGCGGATATTGCGCAAAGAATCAATGTCACGACAAATTTTAACATGATTATTCCAAGGGTTTAAGGTTGATTGTACTGTCGCTATTCTCCCATAAATCAATGATGGACTGTTGGCTTTTATTGATTGCCTTCGCTTTACATTCTTCATTCCACATACTGAACTCCGCAGACCTGACTTTTATTCTGCCTTTCTTACAGATATAGAGGCTTACATATCCTCCTCCGCAATTGCAGGTGACACTCCCGAGTGTGTCGCCTCTGAGAAAGAAATCCATATGCCCTCCAGCAGCAGTCAGGATCTTCTTCACCCCTCCGTTTCTTGCCGAATATACCCATAGATTCATGTCTGCCTCGCAGGTTCCTGACTTCACCCAAAGTTCCGGAGTCCCGTCCTTGGTTATGTCGTACAGGAAATATTCTGAATGCACAAGATTGTCACCGGCTGAATTCAGAGTGTCAACCACGCATTTGAATGGCGACAAGCCCTCGTCTGAGATGGGTGTGGTCTCCAATACTGAATTTTGATCAGATACATCTATCTTCTGGTTGGGAGTGGCGATTGAATCTACACTGCAACACTGACCATTTGACGAGTTGGAGCAGCCGATGCAGCAGACAAGTACAATCAGACATGAAAAAATGATATATCTCATGAGCGGTGTTATTTGTCAGTGAATATAAAGATTTCGGACTCCGGAAGTCGGGCGACGGTTGCCAGTCTCTCCATGTTATCGGTATCGGGAACCATACGTCCGGCTTCTATTTCTGAATTATAATGGCGGTACAGGTTTTCTGCTCCCTCTCTGCTCAACATAGCCTCCTTATCAGCGAGTTCAAGGAAAGTTATTGCTTTTGTCTTTTTCTCAGCCAATTTTACGGAATCCATGTCTTCATGGTTCTCTCGTAAAAATTTCACAGCAATCTTGTCATAAATGTATGGAAATTTGACTCCCATTGCAGTAAGCATGCCATCTTTGTGGCGGAGGGAATCAGGCATACAATTACGATAAACACAACCGATAATAGCGAACATCATTTTATCAGTGGAAATCTCCGGAGACATTATATGCCGTTCTACAGTATCGGCAAGTAAAAGTGTGTCCGTTTCATTAATGTAATCCCTGAGTATGTCTGCATCAGCATACTGTTCCTGTTTAAGCGTGTCCAACAAAACAAGAGTACCGTTATTATCATTGCACTCCAACTTATCTATCAGTTTAAAGATAAGTCCCAAATGATCTATGGGGTTCTCTTTGATTGACTCCTTTGCAATCTCTTCAATGTCTTTGCCTGATAAACTGTAGTAGGCCAATGCCTTGAACATACTCCTGTCAACTCCTCCTTTGCCATAGCGGTAGCAGTCACCGAGAGCCTCATACGCCCAAGGTTCTCCATATCGTGCCCGTTCAAGAAGATATGGAATGGAATCAAGCCAGTTGGAGTTGTACTCATAAATTCTCATCCCGTCAGGGACTGAGACTTCAAATGATTCGCCTGTATCGTAATTGCGTATGGTCATTTTCTTATCTGCGGAGGCAGAAAGGACGGAGTGAAGGAGAATGATAATGGTGAAGTATCGGATATTCATTGAGGCAGATTGTTTGAAAGTTAAAAATTGAGGAGAGAGGGTGTGTCTATCGCAGTTGAATGGAGTCAGTCTTTGTCTTCATCATCGAAGTAGTTTTCGGAGAGTTTTCCTTTCATACCGAAGTGGAGTCGGTCAAAGAAACGGTTGCGGGAACAGGACTCTTTAGCAAACATTGCCTTCGTGCCTTTTGCATCTGCAGAGAAAGATAGAGTGTTGGTGATTGAGATTGTTGCTGCCACTTTCTCCACATCCTGGTTCGCTCCGATGTATGTGAAGATCCAGCCTTTTGCCTTCAGTGCTTCAACGAGTGCCTTTATGAATTGGCCGTTATATTCATGGGAGGCATTCTCATAACCGTCTGTGATGATGGTCACAAGAACCACATCATCTTCGGAGACGCTCTTGCGGAGCTTTGTCAGTGACACTCCCATTGCATCATAGAGGGGTGTGCAACAGGCCGGACAATAATCTTTGTCGGTGATTTCCTTCACCTTGTCAGCTTCCTCTTTGTCATAAATGGTCTTGATACCGTCAGAGTTGAACGAGACGAAGGTAACGAAATGCTCCTGCTCCTCATGCTTTTTCTGGGCCGAACGTATTGTTTGAATAGTCTCGTTTACACCGTCGATAGCCTGTTTCTCAATGCTGCACATTGAGCCGCTTTCATCAAGGATGATGAGATTGAATACTCTTTGTTTCATAGTCGTATAGTTTATTGTTTCTGATTCAGTTCTTTTGCCCTGCGTTCCGCTTCCGGACGCTGTTTCTCCAGTTCCTCCCAGCCTTTTGCTTGGAATGGAATCACAACACGGGCCTTCTTATCGATGAATCCATATAGTGCCGATTCGTCATTATCCTCCATGCCATAGCCATCCTCGTCCATAAAGTAATACCCATCGGGATATAGAGTCCATTTGACAAGAGCCACGCCGTTTTTGAATTTCTCCACAGCGAATCTTTGGTAATATGCGGAGAAAGAGTAGGCATTGTGATTATTTTCGAGAGTTTCAACTCCGTCCCAATCAACATCTTCTTTGGAAATGAAAGTCAGCGTCAGTCCACGATCCATCAGTTGGAATGCTTCCTTGTTATTGTGGTTAATGAGGAATCTCTCACGCCAATAGCCATCAATTACCTCTTCGACGATTTCCATTCCCTCGCCCCAGTCTTTCATCCGGGAGTAAGGCCGATTGTCATACATTGGCTTCTGAAGCTCGTTGTATAGTTCTTTTGCGTTCATAATAAGTCCTAATTATATGAGTAAAGATGTATGTATTTTTAATGGCTCCCATAAATATTTTCAACTCGCCATAGGAATAAGTTGTATTCCATTCGATTGAGATGTCTTTGATGTTTTTTTCTCGGTTATTAGTGTTAATGCTCCACCAGTAACTACATTACATGCTGTACCAAACCCATCTTGTAGAGTGTACAAAGCTGTCATTACACCCATAAAAATATCCATTTCGCTTCCATTCAGTATAAAAGCACCTAATATGGATGAACATACAACATTAAGACCGCCGGGGACTCCGGGTGAACCTATTGAAAGAAGGCAGGCAATAACCGCAAATATCACAAGGTTAATAATAGGAGGGAAACAATTGTAAAACACATAATATGTTGTTGTCACCAGTGCCATTTCTGCAATTATAGAACCGCACAGATTTGAATTTGAGAATAAAGGCAACGTAAATGAATAAGTCTCTTTCCCAATCATTTTGCTCTTTTCAATACAATCCATGCTCACCGGGAGAGTGGCTATAGATGACATGGAACCCAGTGCAGTGAGGTATGCGTTTGTGTAATTTTTCAAAAGCTGCCATCCGTTTTTGCCTGAATATGAAGTTGCAAAAGAGAATATAATAATCATCCATAACAATTGGCACATAACAATCAAAGCTATAATTGGAAGGAACATACCCATATTTGAAATCTGACCAGTATAAGCAAATAGTGCAAAATTGCTTCCTATGAATAACGGAAGAATCGGAGTCATGACTTTACGAAGGAGTGAAAGTATAACTTCTTGAAATATCCCCATCCTTCTTGTTAAATACTTAGAACGCCTCCATGCTATTGCAAGACCTATGATAATGGCTACCAAAAGAGCAATTATAGGTGGAATTGTTGGAATAGAGAAATTTTCCAGTGGATTTTCAGGTAGGTTTGCTACTTGTACAAAAGATTGAAAATACAAAAATGGCGCCACGAAAATACTTATCCCTAAAGACAAAAATGCAGAGGAAATGGATGAAAGGTATGCCACTAATAAAGAAATAACAAGCATTTTTGACGCATTCCCGTTGAGTTTAGCAATTAGGGTGTTCAGTTTGATGTTCCAAATAACGTCATTCAAAACACCTGAAAATTTAATAAAAACACGTGCTTAAA
>CANRJY010000037.1 GCA_947631085.1 uncultured Clostridia bacterium | reverse complement strand
TCAGAGATACAGATTTTTGAGGACAGGCAGCCTAACGGTCAATGGCTCAAATCCATGAAATTCAAGCTCCCTATTATCGAAGGGGATATGGAGTTGAGTTTGGATAATGATGAACATGTCAAATGCGTGGTATTAATGCCAAGGGTAAAGAACTGACCGTCGAAAGAGTGCCGTAAATACGGGATTTTTGGCAATCGTGCAAATTCGGCATCAGGCAGACGGAACGCTTTGCGGCAACTTATCCAGGGGCGAAAAATGTGAGAATCGAGTTGCTGAGTTAGATGCCGTGGAGTTGTGGCTGTGAGATAGATGCCAGGACTGGAAAGATTTGATCTGTTCACAAAATTTACTGTTTCTATATATTGAACGGTAAAAGGAGGAACTTCGAAATATGGATTATGCTGTCGTTGGGATATGCATTGTGACAGTGGCGGTCGTTGTTGCTTTGCTGATTTATAGGAAAAAGAAAATGAGTGTTTCTGAAGGTGTGAATAGATCTGATCAGGATAGTGGTGCGATGACAGCAAAACAGACCGGTGAATTATCTCAGCCAGATAAAAAGCCCGATGAATCGGTCATTCAGATGGAAATGCTTCCAGTAGAAGCGGCACCAGATGAAGGTAAGCTGGTGGAGATAACTGATAGTAGAATTTTGGCTCATGTGAATAATCTTGTTCCCGGATTTGCGCAGATTAGTGTTTCAGGCTCAAATGTAGTTCAAGCGGCAAAAACAGGGAATGAGGTTCTGTATCGTGCTATAATCCCGGCTGGCGCTAAACTTACTAATTCTCAGACTATGGAAGGAGCTGTTCGTGGCTTCTATCGTGACGCAGATGGGATTCAGGGTCATGCAAATCTTGTAGCAGTTCAAGCGCAGAAAGGAACGGCTGTAGCAGCAAATACTGCAGCGGCAGCTATGGGAGTTGCATCAATGGTTGTCGGCCAGTATTACATGACACAGATAAATTCGGAGCTTGGAGAAATCAGCAATGGTATTTCAAAAATATCAGATTTCCAAGACAAAGAATTTCGAAGCCGGGTATTTTCACTCGTTACTTGTGTTAAGGGGATTGCTGACTTTCAAATAGAAATTCTTGAGAATGACGAATTGAGAATATCAAAGATTATGTACCTTGATAGTCGGGAAAATGAATGTACGCAGCTGCTCTGTCAGGTCAATCTGACCTTGAAAGGATTTACAGAGAAAAATGATCTGAACTATGTATCTTATGAAAAGGAGTTAAAAGAAGCGCAAAACTGGTATATGTACCAGAAAGTATTACTTGAGGTTCTGTATAGGATTTCCGACTTGAGATATACGCTTCACATGGGAGCTGTTTCAAGAGAGTATTGTATAGCGTTATTGCCGACATACATAAAACAAGTAGAAGATACTCAGGCATTATTAACCAGGTGGCATCAGACATCCATAACTCGTTTAGGCATTGATACGGATGAAAACCGGCGTAAAAGAGCTGGTTTCGATGGAGTCATTCATTTTATTCCAGGATTATTTAATGACGATCTAAAATTCAGACCGATTGATGAAAAAACAGTAGGTATGATAACTGCTCAAGTTTCAAGTCAGTCCTTTGAACATTCCCATGACACATCAAACTTGTATGCCGAGGATGTACAGCTGATTTCTAGAGATGGGAAGATTTACTATGTGCCTGCTGCTTCGGCTCCGGTTCCTTTGCCGGTGCCGGTTCAATAGCTTTCATCGCTAAACTGACGGGAAAGTCAGCCGACGGTATCATTAATTGATGCAGCAGCATTTGAATTAGAAACAGTCATGAAATTTTGTGTCAAGGAAGAGTTGGATTATTTGGAGGAGGCATTGTATGAAAACAAACGACAGATCGCTTACGGATTTAATGAAAGCCGTTGATAATGGGGCGGCACAACTGCCGGATTTTCAGAGAGGCTGGGTATGGGACGACGGGCGCATAAGAGCGCTGATACTCAGCGTCATCCACAATTTCCCGGTCGGCGCCGCAATGTTTCTCGAATATGGAAATGAAAGCATTCGGTTCAAACACAAGCCTATTGAAGGATCTGATGCCAATCCGAATACCGAGCCGGATGAGCTGATTCTCGACGGGCAGCAAAGACTGACCTCTCTTTACAATGCACTTTATAGCAACAACCCTGTGCATACGAGAACAGACAAGGGAAAAGAGATAGATCGGTATTATTTCCTGGATATTGAAAAAGCCACCGATCCTGATGCTGATGATGAAGATGTCGTTATCTCTATTCCTGCGACAAAACAGATGACTTCTGACTTCGGAAGGAAAATTGAAATGGACCTCTCCACAAGGCGGGATGAGTTTAAACAGAAGATGTTTCCGCTTAATATTATCCTTAATTCCGGCGAAGAGCAGGGATGGCAAAATGAATATTACGCTTACTACAATTATGATCCGGCAATTATTCGGCAGTTTACCGAACTGTTTTCAAAAATTATCATGCCGACTCAAAAATATGCAATCCCAGTTATCTTGTTGGATAAAGAGACTCCAAAGGAGGCGGTTTGCCAGGTTTTTGAAAATGTCAACACAGGGGGAGTTTCTCTGACTGTTTTCGAACTTGTCACGGCAATATTTGCTATGGATGACTTTCCGCTGCGTAAGGATTGGGAAGACCGTAAGGAGAAATACTTTTCAGGCGACCTGCTGAATATTGTCACAGCTACGGATTTTTTGACTGCGCTTACACTGCTTTCATCATTTAAAATGGGTGGTACCGTAAGTTGCAAGAAGAAAGATGTGCTGGCTTTGCGGCTGTCGGACTACAAAAAATATGCAGATGACCTCTGCGAAGGATTTTCTATAGCAGACAGATTATTACAGGAGGAGCGGGTTTTTTCCAGCCGTGACCTGCCGTACAGCACACAGCTTATTCCGCTTGCGGCCATCTGCACCGTGCTGATGGAGGAAAACAGAATTTATACCACCACTGCCAAGAAGATGATAAAACAGTGGTATTGGTGCGGCGTGTTCGGGGAACTATACGGATCCGCAAACGAAACAAGATATGCCAACGATATAACACAGGTCATTAAGTGGATTACCGATAACGGAGATATCCCGAAAACCGTCACGGACTTTTTCTTTAATCCGATACGTCTGCTTGGCCTGCAATCGAGGCAGTCAGCGGCATACAAAGGCATTATGGCACTGATACTAAAGAATCATGCCCGCGATTTCATTTCCGGCGCGGAAATGGACTTTTCGACGTACTCAAATGAAAAAATTGATATACATCATATTTTCCCGAAGGATTACTGCATCGGTCAGAGATATGAAAAATCCAAATGGAACAGCATCATAAATAAAACTCCTATTTCTGCAAGCAGCAATCGGGAGATAGGCGGAGCGGCACCTTCCGCTTATCTTGGAAAGCTAGAAAAGAAAGGTTCTGTGCTGACACCTGATCTGGATGGCTATGTGGAGACACACTGGATTGACCATACTATGCTGAGGGATAATGAATTCCAGAATTTCATTATAGACCGCGCCAAGAAACTTTTAAGAGCTATTGAAGCGGCTACAGGAAGGACTATATCCGGAAAAGATTCCGATGAAGTGAGGCAGGCTTTTGGCGCTGCGCTGATCTGATTATCCAATGGGACTGCGAAATGCATAACCGGTTTTACTGGGGACCGTTTAAAGGGCTTGAAGTGCTGTCACGACAACTTATGACGGCACTGAAAGCCTTTTTTGTACTTTATAAGGCTGATTGTGCTTCCTGTGAAATAAGCGAAGAATCTCATAAAATAGACTGTTGATTTAACACAGAATAAATTTTAAAATGGCACCAATGACAGGCTGCTTATATACTGGGAAATCTGAAAAGTGTTACGATTAAGGTATGAATGAAATAAAACGAAGAAAGATGTGCGACACGCTCTGCACAGTTTGTAGGTACATCAGATAACGAAATGAAGATTCAAATTATAGACTAAGAACGGGCATTAAACAATAATACATTTTTGATAAAAGCTAATTCAAACTGTTGTAATTTGTCTGAAAAGGTTGAAAATTCCCGGAGGATTTGATAGTATAATTATAAAGTTGTATACATGGTGATAACTACCTCTGTGCCAGGAAAGAGATAAAGGGAAGGTATAAAAGCTATGGCATTTAATACCTGATAGGGAAACCAAATAGAAACGAATTAAAAAGTTTTTTGGCTTTTTACAACCCATTATCTGGTAAACGATTCAACAGAAGAACCGCCAGAAATCCTTTCTGCATTGGATCGTGAGATACATGACATAGCTGATTCTTCCGGAGAAATAATGAAAGCGGAGAAGACGCTTATTATCGATACAATTGAAAAGTATGAAACGGAGAAACTATTTATGGCTCATAAAAAGACTTCAGAACAGATTTCATATAATATGAGTCGAGTCAAAAATAAGAACACAACTATTGAATTAAGGCTTGAGGACGAGTTAAAACGCCGCGGCATAACTACTTACGTCAAAAACCAGAAAAGCATTCCGGGGAAGCCGGATTTTGCTTTTCCTGCAAGAAAAATTGCCGTATTTTGCGACGGCGATTTTTGGCATGGTTATAATTGGAAAGAGACAAAGGAAACCATACATAGTAACCGTGACTTTTGGATTCCCAAAATTGAAAAGAACATGGCTCGGGATGCAAAGGTGAATGCAATTTTAAAAAGTCAAGGGTGGCAAACATTTCGGTTTTGGGGACATGATATCAAAAAGAATTTGCCTCAATGCGTGGATATGATTGAGACCGCTTTAAGAACCGTACCTAAACGTCCGTATCGCACGATTGATTTATGCGCAGGTATCGGCGGTATTCGCAGAGGCTTTGAGATGACGGGATACTATACAAATGTGCTGTCTGCGGAAACAGATAAGTATGCATGTAAAACATATTGGCATCTGTTTGGGGAAGACCCCAATAACGATCTTACAACGAACGAATTCAAAGAGCAGGTAGCCGCAACACCTTATGAGGTACTGCTGGCGGGATTTCCGTGTCAGACTTTTAGCAGAGTCGGAAAAGAAGAAGGCTTTTCAAACGAATTAAAGGGTAAGATTTTTTTCCATATTGCCCAGATTATGTGTGAAACCAGGCCAATGGCATTTCTGCTTGAAAATGTAGACCGACTTGTAACGCATGATGACGGCAAAACTTTCAGTATCGTATTGAACACGCTTGTCGATTGCCTCGGTTATCATGTGATTGGCGTGGAGCGGACAGAATCAGGAAAGCTATTATATAATCCCAAGCGGTTCCTTCGCAATTCCAAAGATTTCGGAATGCCGCAAAACCGGCCTCGAACATATATTATAGGTTTTGACACGGAAAGGTTTCCGGCTGAAAAGTTAAAACTGTTGCCAACAGAGATGCCTTTGTGTTGTGAAGAGAATTTGTATGAAGACCTTACTGATTTGCTGGATAAAAACGTGGATGCAAAGTATTATATGGCTTCCGGATACTTTGATACTCTCGTGAGACATAGAGAGCGCCAAGAGAAAAAGGGATATGGTTTTGGATACCGAATTGTCAACGAGCCCTCCATTGAGCATCCGATTGCGAATACTCTTTTGGCAACGGGCGGATCCGGACGCGAACGGAACCTGATTTATGATCCAAGAGAAGGTATTGCTGGGCTTGCAATTCCCGGAAAGAAGACTCCGCTTAACGATAAGGGAATTCGTGTTATGACTCCGTCGGAATGGGGTAAGCTTCAAGGATTTATTAATTATGCATTTATTGATAAAGACGGAGTGGACCGTTTTTCTTTTCCGGACGATGTTTCGGATGTGCAGAGATATAAACAGTTCGGAAACTCAGTGACAATTCCGGTAATCAGGGAAATGGCAAGGTTTATAGCGGATTGCATAAATCAGCTTACGGTGTGAGGAGAAAAGAGTAATGGCAAATGAAAGGATTATAAAATCAATCGTGGAAAAATGTGAGTTCCTTTACGACGATGCACTTTTATCTGCCGAAACAATAATAAAAGAGTATCAGACTTTTTTGGCTGAGCAGTTCGACCCTTCGAAGCACTCGACGAGTTTTGCCTTTCATACTGGCTCTCTGTGCTTTGATGTGATTTCCATAGCCACACTATTGATAGGCTGTTTGGCTTATGAGTTTTCCTCGAATGATGAAATTCTTGAAAAACTGGATAAAGGCGATATGGTTCTGTATCAAGGGAAACGTTACCACTGGGGAGGGAAAGAAAAGACTAACTACAGATCAGACGAACCCCAAACCGATTATATGATTTTATACCAAGATGCCAAAGATAAAAACGGCCCGCTTTTGAAAAAAATCCCGTATGAGAGAAATAAACATTTGGTGAAACCTTATTTCGGCACTTCAACCATAACCGACGGGAGAGGCATACGGAAGAGTAAAACAAACAGGAATGATTTTTTATCTTATGTTTTGGAGATACCTCTTGATGATGTACCGACTGCTCTTGACATTTCCGTTGTTGTTGTAGCGGAAAAAAATGAGTTTATTGATATTTGTAAACATCTGAAAATTCGATACAACAATGGAAATACGGTAGAGCTTACAGATGTTCTTCCCGTGTCATACTACTCCGGAACAGGGGAGCAGCTTCAAATCGGAAAAAATTCTTCTAAAGCGGAAGCGGTTATTAAAGCGACAAGCAAATTGTCTATGGCTCGGGAACTGGTTTTGAACAAGCGCGGAAATAAAGTCATTGGCTTTATGATGCTTAACGCTGAGGCATTGACTGCAAGCTCGACGGAATTATATGATTTGCTGCGGCGAAAAACATTGAAATTTGCCCATGTCATAACTGCGTTCAACCCTGATTTTTGTAAAGCGATCATGGAACAATATGAAACCGCAAAAATGTTTGCATGTACAAAGAATCTGTTGTTAGCTTCCGACTACAAAGTAAAGTCTGCCAATAAAATGACGGAAGAACTTAATCGACAGATAGTTAATATTCAAATCGGCGAAACACATACCATTAAGGTTCCGGGATATTGGAATTGGGAGCAGTACAGTAATCTTAAGGAGAAAGTTAATGCTATAAAGAAATCCGATTGGTCCGAAGATGAACGGATCAGCTTTATCCGATCGGCAATGGCACTGATTAATCTTTTCAGCACTGCATTTTTCAGTATGGAACGGTTGGAGGATGCGGTTGATTCCGGAAAAATCGGGTTTCCCGGTGTTTCACCGAAAGCGAGAATGAATGAGTTAAAGGAAATCGCATCAAGAACCGTTTCCATGCACGAACAATGTTCAGAAGTTGTGTCTATACTTTTGAAAACATATTATGCTTTGTATAACGATTGCCTGAAGGAAACGATATTGCTTCGGTTCCTGAGAAGCCATCAAGATAGGAAGATAGCGCTGGTCGTGCCCAAGGCGTATTATGCCGAAATTTTTGCGGCCTCGTTTCGGAACGAATTCAAAAATGTAAAATGTGTTACGGCAAACCAGTTTGATAAACGGGACCAATACGACATTATAATTGCAACGGGGGATTATACTGGCAAGCAGTTTGATGCGATTCATTGCTATGCCGCACCGGAGATAACATTGTTTCTTTACGATTTCGAAGAAAAAACTTTCTTATTCAGAAAGGACAAGGCAATAAAATCCGAGCGGAGACTGAATGCGAGAATCAAGGGACTTATGGATGAAGAATTTATTCATACCGTGGACGAAGCGGATAAAGGCAGCCTGGGAATTCCTGAAAGTACAATGCAAGAATTCATCGATTTGGATGAGTTTGCGAATTCTATAGGGACGTTAGATATTCGGACATTGGCCACGACCAGCAGTGTGAATGGGGATTATACCGGAACCGCAGAGGTAAAGTATGCCGGTACGTTTACTACCGGGGAGAAAATCCTGTTTTCCAAATTTTATTCAGCAGTTGTTTTGAAGCAAGATGCCGGTGTGGTAACGGAGACGAGTCCGGATAAACTCCTACCGGGTGATATTTTGGTGTTTACAAAAAGAAATGATTATACCAGCAATATTGTCGACTGGATTTTTGGTCAGCTGTTAGACGAAAAGAAGCTGCGCCCAGAAGTTCAGAATGCTGCAGAAAAAGCGATTTATTGGAAAGATGTTTTAAAGGATTATAAAGATTCAAACAACCTTACATACAGGGAGCTGACAAAAATAATGAAAAAGAACGGCAGTTCTCTTCAGGAGGTTACAATCAGGCAATGGCTTATTGAGGAAAGTCATATCATCGGTCCACGAGATTTAAAGACTATGGAAACGATAGCTACGGTAACACGGGATCCCTCCCTTTTGAGCGATCCGAACAGCTATTTTGAGGCGTGTCGCATTGTTCGCCATTACAGACGTGAAATACTTTCGCTTATTGCCAAGGCTATTAACGATAAATTAAGCAACAAACAGCCGACGCATGGCAGTGTATTTGAAGTTGTGTATGAAAATATCGGAAAGCTTTCGGAAACGATGGAGCTTGAAAAGGTTTTTGAGCTTGACGAACCGGCGGTTGTAAACAGTAGAATGGTGAATCGGCCTATTTTGGAATCGGAGGTGGTATTGTGAATAACCAGGAAATTCGTGAACAGCTTATTGCTGCCCGTAATGAGTATATTAAACTTATCAAATCCGAACTTATGGGGCCGGGATCGGAGTTCCATGTCCCAGATGTCGAACATGAGCTTATTTCGAGTAATCCGCTGAGCAGATACTCTGTGGGTATCCTGTTTCCGCAGGGTGACAGGGCAGACCAAGACAACGATGAAACCGTCATCATTGATGAAGATCCGTCTGAAAAATCTTCAGCTGATTATCCTGAGGAAATATCGGCATCCGAACAGAAATTCTCGAAAAGCAGGAACAGGACACTTCAGTTTGACGAAACTGCCGATGAAAACCTTGACGAAGAAATCTGTATGGCAACTCAATATAAACCTTCTTCTATGGGGGTAACTTTCCTGATTAAAGGGAAATCCGACAAAGTACACTGTAGGGTGTCCTTTGCCACATACAGAAACGCTCTATTACCGGACTGTATTGTACCGTATGAGCTGGATGGGTTTGAAACGTATTCCGTTCCTGCCGAACTGGCGAGTATTATGGCATATGATAAAGAGACTAAAGCATTTAGACTTCTTCGAAAAACCAGTTTAAAAGAAATCAGGGATATTTTTGAGTGTGATACCATTCCGGAGAATGAAGTTTCGTTCTTGCGGAACAGCGTTTACAGGCTTAATGATTTTTTGGAGGCTGGCTATGTCCGAGAACCGCATTGCCTGGATGATATAACGATTAATTTCGGAGAGACAGACTATGCAGACAACGAAGAAACGTCATTTCTGGATGGAATAAACGCAAAGTTGGTTGCCCTACGCACAAAAGTCAGCGAGAGTATATACGCTCTGACGATTATGCTTGTTAACGGTAATGAAGGTACCCCTGCAAAAGCCAATCAGTGCATTTTCCAGTCGAGAATAGAAGTTTCCACTGATAATAACGAATTTGCGTTTATTGAAAACAGTCAGAACCCAGACTCAGAGATTATGGATTCCGAGGAAAAATCCATGGAGCTTTTATATAGACACAAGAAGATATTTGCAACAGGGCTTGGTACCTCTGCCGATTGGGAGATTGAGGATAACGGGACCGGTAGATTGTGGACAGAGTTCTTCCCCATAAAAGAAATTCCTTCAATGAGTTTTTCGCTTCCTCAAAACGACTTGATTAAAGATGAAGAACTGTCAATGAAGTATCTATCGGATCTGGATATAACGAGTCGGGAAACAAAGCTTCATTCAATGACGAGACTGGTTGACTTATATTCTGCATGGATTAAAAATTTAGAAGCAACGGTTGCAACTTTGGGTAAACGTTATGAGTCCGCTGCGCTAAAAAATATTTCGGATTGTAAGAATGCAGCCGCCAGAATGTATGCCGGAATCAAAACGCTTCAGAAAAACGACGACGCTTATAATGCTTTTTTGCTTGCGAACCGTGCAATGTTTATGCAACGTATTCATATTCAAAAGCAATCTGAGATGTCAAAAGAAAATGCCGACCGGTATCCCGACGATGCCGAAATTTCCGAATGGCTTTCTTCCTTAAATTACTTTGAAGAAAATGACGGTAACTGCCAATGGAGACCGTTCCAGATCGCTTTCCTTTTGATGGATGTGAATTCCATTGTTTATGATAATGGGGATGACCGTTCTGTTGTGGATCTTATTTGGTTTCCTACAGGCGGCGGCAAAACAGAAGCTTACCTTGGCCTTACAGCGTTTACAATTTTCTATAGAAGACTGGCATATCCTGAGCAGTCGGACGGTACAGCGGTCATGATGAGATATACTCTTAGACTATTGGCAGCTCAACAGTTCACAAGAGCCGCAACACTGATTTGCGCCTGTGAATACATAAGACAGGACTGTCTCGAGAAGAAACATAAATATCCGTCATATCCCCTTGGGAAAAAATCTATTACAATCGGATTATGGATAGGTGG
This sequence comes from uncultured Clostridia bacterium, assembly GCA_947631085.1. Lineage (GTDB taxonomy): Bacteria > Bacillota > Clostridia > UBA1381 > UBA1381 > CANQXJ01. Next base: position 3,977 of record CANRJY010000037.1, on the reverse strand, counting down.
GACGCATATTCCGAACAAGAATACAGGAGAAGACAGTGCAGAGTATTATCTGAAAAAACTGCAAGATGTGGGCAATGCATACGCTGTCTGGAGCGCAAAAGAACGGTATAATAAATTTCAGGTTTTAAAGTGTCCGTGGTGCGGAACAAAACTTGTAAGGGACGATTTGAACAGGCGGCTTGTCGGAGACTGGGGATATGCCATGAAAAACGGTAAACATTTTTATATGTTTTGTCCCCATGAAGACTGTGATTTTACAAGCCAACTCCCCATTCAGATTATTGACGATGAATTATATGATTCACCCCCGACATTACTTTTCGGAACGGTGGATAAATTTGCAATGATGGCTTGGGATGGACGTATCGGTTCCTTTTTTGGACTGAAATCAAATAACCGCTCTCCGGAGCTGATTATTCAGGACGAATTGCATCTGATATCGGGAGCGCTTGGAACAATAGTCGGCCTTTATGAGACTGCTGTTGACGGGTTGGTCAGTATGAAGGGCATAAAACCGAAAGTTATTGCCTCGACAGCGACCATTAGACGGGCAAAAGAACAATGCTCGGTACTGTATAACCGTGAGGTTATTCAGTTTCCGGCTCCGGGTCTTGATATAGAAGATTCTTTCTTCGCAAGAGAAGCTGCGATTGATTATGCATCAGGTAAATACGGCAGAAAATATGTTGGTATTATGCCTTCCGGACGCACGAAAGCTATGATTGAAATCCGTTCAATGGCAGCTTTGCTGCAAAAGGCGTACACTATGGACTTGCCTGATGCAGTGAAGGACAAACTTTGGACGTTAACGGTTTACTTTAACAGCCTCAAAGACCTTGGCAAAGCATCCACACTTGTAGATGATGACGTTAAGGACTTCATAATCAGAACGGCAAACAGAATGTTTGCCTCCAGAAGACTCATTGCCAATTCCGACGAGCTTACCAGCCGTGTTTCAACAACCGAGCTGAACGAGACGCTTGATAAACTGGAGAAGATTGAATATTCCAAAGAAAACATAGATGCCAAGAGATATGCTTCAAACGTCCTTCTTGCGACAAATATGATTTCGGTCGGCATTGATGTGGCCCGCCTTAACGTTATGCTTATGGTTGGACAGCCGAAACTGACGAGCGAATATATTCAGGCTTCGAGCCGCGTCGGACGTTCCTACCCTGGCATTGTTTTTGTCCAATATGATGCGACCAAGAGCAGAGACCGTTCGCATTATGAACAATTCCGGGCATACCATGATTCCTACTACAGATTTGTTGAGCCAACCGGAGCAACACCTTTCTCCAAGCCGGCTCGGGAAAGAGCCCTTCATGCCGTTATAACAACTTTACTTAGGCACATGGCATCTCTTACCGATGATAAAGATGCTGCCCGCTTTAATATGGATCGATTCATGGATAAAATTCAAAAAGTCGAAACATACGTCACTGACAGAATTAGGGGGATTAATGCCAGAGCGGATTCGGAACTCGGAGATGATATAACCGATGTGGAAGCCGAAATGCAGGAATTTTTCGAGTATTGGCAGGAAACGGTAGAAAGAGCTCATGAGGAAGGCAATACTCCCGTGTACTTCGGAAGAAGGTATATGGTAAAACCGCCATCCGACGGAGAAAGGCGTCTGCTAAAGCAATATAATTCGGAAGGAAAAGATGATGCATGGGAAACCCTTACGTCTATGAGAAATGTCGATGTGTCTGTAAAAGGCAGCGTCCTTATTTGGGAGGATTAAAATGGCAGTGAAAATTAAAAGCAAAGTGGAATTAAATCGTGTTACACATTCTGTCCGGGCGGTCCAGGCTGTATTACAATACGGTGTCGGAGCGATGGTGGATTTTCCGGATCAGACTCTTGTAACCGCTGCTCCGGAATATTGGGACAACACAAGACGAATTTTTGATGATCGCTTTGCCAAAGCACTGAATGTGGACTATTTTGCCCTACCTATAGGTATTTCATATGCCAGGTTCCCTGAATGGTACTTTTGTCCTAAATGCCGCACATTTCAACCTCTTGGTAAGTGGATTGCGGAGTATAAAAGAAAAGCGAAAGATAGGGCGCTTGAATCCGATGAAAATATGGTGAGACATATGCAGTGTCTACGATGCAGGCAGGATCTTGTCGTTGCGCGTATCGTTACGGTTTGCGAGGATGGTCATCTGAACGATTTTCCTTGGATAAAATGGGTTCATGCCAGAGCAAAAAAAACTGTTTGCAGTAATCCTTCGCTGAAATTCAAAACCGGCGCTTCGGGATCCGAAGGGCTGGAAGGTTTGACTCTTGAATGCTCCTGTGGTGCGCGCACTACCTTGAAAGATGCATTTGATAAGGACATTTTTGAACGTATGGACAAAGAAACCGACTCATGGGGTTTTAGATGTGAAGGATGCCATCCGTTTAAACATACCAAAGAATTTTGCGACAAATATCCGAGGACAGTACAACGCGGCGCATCGTCCGTTTATTTTCCGGTAACCCACAGTTCTCTCGTTATTCCGCCATATGCGGATAAACTTAACACAAGAATCGAAAAAAGCAATGCATATGATGATTGTATTATAAAAATTTCAGATGAGGAAACACCTGAGGAAAAGCAGGCGCTCATCAGAAAGAGGCTGTCAAAGTGGGCCGAAAAGATAGCACTGGAAATCGGAGCATTGCAACGTGATGTTGAGAAAATCCTGACCGGAAAATGGTTGGATTCCTCCGCAGGAATCATTGATGTTACAAGTGTAAGATACCGTTTTGAAGAGTACATGGCATTAACCGGGGAAATATCCACGCCGAAAGGCTCTTTGGGTGATTTTTCAAGGGAATCCATTCCTATTGAAAAGTATGGCCTTCCGCATATTAAATCCATTTCCCTGATCGATAAAGTTCGCGTAGTAAACGCATTAACGGGGTTTTCAAGAATCAGTCCCGTAATGAACGAAGGCGATATAGGGTTTGTTTCGGTTAAGCGACCGGAGACAAGATGGTACCCTGCATACGAAGTTCGCGGTGAAGGTATTTTCATTGAATTTAATCAGAATGATATTAATGCATGGATCGAGACCAATCCGGAAGTGAAAAAGCGGGCCAGAAGGCTTAGCGATAACTATTCTGATTCCTTTATTGGCAGAAATCATCCTCGGGAGATTTCCCCCAAATTTGTTATGCTACATACCGTTTCTCATCTCCTCATAACTCAGCTTAGTTTCGAATGCGGGTATAGTATTGCCTCTTTGAGTGAACGGTTATATTGCTCGGAGGCCTCCGACGGTAAAGAAATGGCCGGAATTCTGATTTATACCGCAAGCGGTGATTCCGAAGGAACACTTGGCGGACTCGTGCGCCAAGGCCGCCCAGATGCGTTCCCGAGGATTTTCAGAAAGGCAATAGACTCTGCCAAAACCTGTTCCAATGATCCGGTATGTATTATGAGTCACGGACAGGGACGAGATTCGCTTAATTTGGCGGCCTGCCATGCCTGTGCACTTTTGCCGGAAACCTGCTGCGAAGAAAGAAATGCATTTCTTGACAGGGGAATGATTATCGGAACATTTGAAAACAGAGAAATGGGCTTTTGGTCAGAATAAACGTATTGTTAATCTGTTCTGTACCAAATTGGGTTTAAGAACAAAAGACCATTTTAAAAATGATTATAAGTTATTATATGAGGATTGACGAAGTAATAATAAGGTAATGGAGTGTGATGGGTATAGACTTCATATAACAAATCTCGATATGATACAGGTGGAGCAAAAACAAGCGAACATGACCGCTAGATGAAGAAAGGCAAAACCGAACCCTGAGAGGCAACCCTCAGTTTGCAGGATAGCTTTCCAAGGCTAATCCGTTGATGAAAGATAAAACCGACAGGGAGGAATACGATATGGCTGCTTATTTCAACGAAGATAATACGATTGAGCAAATGGTGATTAGCACCCTCCAAAACAACGGGTGGAAATACATACCGGCAG
>CANRJY010000036.1 GCA_947631085.1 uncultured Clostridia bacterium | reverse complement strand
AGATTTTTTTGATTTCTTCACTCATTGTCCGTTAAAATCTTTAACTTTTTAGTCAAGATTTTTCAGGACTAGACACTCAAAATAATATAGAAAAAAATATTCCTGAATTTGAGACTGCCGCTTATACAAATGAAAGTGGAATTTTAAACACCTTTAAATCAACTGATAAATTCTCAGTTATAGGCCTTCTCGTAGTACTTTTTCTCGGAATTCTTGGATTAGTTAAGTATCTCTTGGGTGACAAATCGACTGTAATTCCCATTAAGCAAGGAGACACCTCGGTAATTGGTGAAGACGGTGGCTTCACATTTTAAAACGACAGAGCGATGACAGAACAACAAATCAACAATATCTACATCAACTGCAACCGCCCGGGTGTAGATATGGAAGACCTCCTCAGACTATGCCTTGATCCCGATTCTGGCATAACAGTCGAAGGTCTGAGGGCAGTGAAGTATAGGAAGATTGACCAGCTTGAACAGCGGTATAATATAGAGGCCGAAGAAATCATCTGGGCAAAATCTCAAAATTCAGTTGAGGCACTTACAAAGTTTATAAACAAGTGTAATCAAGGAGTATTCTCCAATGCCCATCTCGCTGAGGCTAAAGACAAACGTCGTGAATTAGCCGCAGCACAGGAGGATCGTGATTGGATAAGTGTTCGCAACTCAGATGATATGAGTGAAGTGATGGCGTTCATATCAAAGATAAAAGACGGTACATATTCTGAGAACTATCTTCAAGAGGCATTGAGAAAGGCAGAGTTTATGGATTGGACTATAGCAAAAAACTCACACGATGCTATTGTACTTAATGGATATATCCAGAAATATAATACAGGTTTTTATCCCACTTCTCATATTGCAGAGGCAAAAGAACTTCTTGAACATTGGGAAGCCGGCTCAATCGTTTCAGATTGGGATAAAATACTTATGGAGTCCAATTCCGATACTCGCGTAGTGAAGATTAACGAGTTCATTCAGCGTTATGCGATGAATCCGTCAGAGACAGCACAGACTTACCTGAATAAGGCCCAAAAGGAACTTGACCGTTTAGCCGACGAAAAGGAAGCTCGTAAGGACTGGATTGATGCAACCCAAAGAAATGAGATATTGGGTTATGTGGAGTTCATCGCTAAACATCCATACTGCGACTATCGAGAAGAGGCAGACCGTTGTATTCAAGAGATGAAAGGCGACTTGCTTACCGACATGAAGCGTTCTCCATTCAAGTACACTCGTGATATGATGTATGAATACATTAATACGAATGCTCTTACTTGGAATGACTTGGTGGAGAAAAGTCATGTGCTTTCAGATAAAGCGTATAGCCACATACGTGAATATCCGACTTTACAACTTGAGCAACGTCCACTTCCCCTTTCAAGGCTTGATAACCCACAAAGTGAAGATGGGAATACTGATGTTTTCTTCTTCGGGGTACCGGGTTCAGGGAAAAGTTGCGTACTCGCAGGATTAATGGCACAAACTGGAAATTTAGGTTTCAGTTTTGATCCACGTGGCAATGGTGGTGGCGGAAATTATGCCATTGAACTTCGTAATTATGCTCGTCGAAGTATGTTGCCACCTAAAACCGATGACTTATATATTCAAGTCATTGATGCAGAAATTAATGATGAGCAAAACAGACTGCACAAATTATCATTAATAGAAATGGCGGGAGAGCGTACTGCTGCTTTCGCAGCAATCCAAAATCCGGAAAATCTTGAGGATCTTGGACCGGGAGCAGCACAACTACTTTCTAACGACAATAACAAGGTTCTATTCTTTGTCATTGACCCCACCAATGAGAAAAATATCCGTGTATCAGAAGATTCTGATCAATGGTATATGCAGAGTGATGTACTGAATTGTATATCTTCTCTCCTTTCAAAGAACAAATCTTTGATGAAGAAGATTGTAGCAATACATGTAATTCTAACTAAAAGTGACACGTTAGGAGAATATGTGGATTCTACTACACTGCAACAGGTTCTTACCACACAGGGTTACAGTGCCGTTCTCGGCGATCTCAAGAAGATATGTGAGAAATATAACATAAACAAACAGACCGGATTTCAAGTTGGAATATATCCATTCTGTGTTGGGAAATTTATGCCCGGTGATGTTTACACATTCGATGACACTGATTCTCTAAAAATACTCAGAGTTATCCAAAAAAATTCGGTACCACGCCGAAAGAAAGGATTTATGGATAATCTGACCGAATGGTTTAATAGTTAAGCAAAGATGAATATAGGTTTAGCCATAAGCGGTAATCTTACAGGTTTCTCTCGCTTTTATGCAAATGACGAAGCCAAAAACTTGCTGAACACCACAAAATTCAATTTTGATGTTCACAATTTGGTGTCGTTCTTGAATAATGGTGAGAAGCTGTATGCATTATTCTTCTCAAAAGATATAGTCGCTGTAAGTTTAATTACCAATATACTCGATTCATTCCGCCGTCCCGGTAATCTTGTTGTTACAGTCTTGATTCCAAGAGGATACAAAATTGTTGATGGACTTTCCTTATCAAGGACTAGTGTCCTCTATCATTTATTAAATGAAGTCAACGATAAATTCTACGAAAGGAATTTCTTAAATGGTATGGTAAATCAAAATCCTGCCGTCCTGATGCAGGATTACTATACTGATATTCTTTCAAAATTCAGACTGGAACCAGATTTGTCTCAAAGAAAGATAAACAGTCTAATTGATATAACCTCTCCAAATAAAAGAGCGGGGTATATCGCTGCTCTGGAAAACAGCATTCCATCCTATTTATCTTCGATATTCCGTAAGTCTTTTGAAGGATATCATTATATCTTTCTTGCCTCAAATGCTCCACAAAATATAGATGAGCCTGCTGAAGAAATCGTCACTTATAAGGTAAAAATAGAGAATAGGAATAAAATTGTCCCCGGCGAAGTAAAATTGTCAGATAAGATTCCCGCACTGACAAAAGTACAAGGGGATATTGACATTCCTTCTCAAAATTTTACCTACGAACAAGTAATTTCGGGAGTGGCAGCCCCATATATTACCGGAGTAAGGAAAGATGGCGAAACTATTGTTTTGAACTATAATTTTCCTAAGGAAGAAAAGACTGTATATTTCAAATTTTATGATGGGGCTAATGAGGTGCCTTTTCATATTATTCGCCCACAAATAGAGTCAAACGGCATTAGTTCTCAACTACAAACTAACAGTTGTCTGTTTAGAGGAAAAGAAATCTACGAATCTAAGACAATCAAAAGCGGTGTCGCGGACTATACGATTGAACACAGTAGTAAGAATATCGACCTTCAACGTGTTCAAGACGGTGGGACTCTCAACATATACGTTCAACATGGGTGGGAAATGAGATACCAATTTAATGGTACTTTTGTTATTCCCAAGCATATTTTCCTCACAAATAAGTTAACAGGAGAACGAAGAGAATATAAAAATGTAACGACTTCTCTTACTGACTTATTAACTGGAAAACAGAATGAGTGGGTTATCGAGATATATTCCGATAAATTTGAGCCAATTCAAATTCCTTATGGGGATGCTATTCATCCAACACCCAAAAAGAAAAGTGTTGTAAGTCCAAGTAATGCCGGTGTCAACAAACAGAGTGTGAATGGACAGAGAATTAGTCACACGAATCCTTCAAATGATGGTTTGAAAATATCATCTGGAAATTCACATACGGCAAAAGATTCCGAACAAATCAGACGCGAAAAGAATAAACGCTATATGGTATATGGCGTTGGTATGGTTGTTGCATGTCTTTTAGCGTTTGGCGGTTTTTGGGGCTATAAAGCTTTATTTGGAGATAAAAAAACAGATAAGGCAGGCAAAGATGATGTAGAGCTGATTGATGAAGACTCACAAAACGAGCAGAGGGCCTTTGCCTTATCATTTGTGGGTATCGACGGTGATCCGCTTTCTCAGAGTACCATTGATAAGTTGACTTTGACTTTTGAACCTGAACAAATTGTGGAATTAAATTCAGATGGAAACGGATATTGTGTTAAATACAATCCTGATAACAATCCAACAGATAAAGTCAAAATTAACGTATCATATGTAGAGTGTGATTTATTAGCACCTAATTTTAAAAATATATTTGAGGTTAAGAATTTACCTACGGATATCATCGTGAAGTTATCAGTTAAGGAATCTGATATTAATCTCTATGACAAGATCGTTGAAGGAGTATCTCCATCTCAGTATAAAGAATACGAGAAAAAGGTCGTAGAAATAACAGATAAATTAAATGGAGCTTATGGAACGGTTTTGTCTCAGTTGTTATTACCTCAAAAGCCTTCTGAAACGGCAGTGAAAACAACGGATAAAAAGGATATAACAGAAGATTCATCTACTTCTCATGAACGTGAAACTTCTAATGATGGGATTATTAACAAGAACTTTGATGAAGCTTGGTTAACATTAGAAAAATTAAAAGGGATGACTGCAAATACTGATGCAGAAAAAGCTCGCAAACGAGTGTTAACTACAGTCTTAGGCTCTATAAAAAACGGCAAGTGTCCTAAAAGTGCAGAAGGGCTATCTACCAAGCAGGCAATAATTGTCAATCAACTGATTGGTCATTATGAAAAAATTAAGGCACTTCCGGAAAACACGCCTGAAGAAACGAAACATAAACAAGAGGTTAAAACGAACTTTAGCAAGGCACTGAAAAAGCCCAGTGCCGCCGGCGAAATATCCATTAACACTTCTCGCGAAGCATTAAAGATAAGGATTTAATAATATGAAAAAACTAATAAAACTCATATTGATTGCTACCGTATTGGTCGGAGCAGTCATTGGACTGATGTATATCATCGCTCCATCCAACAATGAAGAGGAAGTCCCAGACTTCACATCCGCGCAAGCCAATGAATGGAAATCACAAATCAATGACTTGTGTAAAGAAGGTAAGTGGACTGAAAACGGCTTCAAGAAGATTGAAACCGGCATACACACAGATCGAGTGACCAGTAAGGGTGATTTGATAAGTATGGATGAAGAAGCCGCTCTTCAAAAATATTTGTATACAGCCTCATGCTCTTATCTCAATAAGCAAGTTGATGGTTTGTTCAAACAGGCAAGTTACCCAGCTAATACTGTTAAGTCGTCAGAAGATATGTTGACATTCTTGAACACTAAATTAGACAGTTTTGGTGCTAACAGTAATTTAACAGAAGCTTCAAATCTTCTATCTGAGTATCATCAACTACTCGGAGCTTTATCTTTCAGTGGGAATGCGACCTATTCTCGTCCACTCAAAGCATTTAATGCTATGTCTGCTGATGTTGCTCAAAATAGGGTTAAATCTCTGAAGCACTATAGCTCACACTTCAGTAAGAATCCTTCTGTCAAAAGCAAGGTGGACAACTTGGCTTCTAATAGAGCTAAGGCAGAAAACGATTACTATATGAACTTGGAAAGAGCTGTCGAGAATCATTATAAATCAACGAAAGACCTTGAAGTTCTATTGGATGATCAAATCCGTTTTGATGAAATATCAACGAATCAAAACGCAAAATCAAGATTGACCTCTTTTGTCAATAATCCTAACAGATAATCAAATGAAAAAGAGAATATTATTATCAATCATAGGCACAGCCATGTTGTCTGCGGCTTCTGCTCAGACTGCATCTGTGAACTATGACCAATTGGCTACAAATTGTCAATTGGTTGTAGAAAAGAACAATCTAAAGAATCAAAAGCAACAAGAGTTGGCTGAGATTAGTGCTGAATTGGAGAACTATAGGCAACTATGGTGGGATATTTGCTATGCTGCGATAGAGGATACCAGCACAACAAATGAAGATCTCCAGTATCTTCTTGATAATACATACTCAGATATTGACAACAGCCAGTTAATAACTGACTTGAATAAAGCATTACAAGGCAAGCCTGTAACTCGCCAAACAATGCCTCAACAACCAAAACCTGACAAATCTTCCAAAGTAGTAAATCCGAAGACGCAGACGGAACAGGAGCCTCCAGTAGTAGAAGAACCTAAGAAGGACATAAAAGATGAATCTGGGAATGAACCGCAACCGGAAATTACAGAACCGGCTAAAATGAATCCCACCAAAAAAGTTAATGACCCCGATAAGACTGTAAAAGAAGAAAAAAAAGAAGAAAAAACTACCCTTAGGCCTGATGAGTTGGTAAAGAAAAAGAAAAAGAACAATAATAACTAAGAGCACATATGAGATACATATCATTGATACTAATAGCACTTATGTGTTCTTTGGGTTCGTTAGCTCAAAGTAACAAGAAGGCTAAGCAAGGGACAATAGATGCCCTTACCACGAATATCAAAAATAATGCGATTGACCCTCTTGATAATGAAATACAATCATTGCAAAATCAAATAGAATCAGTCAAATCGCAAATCGAGCGAATAAAGAATCGGAAGTTCTCTAAAAAATCAGATGGCAGTAATATTGAGGAACAATTGTCTAGTTATGGCTCAATAAATGAAATCTATCAAGATCGAAACAATCTTAGAGAGATTCTCAATTCTGAAGACAATGAGATGGCTCAGACATATCTCTTAATCATAGACATGAAAGAGAGTCTTGAGAAAGCATATAATGAGAAAACAAATGCACAACTAATTGAACGGTCTTCAAAATATCGATCAGTTCTTCCGCAGCATAATCAAAATAAGGAATTTGATGAGTTAGTTTCAATGGTTAACGACTATAACTATTATATGTTTGAACTGGCGAGATTGTTTGTAGCGGCGGATGATGATAATTATAAGGCTAATGCTAAGGAACTTACAGACAGAGAGGATGCACCGTATCTTATGAAAGTGCCATATACTAAAAAAGTTCTAACAGAGTATATACGGAAAAAAGGATTCCTTCCGCAATATTATAAGATTGATCTCAAAAACGGCTGCCCGGACGCATTCTCTGAGCTGAAATAATATGAAACAGATTCTCAAAGTCAACAATAGCGAGTTGAGTTTTCGTCTGAAACTCAACTATAACAACGTGTACTCGCGGCTAAAGATGTTGTTGGGTAAATCTGCGAATATTTTTGCAGATGTGATGACAAAATCTTCAGCTACTACATGGTATTCAAATGATGATGCTGAATATACCTCATTGTCTGAAGCTCCAAAATCTGAAATGAGAACCATTCTCGTTTCGCTCAATAGTAAATTGAAAGCCATAAAGAAGGAACTGAGTAACTCTCCTGAACTGGCTCCTTTTGCAGATGATATATTGGAAGTGCCGGATAATAATTACATCTTCTACCGTCAGAGCCCCACAGGTTATGAATTCGTACTCGCCGGTTGGGGCTGTAAATTGGCTCATACCGGGGTCAGCGATACAGGTGGTATCATCAAACGAATATCTAAAACAATCGGTCAAGATGAAGAACATGAAAAGACCGGCAGGAAAATAGATATTGATGACTTTGAGAATGATGGTGTCAATGATGGTAGAGACATTTTTGGAGACATTGATAAAACAGATGATGGTAAGCCTGATAAAAAGAAAGATGTAGATAAACAGGAAAAGTCAGATCCTGTTTCGGATTCAGATAAGCCTGATGATAAAACTGATGATAAGAAAGAAAGTGTTACTCCTAAAAAGAAAAAGGAGCAACATATAATAATCAGAGTAATCAACCAAAATCAAAAGCCGGTTGAAGATGAGGCTGTAAAGATTCGCACTGATAATGGCACATTGGAAGGTTACACCGATGAAAATGGTGAATATAATTTAGGGAATCTTCCCTATCACTCAACGTTCGGAGTGCAATTCCCTGATATGCCCTCCATACAGGAGCGTACCTTTGAGGTAGAACCCAAAGTGGAAAGATATGAGGTTTACATTAAAAAGTATGTAAACTATTCACCTGTGCTGTTTGTGGAGGATCAAAATGGTAACGTTGTAGATAACTACAATGTTAAGGTTGTGATTGCCGGACAAGATACGACACTAAACACCGGTGGGAATGGGATGATACAACTCCCCACTATGCAAGAAGGACAGAAGTTCATTGTCATAGATTCGGCTAACTATGCAAACTCTCAGGAATATTCCGTAACCCCTGAGAATGTAAAAGCTCCTTATCATTTTACTATCAAAAGAACTGTCAAATCCAAAGTTGGAATAACATTACTCGATAAAGACAAGAAGCCTTTAGAAGGTGTAACTGTTGACGTAAATTCGGGCTCTACGCCCTGTCAACAGGCAACTGACAAAGATGGACGTGCTGAATTTCCGGCAGACGTATTCTCTCCCGGTGAAGTTGATTTAACTCTTTATACTAAGGGAAAAGGTACAATCAAATCTAAGTTAAACTATTCTCCTGAAACCACTGAGTATTCCATTCAACTTCAAGGTAAAAAAACGGGACCTGGATTCAACTGGAAATGGTTAATGCTTCTTCCTTTACTCCTTCTCTTGGGTGGTGGTGGATATTGGCTTTATAATAAATTCAGTCATAAATATCCGACTGTTAAAGAAATGGAGACAGGAGTCTGCTTAATTCTCGGACAAGGTTATTATTATGTAGATCTTGATATACCCAATATAACTATTGGTGGGCATCCAGCTGTCGCTTATTTTAACTACAATGACAATACAAAGGAGGTTACCAACCTGACTTTCAATCCTGATGCTGCCAAAGTTCAAGCATGGTGGGGAACCGGTTTTCTTATTTCCGATGATGGTCTTATCGCCACTAATAAACACATTGCCGCTCCCGCTGCCCCTGAAGATGTTGCCATACAGTTAAAGAAATATTTCCAGAAAGAGAAAAACACCTATCAACATGAGATTGACCGCATGAATGATAAACTTCAAATTCTTGGAGGTATTGGCGCTTTAGGACCTGAATATGTGAATACTCGCGACTCCTTGCAGAGTTTGCAGCATGGTCTTACAACATTGGATGAGATTATCAATACTGGTAAATTTAAGGTTGAGGTACGTTCTAAAACAGCCGTGGCATTTACTGGCACTCGTATAGAAAATGAAGAAGATTTCATTCCATGTTCACAAGCACGTGCCGTAGGAGATCCCGGTGGCGTTGCTGAAAAAGATTTGGCAATAATACAAATTAAGAATAAACAGAATATTCCACAGGGGGCTTTCATTTTCACAATTCCTGAAGTTGATTTAATGGACGGAGATGTGCCTGACAATTATGATGTCACCGTATTAGGTTATAATGCCGGAGGCAGTCTCCAGGATATGGAATTGCAAGAAGGTATTAAGCCGCAAGCACAGCATGGTAAGATTACCAATACGAGTGAAAAATATCGTGTAGGCTATGACGCCCCGACTATTGGTGGTAGTAGTGGCTCACCTGTGGTCAATAATAAGGGTGAATTAGTCGCAATTAACAATTCAGGTTTAGGAATGACACAAGGCTTCAATTATGGTGTAAGAACCAAATACCTTAAAGAGCTACTCGACCAACTAAAGAAGGCTGGAAATAAAGATAAAAAAACTAATGATAAATAGCATGAAACGTATCTTAATGCTTGTAGTGCTACTCGGAGTATTGTTTGCGGCTAATGCAGCCGGATATAATGCCAAACAAGAGGCACTGATCTCGGCAATCGAGAAAAATCTGAAGGAACAGAGCTATTCAGTCGAGCGTCAAGATGACGGACTGAAGTTCAAAAGTGAGGGTGTCACCTACTACGTCGAAGTGGATAAGGATGAAACAAATCCCATGTATGTACGCTTGTGTCGCTATGTCAAGTTTGATGACAAGATCAAACGAGATAAGGTTATGAAGAACCTCAACGACCTCAATGCTAAGTATGCAGTAAAAGCATATTGCAAAGAGAAGAATGTGATACTCTCAACGGAAATGTTTGTAACATCAGCGGCTCAATTCAATTACGCATTCAATGATATGCTGTCTTTGATGAAGAGTGCATATGCTACAATAGAATAATAAAAGACAATGAAAGCAACAAAATATATTTTAGCAGTCGCTGGCCTTGCTCTTGCTTTCAGTGCCGGAGCAAAGACATTTAACAAGGAACAGCAGATGTTGCGACTTGATATAGTTAAGCAACTTACTGCTGACGGATTAAAACCTAACATTGATGAAGATGGTGATGTGTCCTTTTCTAAGAATGACATCAAATATTATGTCATCATCAACGAAAATTGGAATAATCCTTTCATATATACCATATATTCAGGATTTCCCTATGATAAAGAGAAAGACTTCTCTCGTGAGAATATGGAGGCACTCATATCACTTATCAACCAAAATAAGACTGTGAAATTGTATTGTGATGATGGTGGATACACACTCCGAACAGATGTCCTCTGCAAGGATGGTACGATTTTCAAACCCACATTCGATGCTATTATCAAACAGCAAGAGAATGCTCGTAAGGAAATTGTTGAGACAATAACAAATGGTCTTGGTGGGCTTGATTTGACTGGTAATAAGGAAACTATTTTTGAGCGTGCAATGGGCTACTATCAAGATGAGGACTATTATAAATCTTATAAACTCTTCAAGTATCTTGCAGACGAAGGTTATGCTACTGCATATAGTTTCCTCGGAGTATCTTATCAAGACGGACTTGGTGTGGCAAAAGATGAAGATCTCATGGTTGAAAGCTATGAGAAAGCAATCGATAATGGCGAAACATGGATTGCATATAACCTTGCAGATTACTACTATGGCAAGCGTAAATATGATAAAGCTCTTGAGCTTTATACACTTTGCAGTGGTAGCGACAATGCTTTCCGTTCCGATGCCTACTATATGATTGGTCAGATAAATGAAAAGGGACGTGGAATTTCAGTCAATCTGACCAAAGCTATCCAATGCTACAAAAAATCGGTAGAGTATTCTACCGAACTTGAAAGCAATGCTCGTCTTGCACTAATCCGTCTTGAACAACAAGTAGAGAATCCGGCAGAATTTGTGGATATATCCAAAAGTCTGCTTGTCGGTCTTACTCCACAGGATATGTATGAGAAGGGACATGAGTATGAGCATGGATTAAACAACCGTACTGTTTCTTTGCCTAAGGCATACGGATATTACAAAGCGGCTGCTGACAAAAACTATCCCCAGTCATTTGCCAAAATGGGAGAAATCTACATCAGTGACTTCTATCCCTTTAAAGATAAGGCCAAATCGGACAAGTATTATGAAAAGGCCTATAAAATATTTAAACAACGTGAAGGATATGATGCAGACGCCGCATATCAACTTGGTATGATGTTTAAGGAAGGTCGTGGTGTCTCCAAAGATCAGGCACAAGCCATCACATACTTTAAAAACGCTGCTGAAAGAGGTAATACGGAAGCTAACTATGAGCTTGGGTTAATCTATCAAGGAGAAATGGAGCCAGTCGATGCATTCGACTGCTTTATGAAAGCGGCAGACAAAGGGCTTGCTAAAGCAATGTTTGAAGTGGCAAAAGCTTATGAGACTGGCATGGGAACCGGTCGTAATCGTGAGCAAGCAATTTCATGGTACACCAAATGTTCAGAAACTGATTCACGTATAGCGAATGAGGCTTCTGCCGCTTTAAAGAGACTTGGTAAGGTTGATGACGAAAAAGAATAGGCATATTACTGATGGCCTCAGAAAAACATAGGGCTAATTTTATTAGCTCAATCTTGCGAGCATTACTCGTTGTAAACATCCTTTTGTTCGTATTGGCTGCGATTTGGATGTTCTTCACGAGTAGTGCTCGTGACGTTTACATATTCGGCATAATAAGTTGCTCGTGTCTGATCGCTTCTGTAGGATTCCAACTGATAAGTCGGTGGAATAGATTGGGATTTTATGTGGTTATTGCTGTATGTATATGTGCTTCCCTGACGTTGTATTCCCTGTTTGACGCCGAGTTGATTTCTTTCATGGGAAGTTACGGCGCATTCATGCCATTTGCTCTTTCCGTGGGCTTAATCTTGTTGCTTGCCATCCTTTTGTTTCTCGTTAAGGATAGTAAGTTTGGAAAAAACTGTTGGTCGCAGATGTCAGATGGTCTTGACATAAAGCATTTCAGGCATATATATCAGCTGACTTCTGTACTTATATTGACATGTGCAGGGTTGACATATTATTTACCATTAACAAAGTCGGCTTTGCCTCATGAAGAAAAAGCTAATTATCCGGAAGTTGCTGCGAATAGAGTTCTGTCTTATGCCCTACTCGATTCTGCCAATGTGACACTTGACGAGGTTATTGCGATCGAGCCCATGATAGATTCGATACCGACGAACCTTCAAGTGAAATATAATAAGCGTATTTTCGCCTTGAAGCATTTGCTGCTTTCAGGAATTATGGCAAAAGAACATGATGCCTCCAATATAGTGAACATTAGTAAAATTCACCTTGGTGAGTATTCCGAAAGTCAGCAACAAATTTTAGACTGGTATCTTGGGCTATCTGATGAAGGCAAACAGAAGTGGTATGATTGTCCACCGGTCAGCAACCTCAGCGACTTTAAACTCAAATTAACAGAAATAATAGAAAAATAGCTATATGAAAAAATTAATACCCATATTAAGCGTGTTGGCAATTTTGTCATTCACCGTTTCTTCTTGCGGCAATGGCAATAAAGCTGCCGAAGAGCGATGGAATCATGAACGCGATTCATTAAATAGAGTCAATACTCAACAAAAAGCTGTTCTTGACAATATGACGGCCGCTATGGCAGAGATAGCCTTCTGTCTTGACACTATTGCGGCACATGAAAGAGTTATCATCACAGGTATAGATGAGGAAGGAAACCGATTAAGCCGCAGAGGTATCAGAAACCGACTTGATATTCTTGCTCAGGTAATTCAAGAGCAGAGAGAAAGACTCGGTTCACTTGAAGAGAAGTTTAGTCAAAACGCAGCGCAGATCGGACAACTTCACAGCATCATTGAATTTTTGGAAACCTCACTTTCGCAGAAAGACGCAGAAGTTGACCGACTTAAAGCTGAAGTCAGCGCAAAGAATTTCAACGTCGCAGTTCTTGAAGAAAAGGTATCACTTATGAGTGACACTATCATCGCCGAGAGAACTGCAAATTCAGAGCAAAGACAACAGATTGCACATCAGGAGGCACAACTCAATGAAGTGTATTATGTGATTGGCACTGACAACCAACTTATAAATATGGGAATTCTAAAGAAAGAAGGTAAAATCTTCAAGAAAAAGAAGGTCGATTTTTCCAATATCAATAAATCTTCACTTATCAAGGGTGACATTCGTACCTTGAAGAGCATTAATGTACGAGGCAAGTCTCCAAAGATATTGAGTGAAGTTCCAAAAGGGTCATATTCTCTTGATAAAGTAAGCGATGACAACTATAACTTGAGAATAATCAATCCCTCTTCATTTTGGAGTGCCAACAACAAAATACTCATCATCCAAGTTAAGAAATAAACCCATCTAAAAATAATAACAGCAATGGAAACTAACCTTAAACAACGAAACGGTTGCATCACTGCATGGCTTTGGGTTGCTATTATAGCAAACATCGGCATGGCAATCTTCTACGCAGTGTCAATGTTCAGTGCGTACTCAACTGAAATGGCTTTGGGCTTTGGTATTTGCTCTATTCTTGGAGTTGTAAACATTCTTGGAGCCATCCTTCTTATGAGATGGAATAAAACAGGATTCTATCTTTTCCTAATATCCTCTCTCATTACAGCGATTGTTAGCATCTTTGTCTTGAAGATGGAAGCCGCAACTGCTATCGGTTCACTCTTTGCTATTATTATATGGTGGGCAATCCTTCAGGCCAAAAAGAATGGTGTCTCTGCTTGGAGCCAGCTTGAAACCGGATGGGACTACAAACATACACGTCATCTCTATCAGGTATTCTCAATTATTGGTATAGCACTGTTTGTATTAACACTCATTGCTGTGGGAATGGAGCATAAGAATCCTTATGCTGATATACTGTCAGATGATTCCTATCTTGACGAAGACTCAATTGCAGTTGAGGTTGTCGAAGAGGAAGTGGCTGTTGTTGATTCTGTTGCAGTAGCCGAAGAAGATGTTATAGTTGTTGAAGAACCAGTCAGACCTCTCCCTGCGGATGAAATGCCTCGTAAGGAAAATCCTACTCCGGCCCCTTCTAAAAAGAGGGTTGTATCAGAGGAACATGTGGATGATAGTGCCTCGAGACAGCAAGCAGCAGATCAACTCCTTAAGATTGCTATTGAACAGGCGAATAATGAATTTCCGCAAGATACAGGAGTTGGTATGGTAGTTACTCGTATGTATCTTTCCGGCAACTATGTAATGTATGTTGCAGAATGTGATGAAGACTTAATTTCAATGGATCTTCTTGAACAGAATAAATCTTCGATGTTAACAGAACTGAGAAAAATGGTATCAGATAAATCCAATGCAGAGATACATCAATTTGTCAAAATATGTGCTAATGCAGGGAAAGGAATCGGTTATACTTATGTCGGGGATACTTCCGGAACTAAAATCACGGTAAGAATTACCAATGATGAACTGAAGAGACTTCTTTAATCCAAACTTAAGGGAACTTCTATAAATTAAATATTTGCATATCAGAGAAATAATTCGTATCTTTGTGTAAAAATTATAAGATATG
>CANRJY010000035.1 GCA_947631085.1 uncultured Clostridia bacterium | reverse complement strand
GGCTGAGCCCGCTGCTCAGACAACGGGTATCTTATCGGCGCTGAAGTCATTGTTTGCTAAGCTCTTCGCAAGCGACAACAACAATATCGAACTTGCGGCTGAACAGAAAGAGGTTGAGGGTGAGCTCATTTCCGATACATATGTAAAGGACGGCGACACGACCGCTCACGGCGATGATCCGGAAATACTTGCAAATCAGGCCGGTGAATACGCGTTATTCATGTTTGACGCAAGCAAAGCGCTGGCTGAAGGATACAGCATCATAAAGGCTGATCTCGTATTCAATATCGCAAGCAGATCGTATAAAGATTCAGACGCACAATGGAACAGCAGCGCGCTTATCCTCAGACAGACAAATACCGATTGGGATGACGACACTGTATTCAGCGAATATACGGCGTCAACCGAAACCCCGATCACAAACGCTTCAATATGGACAGAAAATGAAAAGGCACCGAAAGACCAACCGGCGGCATTCCATGAGAGAACAGTCGATGTAACATCGGCTATGAGCAACTTATCAGAGGATGGTTTAGTTGCGTTTGAGCTTCGTATGTCAACAGAGCGTGAGCACGCAGTTTCGTCTATGGAAGGCGAGACAGCGCTTATGCCTAAGCTCGTCATAACCATCACAGATGCGCCTATCGTTGAATACACGCTCAACGCGAAGGCGGGCGACAAGGATTTAGGCGTTATATGCACGGGCAACGGTCCTTCAGGTACAGACGTAAGCGCAGTATTACCCGCTTATGTAGCAGATGAGGAAGGCTCATACTACAAGTTAGCAGATTCTACTGTTACAAAGTACAAGAAGCAGGTAACACTTACAGACGACGGTTATACAGGAACAGTCACATATGAAGCTGCTCCGGACGTAGTATATTATGCCGATACGGAAACTTTGAACGATACTGCGGCGACAGCCGGCGACTATTCTAGCGGCGCGTATGCGGCAATTAACGCGAATAAGATGGCGAAACTTGCCATATTCCCCGCAGGTACATATACTCTTACCGCATTCCTTTGCGAGCGCGGCGACAGAGGTGTATTCATAAGAAATGTAGCGAACGGAGCGACATCGCCCTCGATTGCACATCTTGATATTAACAAAGACAGCGCTACCGGACAGGAGTATTCGGTAGAGTTCACATTAGAGGATACGACCGAGCTGGCTATTAACGGCTATGATACAACAAACAGCAGCGGTAACGCAGCGACAAATCTGTCAGCAGGTACCGACTATGTTGTAATCACAGGCGAGAACAAGCCGGTTGAGCCGACGCCGGAACCGGAGAAAACTCCCGAAACAGCTCCGTCTACCGCACCGGCTGAATCAACGGAACCCGCTGAATCAACGGAACCCGCTGAATCAACAGAGCCGGCTGAAACGACAGAACCCACAGAAACAACTGTTCCTGAGGAGACAGCTGTTCCTGAAGTAGACTACAACATGATCTTTAAGGATGTTCCCGCAGGCGAGTATACCCTTAAGGTTGAGGCTGAAGGCTACGATATCATAAGCGTTACGGTTGACGGTGAGGAAACTACCGATGTAACGGTTGACAAGGATATTGCAAATTATATCGTAGTTGAAGCAGAAGCGACAAGCGCTTCCGAGACAACTGATCCGAATGCAACACAGGATCCGAACGCAACACAGGATCCGAATGCAACGCAGGATCCGAACGCAACACAGGATCCGAACGCAACGCAGGCTCCGGACGCAACGCAGGCTCCGGACGTTACAGATGTTCCGGCAGAGCCGACAGCTAAGCCTTCGAGCGCTGAAATTTGCAATCTGAAGGATGCGGATCTTGAAAAGAGCGAGTCTAAGTCACTTTACGGAAAGAAAGTAAGCGACATTCAGGATAAGATCGATTTCAAGACGACAAGTGAGACTATATCTGTTACTGGCGACGCAAAGTATGTCGCTGATTACTCGGCAGCAGGCTTTGAGGGCGACGAAGCAAAGGGTCACTACTTTGTTTACGGAATCAAGTTCAATCCGAAGGATCTTACAGACGACGCAGTTCTTACAATAAAGACTACGGACGAGATCACGCTGACACTTGATCAGATAGAGGCTGACGAAACACTTATCAAGAACAGTGTTAAGGAATGGATCCTGCCGGTAGTAACCTATCTCGGCAATCTGCCCGATAACGACAGACAGATCAAGGTAACTATCGACTATGACGGCGACGGCGAGGATTACTTACCTTCAACGTATATCCTGAGCCTTGCTACGCTTACTTTAGCGTCGCGTCCGTCGCTTATCGACATCACAGCAGGCGAGGATTCGGATTATCAGGATAAGGTTGAAATTCCTGTAGTTGCTGTTGAAGGCAAAGACACAGAGTTCACTGCAGAGGTTACTGGTACATCGAAGTACTTCAAGCCCGCTGAGGGGGCAACTCCGGCGGCAGGTAACTACCTGGAATACAGCTTACAGGTTGATGTGGATGCTATAGACGCAGACACACTCATTAAGATTACAACAGGCAAGGGCACAGCGGTACAATATAAGAAAGCGGCAGCAGATGGCGGCATTTTGGCTATTCCGGCTGACGGCAAGATCGATTTGACGGCTGATCTTTCAAAGACAGACAAAGATAACAACAAGATCGTTATCGAGGTTGACTACGATGCGGCGGATACAGATACACCCGGTCCGAAGTACAGCAAGACAACATATACTCTTGACCTGACAAAGCTCGTGAGAGCGCAGAACCCTGACCTTCCGCAGATTGAAACCTCAATTAAGGATGCAACAAAGATCAAGGCGAACAGCTTCTCTGTAAGCCAGCTGGCTCCCGACTACTATAAGGCTGTAGGCGAAGATTTACAGAGATACAAGGTAGCTGACGGCGGCGAACCGTATACAAACGACGGTTACTGGATCGGCGCTAAGCTGACATTCGCTTCGGAAGCAGTTTACAACTCATTCAAAGATAAGAAGATAAAGGTTGTACCGGTTAACAGCGTAAAGACACCTTCACCTGTAGCTCCCGGTGCTACTGAACTTACAGAAACCGTTGAGAGCAAGATGGACGCAACGCTTCTTGAAGCAAAGAAGTATGAGACGAAAGAGTTCCCGTTTGACCGCGGCGAGAATGATATGCTTTATATCTACATCGGCGATGGATCAACAAAGATTGAAAATACGTTCATCATCGATTACACCGGCGTTGAACTGCACGTTGACGAGCTCCCGCAGGAGGAGATCAGAGACGCGTCCAACCCCGAAAACCCGAAGAATGCACAGAGCGGTAGCGGTAAATGGAACGGCGATTATACATATCCCAGCATATATGACCAGCTTGGTATAAAGGTTGAATCGACTAAGGACAAGACAATTATCCACTTGCCCGAGAAGATCAATCTTTCGGATGATTTCCTTGCTAAGGAACCGACCTTCGAGCCGCAGCTCCACTTAAAGGGCAACACCAAAGCTCCGATGTATATGGTATTCGCGGTTGATCCTCCTGAAGAGGGCGTAACCGGCGTTACAATTTCAGAGACATGGAACGCAGGAACTGATGATCCGGTAAAATATGATTTGACACCGGAAACAGGCAAGGATAAGGAATATCTCCAGGACGGCAAGTTCCTGCACTGGGTATGGATTGCAAATCCGGACGGCACGACAGAGGCAGATACTTGCAATGTTACATACACATGGGAAAAGGACGGCAAGATAATTGCTGTTGAAAAGTATGTTTACGAGGAAATCATAGATGAGACGGTTGAGCCGAACAAGACTAACAACGAGGTTGTTGAGGTTCCCGAGGACGTTGCTACAGAAGCATACAATGCTGTTGTAAGCGATGTTAAGACGGGCGAGGACGGCACAACGGTTATCACTCTTGCAACAGACGATGTAAGCGATTATATCAACGAGCTGCAGGATAAGACGGATAACAAGTACTATGTGGATGTACTCGTAAGAGTTCCCGACGATGCGGACACATTCACAACGGTAGTTGACACTATCGCGCCGATGGCGCTTGACCGTCAGGGCTTCTCAGGCCTTAACGAGGTTGATGTAAACGGCAAGAGATATCTCCGTCATAAGGTACAGATTGCCGATGAGACGGGCAAGGTTGTAAGCGGCAAGAAGGTCAACAGATATGTATGGTACGACAAAGCGGGCGAGATAATCAGCCAGTCGGTTGTAACGGTTGTTGTTCCTATCGCGGACAGACTTCCGGATTCATACGATAAGTCAATTTATACAGCTGCATCGAACTCGACGCAGGTAAATGCGGATAAGGATGCTAAGTCATACACAGTCGGTGCTGCGCAGTCGATAGACTTCACAGGTGTACTGACGAACAACGTTCAGAAGAAGATATACACCTCATTCGATATCAAGCTCGGCAAGGATGACTTGTACACGCTCCAGGCAAGCGGCAGCCAAAGCGCTGTTGGACCGTTCTTCCACTTCCATACAGGCGATGCGTTAGGAGTTAAAGATTGGGATAAAGAGAAGGATAACGGCGGCAAGGCTACAAGTCTTGATATAACTCTTGAAAAGGATAAGTGGTACAACATCGAGATCACAGCTGATAGAGACAGCGCGGGTATTACAGGTGATTTCACCTTGAAGGTAAACACGATTTCTATCGCAGACGGTGTTGAAACAGTTGAAACGACTCAAACAACAGGCAGCAAGGGCGGAAGAAACCTGAGCAGCAACAGAAGCTTCTACCTTTGGAATGTTGTTGATGGCAACGGAGAATACACAAAGGGCAGCCCGATGATAGATAATTTCTACATCTATACTGATCCTATGTATGATACGACGGTTAAGGTAACCGCTGACGGCGCTCCTCTTGCCGGTGCTGATGTAAAGCTGAAGAAAGATACTTTGGAATACAAAGCTGTAACCGGTGATGACGGTGTTGCTAATTTCGGAGCTCTTCCCGAGGATACATACACGATCGAAGCAACGAAGATTGGCTATGCAAAGAAGGATTGGAACACGGACAATAATGTTGAAACAACCGCTGCAGCGGCTGACAGAATCGCAAGCAACGCGGCGTTTACAGTAGGTGAGGAAAGCGCTGCAGGAACTCTTGAATTAAAGAAGATCGTAGGCGATCCCGCAGCTGTTAAGATAGTATTCAACACGACCGGCGACGCTACGAGCGAAGCTATCGACGAAGTTGATGTTGTTAAGAACCCCGCAGAAACATTTGACGGCTACTATGTAATAGGTAACTCGATCGACACATCGAATCTTACACAGTATGCCCGCACAGTTGTTCAGAAGGGTGAGGACGGATTGTACAGCGTATACAAGTACAACAGCGGATTATCAGATCTGGGTGCGACGTATCAGCTGAAACAGTCAAATAACATCATCTACGCAAAGGTTACACCTGTTGAAGGCAAGTATTACTTCTATGAGGACTTCAGCGGCGCTTCGCTTGACGGAAGTAACATTTTAGTAAAGGGTATTAATTTTGTTAAACCCGCTAAGGACTATGATGGTACAACTCCGGCTGACGGCGAGGGCGGCAAGTATGTACAGGTTGGTATAAACTCCGACACTAAGCGTACAAAGACACTCATCGAGCTTGAAGATGTCGTTGATTTCTCAAGCGGTGATACAACTACAGTCGAATTTGATGTTCAGCTTTGCCCGAAAACAAACAACGCTGGCAAGGCCACATATACAGAATTTACTGTGGCGAACTCGGAGGATAAAGTCCTGTTCACTCTCAGAAATGAGGCGAATGCGCTGAAATTGACCGGTTATTCGGGCGGAAGCTTCAATAAGGCTAACGGCGACGGCAATACAGCGTGGGGTTCAAATGAGAATGAAGGCACCGCTGTTGACTTGAAGAAGGGCGAGAGCGATACACTTGCTCCTACCGTTTCTGATTGGGTACATGTAAAATTGACCGTCAGCGGCGATACCCTTACAGCCGAAGTTAATAAGAAAGATACCGAAGATGTTTATTCCGCAGAATTTGATATCGAGGGACTTAAGAAAGATATTAAGACCTTCGGAATATTCATGAACTCGGCAAGCACGAACGGTGCTGGTACACATATTGCGGTAGATAATATCGTAGTAACTCCGGTAACAGAATAATCGAACCCTTTAATTCACAGTTTAATACTGGAAACTGACAATAAAAAAAGGAACGGCTTATGCCGTTCCTTTTTTTCCTTAACTTAATATCTCCTTCGTAATGGCGGCGGCTGCCGCAGCTGCGTCCGTTTCCATTATCTTTTGCCTTATCGGCAGTATCGCGTCCGGCGTTACCGATAATTCGTCCGTGCCGAGCGCTATCAGCGCTTCCGTCAGGCTCGCGTCCGACGCCGCTTCACCGCATATGCTCACCCACAGCCCGTTTTGATGGGCGTTTTTTATTACATAGTCCACAAGCCGCAAAACCGCTTTGCTCTTGTTGTCGAAATAGTCCGCCATGTCGGGGTTCTGTCTGTCCGCCGCGAGGGTGTACTGCGTCAAATCGTTCGTGCCTATCGAGAAAAAGTCCAGCTTCTTCGCGAGAGCGTCGCTCATTATCGCCGCCGCGGGCGTTTCAATCATACACCCCAGCTCTACGCTGTCCGAATACGCCGCGCCCTCGCTTTTCAGCTCCGCCTTTACTTCGTCTATGATTTCGATTATCCTGTCGATTTCCCATTCCGACGTTATCATCGGGAACATGATGGCGAGATTGCCGAATACCGACGCGCGGTAAAGCGCGCGCAGCTGCGTTTTGAACACCTGCGGGCGTTTCAGGCTCAGTCTTATCGCGCGCAGCCCCATCGCGGGATTTTCCTCGTTCGGGAGCTGCAAATATCCGAGCCGCTTATCCGCGCCGATGTCGAACGTGCGTATCACGACGCGCTTATTCTCCATTCTCGTCAAAACCTCTCGGTACGCCTCAAACTGCGTGTCCTCGGTCGGATAGGCGCGGCTTTCGAGATAGAGAAACTCGCTGCGGAACAGTCCTATGCCCTCGGCGTCGTTCATCAGCGCGTGGGCTATGCCCTGCACGTTTTCTATGTTCGCCGCGACCGCGATATGCTTTCCGTCCTTCGTGACGCTCGCCTTGCCCTTCAGCCGTTCCAGGAGCTTTTTCTGCCTGAGCGCCTCGTCGAGCTTTTTCCGCATTTCGGCGCGGACTGCGTCGTCGGGCTCGATATAGAGCGTGCCTGTGAAACCGTCGATGACCGCGTCCCTGCCGTTATATTCGGGGTCGATAAGCCCGTTCACGCCCACGACCGCCGGAATGTTCATATTTTTCGCCAAAATCGCCGCGTGCGAGTTCGCCGAGCCGCCCGCCGTCACGAACGCGAGTATTTTGCTTTTATCGAGCTGCACAGTCTCGCTCGGAGCGAGATTGTCCGCCGCGACGATTACCGGCTCATCCGACACGACCGCGCAGCGGCTCTTGCCCTCGAGAATGCGAATGAGCCGCTCGGAAACGTCCTTTACGTCCGCGCTGCGCTCGCGCATGTAGCTGTCCTCCATGCTCTCGAACATCTGCACAAACGTGTCGCAGGTCAGCCCCACGGCTGTTTCCGCGTTTATCATTTGATCGGTTATTATATTTCGTATGGATTCGAGATAGTCAACGTCCTCCAGCATCATTCGGTGTATTTGGAAAATCATGGCGTTGGCTTTGCCGACCTCCTTCACCGCCTTTTCGTAAAGCGCGCCCAGCTCCGTTTCCGCGCGGGCGCGCGCCTTTTCGAAGCGCTCTATCTCATCGGTGGCGGATTCGACGTGGCGGCGCTTTATGACCGTCTCGCTGTGCGACAAAATGAAAATCTTACCGAACGCCACTCCGCCGCAGACCGCCTTGCCCTGTAAAGTAATCAATTAAATCCCCCTTTCGCGCAGAATTAGTATCATCAATTTATATTTACATTATACTACACCGCCGCGCAAAAGAAAAGTGCGGAATTGTTACAATTATATTTCAATACGGTATAAAAGCTGTGAAAATCTGTTGACTATCGTCATGATTTGGATTATAATGTAGACATAATAACAGTAAAGAGGGAATTTATAATGGACAAAAAGGAATTTGCCCTGAAGCAGCACGAATACTGGAAGGGCAAGATAGAAATCGTTTCGCGCGCGAGCGTGAAGGACAAAAACGAGCTTTCCGTGGCGTACACGCCCGGGGTGGCGGAGCCGTGTCTGGAAATCGCGAAGGACGTGGATTTATCCTACAAATACACGCGCCGCGCGAATTTGGTGGCGGTGATAACCGACGGCACCGCGGTGCTTGGCTTGGGCGATATCGGGCCCGAGGCGGGAATGCCCGTTATGGAGGGCAAATGCGCGCTATTTAAGACGTTCGCCGACGTGGACGCGTTCCCGCTGTGCGTGCGGTCGAAGGACGTGAACGAGATTGTGAACACTGTTAAGCTGATAGCGGGGTCGTTCGGCGGCATCAATTTGGAGGACATCTCCGCGCCGCGCTGCGTTGAGATAGAGCGCCGCCTAAAGGAGGAATGCGACATTCCCGTGTTCCACGACGACCAGCACGGTACGGCGGTCGTGGTGCTCGCGTCGGTGCTGAACGCTTTGAAGGTGGTCGGCAAGGACATAGGCGGCATCAAGGCGGTAATAAACGGCGCGGGCGCGGCAGGCATGGCTATCACGCGGCTTTTGGTATCGCGCGGCTTAAAAAACGCGGTGCTGTGCGATAAATTCGGCGCGCTGTACCGCGGCAACCCGCAGATGAACGCGGAACAGGTCAAGCTTGCCGAGATAACGAACCCCGACAACATACAAGGCACGCTCGCCGAGGTGATAGAGGGCGCGGATTTGTTTATAGGCGTGAGCGCGCCCGGGATTTTGACCGAAAATATGATAAAAAGCATGAACAGCTCCCCGATAATCTTCGCGATGGCGAACCCCGTTCCGGAAATAATGCCGGACGCGGCAAAGGCGGCGGGTGCGGCGGTAGTCGGCACGGGACGCTCGGACTTCCCCAACCAAATAAACAACGTCCTCGCGTTCCCGGGCATATTCAGAGGCGCCCTGGACGTGCGCGCGAGCGACATCAACGACGAAATGAAGATAGCCGCGGCGGAGGCGATAGCGAGCATAATCCCCGACAAGGAGCTGAGCACGGAATACATAATACCGGACGTATTCAACAAGCGAGTAACGCTCGACGTGGCAAAAGCGGTAGCGGAAGCCGCGAAGCGCACAGGCGCCGCGCGGATATAGGGAATAGGAAGCAAAAAAAGGAACGGCTATGCCGTTCCTTTTTTTTGGTTACACAAAACTGTGTGAAAATCAACCTGCCGCCGATACTTCTTCGGTCTTGATAGTTACATTGTCAAAATATACTGTCTGTGTTCCAGGTTTTTCGGTTGCACCCCAAATTGTCGGGAATGTCGAACCGGTATCCGTCGCAGTATATTTATCCTTTGTTCCATCTTCATCATCAGCAAACGAGATTGTTCTGCTGTATGTGCCGTCAGACTTGCGCTCAACTTCAACCGTCAATGTATGCCAGCCTGTGCTCTCATTCTTTGTCAAAATCGTTGTCCAACTGCTATTGTTTCCTGCTTCCGACCAATGAAGCGGGGCTTTACCACTTGCACTGCCGTCATATACAGCTCCAAAGCTTACCTCCATGGTCATAGTAGCTTTTGATCCCGGCTTCAGTGTAGGTGTCTTGAAGTGAATACGGGGTCCGCGACCATCAGAGTATGAACTATTCTGCATCTTCAAAGCAACTCCGCTGCCTCCAAATGCATGTGTTGCTGCCTCCTCGCTTGTTGTTGTCTTAATAAAGTCGTTTACTGAGCCACCACCGCTACGCTCTCCAGCTTCAAATCTTAGATACTCCTCATAGTATGATCCTTCTTCAGTTGGATAATTCTTATCACCATAGTCATGCTGACCGCCCGTATCTGCAATATCTACGAGTAATAGATCATTTGAAAGCTCATCAAAGTTAATCGTCTTGTTCACCGGATTAAACGCTACATAGTTTACAGTCAAATTGATATCAGCATTCGGCATTGTGAACGAGAACGTATCGCCTTCAGTCTTAATATCAGTTTGAGGAGCTGCTGTTACCGAATCCAATACATAATTATCACCATTCGGTGTAACTCCAACTGTAACTATCGAGCCCGCACGAGCCTTCTTTACATTTGTATCGAGCTCCTTCGCGCCTGTCGGTGTAACAGTTACAGTATACTCCTTTGTTGATTCGTATACATAGAAGTTATCTACGCTTGCTTCGCCGGTTGTCTTGGGAAGTGAATCGTTTTCGGTTATTCTAAATCCGATTTGGGAGAGAGCAAGAGGACTATTGTTCTTTTCGGTATTTCTTGCTTGAACCGTTGCGGTAAACTTCGAAGATGACGTATCGATAGAGTCGTCGGCCTTAATGTCGTAAACATTTACACTGAAGTTGCCCGGCGTCTTATTTGCATATATGAGACCCGTCATCTGTACGTTGTACCACTTTCCGACTTCCAAACCTGCCGTTACCGAATGTGAGTTGTCGCCGGCCTCAACCTGCACGGTTGACGCAGCCTTCTTGAAGGCTATACGTCCGCCGACAGAATTGTCCGAAGGAATGAATCCGAATTGAACTACGTCAGTATCCTTGTTTAACTTAACGTCGAAGGAGATGTTAATCTGCTTCTGTGTACCGTCAACCAACGACGCAACGCTGTATTTCGAGTCCGGAACAACGGTTGAATACGTCTTGCCTGTCGTCATATCCGAATTTGTGTTTGTCGCATTCGTTTCGTTCTTGATAATCGTCTCTGTATCTGCGTCTTCGGGAATCCTGTCCGCCTGCGGGATAAGGAATGTTACCTTTGTCTGACCGGCAATCGCTCTGTCGTTCTCGCCGCCTGTGAACCATGTGAACTTGCTCACTGTCGCACCCGCTTGAACTGCACCTTCATTATTGGCAACCTTTACCCTGTACTTCAGATATCTTGTGTTGCCCTTCCTTACTACGTTGTTACCCTCGGAGAGGTATTCGTCCGGCTTGGGCAGTGCCGTAAGCTCAACAGCGTTTTCGGAAACCGAATAACCTGTTACCTCTGCACCCTCCTCATCGGGAATCTCTATCAGCATATCGATGTAATACTCACCTTTGCCGGCTGCACTGTCATCTATCAACGCAGCGTACTGCTCATCGCTGAGGTCAGTGTCCTTAAGTGAGATAACAGTTACGTTATCCTCCGTTGTCTTTACGGA
Source organism: uncultured Clostridia bacterium (assembly GCA_947631085.1). Classification (GTDB taxonomy): domain Bacteria; phylum Bacillota; class Clostridia; order UBA1381; family UBA1381; genus CANQXJ01. Next base: position 4,088 of record CANRJY010000035.1, on the reverse strand, counting down.
TTCAACTGCCGCCTCGTATGCTTCAGCCACTTCCGCATTCATATCCTCCGTTTTCGGAGCCAATACAACGTCGCCTACAGTATCGCCGTCTTCCGCATCAGGAACGATAACAGGCGTCTGATGAATCACGAATGTGTGCTTCTCAATCGCAACAACTTCTCCGTCGGGAGCCTTAAGCCATTTATAAACTGCGTTAATCTTTGTGCCGTCAGCTAATGCTTTACCGTCTTTATCGGCAATTTCTATCCAGTCGTAGTACTTGTTATCGTTTTTGTATGCCGATTCGTCGCCGTTGAAGTTAAACTTAATCGGCTCCTCTGTATTGTCATCCGTCCATTCAAGAGCGGTTGCACCATCAGGAATGTCGATGGCAAATACTACATACATTTTGTTTGCGGGCTCGCCTTTTGCGTGAAGCTGCGGCTCGGTCTCAGTCTTTTCCTTCTGCGGATCATCTATCGTCTTCGGAACGTAGATTATTGTCTCGCCATCAGCTGAAGTATCGAAGTAGATACCGAGCTTCTTATAGAAATCGTTGTAAGCACTGCTCTTTTCATTATCAGCCTTTGTAGGATCGTCAACCGCTTCCTTAGGAATCTCCTCCTCATGAAGTGTAATCTTCGAGAAGTCGATTTCGTATGTCGCGATTGCGTCTGTGCCTGATGATGCATCCGAAGCGCCGATTGCGATGTAAATCTTAGTCTTGCTCGGATCCGCTACATTCACATTGATAGGAATACCGCCAATCTTTGCATCGTACTTGCGGACAATAGTATCAACCTTCGCACTGTCTGTTCCCCAGTCAGTAAGAGCCTTTGTGTCTATATAAATCTTGTTTTCTGCCATTGACAGAACCTCGTTAGCTCCGCCGGCAAACTCAAGCTTTGCGCTTACATAGTAGCCCATATCAGCCGGATTCGGTGTTTCGGTCGGTGCGGGAGTCGGCTTTGACGGATCAAGGCTCTTCTTAAGGTCAGATCCTGTCGCTTCATACTTGCCTTCCTCGTACATTGTTATCGTATAGTCTTCAAGATTCGTAGAGTCAATCTTTGTAACAATAGGCTTGGTTGTATCCTGAGCACGCGAAATCTTCGAAAGATCTATCGTGTATGTTACAGAATCGTATGTTACATATGTGCCTTCCGCCGGCTCTTCTGCATCGCCGTCGAAGTCAACAGTTACCTTAACCGCCGTTACGCCGGTTTCCATCAGGATTACAAAGTCTTCAGCCTGCTTATCTGCTGTAAACGGCTTAACCGTCTTGATGGTTGCATCGTCGTCTTCTGCACCCTTAACCTTTGTAATCGTTACTGTTGCATTTTCGTAAAGATCCTCGGGCAGATTATCGGGTATAGTTACGAGGAACGGTATATAATAGCCCTTCTGCTCAGCCTCTGCGCTCGAGAACTGCGTATAATCCGTAACATACTTAGCTTCACCTGTGTATACATAGTCTACTGTAGGTGCCGGACTTGCCGGAGCCGGAGTAGCTATTGCATAATTGTTTCCGAGATCCGCTACTTTCTTGCCGAGCATGTCAAGGTTAGCATCCGGAAGCGATATTGTCGCGCTTGAGCTCTTTGTACCGGGCTTAAGCGTTACAAGGTCATAGTTCAACGTATATGTTGTCGGAGCATATTCCGCTGCCGGTCCGTCTAAGTCGATTGTTACCTTAAGAACCTTCGGATCAACCGGATCAACATATGATACAACAGGAAGAATTACATCCTGATCCTCTTCGGTTGTTGCCGGTTTGTACACATCGCCAAGATCATCCTTTAAGAACTTTCTTGACTTTCTGTACGAGTTCGAAAGCTCGATATAGCCATCTTTTGTCATCTCATTAAGATCAAACTTGATACCGTACGGCAGATAGTGTCCGTTAGCCTCGTCGCCCTCGAACGCGCCGGTGTAATCGGTAACATACTCCAACTCACCTGCGACAGGAACGCTGTTGTTGTCAGCCGCGCCGAACTGAAGGCTCGTAGCGAGCTGAGCAAGAGTTTTGCCGAAGAGATCTCCGCTTTCACCGAGATAAGCATCTTTCAGCATAACAAGCTCTGCTTCCGACGGATTCTTGGGAATAGGCTCCTCTGTCGGCTCGCCTGTCGGTTCGCCCGTAGGTTCGCCCGTAGGTTCACCTGTCGGTTCACCTGTCGGCTCGCCTGTAGGCTCACCTGATTCTAACGTTCCGTTAAACTCAGCTTCAACCTCAATATAATTCTCAGCGTCTTGGCCAACCGTTACTGCCGATGTATCCTTACCGTCAACCGTAACGCTTATGATATCATAGCCTTCAGCCTCAACCTTAAGAGTATACTCGCCTGCGGGAACATCCTTAAAGATCATGTTGTAGTCTTTCTCAGGAACAGTTGTCTCCTCAGGAACAGTTGTCTCTTCAGGAACAGTTGTCTCAGTAGGAACAGTTGTTTCAGTAGGCTCCGTTGATTCAACAGGCTCTGTTGATTCAACAGGCTCTGTTGATTCAGCAGGCTCTGTTGTTTCTTCCGGTTCCTCTGTCGGCTGAGCAACTTCCTCAGCTTTGCCTGTGCCTGTGATTAAGATGTAGTCAAGACCTGCATTCGAGTTGGCTGTTACACATGTAACTGTTACAGGCGTATCCTCTGTAACTGTTACAGTATCTATTGTACCACCAAATGTAAGACCGTCAGCTGAATCAGCAGTAGCAGTCTTATCGCCAACAGTAATTGTGTACTTGCCGCCTGAGTTACCATATCCGCCAACTTCTACACTGTATGTACCTGCACCAAGTGTAGCGATAGTCTTAACATCGCCCGCTGCGAGAGGAACAGCAACTGCACCCTTAGATGCGCGTGCTCTATTGTTTCCGCTTGTAGCATTTTGTGATGTTGTATTTTCACCTAAATTATCCTCTAATTCCATATAGAGTTGCGGTGTTCTGCTGTCAGCTTTATATGTAACTGTTTCATTTACATCTGCATCAGTAGGTTTAAGCTCTTTACCATAATAAGGGCCGGTTGCAGCATGTTCTATTGAATACAATTTGTTATCCTTTATAATATATTTGGGATAATAAATTGATTTAACATCATTTGCATATACACCTTCAGCTTCTCCAAGAGTAGCAAGTTCTGCACCGCTCTCATCCAGCGCTTTCAAAGATACTTTGAATTGAGCCGCTTTCACAAATGTAAGCGTAAGTTCAGCATCTTGACCGTTAACAACAACAGATGTTGTACCACCTGCCTTAAGCGTGTACTTAACATAATCGTCAGTACCTGCGCCAACAGGGATATCTGCCTTATCAATATCAGAAGCTTCATACGTTTCGCCGTCAACAACATCGTATGTAACAGGATCCTTCAATGTTTTGCCTGCTTCGTCAACATAGTTGACAGTTACAGTATAAACTTCCTTATTGGTTGTTGTAAGAGTAAGCTTCGGCGCTGCTGACTCAGCCAAATCAGCCTTAGCTGTCATCCATATGAGAAGAGTCTGTGTCGGGTCGGCAAAAGCAAATCTTACTTTTGTTTCATGATCAGCGCTTGCCTTTGACTTAATATAGTCAGTAACTGCTTTAACATTCTCTACCTTCTCATTTCTCTTAATATACTGATTAACTGTCGCGTTGAATAAGCTGTCCCCTTCTATCGATGAAAGAATATCCGAAACTGTAGTCTCAGCAGTAATTTCCATATCCTTGGCAGGATATATGTTATATGTTCTTCCACCGCCTCTAGAGCTGTTATTCTCAACCGTGAATTCAAGCTTAGAACCAATAATCTTCTGCGGATTAACCTGTGGAATTGTGAACTCTAAGATTGCTACTTGATCTCTATTCAGCATGCATATATCATTTGTAGATGAGCTATCTAAGTTCAATACAGGTGCATCCGCGCCTTTTACCGCATATGCACTCTTGCTGAGTGTAGTCGGAACTTCGTTTGTATCACCGTCCATCAGCTCAACATTGTCATCAACGATTTCCTCAGTGTCGCTTGCGAAGAGCTTAGCGAATAATGACTTCAACGCCGATAAGATACCCGTTGTCTGAGCAGCGGGCTCAGCCTTGTAAACCTTGCCGTCCTTGTCGGTCAGCGTCATGT
>CANRJY010000034.1 GCA_947631085.1 uncultured Clostridia bacterium | reverse complement strand
TTGTCACCCTTATTAAGTATATCATGTTTTTGGATTGTTTGTGTTACTATTTTATTTCAAATTTAGATTGACGTGTATAAAAAACGGAGACATTTCTGTCTCCGCAGTGTTTTATTTATTTTATTGTCGGTTCGTTCTGCCCCTTGTATACGGGGATTTCGAACCGTAAATCCGCGCTCGGGAACGCGTCAAACATGTTTTTCAGCGTCCTCGCTTGCTTTATCGCCCATTCAACATCCGACGCGTACTGGTGCGTCGCCGGTTTTTCGGGATTCCAGCGCATTTTGTAGAGCGTGTTCTGTCCGCTGTTTATATAATTGTTGCTTATCCATGCCGCGCCGCCGCGTATCGCTTCCTCGACACTCGTCCAGCCGTAGATGTACGCGGTTTGCGATCCGCCTTCCAACGGAGCGCTGTCAATCGCGCCTATGCCGAACAGATTATATACCGTAGTTCCGTTGTAATTTGTGCCTCTTGCCAGCTGCGAGAAGCCGTTGCCCGATTCGAGCGCCGCGTGAACCGCGAGGTATACCTCGCTTATGCCGCATTCGCGCGCGGCTTCAATAAATACTCCGCCCATGCCGTCAAGCACGCCTTTGCCGTGAAGATAGTTATTGAGCATTTCCTCGCTTACCCCGTTCGGGCTTGAAAGGTCAAGAAACTGGTACTTATCGCCGTCCTCGATATAAAGCTGCGGATCAATGCACTGCTCGACCTCGGAGCGGTACGCCGGATACGCGTTTGTTGTAAATACCGTTGGGTTTGTTTGCATCTGCGAGTCCACAGCATCGCCGATACTGTACGGATAGTTGACGTATGAAACTGTAGTTTCCGCCTTTTCCGCGGGCGCGGACAGAACGGATACGAATACTTGACATGCCGCCGTAAGGCTGCCGTCGACCGTTTTTGCGATTATATTCGTTTCGCCGACGCCGCACGGAATGACCGTTCCGTTTTCATCGACAGTGGCGATAGAGTTGTCCATCGAATACCATATAACATCCTTGACGGTCGCGTTATACGGCTTTATATCGGCTTTGAGCGTTATCGGCTCCGGTTTGTCCGCGTACAGCTCCAGCGCCTGCTCCGAGAGCGTCACAGATTTTACGCCGACCCTCATGCTGACCTTGCATTCCTTCGTTATTTTTCCCGATGTTACCGTAATTACTGTGTCGCCAAGCTTGCCGGCGGCGGTGATTTTGCCGTTTTCATCCACTTTCGCGATTGTTTCGTCAGCCGATTTGAACGACACTTTTTTGTCCGTCGCGCTGACGGGCATTACGTCCGCCTGCAGCTTGAAGGTGTTGCTGCCCGAGTTGGTATGAAATACAACGTGGCTGCTGTTCAGATATATATCCTCCTGCTCGACCCTGCTCCAGGAGCTTACATGCTTCATATAGGGCGCGGGATGCTCCGGCTGAACGGTGCTGTCATTGAACATATACAATCCGTATTCGGCGTGAACCGGCGCGCAGAGCAGTATAAAACATGAAATAAATACAAATAATAGTCGTTTCATGCGTATGATCACCTCTTATCGGTTGTTATTTTACAGTAAAGCAAGGTTGTTGTCAATAGAAAAAATGACGGAAATAAGGGATATTTTGTAAATTTATTGTGAAAATTACCGTAAAATTATTAACAAAATCATTAAAATTTTTACTGAAAAATCATTGTAATGAAAAGGAATTTATTATATAATATAAAAAATATGTACAGAATTAAAATTGGGAGGATTTTTATGGAAGAGAAAGAATTATCGCAGTTTCTGCAGATACGCCGCGACAAGCTCGCGGAGCTGCAAAACGAGGGCAGAGATCCGTTCAAAATCACAAAATTTGAAAGAAGCGTAACGTCGGGCGAGCTTAAGGACGGCGCGCGCGAGGAACAGCGCGAGCTCACAAAGCGCGGCTCGGACGAGGTTGAGATCATCACTGCGAAAATTTCAAAATACGACGGTCAACAGGTGTCGGTCGCAGGCAGAATTATGTCAAAGCGCGGCATGGGCAAGGTCGGATTTGTCCATATCTCGGACATTGACGGTCAGATCCAGCTTTTTGTTAAAAAGGATATTTTGGGCGAGGACGAATACAACCGTTTCAAGAAGCTCGATATCGGCGATATAGTAGGCGCGCACGGCGAGGTGTTCACTACGCAGACGGGCGAAATTTCGATAAGAGTAGACGAAATAACGCTGCTCACAAAGTCGCTTCAGCCGCTGCCCGAGAAATTCCACGGCATGACCGATACCGACCTGCGCTATCGTCAGCGCTATATTGACCTCATTATGAACGAGGACGTGAAAAAAACGTTTATGAACCGCTCGAAGATTATCGCGTCTATCCGCTCATATCTGAACGGGCTGGGCTTTCTTGAGGTCGAAACGCCGATGCTCGTATCAAACGCGGGCGGCGCGGCGGCAAGACCGTTCGAAACGCACTTTAACGCGCTCGACGAGGACTTCAAGCTGCGTATTTCGTTGGAATTGTATTTGAAGCGCCTTATCGTCGGCGGCTTCGAGAAGGTTTACGAGATTGGCAGAGTATTCAGGAACGAAGGACTTGACACTCGCCACAACCCCGAGTTTACGCTGATGGAGCTGTATCAGGCATACACCGATTACCACGGCATGATGGATCTCACCGAAAATATGTACCGCCACGTTGCGCAGGAGGTGCTCGGAACGACTAAAATTACGTATAACGGCGTTGAAATGGATCTCGGCAAGCCGTTTGAGCGTATCACAATGGTTGACGCGGTGAAGAAGTATTCGGGCGTTGACTTTAACGAAATACACACGCTCGACGAAGCGCGCGCGGCGGCTGACGCTCATCATGTGGAATACGAAAAGCGTCACAAGAAGGGCGATATACTCAATCTTTTCTTTGAGCAGTTCGCCGAGGAGCACATGATCCAGCCGACGTTTGTAATGGACCACCCGATTGAGATTTCGCCGCTAACGAAGAAAAAGCCGGACAACCCCGAATATGTTGAGCGTTTCGAATTTTTCATGAACGGCTGGGAAATGGCGAACGCGTACTCGGAGTTAAACGACCCGATAGACCAGCGCGAGCGTTTCAAGGCGCAGGAGGAGCAGTTAGCCCAGGGCGACGAGGAAGCGAACACTACAGACGAGGACTTCATGCGCGCATTGGAAATAGGAATGCCCCCGACAGGCGGTATTGGATTTGGAATTGACCGCATGTGTATGCTGTTAACCGACTCGCCGGCGATACGCGATGTGCTGCTGTTCCCCACAATGAAGCCGTTAAGCGAGTAAACTCACCGGCATAAAGGCGGGCAATACACGCACAAACACAAAACCGCGCTGAATTTGCGAACAAAACAAACATAAAACGCTGCAGGGACTGTTCCCTGCAGCGTTTTTGCGTTTTATCAATACAACAAGGGACGCTGCGCGTGTTTTGAGCTTGACAGGCGGCTCGAATATTATAGCGGTATTGGATATAAAAATTTTTTATACACATTTTTATACAAATTTATGCCGGAATATTCCTGAAATTCAATCTCGTTCGTCTCGACGGGGTGTAATATATAACAAATAACAGATTGTTTTTATACGGGAAAATAATACATTTTTGGTTAAATTCAACAAAAAATTGTGAAAATTTAGCAAAAACCACCTTTTTCTTGACTTTGTCACCAAAAAATATTATACTATGATATATAATTGAACATATTTTGCATAGGAGGATAAACTTATGAAATTTATGAATTTTAATACGAAAAGAAAGGGCAAAATCAGACCCATAATATATACGGCAGCACTTACCGCGGCGCTTGCCGTTTCGTCGTTTGTCGGGACAACCGCGCTCGCGGAGGGCTCGAGGGATATAACAAGGACGTCAAGAGAAAACGCTCAGGCGGTTAAAGGCACAGTAGCCGACAGCGCTCAGGCGGGATGGAGCGTTACAGCCGGAAGCGGCGAATTCATGGGAGTAAAAACTCAGCAGAAATTTAAGTTTTACGCCTTTAAAGGGGAGAGAGTATATATAGGCTCGAGCGATGTTGACGGAACAAATGATGTTCTTTTAACACTGCCGAACGACGACACTCAAAAAATTAATTTAACCGGCACTGCAGGAAAGATAGCAGATACAACCCAGGAAGCAAACGGCCCTAACGGCGTTATCATGGAGAAGGACGGATCTCCGGTGACAGGCGGATATGAGCCGTATATATATGAAGTTAAACAATCGGGAATTTATACGGTTGAATTTTATGCAAGCGGAACATTAAGTGCTGAAAGCGATTATAAGCGTAAGTTAAACCAAGGGTTCAAAAAAAACAAAGTAACCGTTCAAGCTTATGATATTACCGTTGCGCAGACGCGGGAGGATGGAAGTATTCACGGCGTAACCGGACGCGTGTGGATGGACGCGCTTTCTATGCAGACGAGCGGTGATGTTTACGGATATCTTTACACGGTAACAAGAGACGGATACATATGGAAATTCGGTCTTAACGGAATGCAGCCTTATACTTTTGCGATGTATGCAAATTCAAGAGGAAATATAGGCTCGGGAACGAACGCGTCCGCGTATCATTCCGTACATTCGCCTATACATAATTATACAGAATTTGAAGACTATAAAAATTTAAAGGACAAATACGGCAATCCGGACGGCGTTTACCTGCTGGGACCGGATAACGAAAAGACGGAAATGGACTCGCCGAACCATATGTTCTTTAACGAACCGGACAAAAATATGCCAAACGACGTTATATTATCAACGCCGCAGCCGATGGGCAAAATCAAAAGCGTATACTACGACGGCAGAGATATTACCGAAAGCGAAGATATCAAAAAGAATATCGACGGCTACGCGGGAGTTGGCGGTCAATTTGTTGTAGATGTGGACGGAGCCACCGCATACCGCATCGTTATAGATATGAGTAATATGTTCGCCAAAAAATCGCATCCGGAGGGAGAAGTTGATAATGACGGCACGGCAGAAGACAGAGATAAAATATGCTTAAGCACAGAGGACGATAAGAATTTTATATATTATAACGAAAAAGAGGAAAAATGGTACAGTATTCAAACAAATGTAAACAACGACAGGCATCCGTCCAACTTTGAAGATGGCGAAATACAGCCTATATCAGAATATGTTGAAGATAAACCGATAACCGATATAACCGGCGACCCGACAACCGAAGCAACAAAGAAACAGCTTGATAAAGAAGGCTATAAGTCGCTCGGAGTTATTATGCTCGGAAACGCGGCTGTTGAGGAAGAAAACAGAATCAAGTGGGACGGCAGAGATCAGTATGGACGACTTCTTCCTATAGGAGAGTATTTCGGCGATACAGGCAAGGGAACTGTTTATGCGGAGCCGAAAATGGGTGAGGTGCATTTCCCGCTCGGAGACGTTGAGAATATAACGGAGGGCGTATCCGCGTATCTTGTGAACGCGCCGGAGGGTATGTCGGAGGCTGACAGGTCAAAGGTATACTATAATAACAGCGAAAAGAGCCTTTTGAGAGATTTTATTAAAGAATCAACCCGATATGATGGCAACGCTGCTAAAAAACAAGGAAATAACACTTGGTTTTGGAATTGTCCAAACAAGTCGAGCGTAACAGACGTTGGATTGAATAAGGCCAGTCAGAGCGATATATTGGATTTGCATTGGTATAACAATACAGATACTGCTAAAAAGATATCTTTCGACGATCAGTTTGTTAACGCAAGTATAGACGGCGAAGTGTCTTACACAGGTGGCAAGCCGAACGGTACAGCCGCGGTTGTTGCGAGCAACGGTGTTGACCATGGTGTTTTTGACGTTTGGACATATGTCTCGGGTGGAGATAAGGTTGAGCTTGAAAATAAAATCACGCTTAATAATCTTGACAATCAGAAAATCATCACGGGATTTGTTTTCCGTGATACCACCCATACGAGAGATAGCAAAGGCGATGTTGATTTGAATGCGGTAGGCGTATACAACAAGGGTACGGATGACCGCGAGCTTGAGGGCGCGGATGTCACGGTAAGCTACGGAAAAAAGAAAAATATCGAAAGCACTATTATGAGCGCGCTGACAGGTGACAACGAGCCGTATACGCAGACGGTAAAAACCAAAAATAACGGCTATTACAGCATACCGATAGACATGAGGGCGTTTGATGAGGACGATCCGAAAAAAACAGTTACTATAACAGTCGAGTATCACGACCCCAAGGCGCCGGACGTTGTGACGGACTGCGTTACGACAATAGACAAGACGGGAGTTGATTCAGGAGCACAGTCGCTCGGTGAAACAGATAAAACTGCCAATAAATGCATTCAAACTATTGACCTCGCAAAAGATGGAACAGACAAGATAAAAAAGGAGTTTTACGCGGGCGATGTTGGATTTATAAATAATCCGACAACAAAAACAATGAAGCTGACGACAACATGGTCGCCTGAGCTGCTTGCGGACGACTCCGCGAATGCCGAATATGAAATTATAGGCATTACCGACGATGCATGGACAAAAAACAGCACTTTGAAAGGAATTTATAAAGAAGGCGCCGCAAGTTGGGATGAAGCTGACATAAAAGCTCTTAAAGAATTTTTTGAAGAAGAAAAAACCTATAGAGCTTATTATGAAGACGATATCATTTCCAATAAAGGCGTAAGCTCGCTTATTATGCGTGATTCGCTTCCGACTACCACTCTTAAAATAGCGGATGGGGAAAGTACAGTTTACTCCCATTACGAAACGGATAAACAGATAGATTATGCCGTTTTCTATACGGGTGCGGATGCGGATAAGGTAAAAATTTCAAGTTATGCAGATAATTCGTGGAGCTTTGTCGTTGTAAATGAGCCTGCCGCGCTTGAGGAGACTGTTTGGTATGACGTTAACCATAACGGCAAGCAAGACCCCGGTGAACCGGGTATAGACGGCGCGGATGTGCAAATCGCGAAGTGGGAACGTAGTCAAGGCAGTCAATATAGTGAAGCAGGATATCCAAGTACATTTAAGCGTGTCGAGGAGAACTCTGATGCTACGGGTCTGGAGGATAAATGGAACACTACAACAATAGCAAAAACATATACATTTAGCACGAACAATAAAGGCGAGCTTTTAGACAGCGATGATAAGGTCGGTATAGACGGACTTGTTCCCGGCGATTATCGTATAACAGTAACTCTGCCGGCAGGGTACAGCTCCGTCGAAGGAAGCGCGACTGCAACAACAGACGGTATAACAACGAGCGCAGTAGGCGAGGTAACATCGTCATCCGTCGGTAATGTTGTTACTCAATATGTAACGATTCCCGCAAGCAATAAGCTGAAGCTTTCTACAGCTGTAACCAACAGCGGCGGTATCAGCATCCGCAAGGACGTTACATATGATGCATCGCTGTCCGACTCGAAAAGTTTTATTAATGATAAGGAATTTAACTTCGAGCTGCATATTGCCGGCAAACATCCTGCAATAGGAGAGGGTAGTACTACAGAGGAAGTTGAGGTTGAAAAATTTAAAACGGATGAGAATAACGTAGAATATCAGGATCCAACAGATTCTCATATGACATTAGAGTTTAACTATGATGCAACTATAACACACGGTGATGTAGCTGGAGTTAGCGTTGCCAAGTTCAAGCTTAAACCGGGCGAACGTATTGTTGTGGCGGGTCTTCCCGCGGAAACACAATATTGGGTTTGGGAAAATGATAATACAACTGCTACCAATGGCGACAAGAGTAAAGATAGCACTACTTATATGCCGAATGGATTCAGCCTGTTCAATTCCGCGACTAATACAAAGCTGCGTTCATCGAAGATTCCGACTAATTTGAGCACACTGCTGATAAATTATCTCAACCAGTATGTTCCGGACTCGGTGACGGCTAATGCGGGCAGCGGCGGTGGTACAGGTACGTCTTTGGACGTAACGGCAAAGGTTAAAATTAGTGAAGTAGACGGCAGCAAGTATGTTTGGGAAGACGGTGATGAGTTCATGCTCTCGCTTGAGCCTTACGCGGAAGAGGAAGGCTCGGAGGCACCGGCATTCAGCAATCCGTTAAAGAGCGTTGAGGTGACGTCCGGTTATACAGCCGGAAATGATATAACTTTAAACTTCGATAGCGCTTCTACGACTACATTTACCAAAGCGGGTACATATAAGTATGTGCTGCGCGAGGTGAAACCGTTCGGCACGGAGAATATAGATCCTATCCCGGGTATAACCTATTCCGATGAAGAATATAAGCTGGAAGTAACAGTAAAAGATAATAACGGCGAAGGAAACTTAAAAATAGATCCTACAGATATAAAATGGTATAAAAAGGACGGTACACTCATTAGTCCAAGTGAAATTGTATTCAACAATACATATAATTTGAGCAGACCGACCGTTCAGCTTCAGGGAACGAAAATTCTTAACGGCAGAAAGCTAAATGAAAAAGAATTTCAGTTTAAAATCGAAGCGGCGGGCAGCAGGGATCTTTCGAAGTCGGAAAGCAGCTTCACCGGACCAAACGGACTTACTCCTGGAGAAACAACCGTTTACAACAGCGGCGAGGCAACCGACAATATCACATTTGACGCTATAACCTTTAATGAAGCTTTCGCGGGTGAAGATGAGGCAAGTGCAAAAATTTACCAATATAATATAACAGAGGTGACAGACAGTCCCTTGCCCAAAGGTGTGACGGGAGATGGACATGTCGAAACGGTATATATTCGCGTATATAAGGAAATAGTAACTGGAACAGACGGCCAGTACAGACAGGAAGTCCGCGCAAGTCAGTGTACGAAAGACGGCGATCCCGCGAGCGGATTCTCATTCACGAATACATATACGGCGGAAAAACTCGATTTATATTTGGGAAATAAAAAAGGAATTGAATCATTAAATGCTGACGTTATGGGCTTGACGCTGCAAAAGCAGATCGAGCCGGAAGAGGGCGTTGTCGACGAGCGTAAGTTTAAAGAGGGAGATACCTTTGAATTTGAGCTTGTACCCACAGGCGACGCGCCCGCCGCGGCCGGTTCAATTACTTTGAACATCGACAGCGGAAGCATTTATAAAGATAAAACAACCGCGCAGGTTAATTTGGATAATGTGTATATCCCGTTTACAAAGGCAAACAGTGATGAAAACCCGTATTACGAGTATACGCTCAGAGAGCTTAATCCGTATAGCAGCGAATTGGAGGCTATTCCGGGCATCAGCTATTCCGGCGCATCATATACGATACGCGTGTATGTGACCGACGATACGGCAAACGGTAAGCTTGCTTTGGATACAAAAAAAGGCGGCGGCGATGGTATAGAAATAGTGGATAAAACAGGAGATGATAAGACCGTCACCTTTACAAACAAATATAATCCGAATAAGATAGAAGTGCCTCTGTCGGCAACGAAGGTTCTTACGGGCAGCCAGCTTAGTAGATTTGCTCCGTTTGAGTTCAAGCTCACTCCCGTTGAATCGTTCGATTTGAGCAAGGGCAGCGGAACCGCAGGAAAGACAGATTACGCAAGCGGCAATATGCCTATGCCCGCCGGCGGAAGAGCCGATGGCGACAGCAAAATATTCACAAATATCGAGAGCGGCAATATCGATCTCGGCACACTGGTATTTGAAAGCGATGATATAAGCAGCGTGGGCAGAAATAATGCGAAGGTATATCATTATCTGCTGTCGGAGGTATCGGATTCATCCCGAGGCGGTATTACCTTTGACGGAAAAACGCGAGATATATATCTGAGCGTTTATACCGAAACCGAAAGCGACGGAAAGACGTATGTTTTCGCCGCGCTTAATGACGCGGGTGACATTACAAAGATTGGCGGCAACGCATCCGCAGTTGACGAAACGTATGTATTCACCAATAGTTACACTCCAAGTGCAGCAAGCATCGACTTGGCAAATTTGGGTATTTATAAGAATATAATACATTCGGGCAACACGACGCCGACCGCGGCTAAATTTAATGTTAGAATAGAGCCGTTCAACAGCTCTGCGGGAGAGGTGCCTCCGGGATTTGGTTCTATGGAAGGCTACTATGAAGCGGAGTATAACGCGGCGGTAAACGGTGAGTTCAAGCTCACGGGTTACAGCAGAAACGGCGGAACCCCGATAAGCGATTTCACTACCGTGATATCCTATCCGAGCGCAGGTAAGCGCGAATATCTGATACGCGAAGTAAATCCCGCGGAGGACGGAATCGAAGGCGCGGCAAATTATACATATGATACGCTCCAGTATAAGCTGGTCGTTGAAATTACGGACAATAATTCCGGTCAGCTGCAAAGTGATACTTCACTGGAATACAGATCGTCTCTGAGCGATTCGTGGAAACCGGTCAGCGGCATAGACAGCGACCACAAGGTCAGCGGCGCGTCAAAATCATTGGGCAACGCTGTATTTGCGAACAGCTACGGCTTGGAGTTCACGCTCACCTATAACACAAACGGCGCGCTTCAAGGCGGAAACGACGTACCCGCTCCTAAGGAGTACAACAAGGGCGCCTCGGTTGAGCTGTACAAGAATACGGGAAAAACTCTCGCGAGAAACGAGCATGAGGTCTTTGTAGGCTGGAGCAGAGGGCAGGTAATAGCGCCGTTTACAGCCGAAGAAGGAGAAGAAGCTAAGAGCATTATCATAAACAGCGTAACTGTAGACAGGAATACGATTGTATATGCCGTATGGGCGGTAGATGCCGACGGAAACGGTATACCTGACTATGACGATGAAGGCTTCAGCGTCAGATATTATCTCTCGGGCGGCGCGTCAGACGTTATACCTAACCCGAGTACAAACAATCCGGACAGATTTTATATCTGCGGACATAATCACATACTCGGCGAGCCCGCGGAAATAATTATGCCGGATGAAAACGGAAAGTTTACGGTCATTGTAAACGGCGAGGAGCAGAAGGCGACTCTTACAAAACCTGGCGCAGTATTTATCGGCTGGAGCAAGAACGAGCAGACAGGAAACGTAGAGTCGCTCGCGGCTGCCGGACAACTGGAAATCGATACGGTAACGGTAACAGACAATGCCGAATTGAAAGTAAGAGGACAGAGAGAATTTCTCGATTTGTACGCCGTATGGGCTGACGACGTGAACGGGGACGGCGTGCCCGATTATCTGCAGGTAAAATATAACGCGAATCCGCCTGCGGGCGCATCGGAATCGTCGGTAATGAATATGCCGAATAACGTCGGCAAATATGAGGAAGGGGACACTGTAATTGTCGAAAAAGGTCCGTATTTGGTAGGATACACATTCGCGGGCTGGGGTACTGAGCCTGCGGGCGGTGAAATATATCAGCCGGGTGAAACCTTCACAAAGAGCGGCAAGGCAGACAATTTATACGCGCAGTGGACCGTAAACGAACAGTCGCTTATCATTCAGGTATACGATGACGCGAACAACAACGGCGCGTTTGACGGCGACAGCCCGTATGAGAGCGTGCTGCGGGTAAGCAAGGATAATATAGTTCTGACAAACACATTAACCGGCGAAACAATCACCGGAAATCATCACAGCTCAGGCGGCGTGGAGTTCCTCAACGCGGATTTACCGTCCGGAATTTACTCTGCGGCGATAACACTGGACGGCGAATGGGCAGCGTATAAGATGTATACGGGAGCGACGTATATCATAGACGGCGTTCAGACCGACGAACCCACATCGGGTATGTCGGGTCAATACAGCGACGGTGTTATAACGGCTACGATTATAATTCCGCCGACAAACATTAACGAAACCATTCGTTACGGAATAACATGTTCGCACAACGTAAGCTATAACCTTAACGGCGCTCCGGCGGCGGCGGTTAAATTCGCGGCGGACGTAAAGAACACTGACAGCGACTATGCGTTCACGGCGGGCGCCGCATATCCGCAGGGTTACGACGGAATAGTCGATATAGCGGGTAAGTCGGCTCACTTTACCGGCCTTGACGATGAAGAGCGTCCCGTATATATTGACGCGGCGGGAATACGCCACGAGTTCCTCGGCTGGAGCACGAAGCCTGACGCGGCGGCAGCGGATTTTGCCGCTCCGGAACGTGGCGAGGTATATATAAGCTATGAAGATATCGAGGCTGCGGAGGGTGATTATTACAAGCTCAACATGCTCGACCATGACATAACGCTTTACGCGGTTTGGGATGCTCCGTTTGACGAGCTGGTGCTCAGCTTTGACGCGAACGGCGGAGCGTTCTCGAACAATACATGGCCGCAGGAATCGCTTCCCGAAGGCGCGGTTGATAACTCTATAGCATTACGGAGAAACGACGTGGCAGACTTGAGCGAGACGGGTTCGTATTGGCCGTCCGCGGATGTACTCAATCGCGACAACGCGGTATTCATCGGCTGGAGCACAGTCAGAATCAACGCTGTTGTATCAAGCTATAACGCGGTTAAGGACAGTATAATTACAAATCTCGCGATGACCTCGGCGCGCACAGTATACGCATTATGGGCTGTAGATACAAACGGTAACAGTATACCCGACTATGACGAGGTATACGGCGTAACGTATGATTTGAACGGCGGAGACGGAACCGTTGACCCGTCCATGTCTGAGGCAAAATATGCGCCGAATGAAACCGTCAGATTGTGGCAGCCCGCGGTAGGCGCGCTGACAAAGACAGACGCGGTATTTATCGGCTGGAGCGCGGAAAAGCATGAAGATATATTCACATCTGAGCCGGCGGCGGGAACAATCATAACATCCGCTCGGATAATTGATAGAGATATATCGGTATATGCGGCGTGGGCTGTTGATAAAGATCATAATAATATACCCGATTATGTTGAGGGTTATAAAGTAACATACGATTTGAATGGCGGCGAGGGCGCGATTGATGAAATGGCGGCCAACGCGAAATATTTGGACGGACAGTCAGTTGAGCTGTGGATGCCGGATATAGAAAATGTAACAAAGACTGACGCGGTATTCATCGGCTGGACGGAACAGCCGACAGACGTGTTCACATCCGCTCCTGCAGAGGGAACAATTATAACGTCAACATATATGAAACTCGGCGGAACAACGGTATACGCAGCCTGGGCAGTTGATGAAGATCACGATAGTATACCCGACTATGCGGAGGGTTATAAAGTAACGTACGATTTGAACGGCGGCGTAGGTGCGGTCGATGAAACGGCGGCCAACGCGGAATATTCGGACGGACAATCGGTTGAGCTGTGGATGCCGAATACGGAAAATGTAATAAAAATAGACGCGGTATTCATCGGTTGGACGGAACAGCCGACAGACGTGTTCACATCCGCTCCTGCAGAGGGAACAATTATAACGTCAACATATATGAAGCGCGGCGGAATAACGGTATATGCGGCTTGGGCGGCTGATGTTGACCGCACGGGAATACCCGATTATTTGGATGAATTTAAGGTTACATATGACCTGAACGGCGGAAGCGGCACAATAGACGCGGAAGCTGCAAATAAAGGCTACAAGGAAGGCGAGACGGTCGAACTGTGGAATCCGACTCCGAAAACTCTTACGGGAGCGAATAATGAGGCGTTCGCGGGCTGGAGCGCGGAAGCGCACAGTGAAGTATTCACATCCGCTCCTGCAGAGGGAACAATTATAACGTCAGCAGCGATGCCGAGAGGCGGCATGAAGGTATATGCCGTATGGGGCGAGGATACAAACGGAAACGGAATCCCCGATTATCTTGAAGCAAAATGTGTGGTAACATACGCGTGGGCTGACGGAGCAACGGTTCCCGTGATGGCGAAGCTGCCCGATCCTACAGAGCTGCTCTCAGGCTCGGAGTTTACGCCGGTTTCGATGAGCACGCTGTCGAGCTACCGCTTCCTGGGATGGTTTACGGAGCCCGAGGCGGAGAACATCTATACGGGCGGCGTAATTACGGAGTCAATAACTATTTACGGTAAATGGTCTTACATCGTCGGCGGCGGAGGCGGCGGCGGCGGAGGCGGCGGAGGCGGCGGAAGCCGCGAAACCACCTACACGCTGACCTACGAAACCAACGGCGGAGATAAGATAGAGTCCGAGAAATATACAAGCGGAACCGCGGTAAATCTTACGAAGATTCCGACGAGAAAGGGCTACAGATTTGTGGGCTGGTTCTCGGATTCGGCGCTTGGTACCAATATTTCGTATGTGGTTATGAATTCGAACAAAACTGTATACGCTTCATGGGTACAGAGTGATGCGCCAACGCCCGGACCTAACGGCACGATGGAACCGGGATTCTGGATAACACCTGAGCCTATGCCGACTCAAAGACCGGTGGCTAATCCGGACGAAACAGGAGTAAGCGAGTGGCTCGTCACAACGGGACGGCATATCTCGTACATGAACGGATATCCGGACGGAAGCTTCAGCCCTGACGGAGAGATGACCCGCGCGGAGATGGCGCAGATGTTCTATAACCTGCTCATAAGCAAGGAAATCACTCCTGCGGACAGGTTTGACGACGTTCCGGAAGGCGAATGGTATGAAACACCGGTAAGAGCATTGGCGCGTATAGGCGCGATTTCGGGTGTGGGCGATAACTTGTTTG
Organism: uncultured Clostridia bacterium; assembly: GCA_947631085.1. Taxonomy (GTDB): domain Bacteria; phylum Bacillota; class Clostridia; order UBA1381; family UBA1381; genus CANQXJ01. Next base: position 1,255 of record CANRJY010000034.1, on the reverse strand, counting down.
AGCCCGAAAGACCGGTCACACGAGCCGAATTTACATCTGTGGCGATGAGATTTGCAAATCTTAAGACAGGCGGAGATAATATATTCGACGACGTATATACCACGGACTGGTTCTACGATCATGTGGTTGGTTCGATACAATACGGCTGGATTACCGGCTATGATGACGGCACATTCCGCCCGAATAATACGATCACGCGAGCCGAGGTTGTCACTATAGTCAACAATATGCTCAAGCGTAAGGGAGACGCCGGATTTATTGATGTTGAGGTAGACCAAGTTAAATCATTTATCGATTTGACAAAGAATCACTGGGCATATTACGGTATTATGGAGGCGGCAAACGCTCATGCCGTAGACAATGTTACAGATGACAACGGTAACGAGATATGGCTTACCACGATTGAATAAACTCAAATTCCGAGGGGTGCTTCGCCCCTCGGAATTATACTGTAAAAGGATGTGACGGAAATGAACATAAAAATGGTATTGTTTGATTTGGACGGCACCCTTCTTCCTATGGACCAGGATGAATTTACGAAGGGATATTTTTCGCTCCTCGCGCGTAAAGCGGCTCCGCGCGGATATGAGCCCAAAGGGCTTGTTGACGCGATATGGTCGGGAACGGCAGCTATGGTGAACAACGACGGAAGCAAAACCAATGAAGAAGCATTTTGGAAAAGATTTGCGGAAATTTACGGTGAGAAGGCGCTCAAGGATTATCCCATGTTTGAGGATTTTTATAAAAATGAGTTTAACGGCGCAAAGAGCTGCTGCGGATTTAATCCAAAGGCGGCGCAGGCAGTGCGCAAAATAAAGGAAGCCGGATACAGAACGGCGCTTGCGACCAATCCCATTTTTCCGGCAATAGCGACGGAGAGCCGTATTCGCTGGGCGGGGCTTGAACCGACTGATTTTGAAATGTATACCACTTATGAAAATATGCGCTTCTGCAAGCCGAACACGCTATATTACACCGATATGACAAAAAAGCTCGGCGTGCTGCCGGAGGAATGTCTGATGGTGGGTAACGACGTGTCGGAGGATATGGTCGCCGCGTCGATCGGCATGAAGGTGTTCCTGCTTACGGATTGTATGATCAATAAAGAGAGAGCCGACATATCTGTCTATCCTAACGGCGTATTTGACGAGCTTTTGAAATATATGGAAATAAATTAGTCACGTCAATCTAATTTATTAACAAAGTTGTAACATTAATCAAAGCAAGAAAAAAGTGCAGAAATTCAGTGAGATTG
>CANRJY010000033.1 GCA_947631085.1 uncultured Clostridia bacterium | reverse complement strand
GAAACGGCGGAGCAGTATTCGTGCTACGGCGAAATTATGCCCGAGGAGCCTGTCTGGGAGGATAGGACATTTCTGGGGTGGTTTACACAAGCTGCGAGAGGCAGTAAAATCACCGACCAGCAGCGTATTATAGGTGATAACGTTACCGTATACGCCCATTGGAGCGATCCTCCCGGCGAGGAGATTACCATTCATTTCAATCCTGACAACGACGATTCGGAAATTGTTGTAACGGCACGGAAAAACACGCGTATTTCACAGGAAATTCCCGACCCTGTCCGCAGCGGCTACAGCTTTTTCGGCTGGTGCACAACGAAAGGGTTCAGCGAACGCTTCGACCCGCGCAGCGATATAGTGCTTTTTGATGATGATGAAGTATATTTAAAAGCTCAATGGGACGCGCTTCCGAATACAAGCCCGAATCCTACTGAGACGCCGATGCCAACGGCGACACCGACAGTAACACCAACACCAACACCGACGCCAACACCGACACCGACGCCAACAGCAGCACCAACGGCAACACCAAGCCCAACACCGACAGCAACGCCAAGCCCGACACCGACAGCAACACCAAGCCCAACACCGACAGCAACCCCGACGCCGATACCAACACCAACGGTAACGCCAACAGCAACACCAACGTCGACTCCAACAACAACGGCAATACCGACAGCAACCCCGACACCAAAACCGGATGATGTTACCGTGGATAACGAAATCGCTATGGAGAAAATACCCGCGTCAGACGGTTCTGCGACAAAGGTAAAAGCGTCGATTCATATGTATGTTCCCGACGCAAAGGGTGCGCAGGAGGCAACGTTTATCTTGGCGGTATACAAGAACGATGTATTGCAAGAACTTAAATATATAAAAGAAACGGTAACGGGAGATAAACAGCTTGAAGCGGAAATTGAAGTTAAATACGGCGGAACGGTCAAGGCAATGCTTTGGAATGGCAAACAAAGACCGTTTGTGCAGTCACAGAGGTTGGAGCTTTAAAGAGATATAATAAAATATGTATTGAATAAGGTGTTAATATCATGACGCAAAACGAAAGACGAGAATTTTTAATCAAGCGGCTCATTGACGAACAGCCGCACTACAGGGATTTAACGATACCGCAGAGCGAAGCGGGACGAAAAAAATTGCTCCGCTCGCTTTTTAACGTCCGTATGCCCAAAAGTATTGACGAGGATTTTCTTAAAATTCAGAACGAATATTTACGGGAGGAAACCGCGCAAAAGGGTATTACCGACATCGCGGATTTAACTCCAGTTGCCGACGGAATTTATCTATGGCAGGGCGATATTACGATGCTCAAATGCGGCGCTGTTGTAAACGCCGCAAATTCGCAGATGCTCGGCTGCTTTGTGCCGTGCCACGGCTGTATCGACAACGCCATTCACACCTACGCCGGCGTGCAGCTCCGTATCGAATGTGCGCGGATCATGAAAGAGCAGGGACACGAGGAGAAAACGGGCGGCGCGAAAATCACTCCCGCGTACAATCTGCCGTGCGATTATGTCATTCACACGGTCGGTCCGATAGTGCGCGACGCGCTGACGGAAACGGATAAAAAACTGCTCGCGTTGTGCTATCGTTCATGTCTGGAAATCGCCGATAAAAACGACGTGAAGAGCATAGCGTTCTGCTGTATCTCTACGGGCGAATTTCATTTCCCGAACGACAAGGCAGCGGAAATCGCGGTAAAGACCGTAAGAGAATACAAGGAACAAACAGGCAGTAAAATCGAGGTGATATTCAATGTTTTCAAGGACGTCGATTACGAAATCTACCGGGAGCTGCTCGGGAAATATTAAGAGCCTGAAGGACGCGCTTGATGCCGCCGAAACGATTGTGATAGGCGCGGGCGCGGGGCTATCGACCGCGGCGGGATTTACCTATTCGGGCGAGAGATTTAAAAAATATTTTTTGGACTTTATAGACAAATACGGTTTTTCCGATATGTACTCCGGCGGATTTTACCCATTTGAAACACCGGAGGAATTTTGGGCGTACTGGTCACGGTACATTTTCATAAATCGTTACATGGACGCGCCGAAGCCGGTGTATGATGAATTGTTTGAATTGGTAAAGAATAAGGATTATTTTGTGCTCACAACAAACGTAGACCACTGCTTCCAAAAAGCGGGCTTCGATAAAACGCGGCTGTTTTACACCCAAGGTGATTACGGGCTTTTTCAATGCTCCGTCCCATGCTGTCAGGAAACCTTTGATAACGAGGATATAATTCGGCAGATGATGGAACAACAAACGGATATGCGTATTCCCTCTGAATTGTTGCCGGTTTGCCCGCACTGCGGCAGTCCGCTGACAATGAATTTGCGCGTCGATGATAAATTTGTCGAGGACAAGGGCTGGCACGAGGCGGCGAAAATATATGAAAATTTCCAGAAAACGAGAAACGGAAAGCGGATTTTATTCCTCGAACTTGGCGTTGGTTACAATACGCCGGTAATTATTAAGTACCCGTTCTGGCGCATGACGGCACAAAATCCGTGGGCGACATACGCCTGCGTAAACTACGGCGAGACGATATGTCCGCGTGAAATCGCAAGTCGGTCGATCTGCATTGACGCGGATATTGGAGAAATCGTTTCAAAAATTCAAAAAGGCGGGAGCAATTTATGAATAGTAAATATATCCGCGCATTAAAAGCACTGAATATTTTATTCATTTAATTTTTATTGTAGAGAAAGTTCATGCATTAGCGCTGAAAAACCGTATAATTAAGCCATAATTGAATTTCGATAAATAGTACCCCACCTAAAAACAATTTCGGTCAAAAGTACCCCACCGAAAATAATTCGATAAATGAAGTGTACGATGAATATGAACCGTTATGTTTATATTCATCGTATTTTTTCTTGCAAAAGCAAGATTTAATGCGGGTTTGCCGGATTATTTTTATTAAATGTAAATTGGACAAAAAATTAAAAAATTGGGAAATGAAAAAAAGAAATATTCAATTCATTCTATACGAACCGTGCAATTCCATTTTATTATTCTACATAAATCCCTTGTTTAAGCCAAAACTCGCTCTCATAAGCGTCAGGTGTCTTGTACTTCAAGGACGCATGGGGACGTTCGTTATTAAAAAAGCTGATATATTTTTCTACATTACGTTTAAATTCAGCAACGGTAGGGTATTTGTAGCGATATAATTCTTCTCTTTTTAAACTACTGAAAAATGATTCACATACTGAGTTGTCATATGGTATGTGAGTTCTTGAAAATGACTGCGTAACCCCTAATCCCTTAAGATATTTCATAAAAGTGCCGGAAATATAGTTGCTGCCATTATCTGTGTGGAATAGTAAGCCGTTATCCGGACGACGTGATTCATAAGCCTTTTTAAATGTAGTTTTTGCAAGTTGAGTGCTATTATTCTTGGATATATGATAAGAAACAACCTTTCGGGAAAAAATATCAATAATAACGCATATATAAAATCTAAAATTCTTTACAGCAAATTGAGTCACATCACTCACCCAAACTTTGTTAGGGGCAGAAGCAGTAAAGCTTTGTTGTAATATGTTTTCGCGTTTCTTTCTCTTGTTTTGCTCATAATAAGATTTTGCACTGTTTCGTATGCTATATAGTTCCATTTCCTGCATAAGCTTAGATACCGTGGCAAATGCAACATGATAACCGCGCTCGTTCAAAATTGCGGTGATTTTTGTAGCTCCGAATATTTGATGACTTTCATCGTACAGATCTTTGATAATTGGTCTGAGCATGGCACATTTCTGATTGAATTGTGAATTCTCTCGTTTATTGCGGAGTGTATGATTATAATATGTACCTTTGGCAACCTTAAAGGTTTTGCATAGCAAATGCACAGGATATTCAGATGATAGCCGTTCGATATAGCATAACCTTTCCTGTAGTGAAGTGGTTGATGCACATAGCTCTTGCAATAGGCTAACCATTTTCTCAAGATATTCTGCGTGTTTTAGGGTGTTGCTGATTTTTTGCAATGAAATCTCTTTGTAACCGGATTCGTTTTTATAGTCGTTGATCCATGAGTATAGCGTGCTTCTTGATATACCAGCATTTTCGATAATGACGCGCACCGGTTCGCCATTAAAATAGCGATTAATCATTTTCTGCATTTGTTCTTGTGTAAATTTTGTTTTCATTCAAAACGCACCTCATTTAATTTATACAATTAATATAATATTATATATTGTTTTTTTACACAATGCAATTAAAATACATACAATTTTTAATCAAACTTTTATATTTGTCGTAAATTGTTGACTAAAGAGAATATTTGGTGTATAATTTACTTATAAATTACGGATATAATGCATATTTGATATAAATTACGAATATATATAGGAGGAGTAGTATGAAGACCACTGTTGAGATGAACAAATTAGGAGTAGATACGTTGTTAGGAAGCTTAGCACTGTTGCGGATGAATGTATTATCAAAGGATTACATATCTTCTTTTGTACCATTTATTGCAACTATTTTAACCCAAAAGAATTATGATACTATTGATATTAACACAATATCTATGGATTTTCAATCTGAATATGGCTTTGTTATACCTCGTATGCCGATGGCGGCAATTTTAAATTCTTGTGCTAAAGAACATATTATCGCTCGAAATGATGATGGACAATATCATGTGTTAAAAGAAAGAGCACATGCAAAAAGTTTTTCAGATGAAGCAAAAAGAAAATCATTACAATATCAACATGTTGTACAAGATTTTTGTGCATACGTCAAATCCAAATATAACGAAACGTTATCTATGAATAAAGGTGAGGAAATTTTATATTCGTTTATAGATGAGAACTCATCTAAGACATTAAAACTACATACAGAAAAAATGGTAAAGGCAGACGGGTTGCAGAAAAAACATTTTTTAATGATAGCAAAATATATTGAAGAAAGAGAGAAAAATGCACCTGATATATTTGGGATTATTCAGGACATTGCAACTGCTCATATTGTCAGTTCCGCATTGATTGATGTGCTGCAAGAAGGAAATAATAATATATTGACTGGTACATATCATTCGTTAGTTCTATATTTAGATACTCCCGTTGTATTGAAAATATTGGGGCTTAACACCGCGGAAATGCAGGAATCATATTTGTTGTTACTTGAGCAATTGAAAGCGCGAAATAACAAATTAATGATTTTTCAGCATACATTCGAAGAATTGTATGATATTTTGCATGATTGTGAAAGATGGATTGATAATCCACTATACAATCCAAAATATGCAAGCCCTGCCTTAAAAACGTTTATAGAAAAAAAGTTTACTCAAAGTGAAGTAGGATTATTTGTGGAGAATTTAGAAAATAAATTAAACGAAGTAGGTATTAAAGTAGATAAAACAAACTATTATAATTCTAAATATAACTATTTGCAAATTGATGATTCTATAATTCGAAGCGAAATCAAAACATTTTATACTGAAAACATCTCTGGTTTTGTATATGAACGCAAAAGTCAGGTGATTGAAAGAGACGTAAAATCAATATCTTCTATATTTAAGCTTCGCGGGATGAAGAGATGTTCCAGTTACAAAGAAGCAAAATACTTGTTTATAACTACTAACACATCGTTAGCTTACATAAGCAAGACATCTACGCGGATAGATAATCCATCGTATAAATATCATGTGTATCCGTGTATAACAGATGTAGTCTTGGGAACAGATATTTGGATATCATCACCGGTAGAAAAAGTCAGCACTTTCAGCAAAAAGAAATTGTTGGCAGATTGTAGTGCGGCTATGCAACCTACTGAGCAGTTGATATCAAAATTATCTCAATCTATAGAAAAGCTATATAAAGAGGGAAAATTTTCTAATGAAGATTATTATTTGTTAAAGACACACGCTTTCAAAGAAAATTATATAGTAAACAAGACTTTAAATGACGAGAGTGTATTTTCGGACAGAATAACCGAAGAAATTTTAGCTGATATACGAGCAGAAATTCAGGCGCCACTTAAAAATACAATATCAGAACAGAAAAATAAAATAGATGAATTACTTGAACATAAAGAGAAGACAGAACAAGAACAAAACAAAAAAAGAGCAGTTGAACAAGAGCACTTCAATGAGGCAAAGAAATATGCGGAAAAAGCTCTAGAAATTATAGACAAGGTAATTATAGCTGTTGGCATTCCTGCAGTTGTTTTTCTTATAACTATTATAGTTAACTGTTTCTTGCATTTTATTAATGGAACAATGAGAACAGTATTAACAATTATTGCATCTACTGCAACATTTTTTGCTGCATTGGCGAGGGGAATAGTCTTACGAAAGGGGAGCAACATACGGGAAAAACTGAATTGAGGTAAGAATCTGAACCGTTAAGGTTTGGACACTTACCTCTTTTTCTGTGCAAAGCAAGTATTTATGCCATTTTTAGGTGCTCTATTTTTGAATGACAATTGGACACGAAAACAAAAAAAGTTCTGAAATGGAAAAAATAAATTTTTAACATCTCCGATACGAACCGTTTATGTCCAATTTATACATTTGCAAAAACACCGTGTTTAAGCCAAAAATCGGCTTCATATTTATCGGGAGTTTTGTACTTCAGAGTTGAATGTGGACGTTCCGAGTTATAAAAGACAATATATTCTGCCACGCTTCGTTGAAATCCCGCGACAGTAGGGTATTTGTATCTGTACAATTCCTCACGCTTTAATGAGTTAAAAAACGACTCGCATACTGAGTTGTCATAAGGTACATGAGTCCTTGAAAATGACTGCGTAACCCCTAATCCCTTAAGATATTTCATAAAAGTAGCAGAAATATAGTTGCTGCCGTTATCGGTGTGAAACAGCAAATTGTCAATCGGACATCTGGCTTCATATGCCTTTTTAAATGCAGTTTTCACAAGCTGAGTGCTGTTCTTTTTGGATATATGATATGCGACAACCTTGCGGGAAAAGATGTCTATGACTGCGCATATGTAAAAGCGAAAATTATTGAGTGTAAATTGAGTTACATCGCTCACCCAGATTTTATTTGGAGCATCGGCAGTAAAGTTCTGGTTCAGTATATTTTCGCGCTTTTTCTTTTGCTCTTGCTTGTACACTCGCTTTGCAGAACTGCGGATGCTGTATAAATCCAGTTCACGCATAAGTAGTGTGACAGTCTTTTCCGACACCTTATATCCGCGTTCTCTGAGTATAGGCGTTATTTTGCTCGCTCCCAATATTTGATGATTTTCATCGAAAATATCCTGAATTATGGGCTTTAATTCCTCACATTTTAGACTGTATTGCGAATTTTCGCGCTTATTGCGGAATATATGGTTGTAGTATGTGCCTTTTGAAACCTTCAGCGCTTTGCATAAGGTATGGACGTGATATTCGGAGGATAATTCCTCAATAGCACTTAGTTTTTCGCGTAGCGGAGCTTGTGCCGAACACGGGGAATTTTGCAGGATATTGATTATCTCGGTAAGATATTTATTCTTGCGCTGATATTCTTTGAACTCGCGTAAAGTTGGCGCGATAGTCGAGTTGGTGGCTTTGTATGCGTTAATCCATGAATATAGTGTACTGCGTGCTACGCCGGTGTCAGCGGTGATGGATTTGACCGATTCGCCGGATATGTAGCGGTTTACTAATTCTTGCTTTTGCTCTTGTGTAAATTTTGTTCTCATGTGGATCCTCCTTTGGATGGTATGGGATTGTATTATAGCATATGGGCGGGGGTTATTCAAATTATTGTAGTATTATGAATTTACATTTTATTTAAAATGATTGAAAATTTTGAAGAATTGTGGTATAATACAAAAATAAGGAAATGCTTTTTGAGAGTTATAGATTAAGCGTATACGTCATCGCAAAATGGTATGTTAAAATCTTCTAATAAAATAGATTCTGACCGGAATTTTTATGGGAAATAAGTAAAATATTTTGTATTTATGATGAAGATAATTTTGCCATTGTGTTTGATAATGTTTGTGATATAGATATACACTTTAATGATATATAAACTGGACAAGGATAATAGGGTCTCAATACTTGGAAAACTTTATGTATTAAAGAAAAACGATTCAAATATCAGCATAGCCTTAGTTTCAAATACAATAGAAGATAAATAAGAGGAGGTTATAGATGGCAGGTAGAGATCAGCATTATGTTCCCAAAACATATTTGCGAGCATGGGAGAATGAGGTTTCTTCCAAGAAAGAACCAGATAAAAAATTTAAAGGAGTTTACCATTATTATAAAAACGATTTGACTACTGGCGATGGCAGGAATGTTGAATCCATATTATCAAGGTATCATACATATACAATAGATTTTGATCATTCGTTTGTATTTAATGAAATGCCTGAGGTAGCAAGAGATTATGGTAAAAAAATACAAGGGATTATTAACCAACGAGAGGTTATGGCATATTATCAAGGTAGAAAATTAGACACAATTGAAAGTTTAATTTCAGACGAAGCATTTCAGCATTTGGAAGAATGGGTTTTTTATAAGAAGGATAATCCAAAGCGTTTGGCAAAAAAGAAAGCAATATTAAATAATATTCGAGAAGTGCATTCATATGAAATAGAGAAAAAATTAGATGATTTTTTAGAAAAAGAATGGCAAAAAACACGTGATTCTTTTATTGATAAAGTTACAGAGGGGGCAAAATGCGGCAGTGTGCAAGACGTAAGGGTCAATCATACATTGGCAACTAAATTGATTTATAATGTGTTAATTATGATGTGCAGAAATCCAGAGTTTAATTGTATGGGTATTTTTCCGGCAATAGGGACCACATTCATGAACATTTTTTCCGCGAACGAAACGGATAATGAAAATATGGAAAAGGCAGAAAAACTTGTCAAACTATTATTGCATGGTGCATGGCTGGCTGAAATATATAAAGGATTATTTGATACAAAAAAAGGATTTTGCGAAGTATTTAGTAAAGGAATTCAAAAAAATTGTAAAATGACGCTGCTATATTGTTCCGAAAGTAGCGGTTCTTTTATAACTTCAGATAATCCTGCGTTTATGTTCTTGAGTAATGTTACGAAAAATAATAGAAATGGTCTTTACCTTCCATTAACCCCACACCATTTGTTGCTAATTGGCAAGGGGATAGATGATATTGAAAATGTTGATATGTATGAGCTAAACAATAAAGGCGTACGCCTCTATAATAATATTATATTAAATAAAGCAAAAAATGAAATAATTTCTATTTGCAAGCATTTAGGTTACATACTGTGATAAAAACGGGGATGATATAAAATTATTCATTGGAATTTCGATAAATAATACCCTACCTAAAAACAATTTCGGTCAAAAGTACCCCACCGAAAAATAATTCGGTAAATTGTATTAAAAAGTACCACTAAACACAAACCCAACTAATCCGAACTTTTCACCTATCGGCGACGGGTTCGGATTTTTGTTTATGCTGAATAATTTACGATAAATCAAAACCGTCGGTATCACTCACGATGCCGACGGTTTAGCCATATTTCAAATTCATTTCATTTCTCGTTTCTTTTTCCATTCCTCAAACTCTTTCCTGCCTTCCTCGCTCTCGAAGAACTTTTGTATCTGCGGCAGGAGAAATATCGCCAGAGAGTCTATCTCTGATTGCGCAATGTCAAATTTTTCGTTGCCGAGCAGCTTCGTGCTTTTCCCTCCTTTCGGTTTAAATTCCGCATTAGCTTATGCGGTATGGCGGATTTTCGCTTTTTTGTTTCCGTTCGGTTCTTGACTATCTCGAAAAAATTTAACATAGTTATTATAACATATTTGTAATGATTTTGTCAAGTATTTGCAAAATAAAAATTCAATCAAAAACTGTTTTTCAAGTAAAAGAATGGCTCGGTTATGTAGAAATTTTTGATTTTAAAATTCGCATGAACACTTGCTTTTTTGAATATGAAATTGTCAAATTTGACTGACGGCGTATAGTTATACTGCCTGTGCCGAAAACAGGCTTAAAAATTTCTACATTTTCACGGAGATTGGATTAACCACTTTTAGTGGAACTTTTGGCGATTTTCTGACCGCATAAAACCTATGCTTTTTGCCTTAAAACCGACATATCCTATATCGCTATATTGCCTACTCCCAAAATCGCTGTTCTAACGTTCCACTTTTGTCCGCATTTTTGGCTTTTCGACCGCATAAAATCAAGGCTTTTAAGGACAAAATTTGTTATACCCTTATGTTTACATTCAACCGCACTGAAAACGGGTTTTAAATGCGGACATTTTTGATAGTGCGGAGTGCAACAACGGTATTAGAGCGCTACAACTTGAAACAAAAAAAGCAACCGTTGATTATTTAGAAACTGCACAAATTTAAGTGATGTAACATTATCAGAAAATCTTAACCATTTAGGGTTTCAAGCATTTGGAAATTGTACTGCATTATCTGAAATTGAAATACCAAAAACTCTAACAAGTGCAAGTTATGATGCAAATTATAGAGGACCATTTACCGGTAGCGGCGTTAAAACAGTTACATTTGAAGAAGGCTCGACTCAAATAGCTCCATATTTGTTTTATGGAGCAGGAAATCTTGAAAAAATAAATTTTGCAGACACCATACTTCGTATAAACACACGAGCTTTTGAGGACTGTATATCACTGAAATCTCTTGATATGCCTGATACAATTACCAATATAAATGATAGAGCATTTAGAAACTGCACAAATTTAAGTGATGTAACATTATCAAAAAGCCTTAACCATTTAGGATTTCAAGCATTTGGAAATTGTACTGCATTATCCGAAATTGAAATACCTAAGACATTAACAAGTGTAGGGTATGATGCAAATTACAGAGGACCATTTACTAATTGCGGGGTTAAATCTGTCACATTTGAAGAAGGTTCAACGCAAGTAGTTGCAGATTTATTTTACGGCGCATATAATCTTGAATAAGTTACTTTATTGGATACTATGGTAAAAATAGGCTCGCGAGCGTTTTTTGACTGTTCTTCCTTAAAGCAAATATTTATACCAAACACCATATCAAAGATTGAAGCAAATACATTTAAAAATTGTTATTCGCTTAATCATGTGCAAATACCACTCTCTGTCATGTCAATTGGGGATAATGCATTCGAAAACTGTACATCTTTGACAACAATAAAAATACCTGAATCTATTACTAATATGGGTAACTATGTTTTTGCAGGTTCTGGTCTTGAAAAAGTGGATATTCTTCCTATTTTAGAGCGGTTGCCCGATGGTATGTATTCAAGATGCGCTAATTTAACAGAGGCAAACATTCCAAGTTCAGTGAAAAATATAGGAAGTAATATTTTTTCTGATTGTGATAAATTAATCAGAGTAAATATGCCCGAATCGCTTGAAGTTATTGGAAATCGGGCGTTTTATGATTGCGATAGTCTCGAAACAATTAATTTTTCTAATAATGTTACATCAATTGGTAATGAGATATGTTATAGCTGTGATGAATTAAAAGATGTTACGTTCGGCAAATACATAACAACCATTCCCGATTCCGCATTCAGACAATGCCAGAGCTTAGAAACAATAACCTTACCCCGCTTCTGCACAACAGTAGCAGCAAACGCTTTCGCGGAGGATGTCAAGCTTGCAAGCGCATATGTGCCTGTGAGCGTATTGAAAATCGAAGCAAATTCGTTCTCGTATCCCGCAAAAATGACTATGTACGGCAAGTCGGGTTCGTATGCCGAGGAATACGCAAAGTCGAGGAATATGGCGTTCAGTGCTGTCAACGAGCCAATAACAAGTATCAAATATGCTGACAGCAGTATGAGTATCGGTAGAAACGCGACGGTCAGACCGCTGCTTAATATTGACCCTGCCTTTGACACGAGCGTTGTGACATTCTCAACAAGTGATGATAAAATCCTCACTGTATCGGATACGGGACTTGTCAAAGGCGTAAATTACGGTACGGCGACAATTACGGCTGCCGCCGATTCGGGCAAGAGCACATCAATAGAGATAACCGTTCTTAAAACGGCTGACAGGCTCGAACTGGACAAGACATCGCTCTCACTCGAAGCAGGGAAAACCGAAAATCTGACAGTAACAATGACTCCGTCGGATGCCGCGGATAAACTGAATTGGAGCAGCAGTGACACGGCGGTAGCGACTGTTGCCGAAAACGGTAAAGTTACCGCTGTCGGCGTGGGTACGGCTGTTATCACGGTGACGGCGGCATACAGCGGCGTGAGCGCAAGCTGCACTGTTGAGGTCGTCGGAGATGTGACAATCACGGCAAGCGCGGGTGAGCATGGCAAAATCACCCCGTCCGGCTCGGTTTCGGCAAAGAGCAACGAAAAAACCACATTTACCATAACTCCCGATTACGGGTATGTCGTTAAAGATGTACAAGTCAACGGCGTAAGCGTCGGAGCGGTAGAATCGTACACATTCAGCAACCTCAGCGATGATGCGACCATTCACGCTGACTTTGCGGCTGTCAATGTATCGTATGAAAACGGCGATATTGTGATTTCCTCGGAAGCGGCGCTGAATAATCTGAAGCTGATTATTGCAACGTATGACAACGGAGTTATGACAGATTGCAAGATTAAAACCATAACAACAAGTGTGGGTGAGGAATACCACGAATCGGTATCGTCTGCCGCTAATCAAAAAATCATGCTTTGGAGCGGGTTAGACAATATGCGTCCGATATGGATGTATGAGAAATAAGAAAATACATAAAAAGGATACGGCAGTTCAGATGTCGTATCCTTTTTCGTTTGATTATAAAAATATATTGCTAATATAGGTAATATATAGTATAATTAGATTAGGTATATTATATTTAAGGGGTGAATACTATGCCTGAACATAAAAGGGTGCAAGATTAAGATTTGTAATATTGTTTGACAATATAATTAGCATATAGTTTTAGTGAAAGGAAAGAACGATATATGATAAATAAAATAGAGAAGGAAAAGGAAACTATTAAACAATGGAAAATTCAACGTAGGCCAGTTAAAACATTGGAAATAACATTACTTATATTATCTATGATTATAATATTTATTGGTGTTTTATTTGATACTTTGGTAAACAACAATATTATCCTTATACATATTAATGGATTTAACAGTTATGTTTTAACTATATTGGGTATACAGGCAACTATAAGCACCTTGTCAATTGCATTGGTAGCATTAATTAGCAATAACATTTCAGAGGATTATATGGGAATAGCTATTAGTGATTATTATCTAAATATTAGGCCAGCCTTGTTTAAACAGAACATTATTATATGTGCTTCTCTCGTGCTAATTATGTTGAGTAGTGCCGCATATATTTTTTCATTTTACAACATTCTAATAAGCCTATTCGTAATAACCTCTATGTTAATTTTTATATCATCATATGAAATATACTTTCTATTTCGTGGATTACAGACAACAAAAAAAGAAATAAAACTATATTTTTCATATGTTTTTAATGCAAGCAAATACATGAAGTTTAATTATAAAAATATTGAAAATCTGATGTTTAATTTTATTAGTGATTGGTCAAACAAGGCAAATTCACAAACACATAACGAATATAATGAATACAAAGAAAAATTTTTTCATATCATAGACTCATTACTAAATATTGTCACACCAAAAAATGTAGCTTTGCTAAAGGAAATTTGCGGGAAACAGATATATTCATTTCTTACAAATGAAAATAATAAAATAAAGGTTTATGGTATCGACTTAATGACAGATGTTTATAGGCACATATGGGAATCTATTATTAATGATAACTCTTCTTGGAAGCAGATAAAAGAATTCAATATGTTTTGTGAAATAGTAGACGTATTATATGCTGCAATAAAAGACGTTCCTTTTCAACTAATGATACAATCATTCAATTGGGAATGTATTTCTGATTATATTGTTCGTGTTATATTTAATATTGGAGTGGATAACGAGACCGTTATTTCATCTTCCGACTTGGGTTCAGTTTTGCGGTTCTCTTCTATGGTTGGAAACGTTGTCAAATTTAAAGAACAATATAATCATGAATATGTAGAAGATATGCTTTACTATTGGGGAAGAACATTTAGTAAGACGTATTTCGATTCCACATACAGAATACCAGAAAATAGAAAAGAATGTTATTTATCTTTCCGATGCAAGTATTATTTTTATTACTTTAAAGGATTTGTAAATAATGGCTATATGAACATAGTTAAAGAAAATATCTTTTTCCGTTCCATTGCAAACTTATATTTTCATATTAACAAATGGGATATTTTATATTATTTGGCTATTGATTGTTACTTATACTACTTGAGCGAAAAAGAATCAACGGCATGTGTAGATGCCACTATAAAAACTTTAGCTAAAGAATTACTTGAAGATAAGAGGATTACTAATTTAAATGATTTCTTATTTATAAAAATAGCAGAGCATAATTTTGATTATTCGGAATTAGAGGATGAATTATATAGTTTATTGAAAGGATGCGAACTTTTTCCTAAATATAGTGATAGCAAAACAAGCATTATGGACGAAGTAATAAGAGAGTTTTACTTGTTTTCACAATCAATAATTAATCGTCATAGGTTTTTCAATAATAAAAAATACACGATAGAAGATGAAATATATTTATATATTAATCAGTTTTTAGGAGATAATAAAGAACAGACTAAAGAAAATTTAAAAAGATTCTATACTCTTTTTCAACGAAGCAGTCCCAATAAAAACGTTGATGATATAGTATCGAATATTTATTATGATATGGAGCAAGGTATAAAAACAATATATAAAACCCAAGAAATGAAAATGGCAGAGATTGAACAAAATAAATACATAGACAACATTGATGAAATGACACTTGTTGAAAGTATTACAAATAAACTAGAAGATCATTTCAAGTCATTATTTGGAGGGTTGGCCATTAATCCTGAAATTAAGACTAAAAAATGGAATGCCACCATACAACTTTTAAACTATAACCTTTACACGGATATGGTCAATAATGAAATTATAGATAAAGCGTATTCCAATATAAATGATGTGTTTAGCTCAAATATAATAAATGAATTGCTTTTAAATGGAAACTTTCTTCAAGAACTATCAAGAGAGAAAATGAGAGATGAAGAATTTTTAAATACACTAAAAGAAAAAAACATTAAAACATTAATCGGGCAAGAGTACATTTTCAAAAATACGGATTATAAAAATAAAAATAAATTTAAAGACTTTTTAAATAAGATTTATTGTATCTTTTATGGTGACTATTGGCACGGAGGAGTTGCTCTTGCTGAGAACACAATCAAAGTAAATATAAAAAAAGTTAATGTAACAATAAAATCGCCCACATTAAAAGACATTGAGTATGAATCAGATGAAGAAGGAGAGATACTTTCATATAAAGCTATTAACGATATTTTAATACCATTTCAAAAAGATGAGTTGATAGTTTATATTAATAATAAGAGGAAAATATTAAATATATCTGTAGAATTAGAATTTATTGTGCAAGATAAAATAATAGGTTATCATATAACACGGGATTAATAAATTTTATTAAAATAACAAAAATCGGGTTGACAAAAGCTGTCTATCGGGTTATAATGTATATATCAAAGCTACGGAGGTGTTATTATGAACGGATTAGGTAAACGCCTGCGCGAATTACGCCATAGCACAATGATGTCGCAGGACAAGTTTGCGAAGATTATCGGCTCGTCGCAGTCGGCAATAAATCGGTATGAAAACGACCAATCGGAGCCGCCGTGCGATATATTTTTGAAATATGCTGACTATTTCAACGTGTCAATGGATTACCTCTACGGTCGAACGGACAAGCCGGAGGGAATGTCCTATAAATTCAAGCCGAAGTTTGACACGGATAATGAACAGTTCAGACACTTCATTGATATGTG
>CANRJY010000032.1 GCA_947631085.1 uncultured Clostridia bacterium | reverse complement strand
ATAATAACCTCACGGCGTTACCAAAATCAAAGATTTTGACGCCTGAGAGAACATTGTAACATAACGCTGCGGCGACGCTGCCGCCTTGCTGTTATGAGATAATAACCTCACGGCATTATTGTCGCCTTGCAGTTATGAACTTATTTGGGGAAAAATTTTTAGGGAATTATACATGAAAAAATTTGATTTTTATAGAAACTGCCTTGATTTGCTCCGCATCTACTCGGCAATTTATGTGATGATACTTCATATAAGCCGTTATTCCGGCTTCGGGGAAGCGCCGTTTGAATTGACATGGATAAACGGAGTTGTTATTTTGCTTTTTATAAGCGGTTATCTTATTCCCGCTTCCTGCGAGAGGACGAACAACACCGCGCAGTTTTTCAAAAATCGGGCAAAACGTCTCTTTCCTCCGCTTATTTTAAGCACCGTTGTCGGAACGGCAATAGCCGCCGCGACCGAGGGCTTTCAGCTTACCGGAACGACATTGAAATGGTTTTTTGGACACTTCGTCTTTATTCACGATATGCCGCAGCCGGAATTTATTTCCTCGTTCGGTATGGGCGGTTTCAACGGAAGCCTGTGGACGCTTATATTTGAGGTTCAATACTATATAATCGCGGCGTTTACATACAAGTTCATGAACAAACGCTCCGTGCGGTTTTGGCTTATACTTCTCGCGGTTTTATACGGCGTGAATGTCGTCACCCCCTATATCGTGCCGCATATGAGCTATTCGGTTCTTGTCGTTTTCTCGCATCTGTGCATACCGTATCTTCATATATTCTTCACCGGATGGTTTATCTATCGCTTCAGATATGATATCATTCCCGTGCTTGTGAAGATAAAAATTCCGGTTTTCGCGCTGCTTATCATATGGATGGCAATATCAAACATTTTTGATATCAGTATCGGGGAATATGCCAACACCGTTCAGGTGTTCCTGCTGTGCCTGCTGTCCGCGGGCGTGGCGTACTCTTTCAAGCTGAGATTTAAAAAGGATATTACCTATCACTTGTATATATGGCATATGATAGTGGTCAACACCTTTGTGGAGTTCGGCTGGACGGGGAAAATAGGATACGTCGCGGCGATGTATGTCATGTCGTTTATTGTCGCCGTCGCTTCGTATGTTGTATGCGAGCGAATCATCAAACTGCCCTCCGCGATAAAATCATTGAAATAGAAAAAACGCGTTTTGCAAAAGCAAAACGCGCTTTTGATTTTAAAATTATTCCAACCCGTAAATTTCCGTACACATGAGCAGGAACGCGCCCATTCCGTGGAGGTCGCCGCTCTGCGTGGGTCTGCCGAAGTAGAACGCCTCGTCGCCAACGCCCGTGCCTATGCACACGCCTTTTAACGCGATCTCGTTATTTTCGTTGATTTCCGTATACGAAAGCACGCCCTTATATGCCTTTAACGCGTACTCCTTGTATGATTCGTCAACTATGCCCGATTTTACGGCTCTCGCTATAGCGAACGCGAACAGCGCCGCGCATGACGATTCAAGCCAGTTGTCGGGATTGTCGCCCTTGTCGAGAAGCTGATACCAAAGTCCCGTTTCCTTGTCCTGATATTTTATGAGCGCGTCGATGATAGAAGCCGCAACGTCGCGGAAATCCTGCTTGTACTCGTTTCCGTCGGGCAGAATGTCGCCGATTATCGCGGTCGCTACGGCGTACCAGCCCATAGCTCTGCCCCAGTGCTCCGGCGAGCAGCCCGTTTCGGGGTCAGCCCACTCGGCTTGGCGCGAGTCGTCCCACGCGTGGAAAAGAAGCCCCGTTTTCGGATTTCTGATGTTGTCGTACATAAGGCGCATCTGCTGATGAACTACCTTGATGAGATACGGCTCGTTATATTCTATAGCGTAGCGCGTGATAATCATGCCCGCCATGTACATGCTGTCGAGCCACATCTGGTTCGGGAGGAATCTCTTGTGCCAGAAGCCGCCCAGAGCGTTTTTCGGGTGCTGCTTCGCCGCGTCGATTATGCTGTCGAGAGCCTTTTTATAGCGGTCGTCCTCGGTTCTGTTGTAAAGTCCTATCAGCAGCTCGCCCGGCTGCATATCATCGAATTCCTCAAAGTCATGCGCGTGAAGGCACGTTCCGTCCTCTTTGACGTATACATCCACCCACGCCTTTATGTAGTCCGCATACTTCTGTTCTCCTGTGATATTATAAATGTTTTCAACGGCTCTCAGGAACACGCCCTGATGATAGTGAAAACGCGGCGCGGGAGGGAGCTCCTCCGGAGTGAAGCGGTTCATAATCGTATCCGCGCCCAATTTTGCGTAGTCTAATGCGTTCATTGGTTTTATCCGCCTTTCGTTTTAAATTAATATGTAAATATTATATCTTATTTTACCTATTTTTGCAATAGGAGATTTAAAATTTTCTGTAGAAATTTAACAAAACGTATTGACCTGAACGCTCGGTTAATGGTATAATTGTTATAATGTAAATATTGTTGCCCTTGAGGCAATAAGAGGAAGGAGAAAAAATTATGTTAGTTGAAACAAAAGCAAAAATAGGCGTATTTTCAATAGCGCTGGGCGCGTATTTGCCGCAGTTCCCGTCGCTCGTGCCGGAGTTTGAGTCGCAGTACGAGGCGTTCAAAAAGACGCTCCCCGACACGGTGGAGATCATCGACGGCGGTCTTGTGACGACGAAGGAGCTTTCTCAGGCGGCGGGCGACAAGTTCCGCGCGGCTGACGTTGACCTCGTTATCGTTCAGCTTCTTACATACGCGACGTCTTATAATATGCTTCCGGCGGTACGCGATCTCGACGTGCCGGTCGTTTTGGTAAACATTCAGAAGAAAAAGGCTCCCGACTATGCGAATACCGACACCGCGACGTGGCTGGGCGAGCTGTACGCTTGCGGTGCTGTAGGCGAGATGGTAGCAGATCTCGAGCGCGCGGGCAAGCGCCATGCGGTAATCACCGGCGTTGTTGAGGGCGGAGATCCGTACGTTCAGGCGGAAATTGAAGATTGGTGCCGCGCGGCTCAGGTTCGCCGCCGTTTCCGCGACACGAACCTCGCGCAGATCGGTCGTCCGTATCCGGGCATGATGGATCTGTATATCGACGAGACAAATTTGTATCACAGAATGTATCTCTATACCAAGCAGTTTGACTGGGAAAAGATGTGGGCTATCGCAGACGATATCACCGACGAGGACGCTATCCGCGCGAAGGCGCAGGATATTCTCGACACCTTCGATATCGAGGGCGGCGGCACTATCGAAAAGGTATGGGATATGGCGAAATACGTTGTCGCGTTCGAACAATGGGTCAAGGACGAGAAAATCGCGTTTATCGCTTCGCACTATGACGGCTTCGCGCAGGGCAAGGCGGGCGTGCTCGACAGTATGCTCATTCCCGCGTTCTCAATGCTTATCAAGCAGGGCGTAGCGTGCGCCGTTGAGGGCGACATAAAGGTTTCTATGGCGATGAGTATTCTGAAAACCATTTCGGGTATGGGACAGCTTTCCGAGATGTACTCTATCGACTTTAACGAGGATATCTGCATTATCGGTCACAGCGGCTCGGGTGACGCTGATATTTCGGCGAAGAAGCCGACTATGAAGATCGTTCCGGTATTCCACGGCAAGACCGGCGGCGGCTATCTGACGCAGTTCTATCCGCATCTCGGACCGGTTACATATCTCGGCATCACGCAGGACAAGGACGGCAACTTTAAGTTTGTCGTTGCCGAGGGTATTAACGAGGAAGGACCTATCTTCACATTCGGCGACACGAATATGCGCACGCGCTTCACTTGCGGAGCGAGAGAGTTCTGCAACCGCTGGAGCGAGGCAGGCCCCACGCACCATATGGCGGCGGCGAGCGGCAGACATATTGATACGATTTTGAAGGTTGCGAAGATATTTAACGTGCCGGTTGATATTGTTACGAGATAAATTAATGTATACCAAAAGGGAGCCTTACGGCTCCCTTTTATTCACCGCTCATTCCTGTTCGGACATTTCTTCCGTTTGTGTATATAATTCCGCTCTGAATTTAGCCCAGTCGTCTCTTGCGGTCAAGCTTAAGTCGCCTCTCTTTTCATCATACGCATCGTAATAATAAATACCTCTGACTTCTCCGGTTAAACAGTCAAGAGCAATCGCGTAAACTTCAGGGTGTTCTGATTTATGTTCGTATATGCTGTCCAGAAAATAATATACGAACCACACTTTCTCTGTTCTGTCATAATATACATATGTATCATACAAGTCATCATACCATGTCAAATCTAAATATGCGGAACCCAGCTCCGCCGCTTGGTACACATCATGTATGGCTTCATAATCATCATACGCTTTAAAGTGCATATCCTTAAGCGCTTGCTTATAGGAAAAATCATCTTTTGCGATGTAACGGTATTTTAGTCCTTTGGACAGACTTGCTCCGTTGAACATAGTTTCTTCATAAGATTCATCTGCAACTCCGGAAGGAAGTCCGCTTGTATCGAATATATCAACTAAAGTGTGAGATGCCGCGTCAGGCTGTGAGGTAGAGTTTGGCGGCAGAGTTTTTTGAGGCTCCAATGAAGGCGTAGGAACCGGTGTTTCTTCCGGCGTAGGCTCCGCCGTTTTGTCGGCGCCGATTAAATCTATCTTTTTTTCTTCGCCGTTCCAGTCTACGGTATATCCGACCTTTTCGGACCATTCTCTTAAAGATATATATGTACTGTCATTTATGGAGACCACAGGCAGTTTAAAATCCTGCTTCTCTCCGTCCACATTTATAGTGTATTTTACTTCATCGGCGGTATATTTATTATATATATCGGCTGCCGCCGCGCCGCTTGCGAATACCATAAACACGATCAGAGCGTATAATATTTTTTTCATGACAAGCCCTCCTTATATATTAAAAATTTTAATACTGACATTTTATCATACAAAAACAATTTTGTAAAGAAAATTCCCAACTCCGCGGAGAACCGCAGCAAGGGGAGTCGTATACTTCTTTTTTCATATCGAGGGTTCGGCAAAAATTTTTCTTGCTTTTCTTCGCCGTATGTTGTATAATAATAGCACCGAATTTATAATATTAGTATTGAGTTCAATATTATTTCTGTCATCAGGCGCATTCGCCGTACTTATGCAAAATTATAAATTTTAAACTATTTTTCAGAATGATGAGGTATTTTTAATGCAAGACGGAGTTGCACTCGAAAGGAAAACAAAAGAGGAGCTAAAGCAAATTGCTCAAGGGCTCGGAATCGAAAAAATTTCCGCGCTCAGAAAGGACGAAATTATCGCGCGTATACGCGAAACAAGACAAAAAAACGAGGAGGAAGCGAAAAACCGTCAGCCGGTAAAAAAACGCGAGCGTCCGGCGGACGTTATCGAGGTGTCCGGCATTCTCGACGTTATGAATGACGGCTTCGGTTTTCTGCGCGTTGAAGGCTATAAGTCAAGCCCTAACGACATTTATGTGTCGCCCACGCAGATACGCCGCTTTAAGCTGAAAACAGGCGACAAGATAGTCGGCGACTGCCGTCCTTCTCAGGATGAGGATAAATACTCGCCGCTGCTGTTCGTCAAAACCATAAACGACGACACTATCGATATCGCGCTGCGCCGCGTACCGTTTGAAAGACTTACTCCTATATATCCCACAGAACGGCTGACCCTTGACACGGGTGAGATAAACAATCTCGCTTCGCGGATAATAGATTTTATTTGTCCGATAGGCAAAGGACAGCGCGGTATGATCGTCGCGCCGCCGAAAGCCGGAAAAACAACTATCATAAAGCAAATTGCACAGTCCATCTCCAAAAATTACCCCGATGTAAAGCTGATAGTCCTTCTCATAGACGAGCGTCCGGAGGAGGTAACGGATATGAAACGCTCCATAAACGGCGAAGTGGTTTATTCGACATTTGACCAAATGCCCGAAAATCACTGCAAGGTATCGGAGATGGTGCTGGAGCGAGCGTCAAGACTTGTCGAGCACAAAAACGACGTTGTAATACTGCTCGATTCCATTACGCGTCTTGCGAGAGCGTATAATTTAACGGTAACACCGACGGGCAGAACTCTTTCCGGAGGACTTGATCCGGACGCGCTGTTTAAACCGAAAAAATTCTTCGGCGCGGCGAGAAATATCGAGGAGGGCGGAAGCCTTACGATACTCGCGACCGCGCTTGTCGAGACCGGCAGCCGTATGGACGACGTTATTTTCGAGGAATTTAAGGGTACGGGCAATATGGAATTGAAGCTCGACAGAAACTTACAGGAAAAGCGCATCTTCCCCGCGATAGATATACTCCGCTCCGGCACGCGCCGCGAGGAGGAGCTCATGTCAAAGCGGGAGCTTGAGGCAAACTGGCTTATCCGGCGCGAGCTTAACAAGGGACAGTCCGATATCGCCGCGGCAAGTCTGCTGAAGCAGCTCAAAAGCACGCGCAAAAACGAGGATTTCATTGATTTGATTACAAAAAACTATGCGAAATGATAAATTACAGCCGCTCACCGTCGCGGTATGCGTTTTTGCCGCGGCGGCGCTGCTGCTTGGGCAATTCACAGTCAATTTAGCGGGTATTTTCGCCGACGGCGGCTTATATTCGGACGGCGTGTTCGGTATAAGCGCGCCGTCTGTTTTTGCGGGAGCAATTACTTTGGCGGCGGTATTCGCCGTGCTTTTTGCCGCGGCGAGACTGCGCGCGGGAGCGGCTTTGTATGTGGCAGCCGCCGCGTTTGCGCTCGTTTTGCGCATAGCGTTTGTTTTTATTTGGAAAATCGAGCCGCAGTCCGATTTTTTGCTCACCTATAATTTGTCGGAGCTGCTTGCGAAAACACCGCTTCAAAGTTGGGGGGCGGCGCTCGCCGAGACCGGCACCATATACGCGGGCAAATGGTCCGCGCATATGCCGTTTGTGATATATCAGGCGGTTTTAATGAGAATTTTCGGCGCGTCCGCGCTGCCCGTACAGCTCGCGAACGCGGTTTTATCGGCTGTTACCTGCCTTTTCGCCGCAGATACCGCGAAAAAAATCTCAGGCGAAAAGGCCGGATTTATAACGCTGTTTATTATGGCGGTCAATCCGCTGACACTTTTCTTTATCCCCGTTCTTACAAACCAGCACGCCGCGACATGCTTTTTCATGGCGGCGCTGTGGGCGTTTTACGCGAAGCCGATAAAAAACACCTATTTAAACGCTGCCCTTTGCGGCGCTCTGACCGCGGTGAGTCATTTGCTCAGACCCGAAATGTACGTCGTCATTATCGCGGCGGCGGTAATCGCGGTTTTCGAAATGCTGCGCGATAAGCGCGTGTTAAAAGCTTTATCCAAATTCGCGCTGTTTGCGGCTGTATTTTTCGCGGTGTTGTTCATATGCGACGGACTTTTGTCGGCAAACAAAATAACGGACCAATCAATTTTATCGGGAAATTTGAAATATAAAACAGCTGTGGGGTTAAACTATGAAACCACCGGAACATGGTCGGCGGAGGACGAAAAGCTCATTTTCGACGAGGAAAAATGCGAGGCCGCTATCGCTGAGCGGCTTGAGGATCCGATAAAAATCATATCGCTCGCAGTGAAAAAAACGGCGTATCAATTCGGTTCTTTTGTGTATACATGGTCGATGAAGGACGATTTTGTATCCAATGAAATATACCGCCGTTTATCGTCGGCGGTAATGGCCGCCGCGGGCTTATGCGCGGCTGCGGCGCTTATTTTCGGAAAGAACAGGGAAAAACTGTTCCCTCCGGCTGTAATTCTTTCGGGATATATCGCTGCGTTTGCCGTTATAGAGGTTCAGCCGCGGTACAATTATCTTTTGACCCCGATAATTATAATTCTCGCCGCCGATTTCATTCGCAAAACGGCGGAATAAAACTCTCGCTTGCCGCTTCTCCGTCCTGGATATACACGTTTTCCATGCCCAGCTCCGCGCAGTATTCCACCATCGCGTTATATTGTGTCATACTGAGCCGTCTGTTTAATTCGGGGAACCGCTCAACCTGCGGCATGGGTGTATATTGGCTCATAAGGCTTACATATATGATATTGCCGTACGATTTATACAAATATTCCATGATTTTTCTCGTTTCCGACATCATTCCCGGGAGCATCAAATGACGCACTATCACGCCCTTTTTCATAATTCCGTTTTCGTCGAATACGCATTTTCCCGTCTGACGCGTCATTTCTTCAACAGCTCTCGAAGCAATCTGAAAATAACCCCGCGCCGACGAGTATTTTTGCGCCCGCGCGTCGGAAAAATATTTCATATCGGGCATATAAATGTCGATAAGCCCTTCGAGCGTTTTCAGCGTTTCGATCCTTTCCCAGCCGCTTGTGTTATAGACGATCGGAATAATAAGACCTCGTTTTTTCGCCGATTTCAGCGCCTTTATTATCTGCGGGACATAATGCGTCGGAGTGACGAGGTTTATGTTGTGCGCGCCCTGATTTTGCAGATTGAGAAAAATATCCGAAAGCTCGTCCTCCGTAATTTCATAGCCCTTGTTTTCCGCGCTCAGCCGGTAGTTTTGGCAATACACGCATTTCATGGTACAGTGCGAAAAAAACACCGTCCCCGAGCCGTTTTCTCCCGATATGCACGGTTCCTCCCACATATGAAGCGCCGCGCGCGCTATTTTTATTTTATCCGACGCTTTGCAAAATCCCGTTTCGCCCGCGTTCCTGTTCGCGCCGCACTCTCTCGGACAGAGCCTGCACGCGCCGAGCTCCGTATACATAGAAGTCCCCCTCTTCTGTTTTCTATGAATAATATAACATAAAAACAACGCGAACACAAGAAATTTTTCGCTTGACAAGTGTATATATATGAAATATAATATATATTGGACAAAAATTCGGGCGGAGAGTGATTAAATGTTTTTTCGGTGTCTTGGGGACGCGGCAAAAAAATCGCGGCTCAAACGCATGAACGATTACACACAGCACGGGGATACATCATGTCTTTTGCATACGATCGCGGTGGCGTATTACAGCGAGCGGCTCGCGGGAAGATTTTCAAAACGGCGGCGCGAGCTTATACGCGGCGCGCTTTTGCATGATTATTTTCTCTACGACTGGCACGACGGACTGCCCGAAAGACGCGTACACGGCTTTACGCACCCGAACGCGGCTCTCAGAAACGCGCTCGACGATTTCGAGCTCACTGAAGTGGAGCGCGATATCATAAAAAAGCATATGTTCCCGCTGACGCCGGTACCGCCGAGGTATCGGGAAAGCTGGGCTGTATGCGTTGTGGACAAAGCGTGCTCGGTATATGAGGTTTTCGCGAAAACACCGTACCCGAAGCTCAAAGGACTGCTAAAGACAAACAATAACGAAATATATAATCTGATTGCCCCCGCGGGCTGAGAAGGTGGAAGGAAAATGACGATACTGCACTATTTTTTATGTTTTGCAATTTACAGCTTTATCGGCTGGGCTTATGAGTCGGCGTTTTATACGATCCAGCAGAGGCGGCTTGTGAACAGCGGGTTCCTGACGACCTGCTTCTGCCCCATTTACGGCATAGGAGCGCTGCTGATAATCCTTATTCTGAGCCGCATAGAAAATCCCGTTCTGTTGTTTTTCGCGGGAATGATACTTTGCAGCGCGCTTGAATACTCGGTTTCGTGGCTGCTCGAAAAGCTGTTTCATCAGCGCTGGTGGGATTATACCGGCTGGCCGCTCAACGTGAACGGGCGCATTTGCGTGATCGCGGCGGCGGCGTTCGGATTTATGGCGGTACTGCTTGTGAAGGTTGTCGAACCGATAACGACTGATTTTGTGTGGGGCTTAAATCCGACTGTCGTTTATTTCGCATCGTTTTCGCTTATGGCTGTCATGCTCGCGGATTTGATCGTGAACGTGAAATATATGGATAAGCTGAAGGAAAAGCTCTGGTACATAGAGAAGCAGGCGGAAATGTTCGCCGCGAAGGAGGATGGAATTATCCGCCGTATCAGGGACACGTTTAATATGTAATTGGAGAGGTTTTAATGATTGCGGTTATAGATTACGGAGCGGGAAATTTGCACAGCGTAAAAAACGCGCTCGATTTCATAGGCGCGCAAAGCGTCGTTACAAGCGACCCTCACGAAATAGCGAAAGCGGACAAGGTGATCCTTCCCGGGGTCGGAGCGTTCGGAGACGCTATGAAAAGTCTCGAAAAAACAGGTCTTGACAAAGCCGTTATCGAAACGGCAAAGAGCGGCAAACCGCTTTTGGGAATTTGCCTGGGACTTCAGCTCATGTTTGAGGAGAGCGAGGAAACTGCCGGAACTAAGGGGCTTGGGATTTTTAAAGGCAAAATAGTAAAAATTCCCGATCACGGACTGAAAATCCCGCATATGGGCTGGAACAATCTGACATTCACGAAGGAAAGCCGCATTTTAAAGGATATCGGAGAAAGCCCGTTTGTGTATTTCGTTCACTCGTATTATCTGTCCGCCGAGGACGAGAGCATTGTTTCGGCGTATACCGAATACGGAGAGCGGCTCGACATAGCGGTCGAGCGCGGTAACGTGTTCGCGACGCAGTTTCACCCCGAAAAAAGCGGCGGCGTGGGAATGAGGATACTTAAAAATTTCGCGGCGCTTTAAGGAGCATAAAATATGTACGCAAAGAGAATAATCCCCTGTCTTGACGTAAAAAACGGCAGGGTTGTAAAAGGAGTTAATTTTGTAAATCTGACGGACGCGGGCGATCCCGTTGAATGTGCGGCTGTTTACGACAAAGCGGGCGCGGACGAGCTTGTTTTTCTCGACATAACCGCCTCGTCCGACGCGCGCGATACCGTCGCCGATATGGTGGAGGCGGTCGCGCGGAAGGTGTTTATCCCGTTCACCGTCGGCGGCGGAATACGCACAGTCGAGGATTTCCGCCGCATTTTAAACGCGGGCGCGGACAAGGTTTCGGTAAACTCGGCGGCGATCAAGCGTCCCGAGCTTATATCCGAAGCGGCTGAGAAATTCGGCAGTCAGTGCGTGGTATGCGCCATTGACGCGAAGCGCAGAGACGGCGGCGGTTGGGACGTGTATCTCAACGGCGGCAGAGTAAACACCGGCATAGACGCGTTCGAATGGGCGAAAAAGGCGGAAGCTCTCGGCGCGGGCGAGATACTTTTGACGAGCATGGACTGCGACGGAACAAAAGCCGGATACGATATCGAGCTTACGCGCGAGATCAGCGAAAACGCCAAAATCCCCGTAATAGCTTCCGGCGGCGCGGGAACTATGGAGCATTTTCTCGACGCGTTCCGATTGGGAAAAGCCGACGCGGTTTTAGCCGCGAGCCTGTTCCATTTCAAAGAAATCGAAATCATGGATCTAAAACGCTATTTAGCCGCCAACGGCGAAAGCGTGCGAATGTAAGGAGAAGCAAATGAGCAAAAAACAGAGAAGAAAAACGCTGCAAAAAAAAGACCCGATCATCGTGCGCGGCGACTTCGGCATAGACTCCGCCAAAATGTATATCGTCGCGGCGCTGATAATGTTTCATATAATCCCGCTTGTTTTCGTATTCATGGGCGAAAACGGCGTAATACTGCTATCGACCATGTTCATGTTCACATTAAACCCGATTTTCATTTTCGCCGTAGGCTTTTTCAACGGTATGCGATTGGGCTTTACATGGCGTTTCCCGCTTCTTTTGACGGTCATATCGACCGCGTCGATACTCATGTATTACGAGATGGAAAGCGCGGAGAATATTGTTATGACCGTCACGATTTGCCTTATCGTCTACGCGGTGTTCTCGTTTCTCTCATGCGCGGCGGGCGCGTTTGTGAAGCGTTTTATGGGAGGGTTCTGATATGGCTGACGAGCGTTTGTATACCGTAACGACAAAAACAAATCCCATGCTGTACAAGGAGTTTTTCCGAATGTATTATAAGGAAACTCTCAAAACCATGCGGATAATCACCACGATTATCGGAATTATCCTGATAATCCTAGCACTGTTTTTGTTTTTCAATAACCTCGGAATGGTATGGGCGTTTTTGAGCGCATGGATAGGCGCGGTACTGCTCGTATATCCGCGAAACGCGTTCCGAAAGCCGTACCGCCAAATGAAAAATAATATCGCGGAAACAAGATTTGATTTCTTTGAGGATTATATGACCGAAAAATGCGCCGGACAGAAGGAGCAATACAGCTATTCGGATATGTACAAAATTATCGAAAAGGGGCAGTACATTTATCTGTTCCACGACAAAAACAGCGTCAGCGTTATCGACAAAACCGACATGAAGGACGGCGGCGCGAAAAAGCTGGCGGAATTTTTGAAAACAAAAGCAAAATACAAGGTAAAAAAATAAATCGGCTATGTTAAATATATTCGCACAAAAAAATGTCTTGAGGTTATACCCCCAAGACATTTTATTATATTCAGCCTTCAAATCCGTTCGGGTGACCCGACTGCCATCTCCATGTGTCCTCGCACATATCGTCTATGCCGTATTTCGCTTCCCATTCAAGCTCTTTACGCGCCTTTTCGGGGTTCGCGTAGCATTCCGCGATATCGCCCGGTCTGCGCGGCTCTATCTGATACGGTAAATCCTTGCCGCAAGCCTTCGAGAACGCCGCGACTATCTGCAATACGCTGTAGCCGTTGCCCGTGCCGAGATTGTAAATATGAACGCCCTGCTTATCCGCGCAGTGCTCTATCGCCTTAACATGTCCGACCGCGAGGTCGACAACGTGGATATAATCGCGCACGCCCGTGCCGTCGGGAGTGGGATAGTCGTTGCCGTAAACATGAACTTTTTCGAGCTTGCCTACCGCCACCTGCGCGACGTACGGAAGCAGATTGTTCGGGATTCCCTTCGGATCCTCGCCCATTTTACCGCTCTTATGCGCGCCTATCGGGTTAAAGTAGCGAAGGAGCGTCACGCTCAGCTTCGGATTAGCCTTCTGCGCGTCGGTCATGATGCGCTCGATAAAGAGCTTCGTCGTGCCGTAGGGGTTGGTGGTTAAAATTTTGTCGCCCTTGTTGTCGGTCTCGACAATAGGAACGCGCTCCGGATCGCCGTAAACCGTCGCGGAGGACGAGAACACGATATTATTGCAGTCATATTTTTCCATAGCCTGCATCAGATGCACCGTTCCGGTGATGTTGTTATCATAATATTTAAGCGGGATCTGCGTTGATTCGCCCACGGCTTTAAGACCCGCGAAATGGATGACCGCGTCGATTTTATTTTCCGCAAAAACCTTTTCGGTAGCGTCGTAGTCGAGCAAATCGACCTTATAAAACGGAAAATCCTTGCCGGTAATTTCCTTAACAGCGTCGAGGCACTTTTCGCTCGCGTTATAGAGATTATCGAGCACAACGATATCATAGCCCGCGTTCAGAAGCTCCACGCAGGTATGGCTGCCGATATACCCCGCGCCGCCTGTAACAAGTATATTCATAATTTATACCTCCCTCAATATTCATATAGATAATTATATAATAAATGGGAGATATTTTCAAGAGGTATTTTTGATTTAGCGCCGGTTTGAATTTTTTTCTTTACAATTACGGCTTAATATGATATATTATAATTGCTACAAATCTTCAATTTAATATCGCGTATAAATTATGTTTTTAATAATTTATTATAACGGTTTGCGCCGTAAAAAGCGCACGCTTTGATTCTTATTCCCGTTATAATAAAGTATGCTAATGTGAATAAATTGAAGATGCGTAGCAACATTTTAAAATCAAGGCTGCGTTTTTCTGCGTAGTCTTGAAAAAAGGCTGCGCATTTTTTAATGTGAAAATTTATTTACAAGGAGGAATAATTTATGAAAAAGAGATTTGTGGGATTTATAGCGGTGCTGGCGCTTTTTCTGCTGCCGGTAATCGCGAACGCGGCGAGCGTGGACGATTTGTGGTTTAATGAGGAGACGGGGACTATTACATATTGTAACAGTGACGCAGAAGGCGAGCTTGTTATTCCGGCGGAAATTGACGGAGTGAAAGTGACGAGTATCGGCGATTATGCGTTTCAAGGCTGCAGCGGTCTGACAAGTATACGCATCCCCGACAGCGTAACGAGTATTGGCGATGGTGCATTTTACGTCTGCACCGGTCTGACAAGCATAAGCATCCCCGACAGTGTAACGAGTATTGGCAACGGCGCGTTTTCCGGCTGCAGCGGCCTGACAAGCATAACCATCCCCGACAGTGTTACAAGCATTAGCTATAGTGCATTTTCCGGCTGCAGCAGTCTGACAAGCATAAGCATCCCCGACAGCGTAACCAAAATTGACCGTGAAGCATTTTACTACTGCGGTCTGACAAGCATAAGCATCCCCGACAGCGTAACGAGTATTGGCGATAGTGCGTTTAGCGGCTGCACCGGTCTGACAAGCATAAGCATCTCCGACAGTGTTACAAGCATTAGCTATAGTGCATTTTCCGGCTGCACCAGTCTGACAAGCATAAGCATCCCCGACAGTGTTACAAGCATTAGCGATGGTGCATTTTACGTCTGCACCGGTCTGACAAGCATAAGCATCCCCGACAGCGTAACAAGCATTAGCGATAGTGCGTTTATGGGCTGTGGCAGCTTAAATATCAATGTCAGTCCGAATAATCAAAGTTACTGCGATATAGACGGTGTTTTATTTACCAAGGATAAAAAGACACTGTTAATTTACGCGAAAGACAAAATACAGCCAAACTATATTATTCCCGACAGTGTAACCAGCATTAATAGTCAGGCGTTTGAGGACTGCAGCGGTCTGACAAGCATAAGCATCCCCGACAGTGTAACGAGTATTGGCAACAACGCGTTTTTCGGCTGCAGCAGTCTGACAAGCATAAGCATTCCCGATAGTGTTACAAGTATTGAAATCCGTTAGGAAGTTTTTTAATCTGTTTCACAAAGTAACACTATTTATGCACTTTTCAATGCTTTTCCTCGTGATACTGTAATTTTTGAAGTGTCTATTACTCCTATATCGTTATAGACAATCTCAATTTCCTGTAACCGTTTGCCGCTGCTCTTATCTGCGGCGTGAACGATTATCTTGTCGATAAACTCCCTTAAAATTTCCGGCGTAAGTTCTTGAATGTTCGTATATTTCCTAACTCGCGCTATAAAACGGTTGACGTTTACCGAATGACTTTCATCATCTTCGATTTCCAGACGTAAATCCTCAATTTCGGATTTCAGTGTTTTTTGCTCGTTCTCGTATCTTTGCGACATTTGAACAAATCGCTCATCCGAAATTTTACCGTTGACATTATCCTCATAAATACGGGTGAATAAATCATCAAGCTCCGCTATACGGTTTTGCTTTCCCTTAAACGCCTTTTTCTTTTGAGCCAAGTCTTTATTATGCTGCTTCATATTGGCATCCATTACCGTTCTGACAAATTCGTCCTCATATGCCGAAACAAAACTTGTAAGATCCTGCAAATTTTCCAATATCAGCGTTTCAATCGCATTGCTGCGTATGTAATGGCTTGTGCAAGCGTCCTTGTCAGCGCGGTAAGCTCCGCATACATACGCCTGCTTGTCCTCGGTTTCACACCTTCGGCGTAAAAGTGATAATCGGTGTCCGCAATCCGCACAAAAGAGCAATCCCGAAAGTATAGGCAGTTCGCCCATACTTGTGTTGCGTCTGCGTCCTTGACGTATTTTTTGAACAATGTCAAAGGTATCGCGGTCTATAATGGCCTCCTGAGTGTTCTCAAAGATTTTCCACTTTTCGGGCGGATTATTGAGCTTCTTATGGTTTTTGTAGGATTTTGTGTATGTCCTAAAATTAACCGTACAGCCCGTATAATCCATTCGGTCTAAGATGTGAGCCACTACCGCGCTGCCCCAGTGATAGCGGTCTGCCGCTAAAAATCCCGCTCGTTTCGTTCCTTTTTCAAGAGCGTAAGCGGACGGAGTGAGTATTTTCCGTTCCGTGAGGATATGAGCTATCTGCGTCGGCCCGTTGCCCTGAATGCAAAGATTGAATATCTCGCGGACAACTTTAGCGGCTTCTTCATCAACAAGCCATTCCTTTGGGTTGTCGGGATTTTTAACATATCCGTATGGAGTATGCGGATTGGTACGCTCGCCGGCTAATCCCTTTGCCTTTTTTACGGCTCTAACTTTCTTTGACGTGTCTTTCGCATACCATTCATTGATGATATTTCTGAAAGGCGTAAAATCGTCGCTGCCGATATTGCTGTCCACGCTGTCATTGATAGCGATAAAGTGTATGTCTTTTTCGGGGAAAATTATCTCGGTGTACATTCCCACCTGCAAATAATCACGTCCGAAGCGCGACATATCTTTAATTATAACCCGCTCGACAATTCCCGCGTCAATATCGGAAATCATGCGCTGAAAGTCGGGACGCTGGAAATTCGTACCACTCCATCCGTCGTCAACGTAAAACTCATACGGCGAATACCCATGCTCCACGGCATACTTTTTCAGTATTCTTTTCTGATTTACTATACTGTTGCTGTCGCCTTCTTGTCTGTCGTCTGATGAAAGACGTGCGTATAAAGCTGTTATTTTGTTTGACTGTTCTAACATAGTAAGTTCCTCCTGTTCTGACAGCCAAACAATGCTACAACTATATTATAACGCATATTTCATGATTTGTCTGCCGTTTTAGAAAATTTTTATGAAAAATCTTTCGCAATATCATTTTTTATAAGTCTTTCGATTTTAGAAAGAATTTTGTTTTTATCGCTGTCGCGTGAGAAAGATTTTACAATAAAGGTCGTGTTACCTATTTGCCGTTCCCGAACAGTTACGGGAGCGGCGCTGTTTGTTATTGTCTGTGTCATAAAAAACACCTCTCTCTGTTCCACTATAAAAGGCTCGGCGCGTATTCCCATAGCATAAGAAACAGGCGCCAAGCCTTATATATTTCTATCCTTTATCCTGTTTACATTGTATTTGTCCTCGACGTCCTCAATGTAAGGCAATCATCAAACTACCGTAAGCTGAACGGTATCACAGACTTTTCATCTCCGCCGCGTCCGCGCCGGCCGCCCAATTCAGTGACGAGTTCAAGGCGG
>CANRJY010000031.1 GCA_947631085.1 uncultured Clostridia bacterium | reverse complement strand
CAAGGATTATCCCCCTCTTATGGGCAGGTTACTCACGCGTTACTCGCCCGTCCGCCACTTTCCTCCAAATCAATCTTTCCGAAGAAATCAATCAATGGATTCTCGTTCGACTTGCATGTGTTAAGCACGCCGCCAGCGTTCGTCCTGAGCCAGGATCAAACTCTCGTTTAAATGGTTATATCACTCCGAAGAGAAATATACATAAATCCTGTTAGCTCTTTCAACTAACTCTGACTAATTCGTTTTTCCGAATTTCTGTCATAAAAAACTCATAAGTTTATCTAACAAAAACCTGCACTATTTATCTTTCAATGTACATGCTGTCCATCAGCGACAGCTTTAATATATTACCACACTAATTTACCTTTGTCAAGGGGTTTTTTAACTTTTTTTCGAAAAATTTTATTACATTATAATATATGCTGTTTTGTTTGTTTTGTAATTCATTTTGGTTTTTGTTTTTTTGATTTGTTTTGTGTCATTTTTTAAATTTTTCCTTTACAAAGCCGCGTCGACGTGGTATAATTAGATGTATCATTTTTAAGGGGTGTATATTTTATGAAAAAACTGACAACACTTATTTCAATCCTTGTGCTGAGCATGTTTGCGACAACTGCTTACGCATACAATTTCCCGCAGCCGGACTGGACTGCGCTTCTTAATGAAAGACGCGCTATGGTAACCGCTACGGATTTTGAGTTATACGTTGAGGGACCTCTCGGCAGCGCGCCTTATTACGGTGCAAAGTTTGAGCCGACGTCGGGAGTTTATATCGGCATGGTCGCGGAAAACTCCGCGAAGGCCAGACCGCTCGGATCATATTTGACATATCTTCAGAACTTCAGTAGAGATGATTTATATAATAATATAGGTCCTATGGTTAAACGTGATGATGTTGTAACTATGGTAGGCTGGACAATTGATTCGCTTGACTACGTTGATTTCGATTCAATGCGCAAAACATTGGAAAACCTTAACTCGTACAACAAGCCTATGCTTATAAGATTCGCGAACGAAATGAACTGCTCGGCTCTCGGCGACGATCCGGACAGATATGTCAGCATATTCAGACAGGCGGCAAATTTAATTCATGAATTTCCCAATTTGGGAGTTGTATGGTCGCCGAACGATATCGGAGCGCTTGACAGACCGTTCCAATATTATTATCCCGGTGACGAGTATGTCGATTGGGTCGGCGTAAGCTGCTATACGACGAAATATTTCCAAAACAATCCGAACACGAGCGACAGTGACGCTACATATTTTATAACGGGAAATTACGGCTGGTCCACAAACAAGCTTAAGCCGCTTATGGACTTTATGGCTAAATACAATATAAATAAGCCTGTTATGATAAGCGAGGGCGGTATTGCGAGAACCGACAAAACCGGCGACAACTATGTGGGCTGGCACGAACCGAGACTCAGAAATATGCTGTGGAATGTTATTATGAAATATCCGCAGGTTAAAATGATTAACTATTTTAATTCAATACAGGCATCGGAATTTCAGAGCTTCTATATATCGGACAGCGCCGAATCGATTTCTATCTTTAACGAAGCCGCAAGCAACGGCGCATATCTGCGTTCCGCAAGCGACACGCCCAAGTTTGTATTCAAACCCGCAAACGACGGCGGAACTCTTACGGCGGACAGCGAAGGCTTAGTAAAGCTGTATACCCTTGCGTATTTCGTGAATAAGCCCGATATTACCGTAACATACAGAATCGACGGCGAGTGGTTCCATTCGTCAAATCAGATACCTTACACATGCTATTTGAGCGTAAACAACATCGCGGACGGCGCTCACAAATTCAGCATCAGCACAGACGACACAACGAAGGAATACACGCTGTATAAGAGCGGCAACCTGGTAAGCTTCGGAAAAGAGCCCGACCCCTCCGCGGCGGCACAGGCTCCGGCTGCCAATCCGGCTCCGCAGGCTACGGAAATCTCAGTATTGGTAAACGGTACAAAGCTGTCATTCGATCAGCCTCCCGTTTCCATAAATGACCGCACTCTTGTTCCGCTCCGTGCGATTTTTGAAGCGCTGCACGCGGAGGTTGAATGGAACGACGCGACAAGCACCGTTACGGCAAAGCGCGGCGGCACCACAATAAAGCTGGCTATAGGCGACAAGACGCTTTACAAAAACAACGTACCGATCACGCTTGATGTTCCGGCGCAGCTTGTTAACGACCGCACGATGGTTCCCGCGCGCGCCGTTACGGAAGCGCTCGGCGCCACGGTAGATTGGGACGACGCGACTCAAACAGTAATAATAACGGAATAATGACATAATAAAAGCAACGGGCATATCACGGTGATGTGCCCGTTTTATATAATATAATTTTATTTTTGACTTGTTATTTTTTCCGTTTTATGGTATAATAACCTCACGGCGTTACCAAAATCAAAGATTTTGACGCCTGAGAGAACATTGTAACATAACGCTGCGGCGACGGTGCCGCCTTGCAGTTATGAGATAATAACCTCACGGCGTTACCAAAATCAAAGATTTTGACGCCTGAGAGAACATTGTAACATAACGCTGCGGTGACGCTGCCGCCTTGCTGTTATGAGATAATATAATAAATAACGCCGATATTTTTTGGCTCGATCAGGAGGGAAATTTATGAAAACTATGGGTAAAGTGTTGATCGCCGTTATAGCAGTCATAGCGGTTATTGTGATAGCGGTGGTAAGCAGTTATAACGGTTTGGTGGGCATAGAGGAAAACGTCAATACGGCATATTCGGAAATTCAGGTTCAGCTTCAAAGACGCTCCGACCTCATTCCAAACCTGGTAAATACCGTACAGGGCTACGCCACGCACGAGGAAGATGTATTCACCGCCGTTGCGGACGCGAGAGCAAAGCTCGCGGGAGCGCAGACTATGGACGAGACAATAGAGGCGGACGGCGAGCTTTCGTCGGCGCTGTCAAGACTTCTCGCGATTTCGGAGGCGTATCCTCAGCTTCAGGCAAACGAGAACTTTTTATCACTGCAGGATGAGCTTGCGGGAACTGAAAACCGCATAAGCGTGGCGCGCAAGGACTACAACGAGGCGGCGCAGACGTTCAACACGAAAATCCGTAGCTTCCCGACGGCGATATTCGCCGGAATGCTCGGGTTTGACCGCAAGCCTTTATACGAGGCTCAGCCGGGAGCGGAGCAGGCGCCTACGGTAAATTTTAATTAATCATGAAAAACATAAAATTTAAAGCCGCCGCGGCGTTCGCGGCGGTGTTCATCATGGTGTTTGCGCTCACCGCCGCCGCGGCGGTGAGCGTGCCGAATATCACGCAGGCGTTTTTTGTAAACGACTATGCCGATATTATAGACAGCACAACGGAACAGGAAATATGCGAGAGCGGACAGACGTATTATCAAAACGGCGGTCCGCAGGTCGTGCTGCTAACAATGCCGAGCATCGAAGGCGCGTCATTGGAGGATTTTTCAATCCAAACCGCGCGCAAATGGGGGCTCGGCAGCAAGGACGAGGACAACGGCGTGCTGATTTTGCTTGTCCTCGACAGCCGCGACGTACGCGTAGAGGTCGGCTACGGACTTGAGGGCGTACTCAACGACGGCAAATGCGGGCGCTTCATCCGCGAGGCGGCGCCGCTGCTTTCGGACGGCGACTACAGCGGCGGACTGCAGCTTCTGTATGAGCGCGTAATAGGCGAGCTTGAAGCGCCGACTCCCGACGAGGAGGATGACTCCGATGAGACCGCCGAGCTTTTATTCGCGATTATTTTTATAATACTGCTTCTGATTATTTGGACTCGCATGAGCCGATACGGCGGCTGGCGCGGCGGCGGATGGAGCGGTATGGGCGGCTACGGACGCGGCTACAGCGGCTGGGGCGGCGGAAGCTTCGGCGGAGGCGGTTTTTCCGGCGGCGGAGGCAGCTTCGGCGGCGGAGGCGCAAGCGGCAAATTTTAAACGCGGAAAATATATTTACCCGCAATAACGCGGCGCTGTTTTACAAAAAACTTTATATTTATAATCAAAAAGTTATCCGGACTCCTTAAGGGCGATCCGAGGTAAAACAGTAACATTTAATTTCTGGGGAATGGCGCAGTTTAGGCTGCGTCATTCCTCGTTTCTGTTTGGAATAGCGACAATGGCAGATAACCTACCAAGTCGTAGTAAATATCAATTTGCTGTGTACGCTTGCCGCTTGATTTGTCCGGCGCATGGACTTCTACGCGTTTTACCATATCATTCAGCACGTCAGGCGTTAATTTTTGTAAATCAAAATATTTATGTACCTTATCTATGAAATGCTCCAGATTTTCGGATTGTTCTTCCTGCTGTTCAAGTTCGGCGGTCAGTGCGGCAACTTTTTCAGTCAACTCCGCTTGCTCGCGCTCGTAATCATCGGCGAGGATTTTGAAACGTGTTTCGCTCAGCGTTTCGTTTGCCTTATCTTCATAAATCAGCCGGAACAGCCTATCCAACTCTTTAATGCGTTTCTCAGATTTCGCTATGACTTTACGCTTTGCGGCAAGTTCCTTTTTGACTTCGGCTTTTCGTTTTGCTCCCATAAATGTTCTGAATTTGTCCTCAAACTGCTCTATATAACTGATAACATATTGCATATGCGTCAGCACGCCTTGTTCGAGCACGACTGCTCTGATGAAGTGCGTCGAACATTCGCCCTTGCGGGAATTTGAGCAAACGAAATTGTCTTGGCGGCTTTCAAAGTATTTTGTAGTGCAATAATATAGCTTTGCGCCGCAGTCCGCGCAATATACAAGACCGGAAAACATATTTGTTTTACCCGTTCTTGTAGGTCTGCGTCTGTTTTGGCGCAGTTTCTGTACGCGTTCCCATATGTCAAAGTCAATAGTGGCTTCGTGAGTATTTTCAAATACCATTTGCTCGCTTTCGGGGTTGTCAATCTTTTTCTTTATTTTGTATGACTTACGGTGAGTTTTAAAATTTACCGTATGCCCGATGTATTCTTTCCTTTTCAGGATTTCCGAAATCGTATCGGGCGACCACTTGTACGGATTATCTGGCATATCGTAACCTCTGATGAGTTCGTTTTTTACCCAGTTGGTCCGAGGTGTTAAGATTTTTTCTTTCTGCAGGATTTTTGCGATCTGTGAAGTGCCGTAGCCGTTCAAGCAAAGATTAAAGATTTTTTTGACAACTCCCGCGGCTTCTTCGTCGACAATCCATTGATTGGAATTATCGGGATTTTTCATATAGCCATACGGCGGTATCGTCGCAAGAGGCTTGCCCGACTCGCCTTTCGCCTTGAATACGGCTTTGATTTTCTTTGATGTGTCCTTTGCATACACGTTATACTGTAAAGGGTGAATGAAATAATCAACCACATTCACCTAATACAGTATATGGCTGCGGCTCATTTGCGGTAATTTGAACGGTAGTTATATACAACGAAAGGCGGTGGAAATTAAAATTTCACAAATATCCATATATAACTACAAATTACCACAAAGAGAGGAGAAACGAAAATGAAAATTGAGTATTTAAAAAGCGGAGACTACTATGTTCCCGCGCTGACTGTCCCCGACGAGTGTTACAGTATCGGCAAATACGGTATGCTTCGCCGCGAATATCTGCGGCAACATCGACAAGGGCTTTACACTGTTATGCTGCTAAACGGCACACTGTTAAAGCATCTCACTGAAATTGATAAAACCTTTCACGAAATGTTGGATAGGCTTATTCCGCAAATAGCGGAGCGCGAAGGCGTGGACGAGAAATTAAAATCGGCTGACCAAATGGAATGGGTGCGGCGAATGAACTCGATAAAATCAAGAGTTGAAGAAATCATTTACCACGACTATATTTACGACGACGCTTTTGACGTTTAATACGGTATCGGAGGTGTTTATTGTGAATTTTATCGAAGAATTGTATTATGGAAATATCAAGCCGAACGCACGGAACAGCGCCCGGTCAGCGCGGTATGAGCAGGCGACGGAAATAACCTTGAAAATACAGGAGAAGTTAAAAGATGCTCTTGATGAGCCGGAACGGACTATGCTTGAAAGGCTGATTGAAGCCGATGATGAAATCGTTGAAGAAATAGGAATGACTGATTTTAAGCTCGGTTTTAGCTTGGGCGTTCGTATTATGATTGATTGTCTTTCGGTAAATGACGGAGCATTTGCCGGTGATTAAGCTACTACATAGCAAGAGCCGTTTCCATTTGTGGTAACGGCTCTTGTCATATACAAATGTTATTACTCGACTTTATTCCTGCCGCGGCTCTTATACACGTTATACCTATTCTTACAAGCCGGGCTGCAAAACACCGCGCTCGGTCGGCTGGCGATAAACGGCTCCTGACAATGCTTGCATATCGAACATGCGGTTTAACTACCGTAAACTGTTATAATATAACAAAAGGAGCGATGGCGTATGGCAATAAGAATTTTACTGTCTACCCGACTTGGCGAGAGAAGGTGGACACAAGCTGACTTGGCACGAAAGACAGGAATACGCCCATCAACAATTAATGAGATGTATCATGAACTTTGCGAAAGGGTAAATTTGGAACATCTCGATCCTTTTTTCTATTTCGCAGTAAAATGTTTTGTCGCTAATTGATTTTCGATGAGCATTTACCGCCTGTTTAAACTCCGGCGAATCGGGATTGCTTGCATATTCTACAATATTTGCGGCCGCCGTCTCTGCATCTTTCTTAAGATTGCTAATCTCTAACGATATAAGCTCGTGGATAGCAAAGAGGTCAGTGCTTGATATAAGGTGTTTCTGACATTCCGCAAGTTCCTGGCACTTTTGCTCTAATTCGTTCTGTGCTGCTATTGCCGCATTCTGAGCATCATCGCGCTCCAGAGCAACCGCCTTACATTCCTTCTCGATTGCTTCCCATCTCTGCTTCATGCTGCAAGCGAAGTCATTTTCGATATTGCTTTCGGCTATCTCAAAACATCCTTCAAACGCTGTTCCAATATAGCTGCCCGGTCCAAGCTCCTCAACTATTTTTCTGATTTTAGCTAATGCTTTACGCTCCTGTTCTTTTGTCGCCGGTGCATTGTCTACCACCATTTCTGCGCTTGTAATCGTGTAGTTTTCGTGTCTATAACACTCCCTGAAGTCTCTCCGCGCCTGCGCTTCCGTCGCCGCTACGAAGCGGTCGGTGCCTGTCGTTCCATTTTCTCTCTGAAAAGTAATTTTGTATGTGTTCATTTTTGTACCTCCTTATCTCATTTATGCTGTTACTAACTCGAATTTCGGTGCGCCTAAAAAATTCGGCAACATATACTGTGCTCTGTTCGTCATGTTGAATTTTAATCCTGCCTGCGCTACCTCTGCCTCAAGCTCGTTCATTCTGCGTTCCGCGCTACTTGATAAACAATTCTGATAGCAACGTGCATATTCCTTACAAATTTCATTTCTTCTATTCTCTGTCATTTTTGTTGTCATTCTTTATCACTCCTCAAATCTATTTCAACAATTCTTAATATTGTTTTGTAATATTAAAATAATATTTTAATATATCTTATGTTGATATAATAACATATCGCATATTAGATGTCAATACTTTTCTGAAATATTTTTTTATTTTTCTGAAAAATTATTTTGACAAATTAAAACTATTGTGATATTATAATAGTGGAGGTGGTCTTATGGTTTCCTATGACCCGTTATGGAAACTTCTCATTGACAAAAAGATGAATAGGCTGGATTTGTGTAAAGTAGTAGGCATAAGCACAGCTACTCTTGCAAAGATGGGAAAGAATGAATATGTGGCATTAACAGTCTTAGAAAAGATTTGTTGTTCGCTAAATTGCCGCATTGAAGATGTCATAGAAATAAAAAAGGCAGAAGATAACTACCACACAACTACCACACTTATGACATCTTGACTTTTTACCACACAAAAATAAAAATCGCTCAAACTCAGTGTTTAAGCGATTTTTAACTGGTGAGCCATCGGAGATTCGAACCCCGGACAACTTGATTAAAAGGGCGCAAAATTGCTTGTTATCTATTGTTATATGATATTATCCGTTATCAAACAGTATAGTCAAAAATGGCGTAATTAAGCCGAAAATCGGGATTTTAACAATAAAAATCCTTATAAAATAAGGCGTTTTTCAAATGTCGATCCAGCCGACGATACATTAGATAATCATTAGATATAGAAATGATAAGGCACACCCGTTGATATTATAGAGCATTGTAACAAGGTTATATTTGATATAGGCTTATTAGAGTGCTTTATGTACACTTATTTTTTATTCATATCCGAACGGAAACCATATATTTTTTTTGCCATTTTCTACTATATTATAGACAGGTTAATATTTTTCCTTATATCCGAAAAATGCTTGATTTACAAGGGATTTCTGCCGCCGATAAATTCTCTTAAATCACGATAGTTAGCCTCAGGCTGTTCGAGTTAACGCTCGGTAACTATATATAAACCGCATAGATAAGCCATTTTAAGGAGTTGAAGCAAAACTCATTCCCACTAAATTGATAGGAATATGCCAAAAACCCTTATTTTATAAGGGCTTATCGAACGCTTACGAAAAATCCTTTATATTTCATACTATTTTATAAAAACCATAGTATTTAAGCCATTTCTCGAACTCTCTCGAATACAAGCAAAGCAAACAAAAAAAGCATCCCATGAGTAGGTGGGATGCTATAAGTATGTTTATAACTCTTCATTCTGACGGTATTGTATAAGGCTCCTGCTTGTCGAAAAATTCCTTTGTTTTCTTCTTGACGTCTTTATTCAAAACGAGCACTTCATATTCTTGTCTATCGGTTATGTAAGTAATTATATCCGACAACTTCACCTTTCCTGTGACAACATAGTATTTGTCTTGCTTTTGAAGGTTTGCATTTCGATTTCCAAACCAACAAGCAATATCCTTTTTAATAGTCCACGAGTTAGAATTTCTTAAAGTCTTTTTGCAATGTCCATGATAAACGGTCAAA
Organism: uncultured Clostridia bacterium; assembly: GCA_947631085.1. GTDB lineage: Bacteria > Bacillota > Clostridia > UBA1381 > UBA1381 > CANQXJ01. The sequence goes on along the minus strand of CANRJY010000031.1, from coordinate 8,451 downwards.
TATCCGTCAGCATCCAATAGCTTGATTAACTCCGCGTTGTCTACTGTGTCTGAATGGTTATGTTTTCTTATCTCACTTATAATTTCAGGCTTCATAAGTGCATTATAATAAGCCCCTTGCGAAGAACATATTCATCAACGGACTTATGCCTTATCAACGAAAGGAGGAATTTATATTAAGGCAAGTCTACAAATAAAGAACGGAATATATCAGGTTGTTATGTACTTGAATGGCAAATACCGATGGCGTTCCACAGGTATAAAAGCGGTGCGAGGCAATAAGCGTAAAGCAGAGGAGCGCATGAAAGAAATCCTCGCGGAGTACGACAGCAATCCCGGTATGTTTGAGAAGATACCTCTGTCCGATTACGTATGTAAATGGCTGAAAACGGTTAAAAATCAGGTTGACGCGGTAACTTATACGGGCTATAAGCAGTATGCGGAAAAGCATATCATACCGTATTTCAAGGATTTAGGGCTGAATCTGCAAGATGTGAAGCTGTCCGACATCGAGGGATATTACTCTTATAAAGCCTTGTCGGGGCGGCTTGACGGTAAAAGCGGTGGATTGTCCTACAGCAGTATCAAAAAGCACTCGGTTGTACTCAATCAGGTATTTACCGAGGCGGTACGGAATCGGCTTATACAGCGTAATCCGTGTGAGCTTGCAAAGATACCGAAAACCGCCGCCAAAAGTGAGAATACCGCTTCGTTCTATACCACAGAACAATGTGAAAAGCTGCTTGAAGCGACCGAAGGAACAATATTACACGATATGATTTACCTTACATTCATGTACGGCTTTCGACGCTCGGAGCTTATGGGGCTGAAATGGGACGCGATTGACTTCGATAATAACACGCTGCGTGTCAGTCATACCGTTGTATTGAACAGCGAGATTGTTAAGAAGGACAGCACGAAAACAAAGAGCAGTAACCGAGTTTATCCGCTGATACCCGAAACAAGGGCAATATTGTTAAGGCTGAAGCAACAGCAAGCGGAGTATCGGGAGTTTTTCGGCAACACCTACCACGAGACGGGCTATGTATTTGTGCATGAGGACGGACGAGAATATTATCCGAGCTATCCCACACACGAATTATCAAAGGCTTTAAAGAAACATAATCTTCCGCATATCCGTTACCACGACCTACGTCATAGCTGTGCAAGTATGCTGTTGCTGAGAGGCTGGAACATGAAGGACATAAGCGAGTGGTTGGGACATAGCAACATAGGTATTACGATGGATCTATATACGCATATAGACATGGCGCACAAGCAGGATTTAGGCAAATCCCTTAACGGCTTATTCGACAAATGATTGATTTTCATTAGATAAATCATTAGATACAAGCTGAAATTGGCGGCTTCAGAGTAAAAGCAAAAGCCGCTCAAACGTAGTGTTCAAGCGACTTTTACGGTGGTGAGCCATCGGAGATTCGAACCCCGGACAACTTGATTAAAAGTCAAGTGCTCTGCCGGCTGAGCTAATGGCCCATATTTGGCAGGGATAGCAGGACTCGAACCTACGAATGCCAGAATCAAAATCTGGTGCCTTACCGACTTGGCGATATCCCTGTATCTCTTAATAAAAAAATGGGGTGGGTAGTGGGATTCGAACCCACGACATTCAGTGCCACAAACTGACGCTCTAACCAGCTGAACTACACCCACCATATCCCTGCGATTTTTGCTTAAAATAAGGGCGCTCCATAAAAGCACCCCCTTAATAAACACATCCCCTTGGGGTGGCGTGTCTGAAGGGACTCGAACCCCCGACCCATTGCTTAGAAGGCAATTGCTCTATCCAGCTGAGCTACAGACACATAAATGGAGCGGGTGATGGGAATCGAACCCACGCGACCAGCTTGGAAGGCTGGAATTCTACCATTGAACTACACCCGCATAATTACTTTGCCATAGTGGCTGACTAAAACATTATAGCAAATAATACCCCGTTTGTCAACACCTTTTTGAAAAATATTTTTAAAAAAAGCACGCTCTAAAGCGACTCTTATGCGCTCTCCGCACGCCGCTCGAAATATGTACGGGGATAGAAACCTATCCCCTTTTCGCAATTTTATAAACCGCGTCGATCAGCTTTTTCGCCTCAGATTTTTTGCTGAACGCGCCGAACGATACGCGCACTGCGCCTCTGCCCGAGGTGCCGAGCGCCTTATGCGCCAGCGGAGCACAATGATAGCCCGCGCGCACCGCAAATCTCGGCTCGAGTGCTTCCGCGACAGCCTCGCTCGGAAGCGTTCCGACGTTAAACGCCGCCGTTCCTATGCGGTTTTCGCTGCCGTAAACCGTTACGGTTCCCATATTTTTTAATTCAGTTATTACATATTCAGCCAATTCCCGCTCTTTCTCTCCTATTTCTTCGGCGCCGTGACGAAGCACATATTTCACTCCATCCGCCAACGCAGCTATGGCGGGGGTGTTTATCGTGCCGCTGTGGAGCATATCCGGCATGAACCGCGGCTGACTTACGCTGTCCGACAGACTTCCCGTGCCGCCGGTTATTATGGGCTTCAGCAATTTCGGCTCGCGCACATACAGACCGCCTGTGCCGAGCGGACCCATCAGCCCTTTGTGACCCGAAAACGCGAGCAGATCCACGTTAAGCTTCCCCGCGTCAACAACTGCGCAGCCCGCCGTTTGCGCCGCGTCAAGCAGAAACAGCACGCCCGAGCGGCGCGCTATGCTTCCGATCTCCTCCGCGTCCTGAAGCGAGCCGCAGACATTCGAGGCGTGCGTGCATGCTATCAGCTTCGTATTCGGTCTTATCGCGCGCTCTATGTCAACCGGATCTACCACACCCTCGCGATTCGCCTTTACAATCGTAAAATCGCCCCATTCGTACACAGGACGAAGGACGCTGTTGTGATCCATCTCCGTCGCTATGACGTGATCGCCCTCGTTCAGCGTGCCGCGTATCGCCATATTAAGCGCGTAGGTCGCGTTCATCGTAAACGCGATATTCTGCGGGCGCGATATGCGGAACAGCTCCGCGACGGTGTCCTGCGCGTCTATAACGTCGCGCATGCCGCGTATGCTCAGCTTGTGACTGCCTCTGCCGGCGTTTTGACTGCCGAAAACTGTTTTCTCCATCAGTCTGCGGTAGACGGAGATAGGTTTTTTACGGCTCGTGGCGGCGTTATCAAGGTACAACATCAAAAACACGCTCCCCGTTTCTGATTTCATCGCTGTAAATGCTTTTTATCCTCAGCCCCTGCTCATCCGCGAGACGCCTCACGAAGTCCGCTTCGCAGCTTTTCATATTGCTGACGTTTACCGAATACGAGCAGCCGCCCGAGCGTATTGCCGACGGCGTGTGTACAACATACGCGGGCACCCCCGCCGCGCGCTCCAACGCGCGGGCAAAACGCGTCGCAGATGTGACCGAGCCCAATACTATATACAAAAAAATCACTTCCTTCACAAAATATGTAATAACATACTTTATAATACGCGTGAAAAAAGTGATTTGTGATTTGCTCCGCCGTTAATATACGTCAAAAACGCTGCGCGGCTTGTTGTGGTACGCCACGCTCATCACAAGCCCGACCGCAATCAGGTTTGTAACAAGGGACGTGCCGCCGTAGCTTATGAACGGCAGCGGAATACCCGTTACCGGCATAAGTCCGATACACATGCCGACGTTTTCAAAGGTGTGGAACAGCAGCATTCCGGCAACGCCGACGCAAATATACCGACCGAAAAGGTTGTCCGCCTTCTGCGCCGTTTTGATGCAGCGGTATATCACGACAAACAGCGCCAAAACCACCAGCGCCGCGCCGATAAAGCCGAACTCCTCGCTGATTACGCCGAATATGAAATCCGTTGACGGGGTGGGAAGATATCCGAGCTGCGTCTGCGTTCCGTGCAGGAAGCCCTTGCCCCATAATCCGCCCGAGCCTATCGCGATTTTGGATTGTATCACATGGTAACCGCCGTCCAGCGGCTCAAGCTCCGGATTGAAAAAGACCTGGATACGCGTCCTCTGCGTGTCGTTGAGCACATATGTGTATATGAGCGGCAGCGACGCTATTCCCGCCACGCCGACCGGTATTATATATTTATACGACAGCTTCGCGACGAACATCAGGCATATAAACATGAAAATAAATACCATCGCGCTGCCCGCGTCCGGCTGCATCATTATCAAGCCGAGAAGCACGCCGATGTGGAGCAGCAGACCGAGAATTATGAGCGGCTTGTTTATCTTATCCTGGACCTTCGACAGATGATATGAAAACGTCAGAATAAAGCACACCTTCGCGATTTCGGAGGGCTGTATTCCGACGGAGCCTATTCTTATCCAGCTCCGCGCGCCCCATTCGGAGTCGCCGGTGCCTATCACGAGCACCAAAATCAATATCAACACGCAAAAAATGTATATCGGCTTGACGAGATTGGCAAACTGCTCATAGTCAAAGAAGCACGCCATCAGCAGCAGCGCCAAACCTATTATGAACGCCGCTCCCTGTACTATTACGCTGCTGTCGGCGCCGCTGTTTCTTGTGGCGCTGAAAATCATGACAACGCCGAAAACCGATAATATAATTACCGCGATAAACAATATCCAGTCAAATTCCATCACCATGACGGAACGCTTTGCAACACGCTTTCCTGCCAAGGAAAATCACTCCCAAAATTATTCTCTTTATATATTTTATCGCTATACGGGCAATTAGTCAAGAAAAAAATATTCTTTTGTTAATTATTCGCCGATACAAAAATGAGGGACTCGAAAGTCCCTCATTTTTTATGTTAGATCAACATGTTTGTTATCTCAGCAATTATTTCTCAGGTACGAATGTCATGATTTCCATGATGTCGTCGCCAAGAACTCTTGCTACAGCGTACTGCGGGCTCTTTACAGAGAGCATGTCAGCGATTGTATCGTCTGTACCTTCGATCCAAGATTTGCTGCTGAAGTTTGTAGCTCTTACGCTGCTTGATGAACCCTTCTGAACAAGCGTGTCATATCTCGACTGTCCGTTGTAGTCATATACATAAACCGCTGTGTTGTCTGATAATCCATATGTCTCAACATCGTTGCTGATTGTGTTAGCTGTGTAGTCATCGAACTTTGTTACGAAGTCAACCTGACCGCTATACTTGCTAACGATAAGACCAAATACTAACTTGTATTCGTCGCTCGAATCAACATCATCATCGCTCTTGAATGTCTTATCTATCATGTCATCAAGATCATCGCCGTTTGAACGTACAGCACTTGTAAGGTCTTCAAAGTTACCGTTGATGAAGTAATCCTTGTCATGGCTTATTACTCTTCTTACGCCTGTTACAGCGCCCGACGAATCTACAGTGTAGAGGATCGGTGTGCCTTCCTCAAGACGGCCGTTCTCGAGATCGCTGTATGATACATAGAACTCATCAGGAACGTCGCCCTTTGCCTTGTAGTCATCATCTGACAGGTTAACCGATACTACCTCATTTGAATCCGGAACTAAGAGTTCGAGAGCATAGCTGTAGTTGTCGTCTGACGTGTTCTGAGTGCTGATGTAAGCAGCCATCTGCGTGCTCTTTGACCAGCCGCCCGACTCGTCCATAACGATTGCGAATGCATAGTTACCGCTCGCTGATCTCTCATAGAAGTAAGCTGTGTATTCTTCCTCATCATAGAGTGTTGAAGGATCAAGCTTTGCGAAATCCCAACCGTCTGATGCAGCCTTAACAACGATAGCCGCTGTTGAGTCTGAGAATGTGTACTGACCGATTCTGTTCGACGACTCTCTGTATTCAGCTGTAACTGACTTGTAGCCGTCAACGGGGTCGAGCTGTGTCAGCTGGTTAGACGAGTTTGTTCTGTACTGAACAACTCTATCCTGCGGCTCATTCTTATAAGCGTCGCCGTCTGTACCCCAAATATAGTCATAGTATTCCTGTTCTCTGTTCTCAAGCTTAGAACCAAGCTCAACCGAGCCGCTTGTGCCGTCATTATAAACAAGCTTTACATAAATCGTCTCTTGGTCTGTTGAACGATAGATGCTGTCTAAGATAGCAAGCTTCTTATCCGATGAAAGTTCCTCAACATATACTACCTTGCCGAAATCGTCACGGTATACCTGATATGTTGTCAGTCTTTCAATATCGGTCTTCTTTACCATCCAGTCTTTTAAGGTGCTGCCGGCAGCGTCATACCATGTACCGTCTAACTGGAACTGCGGAACGCCGTCCTTTTCTCTTGACGAGGTCTGACCTTCCCAAATGTCCTGGTTAGATACGATTACATCGTAGAATGATGAATCTTTGAAACTGCTATTTGTTACGTCCCAAGCAACCGATACAACGTCATAGGGCTTGATGTCCTCAACGTTGATGCTTGCACCGTTCTTCTTGATCGAGTAATCTGTCTCATCATCCTCGAAGTCAATTACGAGTGAATCGTCAAGATCTTCTTCTCTCTCTAAGAAGTAGATCTCCGCGTCGCTTGAACCAATTTCAACGTCCTCAACAATAGCATCCTGATAATATGTTACCATGATCGTATTGTAGTTGCCGCTTGTTGATACAGAACCTGTAGCGCTCTCAGCAACGAGAGTTACATAACCGGTGTTGTTGTTTGTGATGTATTCGTGAACGAGTTCATCGAACGTTTTGCCTGTACCCGACATATCAACGCCGTTTACATAGAATGAACCGTTGAACTGACCGTCCTCAACATTGAGCTTGTATGAACGCTCTGTTGATGTGCCGTTCTCATAAGCATAGAATCTGCCTGTAGTTTCAACAGCCTTAATAGGATCATTATTGTCGTCGAGAGCGTCTGAATCTTTGTAGTTTCTGTTGTCTGCATTGAAGTCTGCAGCGTAGAAGCCTGTCTCTGCATTTGTTCCGAGAGCTCTGAGGCAGATAAGCTCATACTCATCGAAATCGTTTACTCTTACAATCGCCTCTGAATAAACTCTTAACGAATCAGCTGCGTTTGTATCGCCAACGTTTGCGATGAAGTCGATCGGCTCGTCATTTCTTGTTATGTATTCCTTCTCGAAGTTAGTAGCTCTTTCAACCTGGAATCTAACCTCATCAGGATCCATTGAGCCTGAAGCTGTCTTGCTTGTCTCTGTTACACGACCATAAACTTCGTATGCGTTATGGTTGTTTGTAAGAATTGTCTGATAATTTCTGCCGGTTCCGTTCTTTATAGCTGTTACGGGCTGACCTGTTAAAATATTGGATTCGCCTGTGCTTATGCAAACCGGAGCTTTGAGTGCGTTTGCAACCATCTGAGCGCACTGTGCTCTTGTAAGCTGCTGATCGCTGCTTGTAACCGATACGCCGTCGCCGATGCCGAGCTCGTTACCCTGTGAAAGATAACCGTTCTCCCATCCGCCCTTTTGTACAGCGTAAGCGTCGTAACCCGTTGCAACAACGAGCACCTTCATAACTTCAACATATGATATGTTATCGTCCGGCTTAAATGTGCCGTCCTCATAACCTATGATAATGTTGTCGCTTGTGCAGGCTGTGATATAGCCTGAAGCCCAGTGAGCCTTACCTGTGCCGTCATCACGGACATCCGGAAACTTTGACGTCTGTCCCGCAGCAGCCTCTGCCATTGTTCTTCTGGCAGGACCCAGCGCGCAAACCGTCATTTTCGCGAACTCTGCTCTTGTTACCAAATTATCCGGAGCGAAGTTACCGTTTTCGTCGCCGTCTACAACATCCAGTGCAACCAATTCATCGACTGCATGCTTATAGCTAGCGTCAGCGGGAACATCCGGGAAATCGGAAGCAAATGCAGTAAATGTGGTTACTGAAAGAGTCAGAGCCGCAAATGCTGAAATTACTTTTTTGAGATTCTTATTCATAGTCTCAAATCCTCCCTTTTTTATTTCTGAAGAGTACATATAGCTGCTCTCCGGGCTACTCTCCTTTTCCCGGAAAACATAAATACACTAAGATGTATTACACCTTAGATACACATTGATTATATCACATAAATGCGAATAAGTCAATGCATTATTACAGTCTGTAAAAAAACTGTAATGCTTGCCGTATCCGCGCAATACCTGCATTGCCGCGCGGACGGCAAAATTATTAAAAATATTACGGTAACAATTTCCAAAATAATGCTTCTACCCAATTACTCTGAAACTGCTATTTAATATTTTACTATTTCATAGGGGCATTGTCAACACCTTTTTTCTGACAATTTACTTTTTTTTTGAAATTTTATACTATTTGCACTAATAATCGTCAGAATTGCGTCTATTTTTTGGTCAAATCGCAAAATCCCTTGTCCCTGTGGTTTACATATTATTAGACGTACGACACCCCGATTTGGTTCCGCTTTTTCGAAAAAATTTTAAAAAAATTTTTTAAAGCCGCAGATAACGTCATCACGTCAATCTAATTTATTAACAAAGTTGTAACATTAATCAAAGCAAGAAAAAAGTGCAGAAATTCAGTGAGATTG
>CANRJY010000030.1 GCA_947631085.1 uncultured Clostridia bacterium | reverse complement strand
TCAGTATGTTGCTTAAGATTTAATAGTTGTACCATAGCGGTGTTTTTGTACTGTCCGTTTTTTCTGGGGCTGTTCAACAAAACAGGAGGTATTTTTTCTTTACTTTTGAATAAGGCTCTCGCCCGTCATTTCAATCGGCTTTTCCATTCCCATTAAATCGAGCATGGTCGGCGTTAAATCGCAGAGCTTGCCCTCTTTAAGCGTTAAATCGTCGCCCGCGCCGAGAAGAATGAGCGGGACGGGGTTTGTGGTGTGCGCCGTGAATACGTCCTTCGTTTCGGGATCGAACATGCAATCCGCGTTGCCGTGGTCGGCGGTGATGAGCACCTTGCCGTCACGCTTTAAAATAGCGTCGCATACGCGTCCGACGCACTCGTCAACGACCTCGACAGCCTTAACGGCGGCTTCGTAAACGCCTGTGTGTCCTACCATGTCGCAGTTTGCGAAGTTAAGTATAATGCAGTCGTATTTGTCTTGATTTATCAAATCAACGCACGCGTCCGTGACGAGGTACGCGCTCATTTCGGGCTGCATATCGTATGTCGCTACCTTCGGGGACGGGATGAGCTTTCTGTCCTCACCCTCGTAAACGTCCTCTACGCCGCCGTTGAAGAAAAACGTAACGTGAGCGTATTTTTCCGTTTCGGCTATGCGGAGCTGCTTCAAGCCCTTGCTCGCGATATACTCGCCGAAGGTGTTCGTGAGCTTCTGCGGCTTGAACGCGACGTGAACATTCGGCATTGACGCGTCATACTGCGTCATGCAGACGTAGTAAAGCTTCATAAACCTGCGCTCGAAGCCGCTGAAATCAGGATCGACGAGCGTTCTCGTGATCTCGCGCGCTCTGTCGGGACGGAAGTTGAAGCATACGACCGAGTCGTTTTCCTGAATAGTGCCTGTCGGCTTGCCGTTTTCCGTTACGACGGACGGAATTATGAACTCGTCCGTGATAAGCGCGCCGTTTTCGTCCTTCGTTTCGTAGGACTTGCGCATCATCGCGATAACGTCGTCGGTTTCAACGCCCTGACCGCGCACTATCGCGTCGTACGCCTTTTCTACTCTGTTCCAGTTTGTGTCTCTGTCCATAGCGTAGTAACGTCCCGAAACGGTCGCGATTTTGCCGACGCCGATTTCAACCATTTTCTCTTTTAACTGAGCGATATACTCAACGCCCGAGGTCGGAGAAACGTCTCTGCCGTCCATGATGCAGTGTACATAAACCTTTTCAAGACCCGCTTTTTTAGCCATTTCGAGAAGTCCGTAAAGATGACCGATATGGCTGTGAACGCCGCCGTCGGAGAGAAGTCCTATAAAGTGGATCGCGCTGTCATGCGCCTTGCAGTTTGCGACTGCCTCGCGAAGCACGTCGTTTTCGAAGAAATCTCCGTCGGCGATAGCCTTCGTTATGCGCGTAAGCTCCTGATACACAACGCGTCCCGCGCCGATATTCGTATGACCTACCTCGCTGTTGCCCATTTGACCATCGGGCAGTCCGACAGCCATGCCGCTCGCGTAGAGCTGAGTGTGCGGATAATTTTTCCAAAATTTGTCCAAATTCGGCGTTTTTGCCGCTTTTATCGCGTTTCCTTCAACAACGGGATTTATGCCGAACCCGTCCATGATAATTAAAGCGATAGGTGATTTTGCCATTTCAAATCCTCCCTTATTTCGCCGCGCCTGTGATAACCGCAAAATCCGCCGCTTTGAGCGACGCGCCGCCTATCAGTCCGCCGTCGATGTTGGGCTTTGAGAGAAGTCCCGCGGCGTTTTTCGCGTTCATTGAACCGCCGTACTGAATGGTGATCGCTTTCGCGGTCGCGTCGTCGTAAAGCGAAGCCAAAAGCGTTCTTATCGCGCCGCATACCTCCTCAGCCTGCTCGTCCGTCGCGGTTTTACCCGTGCCGATCGCCCAAATGGGCTCGTACGCGATAACTACCTTCTTTGCGTCGTCCACGCTTATGCCCGCGAACGCTTTTTTAATCTGAATTGCGATCCAATCCATTGTAATTCCTGCTTCACGCTGCTCAAGGCTTTCGCCGCAGCATACGATAGGGATAAGTCCCTTTTCGAGCGCCTTTTTAGCCTTTAAATTGACCGTTTCGTCGGTTTCGTTGTTGTATTCGCGTCTTTCGCTGTGACCCATTATAACGTATTGAACGCCCAAATCAACGAGCATATCAGCCGATATCTCGCCCGTGAACGCGCCCTTATCCTCGTAATGGAGGTTCTCCGCGCCGATTTTAACATGCGTACCCTTCGCCGCCTCGATAGCCGGAGCGAGGCACACATACGGCGTGCAGCATACTACCTCGCATTCCGCGCCCTTCGTCGCTTCGACCACTTCTTTAACGAAATCGTATGTTTCCGACGGGAGCTTGTTCATTTTCCAGTTTCCCGCTATTATATATTTTCCCATTGTTAATTCTCCTTTTTACGCAGTTTTTAATCTGTCATATAATTCAGATATAGCCGTCTTTTCCGCGGCGTTGTCTATTTTCAGGAACTCAACGTCCCGTTCCATCTGCTCTATTGACGGCATTCTGTCCTCATAGACTTTTTGTGCTTCGACCATTATGTCAAGCTTCTTTTCAAGAATATTTTCAAAATACACTCTGAATTTAAGGAACTTATCCTCAAGCGAGGTTACTCGGTTGTCCAAAGAAGCTATGCCGCCCTTAACCTCGACCATATCACCTTTGAGGGTTGATACGTCGCCTTTGAGGGTTGATACGTCGTCTTTGAGTGATGATACATCGCCTTTGAGTGATGATACATCGCCTTTGAGTGATGATACGTCGCCTTTGAGTGATGATACGTCGCCTTTAATGCCCGACACTTCTTCAATCAGTAAATCTAATTTTTCATCTATAGTCATTTTATTCACCTCTGAAAAATTATTTATCCGTCAATGCGGCGATGCCGGGGAGCTCCTTGCCTTCCAGAAATTCCATGCTTGCTCCGCCGCCGGTGGAGATGTGGCTCATCTTGTCGCCGAGGCCTACCTGATTTACAGCCGCGACGCTGTCGCCGCCGCCGATGATCGTTGTTGCGTCAAGCTCGGCTAAGAGCGATGCAATCTCGTTTGTGCCTTTCGCGAAGTTCGGCATCTCGAATACGCCCATAGGACCGTTCCATACGACCGTCTTTGCGTCCGCAAGCTCCTTTTTGAACAGCTCGACCGACTTCGGACCTATGTCGAGTCCCATCCAGCCTTCGGGGATGTTGCCCTCGACAATTTTTGAGGGAGCGTCGTTGTCAAACTTTTCGGTGATGACCGTGTCAATCGGCAGAATGATCTTGTCGCCCGCTTCGTCGAGCATCTTCTTTGCGTAGTCGATATAATCCTCCTCGAGAAGCGAGGTGCCTACCGTCTTGCCCTGAGCCGCGAAGAACGTGTACGCCATGCCGCCGCCAATTATGAGCTTGTCAACCTTCTTTAAGAGGTTTTCGATAACCGAAATTTTCGACGAAACCTTGCTGCCGCCCAAAATTGCAACGAGTGGTCTTACAGGGTTGTTTACGGCGTTGCCTAAGAAATTGATTTCCTTTTCGATAAGATAACCCGCAACGGCAGGCTTTAATATAGCCGATACGCCCACGTTTGAGCAGTGCGCTCTGTGAGCCGTGCCGAACGCGTCGTTTACGAATAAATCCGCGAGTGAAGCGAGCTCCTTTGAGAACGCTTCGTCGTTCTTTGTTTCTTCCTTTCTGTAGCGCGTGTTCTCTAAAAGAACGACGTCGCCGTCCTTCATAGCCGCTACGGCAGCCTTCGCGTTGTCGCCGACAACGTTGTTGTCAGCCGCGAAAACTACTTCCTTGCCGAGCTTTTCCGAAAGGCTCTTCGCAACGGGAGCAAGCGACATTGAGGGGACGGGCTCGCCCTTCGGCTTTCCCATATGCGAGCAGAGGATAACCTTCGCGCTGTTATCCATAAGATACTTGATCGTGGGGAGCGCGCCCACTATACGGTTTTCGTCCGTGATATTTCCGTCGGCGTCCAGAGGTACGTTAAAGTCGCAGCGGACCAGAACCTTCTTACCCTTTACGTCAACGTCTTCAACAGTCATTTTGTTATACATGATAAAAACTCCTTTAAATTATTATTAAACCGCAGGGCGGTTTTCATATTCTTCTATATTGTATCTTAATTTCAATATTTTTTCAAGTAATTTACGCAAATTTATCAAAAATTTAACAATTTTATTAAAAGCGTCCCGACAACAATTCCCGTGAGGTCGCCGATAACGGCGCAGGGAACGGCTCGGAGCGTATGTTTTACGCGTGTTTTCGCGAAATATACGCACAGGCAGTAGAATGTTGTTTCGGTCGAGCCCATAATGACGGACGCGATTTTGCCGATTTCGCTGTCCGCGCCGTAGGTATTGAGCGTATCGGTCAGAATACCGAGCGCTCCGCTTCCCGAGACGGGACGTATCATAGCGAGCGGCAGGACCTCGCGCGGTATTCCGATCAAATCGGTTAATGGGGAGATAAACGAAATAATCAGGTCGATCGCGCCCGACGCGCGGAGCATATACGCGGCGGTAAGCACGGCGAGCAGCGCGGGGAAAATGCCGAGCACGATTTTCATACCGTCCTCCGCGCCGGTGATGAATGTGTCATAGACGGGGAGTTTGGATTTTAGGGCGGTTAGGAGGATCAAAACGATTAGGATGGGGATTATGTATTGCATTGTGAAATTCTCCTTTATTGTTGTGGTAAATTATGATTTAGCGCATTATCGGAATGCGGCGCACAAACCCCTCCGACGCCTACGGCGCCACCTCCCCTAGTAGGGGAGGCTTACACATTTGGCTCCCCTATTAGGGGAGCTGTCAGCGAAGCTGACTGAGGGGTTTATTCCGCTAAATCATAACTTACCGCATTTTAAAAAATCTTGTCATGACTTTTACCGCCGTTACAGCAGCAATTATCGAACATATCGATGTAATCCATATTGGCATGATTATTGACATCGGCTCCGCCGAACCGGCGGCGGTGCGTAGGGCTATTATTGTTGTCGGTATTAATTGGAACGATGTTGTGTTTAGTACTATCAGCATACACATATCGTCCGACGCGCGGAGCGGATTTTTATTCGATTTGTCAAGCTCGGTCATGGCTTTTATTCCCATAGGCGTGGCGGCGTTGCCCATGCCCAAAATGTTCGCGGTCATGTTCATGGATATGTATTTTTTCGCGTCGGGCGGCGCGGACGGGAAAAGGCGCTTTATCAGCGGGTTTAACAGCTTCTCTATTTTTTCCGCCATTCCCGATTTTTCCGCTACCTTTAACATTCCCGTCCAGAAGCACATAACTCCTGCGAACGACAAAACTGTCTCGACCGACGCTTTCGCGCCCTCGAACGCCGCGTTTACAGTCGCGTCAAGACTGCCGTTTACGGCGGCGACTATAAGCGAGAAAATTATCATTGCGCACCAAATATAATTCATATCTTTTCACCGTTTAAATTAAATTTTATTTTTATGTTCCATTTTATGAAAAATTGTGATACAATAGAATAACAAGCAAGACAAAAGGAGATTGGCGATGTACGGCTATACAACTTTTCACGAGGGACTTATGAATAATCTGATACGGAGTGTCCGCGCGGGCGTGAGCTCTCACGCGTATATTTTCGAGGGCGACGCGGGGCTCGGAATACAATCGTCCGCGAAGCTGTTCGCGGCGGCGCTTACATGCGTGAACAAATCAAATGCGCCGTGCGGCTCATGTCCGTCCTGTATTCAGGCGGGAGCGGACACCAATCCCGATATAATTTATGTAGAAAAGCCGAAGGACAGGAAAACTATCGGCGTAGAGCCTATTCGGACAGTCAATGATGACGCGGCTGTGCGCCCGTTCTCATCGGCGCGCAAAGTGTATATTATAAATGAGGGAGATATTCTTACCGCCGAGGCGCAGAACGCGCTTTTAAAAACTCTTGAAGAGCCACCGGAGTACGCGGTGTTTATTATAATCGTCGAAAACAGCTCTGTGCTGCTGCCTACGGTGCTGTCGCGCTCGGTTCTGATACATTTCCCGCCGGTTCCCGACTCAATTATAGAAAAATATGTTACGGAAAAATATCCGGACGAGCTTTATCGGCTGCCTTTTTTGAAAAAATACTGCGAGGGAATACCGGGTATGATCGACAGCATAATTGCGGACGAAAACTTTGAGTCGCTGCGCTCCGCGTCGCTCGAAAAGCTTTCCAAGCTGCTTTCGTCAGATAAAATCGATGCCTATGCCGTTCAGCGCTTCCTCGATGAGAACAAGGACGAGGCGGAGAAAATAATTGATTTTTGGATTTCATATCTGCGTGATATTCTCGCGTTTCAAATGTACGCGGAAGGAAGTGTAATAAACGTTGATAAAACCGATTTGCTGCGCACAATGTCAAGTAAGTTCGAGCCGAAGCTTGTCGTTACCGGCATTAACGAATTGCTGACGGCAAAGAAAATGCTTGCAAGATTTGTCAATTTAAAAGCGCTTTCGCTCAGAGCAGCATTAAAAATCCGAGTTTAATTTGCAAATATCATGCATATTTTACTTTTTTTGACATTAAAAAGTTGACAATATTCAGTAATGGTGTTATAATAGGGGTGCATCAAAGCTTTCTTTCCGGTTTTCGGAAGGGAAAATAACATCAATTACCATTATACGGTAGAAGGGAGTTTTATTATGAAATCAATAGGAATTATCAGAAAAGTGGACGAAGTCGGAAGGATTGTACTACCGGTAGAGCTGCGGCGGAAATTTGATATAAATAAGCTCGATCCTATGGAGATGTATACGGAGGATGATTGTATTATATTGAAGAAATACGAACCCACATGTATTTTCTGCGGAGAATCAAGCGACGTGTTTGAATTTAACGAGAAAACGGTGTGCAAGAAGTGTGCAAAGGCGCTTCAGGAACATATTAACGGTTAATCGGATAAAATAGTCTTGACAAATTTCATAAAATGTAATATAATTCATTATTGATAAAGGGGAGTAGTTGGCATATGCGCATCCGCGTATATGTTGGACGAACCGTCAGTACGGAGAAATCCCGGTCGTTCAGTAAGTAACAAGACCTTTACCGCGTATTTGACATAGCGCGGTAAAGGTCTATTTTTATACCGGCAGCACCCCGAAAATAAACGAAGGAGTATATGAAAATGATTTGGATGATAGTATTTTTAATTGTAGGATTTATTCTGCTTGTAAAGGGCGCCGATTTGTTTGTTGACGGAGCGTGCGACTTGTCGGAAAGGCTGAAAATCCCCGCGTATATCGTGGGACTTACGGTAGTCGCGTTCGGAACGAGCCTTCCCGAGGCGGCTGTAAGCGTTACCGCGTCGATACAGGGCAGCAACGCGATAGCGATAGGAAACGTAATAGGTTCGAATATGTTCAATACGCTGATGGTTTTGGGCGTGAGCGCATTGTTCGCGCCTGTAGCGGTAAAGAAAAATATTTTAAAGCGAGATTTGCCGTTTTGTCTCGGAATAACGGTGCTGATGCTCGTTCTTATCTTGACGCTGAACGGGGGAGTACCGGCGCTCACGCGGCTTGACGGCATTATACTTCTCATAATATTCGCGGCGTTTATGACCACATCGGTAATCGCGGGAAAAAAAGAGGCGAAGCTGATAGCCGGAGCTCCTGCCGAAAAACAGGAAAAGAAGGATTCGCCGCTTTGGAAATGTCTGCTTTTGATAGTGATAGGCTTAGCGGGCGTTATCGCGGGCGGACAGCTCACGGTAAAGGGAGCGGTTATGATGGCTGAAATGTTCGGCATGAGCGAAACCGTAATCGGTCTTACCGTGGTGGCGATAGGCACGTCGCTGCCGGAGCTTGTCACATCGGTCGTGGCGGCGCGGAAGCATCAAAACGATATCGCAGTGGGTAATGTAATAGGTTCGAATATATTTAATATATTGTTCATACTCGGTATCTCATCCGCTATAAGCGTAATAAATCCGGGCGGATTCGCGGTAGTGATAGATACATGCGTGCTTATCGGAATAATGGCGTTCACATACGTTGTCGCGCTCGCGAAAAAGCAGATAGGACGTGCGGCGGGCGTGATAATGATTCTAATGTACGCTGCCTACACGGCGTATCTGCTTATAAGATAACGATTATGAATTTTTCCATTTAAGTATTTGATTAAGCCGTTCTTTAACGGCTTTTTCTTTTCCCTGCTCGGTCGGGCGGTAATAGCGCGTTCCGATTAACGAATCGGGCAGGCACGTCATTTTTGTGAGCTTTTCCTCAGTGTCGTGCGCGTATTGGTAGCCCTTGCCGTAGTCGAGCTCCTTCATGAGCCTCGTCGGAGCGTTGCGTATCTGCAGCGGGACGGGCTCGGCGGGGGAGTCGTGAATGTCGCGCTTCGCCTCTCCGACAGCCTTGTAAACCGCGTTCGATTTCGGCGCCATTGACAGGTACACCACCGCGTGCGCCAGATGCACGTCGCACTCGGGCATTCCGAGGAAATGACACGCCTGGTACGCCGCGACGGCTAATTTGAGCGCGTTCGAGTCGGCAAGACCAACGTCCTCGCTCGCGAAACGGACGAGCCGCCGCGCGATATAGAGCGGTTCTTCGCCGCCGTCGAGCATTCGGCAGAGCCAGTATACAGCCGCGTCGGGGTCGCTGTTGCGCATGGATTTGTGGAGCGCGGAAATTAAATTGTAGTGCTCCTCGCCTGTCTTGTCGTATAGAAGCGAGCGGCGGTTCATGCACTGTGACAAAATATCTTCGTCGATCGTCACCGATGCGTCGGGGTTTATCACGCCGTTTAAGACCGCCATTTCGAGAGTGTTTAGCGCCGTGCGCGCGTCGCCGTTTGCAAACCGTGCAATCGCGGATAGCTGGTCGTCGGTTATGTGTATTTGCGTATCGCCGAAGCCCTTCGGGTTTTTTAGCGCGTTACGGAGAAGCTCGGCGAGGTCGTCCTCGGTAAGCTCCTTTAAAACGAACACCTTGCAGCGCGAAAGCAGAGCGGAATTTATCTCGAACGACGGATTTTCCGTGGTCGCGCCGACGAGGATTATACTGCCCGTTTCGACGTACGGCAGGAACGCGTCCTGCTGCGCCTTGTTGAAGCGGTGTATCTCGTCGGCGAAAAGCATGGTTTTAATACCCATGCGCCGTGCGTTTTCGGCTGACGTCATGACCTCTTTTATCTCCTTCACACCGCTGTTTACCGCGCTGAACTCAACAAAATCAGCCTTAGTCTGACGCGCGATAATCCTCGCGAGCGTGGTTTTGCCCACACCCGGCGGTCCCCAGAAAATCATGGAGGAGATTTGGTCGCGTTCGATAAGGCGGCGCAGTATCATATTTTCGCCGATCAAATGCTTCTGACCGACGTACTCGTCAAGCGTTTCCGGTCGGATACGGCTCGCGAGCGGCGCGTTTTTTTCGCGGTCGTCGAGCATACTCATTTGTTCCATTAGTATCACCAGTCCGATTTAATTTGCGTGAGGTTATTATACCATATTTTTTGTGATTTGTCAAGACGCAGGTGTCTTTTTAAGATATTTTTTTGGAAGATGTATTTGGTTTCCCACAGAAAAACCGCCTTGATTTCTCAAAGCGGTTCCTGTAAAATCGCTGTTTGGCAGGCGTCCCATTCTCCTGCATCTCTCAGGGTAAATCCCTTGTCATACCATCGGCGTGTGGACCGGACGTATTCCTCCACCTCAAACAGCAACTATATTGTATTATTATAATAACATATTTATTCTGACTTGTAAAGTATTTTTTTGTTTCTTATCAGTCTGTTCCATTCCTTTTCGTCTATTTTCATAAACGTGATAATGGAATTATTAAATTTTTCGTCATCTTCCGATGTAATTAATCGCAATATTGTTTTAAATTTCTCGTCAACCTCGGATACATGTTTTAGAATAAGCGCTGTTTTCGGTCTGTTTCCGGCAAAAATATAATCCGGATCTTTTACAATTTCCCGTAAATGCTGACCATAGCTCTTATAATCGCCCGGATGATTTTCCTCCGTATGTTTTATGCGCTCGTCCGTAATCACCACATCATCTGTAAGTATATCTTCCGTAACGCATTTATATATTTCCCTATCGATTTTCCCTACAAAATTCACATCGCTTACCGCCGTTTCGACATTTTTGTTTTTATTATATCACTTCCGATGGAATTGTCAACGGATTTTGATTGTTTCGCCGCGTTGTCGGGCGTGATATGCTGTATTTGGTTTTCCGCAGAAAAACCGCCTTGATTTCTCAAAGCGGTTTCTGAAAACAAAGTGGACTTTGGTCGGAGCGTCGCTCCCGACATCTCTTTTGCCCGTTGCCTATGCACGCGGCGTATGAGGACGCACTTTTCACCTCAAAGTCTCTTCTATCTTACTCATATTATATCAGATTTATTTATGTTTGTAAAGTATTTTTTTGTTCTTTATTGTCTTTTTCCATGTATCCTCTCCGATTTTCCAGAAGGAAATAACCGAATTTTTATAATCCTTTGGGTCTTTCTCTATTTTTAACCTCAGTACCAGTTTAAATCTTTCATTACTTTCTTGAATTTCCTTCAAAAGAACACCCGTATTTGGTTTGTTCGTCTTAACGATATAATCCGGTTCTGCTATAATATTCGGTATATACGAGCAATATCGCTCATAATCTTTCGGATGCCTTTCTTTTATATGCGCTATGCGCTCATCGGTGATAATGACCTCGTCCGTTACTATATCTTCCGTAACGCATTTATATATTTCCCTATCGATTTTCCCTACAAAATTCACATCGCTTACCGCCGTTTCGACATTATTTGGTTTTATTATATCACTTCCGCACGGATTGTCAACGGGTTTGGGCTGTTTCGTTTGCGGCTGCGTTTTTTTGCGGAAATTTTTGAAAGAGGTTTACATTTGAGGTGGGGTGTGGTATAATGTGGGGGCGACATAAATCTTAATATTTTTGCTCTTTTTTCATAAAAGGTGTGTTTTTTATCAGAATAGATAAAAATGCATGCTCTGTTTTTCGCATCCTTGTGAATAAAGAGTGAAAGATTTGTGCCGCAGCAATCGGAGTGATGTGTTTTTGGTGCGTTGCTTTGATTGGGGGCAGCGCACTTTTTTATTTCATTATTTTTTAAAGAGAGGAGCATTTTTATGAAAAGAAAGATTTTGGTGATGATTGCCGCGGTTGCGGCGGTGTTGGTTTTGCCGTTGGTGGCGAATGCGGCGACGGTGGAGGATTTGAGGTTTTATAAGGAAACGGGTAGTATTATAGGGTGTAAAACCGACGCGACGGGCGAGCTTGTTATTCCGGAAGAGATTGACGGGGTTAAGGTGACGGAGATTGGTTATAACGCATTCAATGGCTGTAAAGGTTTGACAAGCATAACAATCCCTGAAGGCGTGACGAATATCGGTGATCGTGCGTTTTACAACTGTGGCGGCTTGGCAAGCGTGAAAATTCCGGACGGGGTGGCAGGTATAGGTTCGAGAGCATTTTATGGGTGCTCAAGCTTGGAAAGTATAAGCACTCCAAATAGTGTAACAATTATTGAGGATAATGCATTTACGGGTTGCAGTAACCTAACGAGCGTGAACATTTCGGACGGGGTGACAAGTATTGGAGTTGGCGCGTTTGAAGGGTGCGGAAGTTTAAATATAAGCGTCAGCCCGAATAATCCAAATTACTGCGATATAGATGGGGTTCTATATAGTAAGGATAAAAATGCCATATTAGGATATGCAAAAGATAAAATTCAGCAAAGCTATATCATTCCGGACGGCGTAATAAGCATTGAGGATAGAGCGTTTAACAGCTGCAGTTATTTGACAAGTGTAATAGTTAATAAGGAAACTCATATTGCAAATATGGTAGCGGCATAATGGCTTATACCGCTTTTTTATTTGCAACGTTAATTTGTGTTGGTTCAAGCATACCGATGTGGTTATAAACAATCTCGATTTCCTGTATGCGTTCACCGTCAATTACCTGTGCGTCATGAACAATAATCTTTTCGATAAACTCACGGACAAGCTGCGGTGTCAGCTCTTGAATATCCATGTATTTTTTTACGATTGAAATGAAGTTGTTTACGTTTACGGATTTGCTTTCCTCTTTTTGCAGCTCCTGTTGAAGTTTTTCTATTTCCGGTTTTAAGGCTTTTTGCTCGGCGTCATACTTAGCGGATAACGCTGTATAGTGTTCATCGCTTAGTTTGCCGATTACATTATCCTCGTAAACCTTTTGAAATAATATGTCCAATTCACGCAGACGCTTTTCTTTAGCGATAAGACTCTTTTTCTTTTGGGCGAGCTCTTTGTCGCGCTGTTTTGCGTCGGCGGATAATACCATTTTAACAAAATCGTCCTCATACTCGGAAACAAATTTTGTAAGCTCGCGTAAATTGTCCAAAACTATTTGTTCAAGAACTACGTTTCGTATGTAGTGTGTGGTACACTGACGTGTTAAGGCTCGATAGCGGGAGCAGACATACGCGTATCTTTCCGGCGGATCGCTGGTTTTCCTGAGAACTGTCATACGGTTTCCGCAATCGGCGCAGAATACCATTCCCGAAAACATCATTGTGTCACCCATTTTTGTTGGTCTTACACGATTTTGACGTATTCGCCTGACTGTTTCAAAGGTGTCTTTATCCACAATCGGCGGGTGCGTATTCTCGAAGATTTTCCATTCGGTTTCGTCGTTTTTTACTTGCGTATGTATTTTGTATGATAACCTATGCGAACGGAAGTTTACAGTGTTGCCGATATATTCCTCATGGTCTAATATCTGCGTCACCGCTGCGGGACGCCATAAGTACGGAAGCTCACAGACGTGCCCGGGGCGTTTAATTCCTTTTGCCGCCGCATATGCGGACGGTGCAAGTATTTTACGCTCCCGTAAAATTTCTGCTATCTGCGACGAGCCTTTGCCTTGAATACACAGGTTGAATATCTCGCGTACCACTTCGGCGGCTTCTTCATCAACAAGCCACTCCTTAGGATTGTCGGGATTTTTTATGTACCCATACGGGGGATTGGGGGCTATATGTTCGCCCGCCATGCCCTTAGCCTTTATAACGGCTCTTACCTTTTTGGAAACATCTTTCGCATACCACTCATAATATGTACCTGATACCGCCATTAAGGAAATATCATCAGAATTGCTTTCATTGGAAATTTCTGCGAGCTCAATATCCTCAGAGACATCTTCCTTACTTATATTTTCCTCACTTATATTTTCCTCGTTGATTTCTTCATTCTGCAACACAGTAACAGCTTCTTCAAAAATATCTTCAAAGAAACTTTCATCAATTTTTTCAACATCGTCAACAGTGAAATCGTCATATGAATTTGAACCATCTTCAAACGCGGGAGCACTTTCTGTATTATCCTGCGTTGATTCTTCCGCTATTCCTTCTTCCATGTCTAACCCCCCTGTAGCTGTATCATCAGCATAAGCAGGAACACTTATCATTGAAATAGTCATTGACAAGCTCAACAGAATAGCTAATAGTCTTTTACTGTTCATTTTAATCCTTCCTTTCTAATATTTTACAACATAATCACAATTATGTTGTATTCCGTTGTTGGTAAATATGTAAACACATCAAAGATATGATGTGCCAATAGACCAATGCGCAATGTGCTTATAACATTGGTCTGATAGTTATGTGATTTATCAGGACTTTTGTTAATTTTATACAATTTTCTTCTGAAAATCATTGACTGAATTTAATATATATGATATAATTTTTATATATATTTTTTTTTATTTTACAAGTCACTTACAACATAATTGTGATTATGTTGTAACTTGAATTAATAGCCCAATCCTTTCAATCTGTTGCCTATGTATCTCACCTGATTCCATTGTATAAATACGAGTTGTATTAATGCTACTATGTCCGAGAATATCCGCAAGACGCACTATATCATGCTCCAACGAATAGTAAGTACGGGCAAATAAGTGACGGAGATTATGAGGAAATACTTTACTTCGTGCGACATTTGCGCTTTCGCACAGTTTCTTCATATCCGACCATATATTACTCCTATCAAGAGGTCTGCCATTTTTGCTAACAAATACAGCACCCTGCGATATATTGTTTTTCTTAATATACTTTTTAAGTATAACGCAAAGTTCCGTCGGAATAATGATATTACGGATTTTTCCTTTACAGTTTATATTAACCTGTTTTGATCTTATCGCTTCAACAGTGATATATTTAAGCTCTGATATGCGTATACCTGTTGAACAAATAGTTTGCATAAGATAATATAAACGCTCATTTTTATTATTCTTCGCAGCTTGAAGCAGACGAGTATATTCTGCTTTTGTAAGTTCCTTCCTCTTATCAGAAAAAATCTGTTTTTGTATTTTTAGAGCCTTTACCATACAACTATGCCAGCCACAATAGTCAAAAAAACTGTTCAGTGATGACAATATTGAATTTACGCTGCGTGGCGAATAATTTAATATCAACACCTCCTTGTACTCCAAAATTAGACGTTTATCAACGTCGCGTCCATTTGCCCACACTAGAAACGCCGTTATATCGCGAGTATATTTGTCGATTGTAGCATTTGATTTTTCTTCTTCGACAAGATGATCCTTGTACATATCAATTATTTCAGCCCCGATTG
This sequence comes from uncultured Clostridia bacterium, assembly GCA_947631085.1. Classification (GTDB taxonomy): domain Bacteria; phylum Bacillota; class Clostridia; order UBA1381; family UBA1381; genus CANQXJ01. Next base: position 3,697 of record CANRJY010000030.1, on the reverse strand, counting down.
TCCGCATATCAACATCTCCTTTGAATTTATTGATTTCATTATAATAATATCATATAAATTCGCATCCTAAGGATTTGTCAATAATTTTCTGAGAAAATCTTATAAACCACCCTTTTATGAATAATAGATATACACAATAATTTTATTATTATAGGGATTATACCTTACTCATGTAATAATTATAGTCTATTATACCACATAAAATGAATAATGTAAATAGAAAATACTACAAATATCAAGTATTATGCTGTCTATAGCAAGTTATCATTCTTGCTAATATAATTTATAATATAGATATTATATTATTTAAGGAAGTTGGTCTTATGAATAAGTCACAGTCGAGAAATCCTATTAATGTTAAAATTGGTGAAAGAATACGGCATTATCGTCAAAAAGCAGGACTTACACAGGAAGCCGTAGCAGAACAAATTGGATTAACTCAAAAACATATTTCAAGAATTGAAGGCGGCTATCATAATTCTTTGTTTATAACAATAATGGAAATAGCTAAGGCTATTAATATCCCCATTGACGCCTTAACGGAAGATGTGTATGAAAATTCAAATTCCGCTTTAGTCAATACGATTATTTCCGAAATAACAAATATGGAGAAAAGCCAACTGGAGATGTTGCGAGATAATATTGAAACTATAAAAAAATATAATGTGCAGTAAAATTAATATGACCGCCACTCGGCGGTTGTATCATTTTTAATAAAAACATTATATTTATATAAATTTATGTATTGACAATGCCAAAAACTAAGCATATAATTTTACTTATAAAAAGAAGCATTTGTTCCAAAATTTATTACAAAAGGGGGAAAGTAAAAATGACTTTCGAGAAGGCTTTTGAAAACGTAAAAAGCAAATTTGCTAATTCAAACGCAAGCGGAATTGATGATTTCGCCGTACAAATTACACTAACCGACAGCGATTGTGGAGGAACACTTTATGCGGCGGTAAAGAACGGCGTTCTTCATGTTGAGCCGTATGATTACCGTGATAATAACGCGGCACTTACGATTTCCAAATCGGCGTTGCTCGGCTTTTTGGGAAAAAGAATGAGCCTTGAAGCTGCTCTTTCAGATGAGGGTTCTTCTGTTTACGGTGACGCAACCAAAGTTGAGGCATTAAGAAAACTTGTTAGCTTCGAAAAGAGGAATTACACACGGAAGGACGCTAAAACAGAGAAAAAAGAAGCAACCGAAGAAAAGGGCGCGGGAATCGTTAAAAAGTCAACAACAAAGAAAGTCGCTCCGAAGGCTAAAACAGAAAGAAAACCACGGGCAACTAAAAGAACGAAAAAATAAATTTAGACATATTATCCCGAAAGTAATTGTACTTTCGGGATTTTAAATACATTCTGTATTCCTCTGACAAATTATTTTCATACAAAATAATGAAGCAGTCAATATAAATTTTATTTTCAAAAAAACGAATATATTTTCGCTTTTTCTATTGCCATATCCGAATTATTGTGATACAATTCCTATATAAACCATAGAAAGGGGTGCGGCTGATGAAAGAGCGTTCATATATTGCAATAGATTTAAAATCGTTTTATGCTTCGGTAGAGTGTGTGGAACGACACCTTAATCCGCTTACGACAAATCTTGTTGTGGCTGACGAGAGCCGCACCGAGAAAACTATATACTCCATATCCACTTTCGCTTTTTCGCCTATGGAAAGGGCGAGAGCTTCCGAAGCCGTGTCAACGGACGTAACAACTCTGTGCGGTTTTATGGTACGCTTCGTGAACATATCCGCTTTTGTCGCGTGTTGTTTATCCTCGTCCACATTTTCAAGGGAGCAGAGTAAATAGTAAGAACTGTCGTCGGCAAAGGCTAACGCGTTCGCTCTGCTGTTTATAATGCCATACTTGGCGACGTAGTTATCATATAAGGTGTTGAGTCTGCTTTGTACGTCTTTGATAGCACTGTCGGGAATTTCCGCGTCCATTTGGAGCGATATAAGGTCGTTCACGCACTCTCTAAGCTCTATCATACCTTTGACGCGCTGTATTGCGGTAGCGTTCAAATCGGGCTTTATCATTACAGAATTTCGCCTAAAATAAACTTCGCCGTCCACAAGCGTGTAGGAATAATTCTTTACGTTCGGATCGGCGGGGAGAGTGTCGTCAACAGTTTCCTCCGCAACGTCTATTTCCGCTTCCGTATAAGTACCGCCGATATTTTTTATCGCCTCTTTAAGCTGCTGTGCAAGGTCAGCGCCCTCATACGGAGCAACGGTAAAATCCTGTCTGCCGTACTGCGTACTCTCCGAAGTCTGTCTGCCGAGTATCATCTGCGGGTTATCTATAAAGTAGCTGTTTATGGCAAAATCGTCAGCGTTTGTGCCGAGATGTACCCAGTCGGGTTCGATGTCTATCGGGCTTTCGCGTTTTTGGAAAAACAGAATATCCGAAACAACTTCAGTTCCCGCGTTTGCCTTAAATGCCGTGTTCGGTAAGCGTATTGCGCCCAAAAGCTCCGCTCGCTTTGCAAAATATTTTCTCGCTTCGGGGGATTGCTTGTCTAAGGTATATCTGCTCGTCACGAACGCAATCACGCCGCCGGGACGCACCTGGTCTATCGCTTTGGCGATAAAGTAATCGTGTATGGGAAAACCGAACTTATTGTATGCTTTATCATATACCTGATACTGCCCGAACGGTACGTTCCCGACCGCCAAATCGTAAAAATCGCGTCTGTCCGTAGTTTCAAAACCTGCTATTGTAATATCCGCTTTCGGATATAGCTGTTTCGCAATTCTTCCCGTAATGCTGTCAAGCTCAACGCCATAGAGGTTACTCTGTGACATACTTTGAGGGAGCATACCGAAGAAATTACCGACGCCCATTGACGGTTCAAGGATATTTCCTTTGGTAAATCCCATATTTTCCACCGCTTCATATATAGCTCGAATAACAGTGGGCGTGGTATAGTGAGCGTTTAATACCGAGCCTTTAGCCGCTTGATACTCGTCGGGGGAAAGAGTTTCATACAGTTCGACAAACTCATCAGCCCAAGCCTCTTTGCTCTCGTCGAACGCATCGGGCAGACTGCCCCAACCGACATACCGAGATAGGATTTCCTGTTCTTCCTCGGTAGCCTGCCGCCCCTCAAATTCAAGCTCTTTAAGCAGCTTGATAGCGTCCATATTGGCGCGGAATTTAGCTTTCGCGCCGCCCTCGCCCAAATGTTCGTCTGTAATGCGGAAGTTCCCAACCTCCGGCGCGGGCGCGTCGGCGGGTATTCGCTCTATTACAATATCGTAAGGAAGATTATTCTGCTCGGCAGGATATACCGCAACAGTTTCAGTGGGTATAGGCGTATGCTCACGCTCCTGCGACTGTTCAGCACGATTGACCTCATGCGTAACCTGTTGGATAAACGGACTTTGTTCAAGAGCTTCAGCATCGACTACCTCTCCGTTTACAATTCCCGCCGCTTCAAGATTGGTTCTGACCTCGGCAGGATTTATATCGTCAAAATTGTCCTCCGACTCCGGCTGATGTTCCTGTGTCCGCTCCGACGCTCGCGTTTGTTCCTGCTGTTCCATTACATATCGCAGCCATTCAAGGCTCTCGCTTCGGAAAATGGGAAAGCCTGTGTCGTTTTGGAATGTTATATCTTTGAGCGAAACGGTATTGAATACATCGTTTATGCTGTCAACAACAAATCTGCGGTCGTTTA
>CANRJY010000029.1 GCA_947631085.1 uncultured Clostridia bacterium | reverse complement strand
CCGTTAGAAAAACGATGTCAGTATGTTGCTTAAAATTTAATAGTTGTACCATAGCGGTGTTTTTGTACTGTCCGTTTGTTCTGGGGCTGTTCAGTTAGGAAGCGGTTTTTATTATTCTGTTATGTATATTTTTGTTCCGATGGGAACATATGACACGAGCCAGTTTATGTCCTCGGGATGCAGACGTACGCAGCCGTGCGAGATCTTTACACCGACTCTACCGTCGTATTCGCCTCCGCCGTAGTAAAGAAGCGTTGAATGAAGCGCGTATCCGTTGTAGAAGCGCATTACCGGACCTACATAATAGGTGTCGTAGTCCCAGCTGCTCAAACGTTCGATGTATTCGTATTGACCGGTAATTGTGGGCGTGTTCGGAGCGCCTATGGCGCAGTCGAAGGTGTTTATAAGCTCCCAGTTATATTGTTCGCCCAAATATACGCGCACCTTATACTCGGATTTTGAAATCCAAATAAGATACGGTGTGCGGCTTGAAATACCTAGGCTGTTTACGGGACTCGATTCGCGAAATTCTTTTACCATCGGTGACGGACCTATTATAACGTCAAAATGATCGCCGAAGTCGAGAGCCTCGACAGTGCAGCCGAACGCTTCCGCCATCGGACGCACGGGAATGTAGAGAGAACCGTCGATATATCTTGTAGGATATGCCGTGGTGTACGGCTCGCCGAAAAATACCGCGGACGTCGTACCTGCATAGAAAGTAATTGACTTGTTGCCCACGGAGCATGTAACACTGTCGGACGAAGCGTCGTAATTAACCTTGAGTCCTATCGCCTCAGCGACTTGCCTGATCGGAATCATAGTATAATCATCGACAAGACGCGCGCGCGGCGTAAGATTCATGAGAGTGTTGTTTGTATAAATATAAATGTCCGTTTCATATTCCAGTTCGCCTTCAAGGGAGAAGGTATTTCCGGATACGATCTGACCGTTTTCGTCTTTGTAGCCGTACGTCTGAAGCGTAAGCTCGCCGCCGGGACCTATTGTTTCGCCGTTGAGCTTCAATGTCTGCAGACCGCTCACAAGACGCACGCGGTATGTTTCACCGAGACAATATTCGGGAATTTCAAAATGATATGTAATTGATTCGGTAGACTTATCAACCCATCCTATACCGTTTGTGACAAGCTCGCCGGCTGTATTGTAAATATCGATCAATACATTCGCGCCAATAGGAAATTTGTTGGGATTTGTGTTCATTTTTAATTCAACATTAAGCTTTGTTGTTAAAAACGGATTTTCCTCGGCGGGTTGCTCCGTTTGCTCCGGCTGAACAGTTTGCTCGGGAGTATCCGTTACCTGCGATTCGGGTGAACCTTCCGTTCCGCCGCTTATAAGCTCAATATCGGGATTGAGCGAGTCCGATGCTTCTGAATTTTGCGCCCCTTCGATAGGTTGTGTTACGCCGTCGCGTATTTCGGGCAGCGGCGTGTTTTCGGCAATTTCGGACGCGGCAGCAGCAGAGCCGATAACGCAAACAGCAGCCGAAAGAAAACAAACCGCGATTTTTTTGATATTCAACATAATAAATTCCCCCCTGTGTGGATAAGATAAGCTAAGCTAAGCTATAAAATATTTTACCACAATTACGAATATAAGTCAATATATATAATATGTGTAAAACAGTGCCGCGGCATGTAAAATTAAACATATTTCTCAGCGGTATACGTTTTTTTGGTTTGATTCGCTTTGCAGTATATGTCCGCATTTTTAATGTATTTGAACAATATAATAAAAAAGAAGAAAATGCTTGCAATTTCCGACGGAAGATAGTATAATACTTTATGTACAAAAATTTACAGATTGGAGAATAAGATATGCTTAATTTATTTCAGACAGCGGTATACGCCGCCGAAAACGCGGGTACAGCTGCCGGAGCGGCAGCCGCGAACGGACCTGCAGGACCGGTTTCGCCGGTAATGAGCACTATAGTGAGCCTTCTTCCTCTGGTTCTTATCATCGTTCTTTTATATTTTATGATGATCCGTCCGCAGAGAAAGCGCGAAAAGGAAACAAAGGATATGATAAACGCGCTGAAGGTCGGCGATAAGGTTGCCTCGATCGGCGGTATTTGCGGAAAGGTCGTTAAAATCAAGGACGATTTCGTAATTCTCGAAACGGGCAATATCGGAACGGAAGGAGAGAAATCGTTTATCAAGCTCGAAAGAGACGCGATAAAGACCGTTGAGGTCAAAAAGTCGAACTGATAAAAAAACAGCATAATAAAACAACCTTCGTAATATATTTTATTAGAATATGTTGCGGAGGTTGATTTTTTATGAACGTAAAAGGAATTGTCAGAGGCTCGCTGTTCGCGTTTATCATCACGCTTCTGTTTATTATAGTGTTCGCGCTTTTGTCGTATTTCGGTAATCCCGACGAGCGCATTGTGACGGTCGGAGTTTACGCGGGAGTGGTGATAGGAGTGTTTGTGGGCTCGCTTGCGGTGGCGAAGGCGAGCGAGAATAAGATACTTCTTCATTCGCTTATCGTAAGTGTTATATATCTCGCGATACTTGTCGCCGTGTCCGCGCTTATAAACCGCGAGCTGCATTTCAATACGCATTTTCTGACGCTCACGGCGGGAATAATCATATCCGGTCTGCTCGGCGCGGTCGTGGGAAAATAGCGGGTGAATAATATTTGCATAATGACATAAAATCTGCGTTAATATTCAAGTAAATATTGACTAACACCCGACTTTTATGGTATAATTCTTGTAGTTTTTGAGAAGGGAATGGTTTTATGTCATATAAGCAGTTATCAAAAGAGGAATTATTGAAGGTAAAACAGGACGCGCAAAAGCAGTACGAGGAATATAAGGCGATGGGGCTGAAGCTCGATATGTCGCGCGGAAAGCCGAATACGGAACAGCTCGATATTTCTATGGAAATGATCGACACTCTTAGCCGCTCGCACGCGATGGTGGGCGAGGAGGGCATAGACTGCCGCAACTACGGCGTGCTCGACGGTATAATCGAAGCGAAACGGCTTTTGAGCGCCATGATAGAGTGTCCCGTTGACAATATCATAATCTACGGAAATTCAAGTCTTAACATAATGTACGACACGGTAGCGCGCTCTATGACGCATGGCGTTATGGGTTCTACTCCGTGGGCGAAGCTGGACAAGGTGAAGTTTCTCTGTCCCGTTCCGGGCTATGACAGGCACTTTGCTATTACTGAGTTTTTCGGGATAGAGATGATAAACGTGCCGATGAATCCGGACGGACCCGATATGGATATGGTTGAAAAGCTCGTTTCGGAGGATGCGGCGATAAAGGGTATATGGTGCGTGCCGAAATATTCAAATCCGACGGGAATTTCGTATTCGGACGAGGTCGTAAGACGCTTCGCGAGATTGAAGCCCGCGGCGGAGGATTTCAGAATTTACTGGGACAACGCCTACGGCATACATCATCTTTATGACGACGACCAGGATTATCTGCTGGAAATCTTAGAGGAATGCGCTAAGGCGGGAAATCCCGATATGGTGTATAAATTCTGTTCAACGTCGAAGGTCACGTTCCCCGGCTCGGGCATAGCGGCGATTTCCGCGTCGAAGGCAAATCTGGACTTTATCCGCAAGCAGTTAAGTATTCAAACTATCGGTCACGACAAGCTCAATCAGCTTCGTCACGCGAGATTTTTCAAGGATTTCGACGGCATGGTAAACCACATGAAAAAGCATGCGGCGATTTTAAGACCGAAGTTTAAAATAGTCCTCGACACGCTCGAAAAGGAGCTTGGCGGACTTGAAATAGCAAGATGGACAAACCCGAAGGGTGGATACTTTATCTCGCTCGACACGCTCGACGGCTGTGCGAAACGCGTTGTCGCGCTCTGCAAGGATGCGGGAGTTATAATGACAGGCGCGGGAGCTACATATCCGTACGGAAAGGATCCGCACGATTCGAACATCAGAATAGCGCCTACATATCCGTCAAACGAGGAATTACAGCAAGCCTGCAACGTGCTTGCGGTATGCGTGAAGCTCGCGAGCGCGGAAAAACTGCTCGAAGAAGCGTAATAAAAGAGAGAAGGGAATAAAATGAATGACGTTTTAAAGGCTATTGAGGAAAGAAGCTCGATAAGAGCGTACACGGCGGAAAAACTCACAAACGAAGAAATAACGGCGCTCGTCAAGGCGGGCTTGCAGGCTCCGACGGCGAGAAATATGCGCGAGGTTCATATAACCGTGGTCGACGGCGAAAATCCGATACTCGCGGAAATTGATAATGAAAAAAATATGCTCCTCGCGGCGAACGCGGACGAGGAAACAAAAGCGAAGATACTCGCAAATCCGAATAATTTTTATTACAGCGCGCCGACAGTGCTTATTTTAAGCGTTGACAAGGACTTTTTCTGGAACAAGCTCGACGCGGGGATCGCGGTCGAAAACATATCGCTCGCGGCGCAGTCAATGGGCTTGGGAAGTCTTATCATAGGCATAATCAACGGCGCTATGAGCGGCGCGAAGAAGGAATATTTCGCTAAAGCGCTGAAGTTCCCCGAGAATTACGAGTTCGCGATAGCGATCGCGCTCGGACACAGGAACACCGAAAAAGAGCCGCACGAGATAGACCTTGACGAGTCTGTATGCTATATATAAAAATATAACCAAAAGAATGGATAGCATCCATTCTTTTTTTGTATAACATAAAGTAAAAATGTATTGAAAAAAAATGTATATTCTGATATAATTATATTATTATAATTGAGAGGTATAAAAATATGGATGAAAGTATAAAATCAATGCTGCAAAACGCGGGTGTAGACGTTAACGAGGGAATAGAGAGATTCATGGGCCGCGATGCGATGTACGCGAAATTTCTTAAAAAGTTTTTTCAGGACGAGGTATTCGCTCAAACGATAGAGGCCTACGAGCGCGGCGATCTTGACGGAGTTTTTACGGGCGTTCACACGCTTAAGGGTACCGCGGGCAATATGAGTCTTACCCCCATATACAAACTCAGCTGTGATATAACCGAGGAAATCAGAAACGACAGAAGCGCCGCGGCGGCGGAGCTTATAAAGAATCAAATTGAGCAGATGAAACAAAAGTATAACGAAATACGGGAAATAGTTTCAAAAATAGAGTAAAGGTTAAAGTATGGACAGAAATTCAGACAATAGAGCAAGAATAGAGGAAATAAGAAAAAGACGCGCCAAAAGAGAACGCGAGTATAAAAGGAAGCGCATAATGATACGCCGTATCGTGCTTCTTGTCATTTTGGCGGTTATAGTCCTTATCGTAACATTAGCCGTAAGGAGCTGTGTCAGCGGTATAAGCGAGAAAAATGCTCAGAAAAAGGCGGAAGAGGAAGCCGCTCTGACGGCATCCGCGACGACCGACCCCAACGCTCTTGCGGGAGTGAGCGCCAATCCTTTGATTGACGGGCTTACTGTTGATGCGATAAATCAAAGTTTCTATTCCGACTCGGTATTTTTCGGTAACACATTTATAGAAACTATGGCGTCCTACGGGCTTATCGACGGGGCGGATTATATATCGAGGATAGGATTGAGCATAGAGGAAGCCTTGAACGGCTCGTCCGGCGAAGCGTCAGTCGAGTATTTGGAAAACGACAGCTATGATAAGGTCTTTTTGATGTTCGGTGAAAATGAGATAGAAACCGATACTGACGGATTTGAAGAAAATTACATCGATTTGGTTAAGGCGGTCAAGGAATATCAGCCGTCCGCGCAGATATATCTGCTGTCTGCCACGCCGGTGTCAAAAACCATTTCAGACGCGGCAGAAAACGGACTTACGAATGAGAATATTATAAAGCTAAACCGAGTTATACGCTCCGTGGCGCAGACGACCAATGTAAATTTTGCCGATATATTTAACGGCATAGCCGATAACGGATATCTGCCCGAGGGAGCGGCTTCCGACGGCATACACTTTGGAAAACCGTATTATATAAAGTGTCTTTCGGATATTCAAAAGGCGTTCGGCAAAAGTTCATCGTCGGGTACGTCGGTCAATTCTTCCGATAATGATACCGATACCGGAAATAACGACACCGATGACGAGGACGGCGACACCGATATGGAAAATGCGAGAGGCAGGGCTGCGGGCAGAAATGAAAATATCTGACACACAGATGACGAATACAGAAAAATGAACGTCTTTTACGGACGTTCATACTTTTATCCGCATGAATATATCTGCGAGATATTGAAACGGAGGATGAGAAAATGCCTAGAAGGCTAACCGAGGAGGAAGAACGCGCGCGTGTGGCGGCGATGAACGAGATTGAAAACGACCTGCGCGCGAGCGGGATAAAGTATATCGCCGGCGTTGACGAAGCGGGACGTGGTCCGCTTGCGGGACCCGTATACGCGGCGGCCGTAATACTGCCGGAGAACACGTTTATAGCGGGTATAAACGATTCAAAAAAACTGTCCGAAAAGCGGCGGGAGGAGCTGTTTGATATCATAATCGATACCGCTTTGGCGTACAGTGTTTTCAGCATCGATGAAAAGAGAATCGACGATATAAATATTTTAAACGCGACATTCGAGGCGATGAACGGCGCCGTTGACAATCTGAAAATAAAGCCCGATTATGTTCTTATCGACGGCAACAGGATAAGCGGTATGGAAATTCCGCATGAGACGGTGGTAAAAGGCGACGCGAAAAGCATTTCGATAGCGGCGGCGTCGATTTTGGCAAAGGTGAGCCGTGACAGGTATATAACCGAAATGGCGGAGAAATACCCGCAATACGGCTTTGAAAAGCACAAGGGCTACGGCACGGCGGCGCATACCGAAGCGATTTTAAAATATGGTCCCTGCCCGATTCACAGGCGGACTTTTCTTAAGAAGCTGTTGGGTGATAAATCATGAACACAAAGGAAATAGGCGCGCTCGGCGAGACCGCCGCGGAAAATTATCTTCGCGCGAACGGGTATAATATAGTTGAAAAAAATTATCTCCTGCGAACAGCGGAGGTTGACATAATTGCAGAAAAGGACGAATGTACCGTTTTTGTGGAGGTAAAAACGCGGAAGAATAATATTCACGGCGAGCCGTCGCAGTATGTGGATTACAGGAAGCAGAACAGAATACGTCATGCCGCGCTTGCTTTTATGCGCTCGGAGGAATTTGAAATGCGGTTTGACGTTATAGAGGTTTTTTATAAGCTCGAATACGGCGAGTTTTATGTAACAAAAATAAATCATATTGAAAACGCATTTTGACGGAGGTAATTATGGAATATTCCGTTTTTGACGCGCATTGTGACACGCTCTGCTGCGTACGCGACGACGGTAAGGCAATCGAAAAAAATGACTGTCAGCTCGATTTGTCGCGGATGGGAAAATATAAATCATACACGCAGGTTTTCGGCTGCTATATAAATCCGATTTACAAAGAACACGCGCTTGAACGATGCCTTGATTTGATCGGCGCGTTTTATGGAAGCGGTCTTGACAAGCATGGAATGATATTGAGTATGGAAGGCGGCGAGCCGATTTACGATTTGGCGGCTCTCGAAAATTTCTACAGACTCGGAGTGCGTATTATAGCGCTCACCTGGAACTTTTCAAACCACATCGCCGCCGGAGTTCATGAGCCGGATAAGAGCAAGGGTCTGACCACGTTCGGCGCGCGTGTGGTCGGGGAAATGAACAGACTGGGCATCCTCGCCGACGCGTCGCATCTCAATGACAAATCCTTTTACGACATAGCCGCGCTTACTCGGCTGCCGTTTATCGCGACTCACTCTAATTCCCGCGCGGTATGCGCGCATCCGAGAAATCTGACCGACGAGCAGTTTAATGTGATATGCCAATCGGGAGGATGCGTCGGGATCAATCTTTACCCGCCGTTTCTCAATGAGAGCAAAAATGCGGATTTGGATGATATAATTCGGCATATAGAGCATTTTATGTCGCTCGGCGGTGAAAATCATATAGGAATAGGCGCGGATTTTGACGGCGTGAGCTATCTGCCGGACGGATTTGCGGGCTGTGAGGATTTATATAAAATTTTCGACAGGCTGCTCGGAATGAATTACAGCGAGGAGCAGATTGAAAAGATAAGTCATAAAAATTTCGAAAGAGTAATCGGAGGTGTACTGTGATGCCGAAGTTTTTTGTTGACCGCAGTAAAATAACCGATGATAAAATAATAATCGACACAGGCGACGCGGCGCATATCTCGCGCGTGCTTCGTCTCGGAAAGGGCGACATCATCACGGTCTGCGACGGGCGCGGCATTGATTATAACGCGAGAATTTGCGAGGCGGACGATAAAAAAACAGTATGCGAAATAATATCGCAAAGTAAAAATAACACGGAACCGGAAATTGAGGTCACGCTCTTTCAGGGATTGCCCAAAGCGTCGAAAATGGAATATATCATACAAAAAACAGTCGAGCTGGGCATATCGCGGATTGTTCCGTGCGCTCTTTCGCGGTGCGTGGTGAAGCTTGACGGAAAAAAAGCCGAGGAAAAGAAAACTCTGCGCTGGAGAAAAATCGCCGAGGCGGCGGCAAAGCAGTCGGGGAGAGGAATAATTCCCGAAATAACCATGCCGGTAACTCTCGACGAGGCTGTTTCGCAGCTGAAGAAATGCGATATATGCTTCGCTCCGTATGAGTGCGAGGAAAACACGCGCTTAAAGGATATTTTGACCGCCCAAAAAGCACCGAAAAAGGTGGGATTTATTATAGGGCCGGAGGGTGGATTTGATAAAAGCGAAATCGAGAAGCTGAAAAATGCCGGAATACCCACTGTTACGCTCGGCAGACGCATACTGCGCACCGAAACGGCGGGTGAGGCTGTTCTCGCCATGATTATGTACGAGATAGGAGATATAAACTGATGCGCGGCGTGTATTTGATGGATGTATCCGCAATTAATCCGACGGATGAAACCTTATTGGCGCAAATGTCACAGAGGCGGTTGGAAAAAATATCGCGCTTGAAAAAAGAGGAAGCAAAAAAGCAGTCAATAGGCGCGGAGCTTTTGTTAAATCACGCGCTTGATATCGTTGCGCCCGAAATAAAGCGTCCCGTCATATGGGAAACCGATGAAAACGGAAAGTTGTTTATACCGAACAGCAAATTTTATGTAAACCTATCACATTCGGGAAAATACGCGGTATGCGCGGTATCGGACAAGCCGATAGGGATCGATATACAAAAATGCGCCGAGCCGGATATGAGACTCGCGGAGAGATTTTTCTCGCCTGAGGAAGTCGAGTATCTCAAAAGCGGCGGCGATTTTTTTGAAATATGGGTAAAGAAAGAAAGCTTTGTAAAAGCTGTCGGGAAAGGGCTTGGAATGTCCCTTAGCGGTTTTTCCGTTCTGAGCGGTACAATAAAATACAACGGAGCGGAATACGGCTTTAAAACGCACCCCGCGCCGGAGAAAAATTACAGATTGTGCTCGTGCGGAATGTTATAATATGCTAAATAAGACCTTTTACATTTTTTATAACTATCGCGAATAGCATTGAAATCAGAAATACCAAAAGAAATACTGAAAGACCGGTTAATTCTACTCCGATAGTGGTAAAGCTTATTAAAATATAGTTATAAATGATTGTATGGGTAATGTATACAGTCATTGACGCTTCAGACATTTTTTGTATCATGAGCGGAACTTTGTCAATTCTTGTGGATAAAACGTAGAAGATCAGCACAAGCAAACTGCTTTCGAAAACCAATGAAATTCGACCAAGTGATTCATAATTTTGGTTGTTCATATCGAATAACCCGTTGACGCGCATTATATAATCGGCTATGGCAAAAATTATCCATCCTGCAAGCATTATTGCGGCGCTCGGACGTATCAACTTCGGATTTTCAATAATTACATTCAGCAGGTATGCCGTGAATATATATGGGAAAAACAGGAATGGATTGTTAAAACTAAGTTGCTGTGAAAACTCCAAACTGCCTGTCAGTTTTGCAGCGATACTTGTAGTATTTTGCATACAAATCAAACTTAAAATGCCAAGTATACATAATACGATCTTTTTCCATGTTTTTAATGGGGAATTACCAATAAACATATGCAAAGCAGCAGATCCGGCGGTCAAATAAATTAAATTGAACAGAAAATATGCTATTGTACCGTTGCTCATTAGCAGCAAAACAAATTGCTGGAAATTAATGTTTGCAAAAACATGAAGCACATCGCCTCTGTTAAGGAGAACCAAGTCAACGATCGCCCAAAATATATAAATTATCGTCAATTTTTTTAAACGTTTGCTTATATATTCCGATTGCGCTTTTTCGCTTCTGAGATGCCTGAAAAAAAGGAAGAGAGAAAGCGTATAGAAGGTTGGTACTGCGCACCAAAAATAATTATATACAATAAGTTTATAATACCACGGATTTGCGGGATCAATTCCTACATATTGATTCGGAACCGAAAAAATATTTGTGTGAAGCGCAATTACGCCTATACAAAGAATAACACGCAGATAATCAAACCCATATAAATGACTTTTTTTGGTTATAATAGTATTTTTGCCGTCCATAATTTTCTCCTTTTAGTGCAAATTAGATAAAAATTTAAAATATATAATATTATTATGCCAAAATAATGTTAATTTGTCAAGTAAATTGTGAAAAAATAAAAAGCGCGGAATACGGCTTTAAAACGCACCCCGCGCCGGAGAAAAATTACAGATTGTGCTCGTGCGGAATGTTATAAATATTTATATCATCCGGCGAGTAGTTCATAATGTCGCTGTACGCTTCGCGCTCGTCCTCGCTGACGGGACCGCGCGGGATAAGACCGGTACATTCCATATGGCTTATAGTGTTAGCGGCATCGTAGTCAAACATGGGATCATCATACATTTCACCGTTATAATGGTCGGAAGCCTTGATTAAGGGCTTCTTTTTGTTTTTGCTCATAATAACGCCTCCTTTGCAATTAGTATTGCCGGCGTTAAGGAGAAAATACAGCTAATCCTTAACTTTTTACAAACTTTTTGGAAGGTAAATAAAAAACCGCATAAATACTTGATTTTAGAGCATTTATGCGGTAAATTTTTATGGCTGCGGATCCAGGATTCGAACCCGGACAGAACGAGTCAGAGTCGTTAGTGCTACCTTTACACAAATCCGCAACGTCACTGACAAATGATATGATACCAAAAATCATATAATTTGTCAAGTGTTTTTTTCATTTTTTTGAAAGAAATTACTTCATTTCCTGTCTGCCCTCTATGGCTTTTATAAGCGTGATTTTATCGGCGTATTCAAGGTCGCTGCCTATCGGTATGCCGTGCGCTATTCGGGTTACCACCACATCAAACGGCGCTAAAAGCTTTGAAATATACACTGCGGTCGCCGTACCGACCACGGTGGGATTTGTCGCCATTATTACTTCCTTTACGGTGCCGTCCGTCAGACGCAGAAGCAACTCGTTTATCTTTAAATCGTCGGGAGTTATATTGTCCATAGGCGAGAGCGCGCCGTGGAGAACGTGATATAAGCCGTTGTATTCGTTTGTGTTTTCAATCGTCGAAACATCCTTTGGGCTTTCCACAACGCATATGGTGCTGCGGTCGCGCTTTAATGACGAGCATATCTTGCATGGGCTTACGTCGGTTAAGTTCTGGCATGATTCGCAGAAGCATATATTTGATTTTGTTTCAATAATTTTTTCAGCCATTCGATGCGTTTCCTCGGGCGACATATGTTCCAGCACATGGAACGCCATTCTCTCGGCGCTTTTTCTGCCGATGCCGGGAAACGATTCGAAAATTTCAATAAGACCTTCTATAGAACCTGTGTACATGGCAATCAGAATAATCCGGGGATGCTGAGTCCGCCGGTAACAGCGCCCATGCCCTCCGCCATCATGTCGTCCGCCTGCTTTATCGCGTCGTTTACGGCTACAAGGACAAGATCTTCAAGTGTTTCAACGTCGTCGGGGTCAACCGCTTCGGGCTGAATTTTTATTGAAAGGATTTCTTTCTTGCCGTTCGCCGTCACGGTTACCATACCGCCGCCGGAGGTAGCCTCTACGGTCTTATCCTCAAGCTCCGCCTGCACTCTTTCCATTTCCTCCTGCATCTTTTGAGCCTGCTTTACCACGTTGCTCATATTTCTGTTCTGATTCATTCCCGAACCTGCAAATCCTTTGTATTTTCCCATTTTAATTTACCTCTTTTCTCTGATATTTATTATTCATTATCGTTTGATAATTCATTATCTTCCAAAAATTCTTCGTGCTCGTCATAATCAAAAGCGGATTGAGTAAAATTATCATCGCTTGCGTTGTAGCCTATAAACTCGCTGTCATCCGTATTTTCTATTATTTCGCCGAAATTACGGGCTATATTGTCGAGCGGGTCGGCCGACTGCGGCTCTGAAGTTTCTTCACTTTCTGTATCCTTGGGCTTTAGACTCCAAAAATCTACGAGCTTATCCTCAAGCTCGTCCTCATACGCGAGCTTTACGGCGTATTTACTGCCGGACGCCTTTTCAAAGGCGCGCTGAAGCTTATCCTTGAAGCTTTTAAGTATCCCGTATGAGCCCTGTTCCTCGCGCTTGAAAAGCAGGATAATGCCGTCCGCGTCAATGGTGATTTGTCGGTTTATAAGCTGTCCCCTCAAAAACGGAGCGGAATTGCCTATTGACCGAGATATATTATTCCAGTTTTTCGCGATTTTAACTATCGGATTATCGCTGTTCAAATCGCCTTCGGGAATGGGGTTATAAAGCCTTATCGGCGGCTTTTTTTTGTTTTCCTGTTTTTGCTCGGCCTTCGGTTCCGCGGCGGGGGAGGTTACCATGCCGTTTTTTAGCTTTTCCTCCACGGCGCTCAGCCGTCTTTCTATGGACGGATCCGCGCCGCCTGCGCTGAGGGATGTCTCCATAGAAGTGAGCCGGTCCATAAGCGCCTCGGGAGTGTTGTCCGTTTCGGGACGCGCCAGCTTTATCAGAGCAAGCTCATATATAACGCGCGGCGACTTGACCCATTTTGTGTCCGCCTCCGCGTCCGACAGAAGCGAAACGGCGTTGGAAATTTTCTCAAATGTGAGCCGGTCGCTTTGAGATTTGATTTTTACCAAATCCTCCGCGCTGTAGTCGAGCAGCCCTTCGGGGCTTGCGCTGACCTTGCAGATCATGAGATCGCGGAAATGTTTTATGAGCGAGCCGATGAATACCTTTAAATCCTTGCCGTCCGCGACTATGTCGTTGATGACTGACAGGAGTTTATCGACGTTGCCGGCTATCACCGCGTCAGTGACGCTGAAAACCGCGTCCATCGGCGATATGCCGAGCGTGCTTATGATATCGTCCTCGTTGATTGTGTTGCCGCAGGCGGAGATTACGCGCTCGAGAATGCTAAGTCCGTCGCGCATAGAGCCGTCCGCGAGCCGCGCGAGCATATTATACGCGCCGTCGGAAATACTCAGCCCGTCGCCGTGAGCTATTTCTCTCATTCTGAGGATTATATCGCCCGGTTTTATACGTTTGAAATCAAAACGCTGGCAGCGCGAGAGAATTGTCTGCGGCACCTTATGCGCTTCGGTTGTCGCCAATATGAATATTACATGCTCGGGCGGTTCCTCGAGCGTTTTTAAGAGCGCGTTGAACGCGCCCGTTGAGAGCATATGGACTTCGTCTATTATATAGACGGTGTACTTGGCGTTCGCCGCCATATAGCGTACATCGTCGCGGATTTCGCGGATATTGTCAACGCCGTTATTGGAAGCTGCGTCGATTTCCTTCACGTCCATTATGGAGCCGTCAAGTATTCCGCGGCAGACCTCGCATTCGTTGCAGGGGCTTCCGTCATGCGGATCAAGACAGTTTACGGCACGCGAAAAAACCTTCGCACAGGTGGTTTTTCCTGTTCCGCGTGTACCGCAGAAAAGATAAGCGTGACCTATTTTATTATTTACGATTTGGTTTTTCAATGTTTTCGTAATATGGTTCTGACCGACTATATCCTCAAATACCGTCGGACGCCATTTACGGTAAATAGCCTGATGCTCCATAAAAATTTCCTTTCGCATTACACCAAAAAACGCCTGACGAGGCGTTATACTTCAAATAAAGGCTCCGACCGAGTTTACCGTAACACATCAAAGACACCGCTTATTGCTGCTCGGTTCCCCGCCTGACAAGGTTCACGGGCTTCAATCGCACGGGCTCGGTCATCATCGCCGTCAATTCAAATTTTACCTGTCTGCCGCAATAAATCCGCAGTGAGAATATCTCTCCGCGGCGTTATGCGGTAAGGCTCTGTTAAGCGTTTCTGATTCAGGTAACGCTTATAGGATATTATAATATATTTTTTCATAAACTGCAAGTCTTATTTTAAATTTTTTTCGGAATATTTAAAAAATCGCCACATATAATATTTGGTGAGTTGTTTGGCGGCGGGCGGGAGCCAACTTTCGTATGCTTGTTTTCGACACGGCAAAGCGTATTTCGACGGCGTTTTTGTGTTTTTTACCGTAAAAATTTTCGAAAAAAATCGAAGAGAGAAAACGCGGGGAGTTTATGTCGGAATGTGCGGTGTAAAGTGCTGGAATATTGTGTCGTTTTATATTATAATTTATATATCAAGGGAAGGAGAGATAAAATTATGGAAGATGAAATACTTTACGGCAGAGCAGCGTTGAACAGTACCTATGAGATGAGAATAGAATATTATCTTATTCCCGAAAAGATTTCACAGGACTATACGGATTTAATGCGGTACGGAATAAAAATCAAAATGACTTCGCTTTTTGACGGCGGAGGCAAGTCCGTTGAAATGAAGCAAATAAATAACGTATTTTATCGCCTTAGAGACGCGGAGGAATTTGTGCAGCTTCTTATTCGCAACAAGGTAACGCCGGTGAGCCTTCGCGATGTGGTGGAGGATTACATAATAGAAAGTCTCGACAAAGCCAAAGCCACTGCGTAAAGACGCGCCCGATATCAGTTGAAAACCGCCTCGAAAAGGCGGTTTTTCAGCTGATGATTGATTTTTTTCGCATTTTATATTATAATGTACGCGAGGTGTATTTCCATGTACAAAATAAAGGAAACAATCGTTGTCGAGGGCGTGTACGACAAAATCAAGCTGTCGCGCTTTATCGACGGCGTGATAATAACGACGCACGGCTTCAGCGTATTCAACAACAAGGCGCTGCTGGACACGATAAAGAATTTAGCCGCGAAAACGGGAATCGTAATTCTCACCGACTCCGATAGCGCGGGCTTTAAGATACGGAATTTCATAAAGCAGTCGCTCCCGCCCGAGCAGGTCAAGCACGCGTATATTCCCGATATAAAGGGCAAGGAAAAACGCAAGCAGACCGCCGGAAAGGAGGGGCTTCTCGGCGTCGAGGGCATAAACGACGATATTATAATGGAAGCTCTAAAAAACGCGGGCTGCGAGATCGACGAAAGCGTTAAAGCTCCGCGCGAGGGCAGAGCGGTAACTAAGGCGGATATGTATAAGCTCGGTTTGTCGGGCGGCGAGGACAGCTCGGCGAAGCGTGATTTGTTCGCGAAAGAACTCGGACTTCCCGCGAAAATCTCGGCGAATATGCTGCTCGACGTGATAAATCGTCTGCTCGATTACAACGAGTTTTGTGAACTTGCACAAAGTATCGAAGGGAATTTTGATAAAATTATATAAATTTTCGAAAAACAGCTATTGACAAATAGCTGTTTTTACTGTAAAATAGTGTGTAAAGTGTTTTATCTTTACAGGTGATCATATGGGTAAGGACTTGAATGTAACCGTTCTGATGGACTTTTACGGACAGCTTCTCACAGAGAAGCAGTACGCGGCGATGGATATGTACTACAATCAGGATCTGTCGCTCGCGGAAATCGCGGAGGAGGCGGAGATAAGCCGTCAGGGCGTGCGCGACTTTATAAAGCGCGGCGAAAAGCAGCTTTTCGAGCTTGAGGAAAAGCTCGGTCTTGCGAAGCGTTTTTCGGATATGAGCGCGCGTATAAAGGAAATCAACGAGATAACGGACAGAGAAACGCTCGGCGCGGAGGATTTAAAAAGACTTAAAACCCTCGCGGAGGAGCTTACGGAATATTTATAACGGGAAAGGGAGAGCGGCATGGCATTTGAGAGCTTGGGCGATAAGCTGCAGGGCGTATTCAAAAAGCTCAGAGGAAAGGGCAAGCTGAGCGAAAAGGACATCAAGGACGCTATGCGCGAAATAAAGCTGGCGCTTCTGGAGGCGGACGTTAATTTCAAGGTCGTAAAGGACTTCGTGAACGTCGTTTCGGAAAAGGCGCTCGGTCAGGAGATAATGGAATCGCTTACTCCCGCGCAGCAGCTTGTAAAAATAGTAAACGACGAGCTTACGCAAATGATAGGCGGCGAAACGGAAAAGCTGAATTTTTCGCCGAAGCCGCCGACGGTCATTATGATGTGCGGCTTGCAGGGCGCGGGTAAAACCACGGCAACGGCAAAGCTCGCGCTGAACCTCAGAAAGACGATGGACAAGCGCCCGCTTATGGTCGCGTGTGACGTGTACCGTCCTGCCGCGATAAAGCAGTTACAGGTGCTGGGCGACCAAATTCAAATTCCGGTGTTCTCGCTCGGTGCGGACATAAATCCGGTTGAGATTGCGCGTCAGGCTGTCGAACACGCGATAAAGCACGGCAACGATCCCGTGATACTCGACACGGCGGGACGGCTTCATATAGACGATATGCTCATGAACGAGCTTATCCTCATAAGAGCCGAGGTAAAGCCTACGGAGATGCTTCTCGTTGTTGACGCTATGACCGGTCAGGACGCGGTGAATGTTGCGAAAGCGTTTAACGACAGGCTCGGCGTTACGGGAATTATCCTTTCGAAGCTCGACGGCGACACGCGCGGCGGCGCGGCGCTGTCAGTCAAGCAGGTTACGGGAAAGCCGATAAAGTACGCGTCAGTCGGCGAGAAGCTGAGCGACCTCGAGCAGTTCCACCCGAGCCGCATGGCTTCGCGAATACTCGGCATGGGAGACGTGCTCACGCTCATAGACAAGGCGCAGGAGCAGATAGACGAGAAAAAGGCGCGCGAGCTTGAAGCGAAAATAAGAAAGCAGCAGTTTGACCTCGACGACTTTTTGGAGCAGTTCAGACAAATCCGCAAAATGGGCTCGATTTCGCAGATACTCGGTATGCTGCCGGGTATTGACAAAAAAATGCTCGATATGGTCGATACCGAGGAAAACGAGAAGCGCATGGTTCACATAGAAGCGATAATCCAGTCAATGACGCAGGAGGAACGCAGAAAGCCGAGTATAATCGGCGCGAGCCGCAAGGTGAGAATAGCGCAGGGCAGCGGCACGAGAGTACAGGACGTGAACCAGCTTTTGAAGCAATTCGGCGAGATGCAGAAAATGATGAAGCAAATGTCGAGCGGAAAGCAGACAAGAATGCTGAAGCGGTTAAGAAAAATGCGTTAATAAGGTATACTATATACTTTATATAAAAAACCACAATCAAAACGGGAGGTGAAAAACATGGCGGTAAAAATCAGACTCAGAAGAATGGGCGCAAAGAAGGCTCCGTTTTACAGAGTAGTCGTTGCGGATTCAAGATACCCGAGAGACGGCAGATTTATTGAGGAAATCGGCACATACAATCCTCTTACAAACCCCGCGACTGTTGAAATCGATGCGGAGGCGGCAAAGAAGTGGATAGGTAACGGTGCTCAGCCTACTGATACTGTTAAGGCTCTTTTAAAGAAATCCAACATTATCTAATTGGAGGAAAGACCTAAATGAAAGACGTATTGGAAATAATAGCTAAGTCGCTGGTTGATTATCCCGATGACGTTAACGTTAAGGAGATTATCAACGCCGACCAGTCGGTAACGCTTGAGCTCAGAGTCGCCGAGAGCGATATGGGCAAGGTAATCGGTAAGCAGGGAAGGATCGCTAAAGCGATAAGAACTGTCGTTAAAGCGGCGGCAAGCCGTGAAAACAAAAAAGTGTCGGTAGATATTTTGCAGTGATTGAAAAGGACTGTTCACGGTAACGCGGACAGTCCGTTGCTGTTTATTTTGGAAAGGGAAAATTATGGACTATTTGGAAGTGGGAAAAATCGTGAATACGCACGGACTTCGCGGCGAAGTTAAAGTGGTGCCGTGGACTGACTATCCCGACGATTTCGAGGATATAGAATATGTCTACGCACAGCGGCGCGGCGGCGAGCGTGAGCGGTTGGACATTAAAAATATAAAGTATCAGAAAAACAATTTAATAGTAAAATTCGCGCAGATAAACAGTATAGACGAGGCGGAAACCTATAAAAATCTCGTTCTTACCGCCGACCGTGATACTCTCGGCGAGCTGCCCGAGGGAGTTTACTATATCGCCGATTTAATTGGACTTGAAGTGGTTAAAGAAACAGGGGAGAGAATAGGGGAGATTTGCGATGTTATCAACACCGGCGCAAACGATATTTACGTCGTGAAGCGCGAAGGGAAAAAGGATATGCTGATACCCGTGATAGATGATGTCGTAAAGAAGGTTGACCTTGAAAACAAGATGGTAACTGTTGAACTGATGGAAGGATTAGAGGATTTATAATGAGATTTGACGTATTGACGATTTTTCCGGCGATGTTCGAAGCGGTGCTCGGGGACAGTATTATCGGGCGGGCGAGGGACGCCGGCTTAATCGAGCTTAATTTTATAGATATACGCGAATTTTCGACGGACAAGCACAGAAAAACCGATGACTATCCCTACAGCGGCGGTGGAGGAATGCTCATGACTCCGCAGCCGATTTACGACGCGTACATGTCTGTGGCAAAGGAACTGGACTACAAGCCGCTCACGATTTATATGTCCCCGCAGGGAAGGGTTTTTAATCAGAAAACGGCTGTCGTGTTGTCGCACGAGGGACACATAATACTTCTCTGCGGTCACTATGAGGGAGTAGACCAGCGTGTGCTCGACGAGATAGTCGATATGGAGCTGTCAATAGGTGATTTTGTGCTGACGGGCGGAGAAATACCGGCTATGGCGGTAATAGATACAATTTCGCGCCTGATTCCGGGTGTTCTTGCGGGCGAGGGCTCATACGAAAATGAATCTCATTTTAACGGACTTTTGGAATATCCGCAATATACTCGCCCGCAGATATGGCATGAACGCGAGATTCCCGAAATTCTTATTTCCGGTCATCACGCAAATATAGAAAAATGGAAGCATGAACAGGCACTTATCAACACATACAACAAGCGTCCCGATATGCTTGAAAAAGTAGAATTGAGTGAGGGGGACACTAAATTTTTGGAAGAGTATCAAAGGGGACACTAAAGTTAAATAACATATTCACAGGGACACTAAAACCAAGCTGATAACATAAAGTCAGCTTGGTTTTTTAGCGCCATGTCCAAGGACAATTATAGATTATTTTTTTATTTGCCCGTGTATTGCCTATCCGTACGAAACGTATCCATTTATATAAAAAAGGGGTGTTTCTAGTATGAAACAGAGACAGAGAGGGTTAGCGGCCTTCCTTTCCCTTATTTT
>CANRJY010000028.1 GCA_947631085.1 uncultured Clostridia bacterium | reverse complement strand
TAACTACAATACCTCGTGATAAAATCTCTAAACAGAATTGTTTAAGATTTCTTTATCAGGAGCGAGTGGGAATAGTAGACAGCCCGGCAGAAACGGCGTTATTATGCGGTTTTATCGGATTTTAGACTTGATTTGATAGCAAAATGATAGCACGTCGAAAAACACATTTATTGTAAGTTTCCGGTGGCTTTGGTGTAAAGATTACATTTATATAGAAAAGGCATTATCGACTTTTGCGGTCGGTAATGCCTTTTTGCGTTATTTGTTGGTTTTATCCTTAAGATCAGCTACAAGCATATCGCTTAACTCCTGTGACGGGGTTGCTTTGACATAGCCTTGTAGGTTGGCGAAAGCCGGATAATGATAACGCCATTTGTCGTATTCTTCTTTGGAGATTTCACCTGCGTTATATTTCTCCGATTGCTCCGCCCATTGATAAACCATTTGAAGCAATTCGGGATTGAGCGTTTTGGTATTGGTGAAATGCAGCGTTACTTCGCCGTTTTCGAGTGATGCTTTAATGCCGTGTATATCTTCAATCGCAAAGAAAGTGTGCATTAAGCCAAAGTCGCTGTCAATGTCGGGAACCGCTAACGCAAGAGGAGAAACGTCAAGAATGTTCGCAAGCGATTTCACTACGTTTTCTTTCGGCGTTCTTGTGGAACATTCATACTGCGCCATGCGTATATCGGCGGACTTTTCAGGGAAACCGACAGCAATACCGAGCCACTTCTGCGTCATACCGCGCAGATTGCGGATAAAGCGTATTCTTTCGCCTATCGCCATAATAATTCAACTCCTACAATATGTTATGGATAAAGTATATCATAAATGTTTAAGAAATGTCAAGATATAATAAATAAATTTGTTTAATATTTTATATAAAACCTCTTGATATAAACATAATAGTTTAGTATAATAAAGACAGTATAAACATTTTAGTTTAATAAAGGAAGGTAAGGTGCTTTATATGAAGGGAAAAATATTTTTACGCGTTGAAGAAGTTGCAGAGGAGATGGGCGTATCCGTTTCCTACGCGTACAAACTCGTCCGCAAGCTCAATAAAGAGCTGAAAGAGACGGGCTGCATCTGTATCCCCGGAAGAATTGACAGAAAATTTTTCCACGAAAGAATTTATTCAACAAAAACAAATCCAAATGAAGGAAGGAGTAACTGATTATGGGTGCATTTAAGAACGAAAAAAATAACACATGGTACGTTCAGTTCCGTTATACGGATTGGAAAGGTGAGCGTCAACAAAAATTTAAGCGAGGATTTAAGACCAAACGTGAGGCACAAGAGTGGGAAAGCAACTTTTTAATGAGGAAACAGGCTGACGTTACAATGAGCTTTGAAGCGTTTTCAGAGCTTTACGAAAGGGACATTAAACCTAAATTAAAAGAAAACACTTGGCTTACGAAAGAAAACATTATCAAAAAAAAGATAATTCCTTACTTCGGTAAGCTCAGCTTGTGCGACATTGCGGCGAAAGATGTGATGGATTGGCAGAACGAGATTAGAGGATTGAAAGATAAAAGGGGCAGAAATTATTCCTCAACGTATCTAAAAACAGTCCATAATCAACTCAGCGCAATGTTTAATCACGCCGTAAGATATTACGGCTTACAGTCAAATCCTGCTTCTATTGCAGGGAATATGGGCAGCGAGGAACGAAAAGAGGTGTTGTTTTGGACGCTGGATGAATACAAAAAATTCTCTGAAGCGATCATGGACAAGCCTTTATCGTTCTACGCTTTTGAAATGCTCTACTGGTGTGGCATACGAGAGGGTGAAATGCTTGCGCTTACGCCAAAAGATTTTGACTTTGAGGCTGAAACACTAACCATCAACAAATCGTATCAGCGTTTAAAGGGGCGCTATGTTATCACGTCTCCGAAAACAAAGAAGAGCAACCGTACAATACGCAGACGCCCTGTCAAGGGAGTTTTACGGCATAAAAGAAACTTTTTTCATTTCCGCGGAAGGACTTGATATTATAGGCGCAGACGCGGAGGGCATACTCGAGGCAGCAGCGCGAAAAGCCGAGATGCAGGCGGAAAATAATTAAAAAACAAGGGAGACATGCTAAGTCGCTGATCACTTCGCGCCGCGCCACCTTTCTCGGCGCGGCAAACAACACAGCGAAACGGAAAATTTTTACTTTACGGCTTAATAATTATGTTACGCATCGCAAACAGCAGTGGACAGCGGAGAAAAAATATGATAAAATACTGTTGAAAGGAGACTTGAGACATGAATAAGAGATTTATTTCCGCAGTTCTGTCGGCTGCGGTGCTTTTCTGCGCGGCGTACATACCCGCGGCGGCAAAAGGCGATAAGGTTACGCTTATCGTCGAAACAGACGGCGCTCCGCTTCTCGAAACGAAAAAAGCGGCTCGGTCGGGCGCGGTCGAATATATGAAAACAGACGAGGCGAAAGAATATGAAATGCGGCTTCTGAGCGCTCAGGCGAATGTGAAGTCGGCTGTGGAAAAGCGCGTAAACGCGGACGCGGACGGCGGCTTTACATATACGAGCGTCTTTAACGGCTTCTCGATGGACGCTTACGAAACAGATATTGAAAAAATAAAAAAGACGGACGGCGTTAAAAACGTGTATATATCCGAAGCGCATGAGCTCCCGACGGAGCCTGTTTCCGACGGCGAAAGCGAGCCCGGTTACGGCGCTCAAATGATGAACGCGCAGGCGATGTATGACGCCGGCTTCGACGGGCGCGGGCAAGCCGTAGCGATTCTCGACACCGAATTTGACGTCGGGCATGAATTTATATCGGCTCCCGTGGAAAATCCGAGATTGTCAAAGGATTATATAAAGGATTTTATCAAGAATAACAAGCTTAACATAAACGTTTCCGCAAATCAGGTTTACAAGAGCTCAAAGGTCCCGTTCGCGTACGATTACTCCGCAAACGACGCCGACACATACTCCACGGCGGATGAGCACGGCATGCACGTCGCCGGAATAGCGGCGGGCAAAAACGGCGTTTTTGAGGGTACGACATTTTCGGGAGCGGCGCCGGAGGCTCAGCTTGTGCTGATGAAAATCTGCGACGATGAAGGAATATTTTATGACAGCGCTATTTTGGCGGCATTGGACGACGTATCAAAAATGGATGTGTGCGCCGTTAATATGAGCTTTGGCGGTATATGCGCCGAAGATCCTCTGTATGAAAAAGCCGTGAACAATTTAACAAACGCCGGAATCGCAGCCATATGCGCCATAGGAAATTCGGACAGGTACGCCGAAACTGCCGAAAATCCCGACTACAGCTATAAAGCATCTCCGGCGTGCTCTTCAAACGCGACGGCTGTCGCATCGATCGATGCCGACAAAAAATGGGTCATAGGCGGTACTCTCTTGCTCGGCGGCGAGGAATTGAGTATATCCGTATACGAGGAAGCGTTTATGGATAAATTTGCGGATAAGCCCTGTGAATACGTTTACGGCGATACATTGGCTGAGTTTGAATCCGTTGATATCAGCGGCAAAATAGGCATAGCGCCGTCCGGCGGCGAGGTTAAAAGCGGCAAATTGCTGGAAATGGGCGCGATCGGCGCAATATTTATATCAGGTAACGAGTCAGACGAGCGGGTGTCTACCGCAAGCGATGAAATACCGGGTATAATGGTGCGTAAATCCTACGGCGAAAAATTTAAAAACGCCGAAACCAAAACGATTCAGACCGTTAATGAAAGAATTATTTATAACGAAACGAACGCCGACGCGGGAATGTCTGATTTCACAAACTGGGGAACTTATGCGGATCTCGAATTAAAGCCCGAAATCACAGCCCCGGGCGGAAAAATATTTTCTTCGCTCAACGACGACACATACGATAACAAGAACGGCACGTCAATGGCGGCTCCTCAGATAACGGGCGCGATGGCTCTGATGAGCGGCTTCGCGGACGCGCGTTTTCCAGATATAACGGGCTCGGACAAAATCGCGCTGATGGAAAATATTCTTATGAGCTCGGCTGATATCGTTTATCAGAACGAGGAAAAGACGCTCCCCGAATCGCCGAGACGTCAGGGCGCGGGGCTTGCAAACCTTGCGGACGCGCTGAAAATACCGGTAATCCTCAAGGGCGATACGGGCAAATCGAAGCTTAGTCTCGGAGACAATCTTAACGATAACATCTCCCTGACCTTTACGGCGGAAAATCTTACGGACAAAGCCGTAACCTATGACGACATTACAATTTACGCGTTTACCGACCACTACGAGGAACAGGACGGCAAAAATATGATCACCGATTCCGTGCCGCTCAAATTCACATCGGACAAGCCCGAAAGCGTGACAATCCCCGCGGGCGGCGAGAAAAAGATAACTGTAAATCTCACGCTAGACAGTGCTCAGACCGCCGCGAATAAGAAAATTTTCACAAACGGCTTTTGGGTGGACGGATATGTGATCCTCTCGTCAAAGGACGGCTCCGTAACAAAAGCAAGTATCCCCTACACCGGCTTCTACGGCGATTGGACAGCGTTCGACGCTATGACTCCGTTATATTTCGAGGAAGGCGGCAGCGAGGAAAACGGCGGCTTAATGTTAAATCTCGCCAACGGGCCGACAATGCTCGGCACAAATATATTTGCGGACGATGACGCTCCGGACAGAAACGAGTACGAAAGCGAGGACTATGTCGGATTTTCCGGGCTTTTCGCAAACTGTTATTATTTACACATCCGTATGCTGCGTTCATTGAAAGACGTCAGTGTAACGGTCAAAGATTCAAGCGGTAATATTATAAGCAAAAATCCGTATGACCATGGATTGGCGCGTCAAGACTCAAATAATGGTTATATGTCAAAGGTCCCGATCGACACCGAGGATCTTCCGGACGGTGATTATTATGTAACAGTGTCGGGCAGATTAGCATATGACAGCGAGCGAAGCCGTACAGAGGAAAAGACATGTAAATTTTACATAGATTCCGAATCTCCCGAAATAAGCGATCCGAAAATTTACGAGGAAAACGGCAGAAAATACGCGTCCTTTGAGGCAAACGACAACCGCTGTCTCATGGGAGCGGGGGCATGGGACGCAAGCGGCAAAGAGACATACGTCCCCGTCAAGGCGGAAAAGCGGGCGCAGATAACGCTCGACATAACCGATCTTGACGAAAGCACTCTTGAATTTATAGTTTGCGATTACGCTTACAATGAACGCGATTTCAAAATAGGCGAATTGGACGCGGAAATAGTTCGCGGTATTAAAGAGGGAGGCAGCGCCGCGTTCGCCGTGAGCGTCGCAAACACGGCAGGAGACGTTGACGCCGACATTATAATGGCGCTCTATGACGCGGACGGCGCGCTTGTCGGAGTTAAAACACAGCGCGAGCCGATAGAAAGCGGCTCGGAAAAAGCGTTTTCGTTCACATTTAACGGAGCCGCGAATGCGTCAAGCGCTAAGCTGTTCGTGTGGGAGCACGGCAAAGCGGAACCGCTTTGCGAGCCAGCGGATATAAGCGATTTGTGATTTTGAATAAAAAAAACGGAGCGCATCGCGCTCCGTTTTTTTACTTCTTATTTCTTCATATCGATAGTAATCATATTCATTCTGTACACATAATTATATTTTATCTCCTCGGCTACCTTCCGCGCCATATGCACGCCTATTTTTGAGAAGTCCTCGGGGTCGTATTGGAAATCGAGCGGATTATACTTCTTTGCCGTGTTGCGGATTATTATACGGAACGTATTTTCATCGGAGAACAGCTTTATATCCATAAGCTCTCGGTTTTCGTTGATCTTCTCATTCGTGATCTGCGAATGAGCGATAAAATCCGCCGCCAGCTCTTCAAGACAGAGCGCGCTCATATACGCTGTGCGAGCCGCCGCGCCGTTGTTTTTCAGGAAGCGCTGAATTTCCGCCGACAAGCCGCTTATATCCGTATTGCTGTATCGTATGCTGATGTCCTTCATCGGCACTTTGTCGCGTATGCTCTCGTCAAGGAACAACATATCGTCAACGGACGGCTTCAAGGTACGTTTTTTCAAAACGAACAGCACAGCGAAAATTATAAGAAATACCGTCTCGCAGCTTCCGTACGCGAGCCACACGCCGTTATAGCCCAAAGTCGGAACAAGTATAAACATCGCAAGCGGCATTATGAGCGAGTCCGGCACAGCCGCGAATGCTATTGACAGCAACGGTCTGTCTATCGCTTCGTAGAATCCTATCATAACATACACCACGAGCATAAACGGCGTAAACAGCGAAATAATATATACGCCCGTTCGGATAATGCTTTCCATTCCTTCCGCTCCGCTGCCGTTCATGTAAACGCTTATCAGTGGATTGAGCATAATCAGAATAATCGCAAGCCATGCTATCGCGAAAACATATGTAATTTTCAGTCCTTCCGCAAGCGTTCTCTTGACTCCGTTTTTGTCGCGCGCTCCGGAGAATATTCCTATCATCGGACACAGCGCCGCGCGCATTCCGTCGGACGCGGTAAGGATAAGATACTGTATGCTGTTCACAACGGAGTACACGGCAAGTCCCGCGGTGCCGAGCGTAGCCGCCAAAATATTGTTTATGACGCTGTCGGCAAGACCCTCAGCAAACTTGTCCGCCGAGGTCGGGAAACCGTACTTGAACAGGCTTGCCGCGTCCGAAAGCTTAAATCGGTAAAATTTGATCATTATAGGCAGTTTCCTGCGCTTCATTGACGCGATACAGCAGAACATACTCATAAATGTCGCGATCCATGAGCCCATTGCAAGCGCCGCTACGCCGAAGCCCGTGAATTTTGCGAGTATTATAGACATTCCCAGATTCAAAACAAGCTCGACGACCGTTGACAGCGTTACCTCAGCCTGATAACCGTATACGCTCAGGACAGACGTGAACACGAACTTTATTCCGAGGAACAGAAAATACGGTGCGACAAATCTCAAATACACCGCCGCGATAGCCTCGACCTCGGCTTCGCTTGCGCCGCAGAGGCGGACAATAGCGTGCGCGAACACCTCCGACCCGACCACAAACAGCGCGCAAAGAACTATCGAGGCGATCATGCCGAGCGAGTACATCCTGTTCGCCTTTTCGTTATCGCCCGCTCCTATCGCCACGCTCATTCCAACCTCCACGCCCGCGCCTATGGCGTTCATAAGCGCCGCCGCTATTATGGTAACGGGCGCTACAACTCCTATCGCCGCTATATGCGTGGGAGTGAAGAAAAATCCCGCGAGCATCGCGTCAACCATACTTAAAAAGTTTATGGTCAGGATCCTCAGAAAACACGACGGAAACATTCTCGTAACGGAACGCCGTATTATTCGGTTATTACCCAATGTTTTTTCATTTGTCATTCATTTGCACCTCGTCTGAATTTTCGCCGGCAGATATATGCCCGCGAAGCATTTGTTATTTTTTACCGTCCGATACCGGTAATTATTAATTTTCAACAGATTCGTCGCTTACGGGAAAATCGAAATAGGTATCGGGATACGGTTCGTCCGCAAGGGTGAAATGCCACCATTCCGTATCAAGCGGCTTGAAGCCGTTTTCAAGCATTATATCCCGCAGGATATTTCTGTTCTGTATCTGTTCGTCAGTCAGATCGCCGGTATAGTCCGGATGCGACAGCTCTCCGAAATAATCGAACGTGCCTCCCATATCCAGCTCCTTGCCCGTGTCCATATCAAACAAGGTCAAATCAACGGTACTGCCTCTGCTGTGACCCGATTTATCGGCAATATAGCCCTGATCAAACAATACCGACTTGTCAAGCTCAGGATAAAAATATTCCTTCATGCGCGTATCGTCAATATCCTCCGCCCAGTCTATAAAGTTGTTTACCGCCGTCTGCGGTCGGTACGCGTCGTAAATTTTCAGCATATATCCCTTGTCCTCGGCGTCTCCCGCCGCTTCCTTGAGCGCGGCAGCCGCCTCCTTTGTCATAAGAGCGCACGGCTCCTCATAGCCGTCGATCCTGTCTCCGACAAAATTGTATGTCGAGTAATACCTAATTTCAAGTATCACGTCTGGCACAGCTTCGGCGAGAGAAACAAAATCCGACGCGTCTGTCGATACCGTGATTTCCGCTTGATTGGTGCCGTCCGAAACGGGGTCGGCATTTGATGCGGCACATGATGACAATACCGCGGCAGCGGCCGATAACGCGGCGAGTTTGATTATTTTTTTAAACATAATAACATCTCCTTTTTTGATTATATGATCCATTATTATAATTGTATCATATTTGACGCGATAATTCAAACCTTTTTATGTCAAAAAAAGCGTGTTTCGTGTCAATCGACATACTTTATTTTTGAAATATAAAATAAATCGGTATACTTTATTTTTTAAAATATAAAATAAATCGGTTGTTTTTTTCGGTGAATTGTGGTACAATGTTGATGTGATTTTGATTTTGGAGGGATGCGCCGTGTACAAGCTTGCCATATGTGATGACGACACCGTCTGCAGCGCTTCTATAAAAAGCTTCCTGTACGATTTTTTCTCGGACAGGAACATAGAGTGCTCCGTCACCGTGTACAGCGATGTGCAGTCGTTTGATAACGCTTTGGACGCGGGCGCGGAATATGACCTGGTATTTCTCGATATTATCTTCAAGGATGGCAACGGCATGAATTACGCCAAGCAGCTTGGCGTGAGAAGGCGCGGATTCGATATTATCTTCATCTCCACCAGCCGCGACTACGCCATAGAAAGCTACGACACCGAACCGCTGTATTATATATTAAAGCCCGCGCAGCCGGAAAAACTGACGGCGGCGCTCAATCGTTTCCTCGAAAAACACGCGTCTTTCCATATAAGCTTCAACACAGCGCGCGGAATAATAAAAATCGATCTGTCGGATATTCTCTATTTTGAGATTTACGGCCACCAGATAATCGTCTACAAAAAAGACGGCGTAAAGGAGGATTTCCGCGGCTCGCTTAAGGAAATAGGCACGCAGCTGCCTCCCTCAATGTTTATTCGTCCGCATCGGAGCTATATTGTCAACCTTAACTGCATAACCGAGATCACGCATTACAGTATCAAGCTCACAAACGGAGATGTCATTCCGGTAAGCCACGCGCTTTATAATAAGATCCAAATGGAATTTTTGGACTATCTTGACAAAAAGGATATTATGTAAGAACCGGTGCGGTCAAACGCGCCGGTCCTTTTTCTTAATCACTTCCGTTCATATACAAACCGCTTTTTATCGAAAACTCGCCTTCCGTCCTGTCTATCTTCACTATTCCGCCGTATTTTTCGGCTATCTGTCTCATGTTTTCCAAGCCGTAACCGTGTACGCGGTCTTTTCTTATTTCAGGATCAAATTGCGGCGCGCTGTTTGTGCAGCTTATAAAGAGACAGTTTCCGTTTATATACATTTTCGTATTTATATAACGCTTCTTTGAGGCGTCCACTTTTTCGCATGCCTGCACGGCGTTCTCAAACAAATTCGTAAGAAACACACAAAGATTGGTATCCGCTATCGGGAGTGTTTCGGGAAGATTAAAACTGTATTTTACCTCTACGCCGTGCGCCTTTGCTCTGCTCAGATATGAGCCCGCGATGATGTTTACCATAGTATTTTTGCTGTATTGACCCGCCGGAAGCTCGTCATATTCCTCCGTCAGCGCGGCCGCGTACTCGCGCGCTTTATCTGCCGCGCCGTCCTTGAGCATTCCCGACAGCATGAGCATATGATGGCGCATTTCATGGCGCGCCGAATATGTCTCCTCCTCCGATTCCGCCATCCGCCTGAAGCCTTCCATGGCGCGGCGGTTCTGCGCCTCAAGGGCATTTATCAGCTCCCTTGTGCGGAGCGTGCGCTTTGCAAACTCTATAATTACCGCCGCTGTAGTCGTAACAGCGCATACATAGGTAACAAAATTCATCAGGGTATAGAAATATCCGTGAAGCGGCTCGATAAAAATGAGCCAAAGATGCATACTGACGTCTCCTTCCCACTCGGCGCTCGATAAAAGTATGCGGCTTACCGCCGCCGCTGCAGCGATTCCGGCATATAAAACACACAATTTGCGCGAAGGCTTTATTCCCCTACGCTTCATCTCGATAATTATAAGCGCCAGCGCAAGCAGATATAAAATCAGTATCACCGGAGCCGTAGCCCGACCGAAAAACGCTCCGTACATTATTCGTGACCTTATCAGCCTGATAAAGTCATATATGAACCATGCTCCCGTCGCCGCCGCCAGCGTCCACCGCCGCCATGATGTAAGGCAGAACGCGGCAAACATCAAAAGGGGCGCCATATACAGCTCGCAGACAAAATCAAACATATTCAGCTTTTCCGTAAAAAGGCTGTAGGTTCCCGCGAGAGACGAAAACGCTTCCTCTGCGGCGAGCATGACAAAAAACAGCGTCAGAAGCAATACTTTTTTATTCGCTTTGCCGTTGGATACGTCAAGAAAATATACGAGCGCCGTTAAAAACGCGAGAATAGCGCATAGAGTGGTGCGGAAGATAGGCAGAACGTTATCAACCGAGGTGACGGAAAATGCTGTATCGACGCTGCACAGGTACGGGAAAACAGGAACTATTTCCGTTGTTTCCGACGGAAAATATGTCACCATAGTAAGTTCTTTTCCGAGATAATCCTCAGGGAGATAAACCTCCACCGTCCCGGAGCGCGACGGCTCAAAGCCGTCCGTCAGCGCAAAGCCCGACTTGTCGCGCGGCGCGCCTTCAAAGCTTGTATAGAGCATTTTATTATCCACAAGTATATCCACGCCGCAGACCGCGTCATACAGATATACGCCGAGCTGTGCTCCGAAAAGCTCCTCCGAAAGAGTGCGCTTCATTCTTACCGCACGGCAGCTTTCACCCTGAAAGCTGATATTAAAATCATCGATAAACTCCGGCGAGACCGGTCTTGCCTCCGAGCCGGAAATCAGCTCATAGCTCCAGCCCATATCCTCGCTCGCGTTCATTTGCGTTTCTTTATAATTTGTTTGGCTTAGCAGCATAAATGTTGCCACTATGAAAATTAAAACGGCAACAGCGACACAAGCGCCGAAAATATATTGTCTTTTTTGTGCCGAACTCACGGCCAAATCCCTCCTTTTTCTATATTATACCATAAAAATACGTTTATGTCCATAACTGTTCGTGCCGTAAAACATATGATTCACGCCAAATTATTCCTAATTTGGCGCGAAACGCACTCTGAACGGCACGAAATACTATGGACATAAATGAAAATATGTGGTAAAATTATTTACGAAAAAAAGAAAGGAGATCAATTATTATGGACATTAATTATTTACTCATGCTGCAGAATTTCCGCGAGGCGACCGGCGGATTTCTCGACACGTTTATGGAGCTTATAACGAAGCTCGGCGTAACTTCAATAATCGTATTCTTTATAGGAATAGTGTATTGGGGTATCAACAAAAGGCAGGGCATATTCCTGATGCTCACGCTTTACACAAACAGGATAGTAAACGGCTTTATCAAGATAACGGCGTGCGTGTACCGTCCGTGGATACGCGACGCGCGCATAACGCCCGTTCCCGGGGCGCTGGCGGATGCGACGGGCTACTCATTCCCGAGCGGACACACTACGAACGCGGTAAGCGTTTGGGGCGGAATTACGCTCAACACAAAGGACGGCATAAAATGCCCGAAGTGGGTCAGTGTAATATTTATTATACTTCTTCTGCTTATCGGATTTTCGAGAAACTATCTCGGAGTTCACACGCCGCAGGACGTTATAGTCGCGCTTGTTATCGGAACGGCGGTGCTGTTTTTGATGTCAAAGCTCATGCCGCTTATCGATGAGCGGAAAAATATGGACCTGTGGGTAATGCTCGGCGGAGTCGCGCTTTGCGTGCTGCTGATACTCTACGCCGCGTTAAAGCCGTACCCGACCGATTACGCGGCTGACGGCTCGGTTATAGTCGAAGGCTCTAAAATGGCTGTCGATTCGTTTAAAAACGCGGGTATGGGCATAGGCTTCTTCGTGGGCTGGTTCATAGAAAGACGGTTTATAAAATTCTCGACGGGCGAAAACAGGATCGAGGATATCATAAGGCTCATATTCTGTATGTTTACATATACGCTTCTCGACAGTTTTTCGGGGGACGCCGCAAGCGCGCTCGCGGGAGCGGGTTTGGGCGAGGGCTTCGCGAAAGCTCTGATGCAGTTCGTATGCGTATTCTATTTCGTAGCCGTAGGACCGGCGATAGTAAATCTGTTTTCGAGGTTCTTTCCAAAGAATAAAAAATAATATAATAAATCAATAAAATCTCTCCCCTTCCGCGTAATACGGGAGGGGAGTATTTTTGGTTTATATAAATTCAAGAGTTTTTACGGCGGCGTCAACGCCCGGCAGTACGGCTTCTTTCAAAATCTGCGCCGCGCCTTCCAGCAGCGTCTCACGCGGTATTCCGTGCTCCGAGGATGTTGCGTTTATATGGATCAAACGCGCGTACGCGTAGCGCATTTGCGCGAAAATTTCCATTCCGTCGGTCATGGTCTTAAATTGCCCGCTTGTCAGTCCCGAGAAATATATTTCACCGAATTTTTTGATAAATTTTTCGCACATTTCCATGCTCATGCCGAAATACTTTGCGGTATAATCCGCGCCGCGCTGCCCGGGTAAAACCTTATACGCGAAATACAGATTGCATAAATCATATATCGGGTGTCCGCACATTATCTCGTCCATGTCGATAAGCATCAGCTCGCCGTCTTGAACCATTACGTTGCGCGCGTGCAAATCGCCGTGAACCATTGTGTTTCTGTCGGGAATTGCGCGGAGCAGACACGTAAGCTCGCCGTATTCCGTTTCCGTCAGGTAATCCTTGACCTTTTCGAACTCCTTGCGGTACAAGTCGTTGGCGCGGACGGAAATTATATCGCTTACGTCGGTCGATTGCACTATCTTTACGAGCTCGGTGTATTTTTTTACATATTCGTCAAGCCTTTCAGGCTCCTTCATGATCGCGTTCGCGAGCGTATCGGACTTTATAAGCTCGAACACCGCGCCGTAACGGTCGCCGCATTTTACCATATCGTACGAAATAGCCGTCGGAATACCCTTGATGAACGCCTGCTTCGCGTAATTCATTTCGCGCTTTATCGTGTCCGTTCCGACAGCCTTGTATATCTTTACTATCGTTTCGTCGTCGAGGCGGTAAACTATTCCGAAGCCGCCCTCCCCTATTTTTTCGCATCCGTCGACCGATATTTCGCGAAGCGCCTTTTCGACGTCGATTATCTCGGAAAAGCCCGTCATTTCAAATATCTCGTATACCTCTGGAGACGCGTTTATTACTTTTGAATTATCCGTCGCCTTTTTGAGCTTCAATATAATACGAAGCCCCGCGCTTGATATGTACTCAGTATTTTCCGCGTCGAGCACGACGCCTTTAGCGCCGTTTGTTTCAATAAGGTCAAATATTTCCTTTTCAGTCTCGGCGGCGTTATTCGAGTCGATTCTGCCGCATAGCTTGATCGTTAAAATTCCTTCATTATAAATGCTTTCCATTTGAACACCCCTGTACACTTATTTTTTAATATAAATATACTATTTTTTTGCGCAAATTTCAATACCTTAATTTAAAATTCCGCGTATTTGTCATAAAACGTGCTGTTTTTGACGTGAAAAGTGCTTGAATTGCACACATATACTGTGGTACAATAGTATTAACGATAATATAAAATCAACGGAGGGACGATTATTATGAAAAAAATAGCAAAAAGTATATTCGCGGTTATAGCAGCCGCTTCCGTGGCGATGTGCGCGGCTTGCTCCGGCGCGGTGCCGGAAAAGGATGAACCGCCTACGGTTTCATTGGAAACACAGGCGATAGAGCTTGACGGAGTTGCCAACGCGCGTCAGCTCGGCGGCTATGTCTGCGCGGACGGCAGGAAAATCAAGGACGGCGTGCTTCTCAGGAGCGCCGCGCTTTCCACATTGACGGACGAGGGCGCAAAAACGCTTTCGGAAAAATATAATTTAAAGTACATATTCGATTTCAGAACGGACTCGGAGCGCGAGGCTCAGCCCGATAAGGAGGTTGAGGGCGCGGAAAACGTATGGCTGCCGGTATTTACCACATCTTTGTACGACGAGGAAACAATGGCGGCGATCATGGAGGCGCGCAAAACGAACGACCCGGAGCAAACGTATATCACTCTCGCGAAGCATAAAGGACTTTCAACAATATATTCAAAAATGCTTGTGACCGAGGACGGCAAAAAGGCATATTCGGAATTTTTCTATAAACTTCTCTCTCTTGAAGACGGCGGCTCGGTTCTGTGGCACTGCACGCAGGGCAAGGACAGAGCCGGACTGGCTGCCGTACTTTTGCTTTACGCGCTCGGCGCGGACGAGGAAACGATCAAGCGGGACTACCTCTTGACGAATGACTCGTACGCGGATCTGATCGCGGAAAGCGAAGCGAAGGCTGCGGAGCTCGGACTCACCGAGGATGAAACGAAGGAATACGTCGGAACAGCCGCCGCGGTTTACGAGGACTTTTTAAACCTCGCTATCGGCAGTGTGAAGGATGTATACGGCTCCGTGGAAAGCTATCTCACCGACGGGCTGGGATTATCGGACGACGATATAAAGACACTTCGGGATAAGTTCCTTGAATAATATATAATAACATAACAAAAAACAGACCTCAGCCGAGGTCTGTTTTTTGGTTTAAAATTTTTTTAGCTTTTTACAACAGCCGTTATTTTATAACCACAGCGTGACTTAGATTTGTAAGCCATGTTGTTCCGTTTGCACGAAGCGTCGAAAGATCGTTTACCACAACGCTTCTCGGTCTTATAATAACACCCGGCTGCTCAGGTGACACGAGCGAGCTTACGTCGTTTATCGTGTAATAAAGTCCGTTATCTTCGCCGAGATAAAGCATCTCGTGCCCGGGGAATATCAGTATAGCTCCCGCCGGAAGCGTGTCGAGAACTGCTTTTTTCTCATCGTCCGTCATTTCGGACATGACCGTCACGTCAGCCGGCATCGCAGACTGCCATGTCGTGTTTCTCGGCAGTTCGAATCCGAAACACCGATATACCTCTCTCGCATATGACGAGCAGTCCTGCGCGTTCATCATGCCTCCCCAGCCGTAGCGGTTGCCGAGCGATTTAAACGCCTGCGTTACAACATTCGCCGATGTATACGGCAGATAACCAACATTTACGTCGCGGTTGGCGGGGATCAGAGCGTCCTTCTGATAAAAGCTTCCGTCCTCGTTTCTCGCCGGCATTTTTACAACGTAATTGCTCCACGGCAATCTGAACGAAACGCTGCCCGTATCCTTCGTCACAAGCGGCAGAACCGTTCCCATTGTAAGCATTTTTTCATTCAGATCCGCGTCCGCGCTCGGCTCGAGATATACCTTCTCGCCGGTTACGACAAGAAATTTATCGGGATTTATGTACTTTTCCCACTCCGCCTTGTCCTTGCAAAAGCCTATATCGGCGGTCGGCACCCAGCCTGAGCAGCATTGACTTCTCGCCATTGTAAATTTACCGTCGGCGGTTGTGAACAGCAGCACGAGCGGCTCGTTTACGGCTATCGCCGCAGATACGAGATTATCCCATTCGGGATCCGTAGGATCGTCGGATAAATAATCCTCATAGGGATACGCCTTCATGACCGTTCTGTTAACCGCGAATCCGAATCTGTACGGCATATTATCCGTTACGGGAGATTTGCGTATATTTTCGCGTATGGCTTCGTAATAGCTTTCCTCAACGGCCTTGCCGTTTAAGAAAAGTCCCGCCGGCGACTCAAAATTCGCGTTAAGCTCCGCAAGCTCCGTTCCGTTATATGTCCCCTCAACCGCAGCAAGATCGTTTGTGTACGTTGCGGGCGTGTCGAGAACGGCGCGGTTAAAATCGGCTATTTCCTTCTCGGTCATAATTATTTCCGTAGAGCAGTTTTTCTTATTGTGCCAAAATCCGGCTGTGTGCATTTCAGCCGTAACGTTCGGCGCCTTGAAGGTGCTCTCCATATTCGCAAGCACATTTCCCGCCCCGCGTGTGTAATCCGATACTATAAGCTCGCCTACAGGCTGCAGGGTATCGCTCCACTGGAATAATTTGGCTTTTGCCGCATCCTCGGGCGCAAGCGAATCGAGAACGTCTTTAAGCTCGTTTTCATTAAATTTTTTCGCGTCCACAAGCGCGCCGCTATCGTTATAGTACGCGCATATATAGACGGTATCATCCTGCGCGTACACGGCGGCGGGCGAAATGATCGCCGCCGCTGTGAGCGCTGCTATAAGGTTCTTAAGCCTCACTTTATTCTCTCCTTTTTTGCTTCTCACTTATAAATTATTTACCGTATCCGTATTAATACAGCGATATTGCACTTATCATCGACGTGAACTCGGCGCGTGTGATGCTCGACTGCGGCGCAAGTGTGCCGTCGGGATAGCCTTTGATCACGCCAGCTCCGCACGCCCACTGTATCGCGGGTACCGCGTATTCGCTTATATCAGCCGCGTCGGGATAGCTTAATATATTCGTGTTCTCGCCGATTGATACATCTGCTCCTATGTAATTCTTCATGTATCTGTACAGGATAGCCGCCGTCTGCTCGCGCGTCACGTTTTCCTCGGGCTTGAATATTCCTTCTCCGTAGCCCGTAACTATGCCGTTTTCAGCCGCCCATGCCACATACGGAGCGTAGTATGCGTTCGCGTCAACGTCCGTGAACGGCGAGGCTTTAGTTGTTTCAGCCGCGCCCATGCGGCCTACGATAGTCACAAGCATTCCGCGGGTGAGCGTCGCGTCCGGAGCGAACTCCGTATCGGTCACGCCGTTTATAAGTCCCTCGGTATATGCCGCCTTTACCGCGTTATAGAACCAATCCGTCGGCTTTACATCCGTAAACGGCAAGCTGCCGGTTGACGGAGCGGCCGTAGGCTCGGGCTGCTGTGTCGCCGCGGGAGCGGTCGTTTCCTCGGGAGCCGCCGTTGCTTCGGGAGCGGTTGTTTCCGCCGGAGCAGCTGTAGACTCGGTCGTCGGTGCGGGCGATGCTGTCGGTGTCGCAGCCGACGAAGAAGGCTTAAATCCGCCTCCGCCGCCGTGCGTGGACGGAGCGGTTGTCGGCTCCGGAACAATCGCTTCAAACGATATTTTCTTTACGAGGTTTCCGTCCGCGTCAACGTAGCCTGCCTTTTCGCTGTCACATGTTACGGTTTTTCCGTCCGATACGGCTGTAACGCCGTTAAGCGCCGTTATGGACGCGGCAGCGGTACCCTCCGCCGTAAATGTGCAGTTCTTATCCATATTTGCGATTATAGGCTTATGCTGCTCCGTACCGTAAATGCCGCAGCCGTATGTTGAATCAAGAGCCGTCAGGACAAGAGAGCTGCCGTCCGAAAGGTCGATTTTTCCGTCGCCGTATGCTTCCCAGTTATAAATCACAAGCGCGTAAGACTCATCTGCGGCTGAAGACGTCGCAGTAAGGCTCGAATTGTCTTTTATTATAACATGATTAGCCGCACATCCGATGCTTACATTGTACCCATCGCCATCGTCGACGCCGACGCAGACGCCGCCCTTCGCATTGACCTTCGCGCCGCCGCTTATGGTTATCTTATGAGGCTCCATGCTCGGATAATCCACGCTTATACCACTGGAAATTTTGTAAGAATCACCGCCGACAGCGTTTAATTCGGCTATAGATATGTTAAGGTCGTTATAGCTGACTATTCCGGCGCTGTCGCCTCTCGATCCCTCTATTGTTTCGTCATATACAATATCTTCGCCGCGCGCGGTAAGGCTGCCCTTACCCGTTATATTTAACGACTCGTTTTTAGTGGAGCTCACAATACCCCAGCTGCTTATGTTTGTTCCGCCGCAGCCTATAACTTCAAGATCGCCGTCTATTTCAAGCGTATTGTCTCCAAGGCAGTATATACCGGAGCTGCCGCCGACACCGTCACCGAGCGTAAGACCGGAAAAGCCGCCGCATACAGTCGGGCTTTCACCCTCGGGAACATAGAGCGTTGTACCCTTGCCCAGATACAATCCATCCATATAATCCGTATAGAATTGGAAATCGGATGTGAGCGTCAGCTTATTTCCTTCGCATATCGCGCCAGGTACTTCGATCGGATCGGAATATGTTACATTTGCTACATCACCCGTCTCCACATCGAAGCTGGAATCGAATGTTTTGTATAGCTTGCCGGTTTCGCCATCAAAATAGAGCGGATAATCTACCGCCGCGCTTCTGAACAGAACGTAATTAGCATCATCGTCAGTACCTGGGATCACATATGCTCCATCCTTGTATTCGAGAGCGCCGCTGTCGCCCTTCGCGTTGCCGCCTACGACGCTTACGCCGCCTGCCGCCTGTGTGCGGCTGATTGCGCCGCCGTTTTCGGCAACTGTGTATGCCGACACGCTCGCGTTATCCGTAACATATACCTGAGCGTCGCCTTCCATACCCGATCCGCGCATGATGCCCCAATCCAATACATTGT
Organism: uncultured Clostridia bacterium; assembly: GCA_947631085.1. Lineage (GTDB taxonomy): Bacteria > Bacillota > Clostridia > UBA1381 > UBA1381 > CANQXJ01. Next base: position 5,712 of record CANRJY010000028.1, on the reverse strand, counting down.
CGCCATTTCCGTTATAGTTACATTCCACTGTTACCGTGCTGTTGCCGGACGCGCGGATCGCTCCCGGTTTTGTATCCGCGTTTCCGAACAAAATCAAGCTGCCGTTTGCTATAACGGAAGCGTTGTCCTCCGTTACCAGGTCATAGCCGTCCCATATTCCTATACTTCTCGAGTTCATGCCGCCCGATGTATCAAGCACGGCGTTGTCCTTTACCGTAAGCTGACGGGACATAACGCTGGTAACATTGGGTTCCGTATCTTTATTCCAGTTGGTAGCCATCGAGTACGCATATACATGCGCCGAATCCTCAATCGTAAGATCATTGGTAGACATCAGCGCCCAGGAAGTGTCATCACCAAGCCATTCCGCCGCGATTACTTCTCCCTCGCCCTTTATAGTCAAATTGCCGTACGACGCCAAGCCGAAGGTTCTGCCGGTTCCGTGAGTTGAAACTGTCATCGATCCGTCCGCTTGGATAACGCTGTCTCCGATGAGCTCCACACCAAAGACGTTTACCGCTTCGGGATCTGCGGGATCTATGGGATCGTAGTTAAATGACGTCAGAGCCGCCTTGCTGTTCTTTGGAATATTCAGCGTCACGTCGCCCGCCGCAATAAATGCGCAGCTTTTTGTTGTGGAGAACGCCACGTCGTTAAGCGTGATCGTATTGCCTTCCGCGCTCAATCCCTCGGGAATCTCATCCTTGGTAAGAGGCTCGCCCTCGTTGTTGTTTTTAAGGAAGCCCGTATCCGCGCTGTAGAATATCGCGTAATCCGCGTCGGGAAGACCCTTGATTACAGCCTTATGCGCGGGCTTGCCCTCGGAATCTACATAGCCGAATTCGTCGCTGCTGTATGTAAGCGGATTATTTTCTCCGTCGGTCACGCTTATACTGCCGAACATTCGTCTTGCCGCTTCAATAGCCAGCGTGTCGCCTTCAAACTCCATACTGCCTTCATCTGTAATATTAACCAAAATCCGCTTTGTGCCGTCAAATTCCTCGTTTTCGAACACAACCTCGCTCAGTCCGGCCGACATATCTCCGCCGGATATCTCTCCGATTATACTGCCGTTATTCCAAATGTCTATACTGCTGTTTTCACTGAGTTTGATTGCAAGTCCAATAGCGACTTTTGATTCTCCGTATGTATTGAGAATCAATTTCGCGTCGTTGCACACAAGTACATGACGTGTGACGCATCCGTATGAGGACACCTTTCCGCTTCCGCCGCCTGCGGACGCGAATACATACGCGTTGTCGAAAAGACCGATGTCGCCGTCCGTACTATCGATTTCGTCATCTTCATTGAGAGCACCGCTGATTATACCGATGGACTGTCCATCCTCGGCTTCCTCATTATCCGCGTAAATACGTCCGCCATAAGTGAATATCAAAGTGTTATATACCAAAATACTTTGCCGCGCGTAAATGCCCACGCTCCGGTGCTCGCCGCTGATCACATTCACGCAGCCGCCGACACAGTCCAATATGCCGTCTCCGCTTATATTCAAAACTCCATCGCTGTATATACCGAAGCTGTCCTTGTTGTCTCCGTAACCGCCGGACACTTGAAGCACGCCGTCGACTTTTAAGTAAACGCCCTTCATCGCGTAAATTCCTGCGGTAAACTCGTTTTCCGTCAAGCTTCCCGCGATTATTTCCGGATTCTCATCCGCCGCAACCTCAATTTGCGTATACTCCGGCAGGACGAGTCCCAAGTCCGACGAGGTGTAAAACCTGAAATCGCTTGTAAGCGTGAGCTTCTCTCCGTCGCCCGACGCGCCCGGAACATCTTCGATCTTATCGCTGTAACCTGCCGTCTCGTCATAGCTCTTATAGAACGAGCTGTCTGCGGGATTGTAGTAAAGCGAATAATCGGCTGTCTCGCCCTTTTCGAACACTAAATGCTTTGCAGCCTCGTTATTGTATATATATGTATACTCCTCCGGATCAAATTCGACAATGTTCGGTGTGCTGCCGTTTATATTGTCACTGCCGATGACCTTAACGCTTCCCGTCGGCGCTTTGAATTTCGACCTATCCACATCGCTGTCGCCGCGGCTTTGTCTATAAGCATTCGCATCGGCATACGCTGTAATTACCGAAGATTCTTCGCTTTCGCTGTCATCGATCAAAATTCTTATTCCGCCAAATTCCATGTCCGGCTTTTCCGCATCGCCGAGATAGCGTTCATCGATTCCGGTGCTGCGGCTGCCTCTGCCGCACGCGCATATATTACTGCCGTTGTCGGCTGTAATCGTTCTTGTTCTTTCGTCCTTAATAAAGTCCACAAGACCTGCCGAGTAAAAGTCATCCTGCGCGTCCTCCGCTTTATTTGCGCCGTACGCGAAGATTGACGAATTATTGCGCGCCTCGGTATTGGCTGTATAAATTCCGTAAGAATATGACAAGCCCGCGCCGCCCGCGCCTATAATAATCGCGTCGTCCGTCGCCGATACAATTCCGTCGCTGAAAGTGCCGTCCTCATTCTGCATATCGTACGTCATTATGCCTAAACTGCCTTCGCTGCCCGACGCACCCACTCCGACAAGCGAAGCGCCCTTTACGCTGATCGAATAATCGGCGTATACGCCGGTGGACTGATTTTCCGCCTTGCCGCCGTATGCCGCAACGATGCCCTTGCCGGAAACATTCAGATTTGCCGCGGCTATTCCCCAGCTGGTGTACGCGCCGCCGCAAAGACCGACTGCTGCCAGCTTACCGCTTGTGTTTGTGTTGATGTTTAATGTAGTACGGCTGTCGATAACTGTTGGAAGCATATCGTCTCCCTGCGGATCCGCCTGATATGTATTTATAACCATTACAGCTGAGTCGTCGGGAATATTGAGCGTCGTTTCGCCGATAAGTTTTAAAGTTGTTTCCGCCGACGAGATTATAACCGTGTCTCCCGCGGGGAATGTGATTTCACCGGCGCCGTAATCCAAGTCACTCAAATCCACGTCAGACTCCGCATCGGTGTAAAACGCTCCCTCGTCGGACTCAAAACTCAAAATGCTGTCGGTTGTTATGACATTGAATTTACTTTCGTCAAACATACCCGCCAGTTCATCGGGTGTTTTGTCTGCCATCCCCGTAAAATCGAGTTTCGCGAACTCGCCCCAGTCGGAGCCCCAGTGAATCTCGCTGAGACCGCCTTTATAATCCGAAGCGGTTCCGTCATTTATCCAAGGGCGATCCTGCGTGTCGGCAAGTGCAGCCGGCGCGGCTATCGGCAACGCAAGAGCCGCCGCAAGAACGCATGATAAAAGCTTCTTGAAGTGTTTCATTGTATTTATCCTCCTTTGATTTGATTTTTGTAAAAAATACAATATCAATATAATTATATCACACTTTTATCAATATTGCAAATTTATTCACGCCAAACCTATAACTCTTAAATTGTGTTGAATGTATCATAATATTAAAATCTCGCGACGAAATTGAATTGAAAAGTATCAAAAAATCTGTTAGTTCGTTGGTGTATTGTAATTTTTTTATGTTGATACATTATATAAACAATATTAAAATTTTTATAAAAACTGTTTATGATTTTATAAAAATAAGACGCTTGAACTATTATAAATATTTCGCAATGTTTATAAAAAGACATTATATGTTTTATATTGAAATTTCGTTGTTTTTAATATATAATATATTTATAAATATAACGGAGGACAAGGAAATGCACTTTAGGAAATCATTCCAGCGGTATAAGGCAAAGAAAAAAGCAGAGATGGCAGCACAAACAGAACTTGAACGGCGATTTATGGACTTATCTCCCGCCGAAGCACAAAATCTGCTAGTAAAATATGAAAAATCGCATAACACACACCTATCATCATCCGCACTGCCGACAAACGGCTTTGCTGATTTTATGAAGCGTCAGGGGTTACGCGTAGTTTGCCCATATTGTCATGATTATTCTGTATACAAACACGGAACAACTGCCAACGGGAAACCGCGTTACCGCTGTAATAGTTGCAGCAAAACATTCACACCGTTTGTCGGAACATTAGTACAAGGCTCTTCGCTATCTTGGGAGATTTGGGTTTATCTAGTATACATCACATTACACAGCACGCCGCTTGCGCAGGTTAAGCGTGAATTGGAGCAGGATTACGATACTTTTATGACTGAAGGAACGATTTTGGCTTATAGGCACAAAATTCAAAAGGCAATAATAAAGTGCTATCCAATGCCCAAGCTATCGGGAGTCGTTCAGGTCGATGAAACGTATTTTCGGGAAGGTCAAAAAGGCTCGCGCAATCTTATAAATGTTGCTCCGACAGCTATTGAAAAACGAGTCGCCAGAACACAACAGTATACCATTCCCTCAAAGTTGGGCATAAACAGTCCGGAATTTGCCTGCGTTGTGACCGGCATTGACAGCTCCGGATATATTGCCGCTGTCGTGACCGGATTGGGTAAAGGCTCTTCGCAACCGTTTGAAGAATATTTTTCCGAATATCTGGGAAATGTTACATTTTTGTGTTCAGATGGCTATGAAGCATATAAACGCTATGCAGAAAATATGGCAATTCCTCACTATGTTCAAAAGTCTGAAGCGAGGGAACTTATAAAAAGGGCAAAGAAGGATTATAGAGAGCGCTATAAAGTTGAAATAACAGATAATGTTGTACGACAAAATCTTTACGGTAGCAGACAACTTGATTATATTGACAATTATCAGACTTTGCCATACAACAGATTTGAGGAATTGAAACGTGAAAAAGGCTTGAATTTAGACCGAATTGACTCTTTTCACCGACAACTGAAGCGGCATATCAACAAGAATATGTGCGGTGTGTCGACTATTTATCTGCCTTTGTATATCGGTTTGTATGTATTTATTCATAATTGGAATATTGAGCATAAAAGCGCCCCATCCTCTAAGGCAGACGCTGAACAGATCCTTATAAATTTACTGACGGCTGGCGGCAATTTTATATCACGCACAGAGCTCGAAAATCAAAATATACTTAATTTTAGTAGACCGACGACGAAATATATAAATTATCTCAAGAACTTAACCGACAACATTCGAAATCAATCAAAACAAATGGGATTCACAATTGACGATAATGACCGACTGCTGAACTTTAACAAGAGAAAATATTTCGAAAACACGCCAAAATCTCGACTGAAAGAAATATGCAAGGAATTTCATATAAAGGGCTATACCAAGATGACAACATATCAGCTTGCGCGAGAGATATGTGCATTACCTAATGTCAATGATATTTTCCTGCGCCTTGTGGCTGCTGACAGCGTTCATGCAGTTTATACTGATAATTTGGCTGAATTGCTTAAAAATGAAAATAGGTAGCTACTGTGCTAAAAGTTTCACTCAAAAGTTGCGGGAAAAACACCGTTTTTTTCGCAACTAGATTTTTTAATGTTTTTTAAGAAAAAATAACACGATTTTAATAATAAAATTAACACCAAAGGTTATAAGTTTCAAAAAAATATGATTAACCGTTTCTCATTTCTTTTACGGTAAGCCCTAACATAAGCGGCAAGCGCAAAAATTGACCGCCGTATTGATTTTTTACGGCGAGTATGGTATAATTATTCCATAATTAAACAAATCGACAAATCGGAATTTAGCGAAATAAGTTGAGAGGCAAAAATGTATTATTACCATATGACATCATTAGATAATTTGCGTTCAATTAGCAAAACAGGATTAATCCCCCAAAGTGGAGTCAAT
>CANRJY010000027.1 GCA_947631085.1 uncultured Clostridia bacterium | reverse complement strand
ATCTCACTGAATTTCTGCACTTTTTTCTTGCTTTGATTAATGTTACAACTTTGTTAATAAATTAGATTGACGTGAAAAAATCGCGCCGCGTCCGCAAATACGCCGTCCAATGCGTGTCCAACCCGTCGCCGAAGAATTGAGCGATCCCCGCTTCTTGTTCGTTATTCCGTTTTATTCCTTTTAATATCCTTCAGCGCAGGTATTTCCGCCTCTAACAGCTCGTTTACAAGACCATTGGTAGATTTACCTTTCGCGGCGGCATAATCGCTTATAACAGCCTTCGCGCCTTTTTTGACGCGTATCTTTATTTCATCATATGTTTTCGCATTATATTTAGCAACAGCTTTTTTTTGCGCTTCGCTGTATTTTGCCATGTTATCACCTAAACTTTCACTTGACAAATCTGTTGATATGTGATATAGTTTAGATAACAAAGGAGCGGTTTTGACCGTTCCGCCAAATGCGATTTGTTAGGCTATTAACCTAACTGCCGCCCTTTAGTGGAATGAGGGGCGGCTTACTTTTTTATGTTTTTTATAATCTCAAGAATTATAATCAATTCGATTATCCTTATCAGAATATCCAAATCCATAAGTATAACCCCCTTATCTGTTTAGTGCCGAGGTTCACCTCCCTAAATCAGTATAAGGGCGGAACAGCCGCCGCCGCTCCTGTTATCAAGGTCACACAGATCTCTCTGTCACCTGCAGTCAATTCCTTAACCGCAATTATATTATATCGCACTTTCTATAATGTGTACAGTAGTAATCTTACACAAAATCTACTGTGTACATTTGTATGGTATTCATATCGTCTTATACTATGCACAGCAGTATAATAACAGTCAAAAGGTAAACAAGCTCCCTCTCGCCGCAGGAAAGAAGTGAAACGAAAATGAAGCGGATTACGGAGCGGTAATCTCGTTGCAGCTCGCATAAAAAAATGCCTTGTATTCCTAATTTATTTTCTGCTTGTTTTGCAGGAGTTTGTAAGACGGTTCAGACACGCCGGATTCCTAATTAACAAATCGTAAAACAATAGCTTGACCTTTGTTATGTAAAAGCGTATAATATAAACATAAACGGTGGTCTATTTTATATTGGAGGGGATTTTATGAAAAAAAGATTTGCGGTATTGGCAGCAACTGTGCTATTGCTATCGTCAATTCCAGTATTCGCGAGTGAGTTGGGAGCAATAAACGGTAATTCTGTGCTTGAAATGTATATTGACAGCTATGCCGCATACATAAACGGAGAGTATCGGCAAATCGATGATAATGTTCAGGTCACACCGGTAATCGTCGATGACAGGACTCTTGTTCCGGCGCGTTTCGTGGGAGAGGTGTTCGGCTGTGAGGTTTTGTGGAACGATGAAACAAGAGAAGTAACAATGCATAATGATAAGAATACAATCAAGGCTGTACTTGATGAACAAACAATAGATGTAAACGGCAAAAAGACGGCGATTGACGTTCCCGCACAGACATTAAACGATCGCACGGTTCTCCCGTTGCGAGCGATTGCCGAAGCTTTGGGAAAAACGGTGGAATATGATAACGGCCTGATTGCCATAGGTGATAAAGCTGCGGTTGAGACGTATATGAAAGGCAATATTGAAGATATAATTCGGGATAAGTTTAAATGTAATATGCGCTTGAAGAAGGAATTAAAAAAGCGATCATCAGAGGTTTTCGAAGCAAGAGTTCAAGAATACAATGGTTATGTGTTGGTATCCCGTTATCCGGCTTCAAACGGAGGTTTTCATTGGCTGCCCGGAAATGTACCGCATAAATATCTTCCCATAGAGGAAGGAGATTATCGTATATATGAATATGCTATATATAATAATCATATATATTATAATTATGGTCCGCAGGGTTCTGAATACAGTTGGCCAAATTCAATTTATTGTTGTGATATGGATGGCAAAAACGCAACGCTGTTAACAGATGACGCCGCCTGTGAAAGCGGACTTGTTATTATAAATGGCAAATTGTATTATTCCTCATATTCCGACAATAATGATGAATGGGCAATAAACGTATACGGCGCAGGCGACGGAAATATAAATGTAATAGATTTAAAAACCGGTCAGAAAAGTAAGGTTATAGACGGCATATCATCAAATCCGGAAAGTAAAAAAGGTGTATATTTAAGCAGAGTCTACGATGATATTATTATATATAGCGTAAACAGCAAACTGGGATACGCATATAACTATTACTGCTGGTTTAACATAATTACCGGTGAATCCGGCAGATTAAACAAAGATGAATTACCAAAATACGTTTGGAGTAATTCCGAATGCAACGTATTTTTTTATAATAGCGATAGCAATAAAGAAATAAGGGTGTTATATAATAATACCGGCGAGGATTATGTGATAGCGCAATCGAATAACAACATCGGTATTGTAAATGTTACAGATCAATATATATATTATATTGAAAATAGCAATTCAAATGGAAATAACTATAAACAGGTATATCGTATACAACGTCCGGATGTTTAAAATACATTATGACAATATTGAAAACGCCGCCGCAGGACAGCTTCTTGCAGATGTACCATGATGATATAAAGAATCATCTTGACGAGCAAGCCATTCATGCCATCGAAACTGTAATTATGGTCGAATATGCGTGATGCAATAATATAACCGGTGAAGCAGTAACAAAAGCTTTCGATGTCTACCGATTGACTCAGGATGAGTTTGAATCCGGCAAATATGAGCCTTGCGGTAAAGGTAATTGAGAATTCTTACAAAGGTAAACATCACATTGACCATGAGAATTTGGCTATGGGCTGAAATACGAAAGAAATAAAATATTTGGAGGTCTTTTTATGAAAAACATAATCAGCGCTTTATTAAGCTGCATTATACTCGTCGGGATATTTACAATACCCGTGTCGGCAGATGAAACAGATTATTCGCGGTATATCGGCAAGTGGAACTGGGAAAATTCCGCTCCGTTGCTGGAAAACTTGGATAATTGGTACACTTACAATGAGGCGTGGGTTGATATACTATCGGTAAACGGGTCGGATGTAACATTTAAATATTATCACCAAAAGGGCGGAACGCACTTATATATGTATGATATATGCACGGGTTCGCTTAGCGGGAACACTGTGACGGCTGTAACTAACGCGCGTAAAGATGAAGACGGATTGGTATTTGCACAGTTTCGAATAACCATGACGTTATATGATGATCATATACATCTTGAGTCGTATAATTTAACAGAAAACGGCATAGCGTTTGATGGAAAATTCAATCCCGGCTTTGCATATCAAGCTCCTCCGGGAATATCGGTGAAAATAAACGGTCAGGATGTAAACTTTGACGTCCCGCCGCAGATAATCAACGACCGCACGATGGTGCCTATGAGAGCTATATTTGAAGCTTTGGGCTACAGCGTGGACTGGAACGAACAGGATAGGCGGATAACCGCCGTAAAGAACGGCAGCAATATTACTATGCAGGCTGACAGCACAGCCATGTATTATAATGACGAATTGATAAATTTAGATACTGCGCCTGTGATTATCAATGACAGAACGCTTGTGCCCGTCAGAGCCGTATCGGAAAGCTCGGGTTATGCGGTCAAATGGGATGAGGATAGCAGGACGGTATATATTTCGGATATAAATATCGATTACAGCAAATACATCGGGGAGTATCGCAGATTAGGCGGTTCGCTCGGCTTTCACTGGACATTAAACATCAAGAATATAACGGATACGGAGGTCGTATTTGATTTCGGATATGAAAAGCCTAATTTTACATACACCGCGGAGCCTGCCGTATTTACGGATGCAACACACGCTGTTGCGCATGGGAAACGTATTTATGAATATGAAGAAACGCATACGGAAACAGATTTGGTATATTACCTTGAATTTACCGATGACGGAATCAATGTGAATTATCGCGAATCAGACAGCGACAACGTTGCTGCGGGTACGCATTTCATTCTGTCAGCCGATAAAATTTGAAGGATGTAGGAATTTATAAACAGAGATAAAAGTTATGAATAGTAAAATTATAAATCACAAATTAGTATTGATTGCCATTATTATGGCATTCTGTCTGAGCATAGGAGTCAATGCGAGTGCTGTTGATGTTTTGTCATCGGATGTTATGGCATATCAGGGCATATTTATGAAAGGCGACATATTTATTTCAGTTGTTTTGTACACAGATGATTCCGAATATCCACGTGTTGGAGGCGTAACACAAATCAACACTCCGGAAATAGATCAATATGGTTATGCTGTCGGAACACAGACAGGTTCTTTTTCGGGCGGCTTATACCAACAATCCGAAGGCTATTATACTAAAGCAGGAGAAAGCGAATATGGAATTATCTTCAAAAACGGCGGTATAAGTGTATATGGAATCAATAACGCTGATACAAGTTATGCGGGCGATTATATTCAGGTGTCGAATAGCGGCGCGAATATGTCTCCTGGTGATATTTGGCTGCGGATTCCGGTTACGGAAAATTCCGAAAAGAATATACGCGTTATTCTGGACGGCTCCGAGATTGAGTTTGACGTCCCGCCGCAGATAATCAACGACCGCACAATGGTGCCGCTGAGAGCCATATTTGAAGCGTTGGGCTACGAGGTGTCGTGGAATGGGGAAACAAATACCGCATCCGCAAAAAAGGGCGGTCATAAAATATGCTTGGCAGAGAATATGTACTATATAAGCTGTACAGGCAGCTTGTATGATTGCGATACCGCGCCGATAATTGTTGACGACAGACTTTTAATACCCGCCCGCGCAGTTGCGGAATGTGCCGGATGCAGCGTGGAGTGGGACGAGGGAAATAAGATTGTTTCCATTACCAGCGGAACTCCAAAGGATTTCAGTAATTTCCTGGAATCAGAGCAAAATAAAAGGATTACGATGGATGTTGATTACGATGATACCACACAAATATATGAGAAATTCCGAACAGAGGTTTTTCCGGAAACAAGCGAAGAATTCAGAACTAATAAAGAAGTTTTGTCTGAAGCCGGACATTCATATATTGATATAGATAATGACGGTACAAATGAATTAATCATATATTTTACTACAGATAGTCAAAATTGGGGATATATGACAATATGGAAATGGAAAAATGATGAGCATATAATGGAATCATTATCGGTATCTGTATTGGAACGGAACAGCAGACCGCAGCAAAAAGAATATGTTATAAACTATAATAATAAGAACTATCTGGTTTATGAATATATGTGGGGACATCACGGAGAAAAGCTTTTAAGAGAAGAGATATTTGAATACAAGGACGGTTGGAAATCTGTTTACAATATGATATTCGAAGGATATGACAACGAACTCTTTACACGTTATTCTCATTACGAAGGCGTAAATCGTTATTTTATAAACGGAGAAGAAGTTGACAAGGATGCCGCAATAAACGCGGTACAGCAGCTTGAAAACGCCGCCGTGTATAACCCTGCAGGGGGTAGTATGATGGAGTTTATAACCGGATTTTAAACCAAAATAACCAAGTTTTCATTAGTAAATAACAATTACAATCATTTAAGGAAAATAAAACAGCGGTTCAATAATATTAAACCCAGTGTTTAAGCGGTATTTCCTAGAGCTAACGAGCGGAGTCGAACCGCCGACACACATCATTACCAAGCAAAAACCCGCTCAAAACCGCCTTAAAACGCATTTCACAAATCGACATATAACAAACCGCCGCCGCGAGAGATAAACTCCCTCACAACGGCGGTTTGCTTATTGTATCACAAAACACTCATTTTGCCTGAATTATTATGCGGCATACATGAACCGCCGCAAACAGATTTAATAATCCTCGTTCTTCATATAGTCCATATGGCGGCAGTAGCGGCGGGGAATGTTTATCGGAACGTCATATCCGACAGACTTTAAAAACTCCGTTATCGTGTCTACTCCATCACCGAAAAACTGAGCGATACGCCGTTCCTTGTCCTTTATACCTTTGTAATCCGGCGGGCAAACAAATGTCCAGTCCGCGCCCTCGTTGTCGAATATGATCCGAAAATACTCGTCGATGTTGTATTTGTTCAGAGCCTTTGCAAGAAGTATATGATGTTCGCAGCCCTCGTCGAGCAGAGACACTACAGCGTGCGAACCATCATGCGCGATTATGGCGATAAGCGGCTCGCTGTCATGGTTTATAAATTCATGCTGTTCTTCATCGGAGCCGTAATACTTTTTGATTTCCATTTGATAACTCACCTCTTGACATTTCTGTTAATATGTGATATGTTGTAGATAGTGGGGAGCGGTTTTGACCGTTCCGCCAAAAGATGATTTATGTTAGATTAACACTAACAAAAGCCGCCCTTTAGTGGAATGAGGGGGCGGCTTTTGTTTAATTCCAGTTTATATTATCGTGGCTGACAGTTTCCCTGCGTGCAAATTCTTCACGCGCTGCGCGAATAGCTTCCAAATCATCAACAGTCGCTACATCATCAGATATAAACCTCTTTGCAATTTCCAACAACAAAAGTTGTTCCGTTTCCGGCAAAACATCTATTACATCTACCAGTTGATTTTTTATAGGTGACATTTTTACACCCCCTTATATACTTCGCCGCGCGGCGCAATTTTCTCTACTAAGACTATATTTTTACCCGGATAAGAGAATAATATGCGCCAATCTCCTATTCGTAATCTAAAACTTCCCTTACTGCCTTTAAGTGGTCTTATATCTCCTTGCGGTATTTTTTCTATTGCCTCTTTTATTCTTTGCTTTGTGGGGCGGTCAAGCTCGTTTATAGTTTTAACCGCCTGTTTAGCGTATTGAATATTCATTTGTTAATCCCCTCATCACTCGCCATTGTTTCATCTATGGCGCGGTTTATAAACCCGTTCAAGCTTTCGCCTTGTGTTTCTGCGTGAGCCTTTATAGTGGCTTTTAACCCTTTAGGAACAGTTAAATTTATTCGGTCATAGTTAGCCGCCATGTATTTATTTACTGCTCTTTGTTGTGCTTTAGATACCGGCATATTATCCCCCTTTATTACAGGCGGCGTCTATTATACCGCCTTTATATTGTTATATATTATATCATACTTATATATCTGTGTAAATATACATAGTGCACATATCTACGCAGATATATTTGTATACTTTGTCAATTGATATATCTGCGCAGATATAGTATAATAACATCAAGAGGTAAGGGAAACGACCTCAAGCGAAAGGAGTTGAACAAAATAACAAACATTACAGAAATCCGCCGCAGGGTTGCGACTATGGCGAACCGATTAAAGAAAATGGGATTGGCTGTACAAAAGGCGTATCTTATTGTCGCCCGTCGCAAGCCGCCCCGTCAGGCGGTTTTTCGTGATAGACAGCAACCCGTCGCAGCCGCCGTCGGTCGAGCGCGAGTAAGCTCGCCCGAATAGACGAACACCGGCTGCCCCTGCTCTATCGCCTCGACCGCGAACCGCGACATCAGCGTCGATTTACCTTCGCCGCGTCTGCCCGAAAGAAGCGTCACCTGCCCCGCCCCTCCTAAAGATTTTGATTATCTGACTACGCAAGCGTTTTTTTGGATAACCCCACCACCGCAAGAGGCTCTTATTATATAAAAAGAGAGCGGTCTCGTGTTTTCCGCTCCCCTATAAATACTTCGAGGTTATTAAATCAATAATAATTATCTTGTATTATAGAATTATTGTTTGGACTGCCATTCAAAGAAATCATTTGCGGCTTGCTTTTCCGATTCTGTCATAGAACTTCCGTTTCCATTACGCATTTTATCAAGACCTGAATGAAGGTCTTTGTCATATTGAGATTTCGACGATGAACACGCCTTTGGTAATACGAATAACATAATAATGACTAATATAACGGCGAATATAGAACCGCTCCTTCCGGATTTATTTGGTGTTTTTTTGCTAAGAAATTGTCCACATTTTGGGCATTTCCACAAATTATCATTATAAGTTTCATTACAATATTCGCAATATTTCATATCTTTTTCACCCTTTCTTTTTATGCTATTAATATACTTGCTCATGCAATATCTTTTATTTCGCGTACAATCATCTTTCTTATGAATTTTTAATTATCCGAACATTCTTTCCCTTTTCTAATTCCATAAACCGCCGCGATTTTACGGCGCGCGGCTCGCCGCCCCTCCTTTCCGCCGAAATTCCGCGCAAATAAAAATGCGTGGTACATAAATCCAATACCACGCATAAAAACGCGGCTTAGATTTAATGTTACCACACATTTTACTATCACATATGAATACTACTCGAAATTAAACATTCAACATAAAAGCATTTTCATATATCAGCCTGCGCTTTTTGCAAAACACAAAACTATTATGTTGAACGCCAAATATGAATATTCCCAAAAGGAAATATTCATAAAACAATATTAAAAAAAGTAGTATCACAATATGCGAACATAATTATGATAGTAAAATAATGTGGTACTTTTATTATACCACAACTTTATAATTTTTCAATATATATTTTAAAAAATTTATACAAACCGCCGCGCTCTATGAAAATTTCTGCGCCGCCCTATTGTAATCCGCCTCGGAAAATGGTATTATAAAATATATTCCAATACAAAAGGAGTGTTCCAAATGCCGAAATCAGAGAACCAGAAGCTGAAAATACCCTACGTCGCAAAATACTTACTTGAAAATTCAGAAAAAAACCACTATGTACGAGTAACCGACATAGTAGATTATCTTGTTGACGAATGCGACGTGTCCGCAGAACGGCGCAGTATTTACCGCGATATAAATATTTTGCGCGATGTGTTCGGTATATCCACCATTTTAGATAGTTTCCTAAGATTGTCATAAGCTTCAAAACTAAACCCATATTTATCAAAGACTTTATATTCAGAATTACCTTCTCTGGCTCTTTTATTCATCGCAACCACTCTTTTCTTAAAGTTTCTTCTTGTATGAATGATAACGCACAAATCACCTTAAGTCAACTATCATCCAAAAACAATGCTGAACTTACCCCAAAAAGGTATAGAATACTTCAATGACTTCAACCAGAAACAAAAAAGACACCAAACTGTAACTTATTTATAAAAGCAAGGCCCTCCACTTTATGTAGGGAGTTGTGAAAATTTATCCGTTAAGTATGCGTTGCAATTTCAACAAGAAAGTAATTTCATTGGGGCAAATACTTCAGCAAAATGACGAATCTGATGACAACTTGTCATCAGATTTTCAATGAAAATTAGGCAAAAATAAGAAATAGAAAAACCGCTTAAACCCAGTGTTTAAGCGGTTTTTTGAGGTGGAGCTAACGAGCGGAGTCGAACCGCCGACCTCTTCATTACCAATTCATTTTTGTATGTTTTGTATAGTGTTGTACGGTTTCGCAACGTTAGGTTTTATGCGAGTTTCCGTAAATATTCTATCGTGTCATATTGTAAATTTTCGTAGAAATAAACACCAAATAAACACCAAAAATTGAATTGGTGTTTATTCTGAAAATTTCGCGGCGGCTTATAATATGACTGCCTCGGATAAAGGTATCTGTAGCGGCGGCTATGTCCGTTGAATCAATACTGCGGCGGCACTTTGTTACTTTCCCCGAAAGTAACGTAAAGACGCTTTTGTCATTCCTCAAAGCGGAATAACAAAAGCCTTGCAGTCTGCCGACAGCTTGATATTTGCGTTCGCCATACGCGAACAAACATCTATTTGCATCTATGAGCGACAAAATCGACGCATAACAAACAAATGCGCATTTTTAGTGAACATATACCCAAGAAGAAAACCCGCTCAAATCGAATTTAAACCGCCTTAAAACGCATTCCGCAAATCGGCATATAACAAACCGCCGCCGCAAAAGATAAAATCCCTCACAGCGGCGGCTTGCTTATTGTATCACAAAACACTCGTTTTGCCTGAATTAGTATGCGGCGGTACATAAACCGCCGCAAAAGGGCTTTAACTATAAATCAATATCATTCCCCGTATCAGCCTCATATTTCGCTTTGACAGCCTTTTTGACATAACCGTTGATACTTTCATTATCTGCTTTCGCGGCGGCTTCTATAAGCGATTTCGCGCCTTTGGTGACCTTAACTTCTATTCTGTCATAATTGTTCTTAACATATTTCGCTGTAGCTTTTTGTTGTGCTTTCGATACTGCCATATATAAAATCACCTCTTGACAAAATTGTTGTTGTATGATATACTTTAGATAACAAAGGAGCGGTTTTGACCGTTCCGCAATTAAAAGTTTATTTTGGCATAAAGCCAAAAGCCGCTCCTATTCGCGGTAGGGGCGGCTTATTTTTTTATGTTCCGGATTATTTCAAGAATAATAAGTAATTCGATAATCCTCAGTATGATTTCAACATCCATACTTAACACCCCCTTTGCCGAGAGTGTCGGAACAGCCGCCGCCGCTCCTGTTATCAAGGTCACACAGATTTCTCTGTCACCTGCAGTCAATTTCTTAACCGCAATTATATTATAACATTATAACATATTGTCGTCAATATACATATTGCACAATATATTGTCGATAATATTGTTTACATTGCCTATTGATATATTGTCGATAGTATAGTATAATAACATCAAGAGGTAAGGGAAACGACCTCGAACGAAAGGAGTTGAACAAAATGACAAACATTACAGAAATCCGCCGCAGGGTTGCGACTATGGCGAACCGATTAAAGAAGATGGGATTGACTTTATCGGCGGCGTTCAAGCGCGCATGGCGGCTTATCAAGGGCAAGGCGATTGATACGAAGGTAGCCGGAGTTACAAAGGGCAATCGTCAGCGGGCGCTGCGCCGCATATTGACCGCATACCGCCCCGAACAGGTGAGCGTGAAGCTGGAGCGCGACCGCGCGAACCTGCACGATAACAACGCCGTCAAGGTGCTTGTATCGGTGAACGGCTCGGAGGATTACCACATGGGCTATATACCGCGAAATCTCGCGTATGTCGCGGCGGCTCTTATGGATAAGGGACTGAACCTTGCCGCCTCGTTCAAAGCGGTACGCGGGCATTACGCGCCGTATATGAATTACGGAGCGGTAATCACGTTACAGCTTGCGTAAAAAGAAAATGCCTTGTATAAGCCGCAAACTTATACAAGGCGGTACACCCACCGGAGGCGGGCATACATAGTCCATTACTAAGCTATTGTATCATATCCGCCTCCGAAATGTCAAGAGATAGAGGAGATTTTTATAATGGATAAAGAAAAACGGTTTGAGCAAATAAAGAAATATTCGAAAAGTGTATCGCACGGCAATTATGGAATAAGGCTCAAAGAGATGGACGCAATACGGGATTGTTCGTCGTGTATTTTTGATATGATGTACTGGTCTTTCTGTTACGGCTTTGCTAAAGGCTGCAGAAAGACGGCAAAAGAGTTTAAAGCGAAACAAAGCCGATAATGATATGCGGCGGCTGCCGGTCGGAACAGCCGCCGGTCTTTTTTTAGTGGACTTTTTTGAACAGTTCCCTTTACGGAATTTTTGTACGCAATACTATTTAAGCCGAATTTTAATAAATTCCCTGCGCATTTCCCGCCTCAAATCGCGTAATGCGGACTTTTTCAGTCGGTACACAGCCGCCGCGTCAATTCCCTCCGCCGCCGCTATTTGTTTGAGCGTCATGCCGGAAAAATAGAAGAGCTCGATTATTTTACGCTTCCGCCGCGGCAGCTCCGATACTAATTTTTGGACATAACGCCGTTCATCATTGTCGGCTATATCGTCCTCAAAGCGGATACTGTCGTCTTCTATGCCGTCTTCCACGGTTAAATCT
This sequence comes from uncultured Clostridia bacterium, assembly GCA_947631085.1. GTDB lineage: Bacteria > Bacillota > Clostridia > UBA1381 > UBA1381 > CANQXJ01. The sequence goes on along the minus strand of CANRJY010000027.1, from coordinate 12,490 downwards.
TCCGCGCTGCATATCGGTTCATAAATGGACTGTACCGGTTTGACTGTTCTTTGCAAATATTTAATTCTTTCTACGGCTATGCCTGTCTGTCGACTTATCTCTTCGGCGGTGGGTGCATATTTGAGCTTTTGCGCAAGCTCTGCCCGAACAGCTTCTATTTTGATCATATCGCGTTTTACCGCTTGGGGCAATCTAATAATGGCATTTCGTCCCGCATTGACGCGGCAGCGTATATACCATTCGGCATAGGTGAGGAATTTATATCCCTTGCTTTCGTCAAACCGCATAGCCGCCTCGTAAAGACCGAAATACGCGTCCTGCTCGCCGCGCTTTCCCTTTTCTCTGCTGTTCATTTTCGCCCGGTTATGAGCTGTCCCGGCTGTAACATGATTTTCTTGCCGTCAAATATGACGCACAGTTCCTTGTAAGTCGCATTCAGCAGCAAATACAGCCACACTCTGAAATAGTCGTTATCCTTGCAGACAACGGGATTGTCGAGCATTTTCCGATGTATCGAAATATACCCATTATTCATCACGCCCCACCGCCTATCCGTAACGTTCGCCATAATATTTCAACTCCTTTATTTGATGCTATTATTATACCACATTTTTTAAAGTTTGTCAATATAATTTAAAGATATATTAAAATATTAAAAATAACTTAAAATAATAAAAATTCTTTAAATAAATACAATTTACTGTTGACTTATTATTGTTGTTGTGGTAAAATAAATTATAATTAAAAATTTTGGAGGCTGATTAAAATGGCATTTGAGATCAATACATCAAAGATAGGTGAAAGAATAAAAGAATTAAAAAAAATTAAAAAATTAAAGCAGGACGATTTAATTAATTTAACAGGAACATCGCGCGTAACAATAAGCAATTATGAGCAAGGAAAGGTTAAACCGCCGATAGATTTTTTAATGAAGCTTTCCGCTTATTATGATGTTTCAATGGATTGGCTGTGCGGATTGAGCGATAACACGGGCGGGAGAAATATTGAGACATATGCGGATTTATTCGCTCAGCTTCAAGTTATATGTCAGGAATGCAACGTTGAAATATCAACTTGGACTGAAGAATGCGGCGGTTTTTATAATAATTCGGTTGAGTATTATAAACATCTCAGAATAGATATTGATGACAACCTTTTGGCGAGCAGCTTCGAGGAGTATGACGAAATGCGGAATCTGAAGGACAAGCATACAATCAACGAGCATTTATTCAATCTATGGCTTGAGGATAAATTAAACACTTTGTCTTGTGATTTTCTCCCTAAACACACTCCTGCCGAGGGTGATTTACCTAAACACACTCCCTCTGAGGACGATTTACCGTTTTAATTTAAGAATCGAGGTATAAACCAATGGCAAACATACAAAAGCGAGGCAAATCCTACCGCTTCACCGCGTACAGCGGTTACGATGTAAACGGTAAGCAGATCCGCCGCACCAAGACATGGACTCCGCCGCCGACAATGACTCCGAAGCAAATCGAAAAAGCCGTACAGCGCGAGGCGGTTTTATTTGACGAGCAGGTACAAAGCGGCTTATTCCTCGACGGCAACATCACGCTTAAAGAGTTTTCCGAAAAGTGGATCACGGATTACGCGGAAAAGCAGCTAAAGGCTAAGACGCTCAACGGGTACAAGGACATATTGCCGCGTATATTGCAGTCGCTGGGACACATGAAGCTGTCAAAGATACAGCCTCACCACCTGCAGGAGTTTTACAATAATCTTGCGGAGGGCGGCGTCAGGCTCGATACCAAATACAAAGCCGCCGTCATGCTCGTGCTGTACACCGGCATGAGGCGCGGCGAGCTGTGCGGTCTGAATTGGTCTGACATTGACTTGAAGGACGGTATAGTGCATATTCAGCGCGAACTGCTCTATACGCCCGACAAAGGCGTATATGAGGACACCACGAAAACAAAGCAGTCGAACAGAGTAATACAGATCCCCGACGACATGATAAGGCTGCTGACCGATTACAGGAGGGAGCAGCTCACGAGGCGGCTTGAATTAGGCTCGAAATGGATAGAAACGGACAAGGTATTCACGTCGGACTGCGGCGGCTATATCCGCCCCGACACGCTCACGGCATGGTTTCAGAAATTCATAAAGCGAAGCGATCTCCCGCCCGAAATACATCTCCATTCACACCGCCACACGTCCGCCACCCTCTTAATAGCGGGCGGCGTAGACATAGCGACAGTATCAAAGCGCCTCGGACACGCGGACAAAAGCACAACACTGAACGTATACACCCACGCGATACAATCAGCCGACGCAAGAGCGGCGGAAAAGCTGCAGGACATATTAAATCCCATGAAGCGGTACAGCAAAACCGGTAATTTTTGATACAATAAACACCAAATAAACACCAAAACATATAATTTTCAATAAAACCAAAACACCGCATAGTGCCGAAAACGGCTTAACTATGCGGTGTTTTCTCTGGAGCTAACGAGCGGAGTCGAACCGCCGACCTCTTCATTACCAATGGTGGAGCCCATACTCAAAAATGGCGTAGTTATGCCATTTTTTGCATATAAGGATTGCATCATTGATGCAAACATGATGCACTTTTTCAATTCTTTTTTTGTCATAAATTCCCTTTTTCCAACATATGCAAGGCATCCTCATTCGTGATATGCGTATATACTCTATTTATAACAGAATCCGAACTGTCACCCATCAGTATCTTTACCACATCAATAGGCATGCCCTTTAACTTTAACCGCGTACAATATGTATGCCTGAATCTATACAACAAAAACCCCATGCCCTGTAATTCCTCATACCCAAACACCAACAGGGCGCCTTCTGCTTACTGTTATTGCTGCCATAAACACCTTCGAGAGGGAGAACCTTTTGGAGCGTCAAAGGGAAGGTATAGAACTTGCCAAGAAAAGGGGAGTATTTTCAAAAAGATATTTTCCCCTCATCTATATACCCTCAACTGTCCAAATTTATGTCCATCCGGAAAAATTTATGCATCGCTTATATTAAAACTGTCCGCCCATCAAACTTTCAAAATGCTATTTCTTGTTGACCTTTCAACAAAAACCACAAATAAATTTCTCTTAAAAAAATTTTTAAAATATTTTTGTTGGATTCTGTTTAGAGTAACTTTTTTTGGTGCTTTTTTTACCCAGATAAAAAGTGGAGTAGAGGGGCAAGCCCTCGCCACTGGCATGATTTTACCAAATATAAAGAAAAAGGATACTCAATAGTACCCTTCTATATAATATTCACAAAAACCTATTTATAATTTCATACAAACTTTACAAAAACCTTATTCAACCTTTTTATTCTCAATATGCAAACCCTTACACCTACTCTTGCCTTTACAGTCCTCCAAGAACAGCATTAAGGCATTTTTTCGCTTATTTTCAACATAAACGCTATCCTCTTTTTCTGCTTTTTCGTCCAACAAATCCTGAATTAACATCGAGGGAGACTCAAAAACGTTGCCACCCAGACGTTCACAATTAAGGCAGAACTCGTCAACCTTAGACATCAACCCCTTAATATCCTTTACAGGCAGACGTATATAAGAAGACTCAAATGGCATGACAAGGTAGTTATAGAGTGCCTCTACGATTGGTAAACTCAAGCGATAAGCATAGGAAAAGGGGATACTATCAGATATGGAGTCCACGCTATAGCATAGCACCTTATCAATACCCTTCATATACTCTTTAATATCAACCATTTTAGACAGTTTCCTCAAATTATCATAAGCCTCGAAGCTAAATCCATATTTTTCAAAAACCTCGTATTCAGAATTACATTCATTTGCTCTTTTATTCATCACAGCCACTCTTTTCTTGAAGTTTCTTCTTATAATAAATAATAACGCACATATTAACTTAAGTCAACTATCATCCCAAAATAATGCCAAACTTACCCTAAAAAAGTATAGTATACTTCAACATCATCACCTTGTAACAAAAAAGACACCAAACTGTAACTTATTTATAAAAGCAAGGTCCTTCAGTTTATGCAGGGGGTTGTGAAAGTTTATCCATTAAGTATGCGTTGCAATTTCAACAAGAAAGTAATTTCATTAGGGCAAATACTTCAGCAAAATGACGAATCTGATGACAACTTGTCATCAGATTTTCAGTGGAAATTAGGCAAAAATAAGAAATAGAAAAACCGCTTAAACCCAGTGTTTAAGCGGTTTTTTGAGGTGGAGCTAACGAGCGGAGTCGAACCGCCGACCTCTTCATTACCAAAGGCGGGGTTAATACCAAAAAATGGCGTAATTATGCCATTTTCTCGTATTTTGTTTTTGCATCAATGATGCAAAACTGATGCAATTTTGCATAATTTATTTCCTCTTTTTCTTTTCCATCTTTTTGTTACAAATTCCCCTTTTCCAACATACGTAGGGCATCATCATTAGTTATATGCGTATATACTTTGTTTATAACAGAATCAGAACTATCCCCCATGAGTATCTTGACCGCATCAATAGGCATACCCTTCAACTTTAACCGCGTACAATATGTATGCCTGAATCTATACAACAAAAACCCCATGCCCTGTAATTCCTCATATTTACCCACAAACCGTCGAATTAAGGACTTTAATGCTTCTTTTTTGATAGGTTCACCATCTTTTCCATTAAAGATAAACCTGCTTTTTTTCCTTATGTTTGAACAAGTCTGCAAGTATTCACGCCATCCTTTTAATGCCTCTACTGCCTCTTTTGATAGCTTTAAGGTGCGAACCCCTGCTTTACTTTTAGTCCTTCCAACTTCTTCCCAGTAAATAGTCGTCCTGTCTAAATTCTCAATCTTCCCGAACCTCTGGATGATTGACTGCTTTACTCTTATTGTCCTTTTTTCTACATCTAAATCTTCCCACTCGAGGCCTCGTGCTTCACTTGGCCGCATACCTGTTGAGTCAAGGACTAAAAGGAAAGGTAGAAGGATGGGATTAGGATAATCACGCGCTGCTTTAATTATTGTTTTTATTTCTTCCTCTGTATAGGCCTCACGCTCTGCCTTGTCTGGTCTTCGACTTTTAGGACACTTTAATTTATCAAAAGGATTTTTTTCAATCTCACCCACACGCTCCGCTTCCTTAAATATGGCACGCACACTATTAAACACCTTTTTTAAGGATACGTCTACATATTGAGACCTTAAATTATCAAAAACGTCTGCCAATTCTTCCCCTGTTATCTCACGCATACGCTTTTTACCAAAAACGCGACGAACTGCTGCACTTGCGTATTTATACCCATCTTTCGTTCTATCCTCTACGTTCTTGAAACCATTATTTAAGGCATACAGGGTGAACTCCTCAAACGTCATACCCAAAACGTCAGCATTGCCTTGTTCTTGTTTTTCCCTTAGCTTTTCCGCATAGGCATCTGCATCCTCTTTATTATTGAACCGCTTGCTTTTTCTAACAATTCTGCCAATGTTGTCTTTTCCATAGTATGCCTGGACAATATACCCGCCTTGCGCCTGTTCATAAACCCCAACAGTAGGATGTTTTGCCTTTTTCTCTACTCTATACATAGAATCATCCTCCTGCTTACAGTTTAACGTATCTGCTTGCATTTGTCCACTGGTATTATTCACTAAAAGATACAATAAGTCCCCAACCTTAACACTCTCAACCTCTCGAATTATACTCTCTTTACTTTTCACTATTTACCTCCACACACAAAAAACAAAAAACAATATACATTATTTAGTTATATTAAAAAGGGTTTTTAAAAGTTGTTGCTGTTTTCATCTTATATTATAAAACAGCATCCCAAAATTGTCTAATAGGGCGAAAAAAACTTAACATTTAAAAATAACCAAACTTTACCCACTTTTTACCTGTTCTTTTGTGCATTATTGTCAAAATAGGGCGTACCCATCCTTTACATCCTTTTTTGTGCGTTTTTCATTAAATTATAACCCCTTTTTTGCCTTATTTTACAAATTGCATCCCATCTCTAAGTCTATATTGACAAATGGCAAAAGTGGAGGTATCATGTCAACAATTAAAGAGAAAGGAGCGTTTTACAATGAAAGTAGGATATGTTCGAGTTTCAACTGTAGAACAAAACGAAGCCCGCCAACTTGAAACAATGCGAAAGTTTGAGGTTGAAAAGGTATTCGAGGAAAAAGTGAGTGGAAAAGATACCCAAAGACAACAATTAAAAGATATGCTGGAGTTTGTGCGTGAGGGCGACACCATCTATATTCACGACTTATCAAGACTGGCGCGCTCAACAAAAGACCTTTTGTATTTAATAGAAACACTAAATAAAAAAGGCGTAGGTCTTGTATCCAATAAAGAGGATATAGATACCCAAACCCCAACAGGTCGCCTTCTGCTGACTGTTATTGCTGCCATAAATACGTTTGAACGCGAGAATTTACTTGAGCGACAGCGTGAAGGCATAGAACTTGCCAAGAAAAGAGGCGTATATAAAGGCAGAACACCAAAAAAGGTGGATAAGTTTGATGAATACTATGCCTTATATTCTACCCGTAAGATAACAAAAACAAGGATGGCACAGGAGCTCAATATATCACGCCCAACACTCGATAAACTCATAAAAAAGCATATAGATGCCCTTAATTGTTGAGTTTTCAATAAATACAGCGTTTTATAAATAATGTTAACTTTTTTATAAAAAAGTGTAATTCTTTTATAAAAAAGTATAAATCTTTTATAAAAAGTATATATTGTTTATAAATACCCACGTTTTGAGTTGTGTGCTACGCCCACGCTACTGGATAGATTTATTTACTCTTATACCCAATATCTCACTATACACAATATAATCAATAACCCCCCCATCCTTCAAAAAGGACTTTTTGAAGGATGGGGGGTTGTTTAGAAGGCGAGAAGGAAAGGGAAGGGTTGAGTGCGGTGCATAGGTTTGTACCACTTTTGTTATGATTTGCTCTATTTGTTGTAATCTCAGCATAAAAGGGCATTTTATATTCCTATTTGCTGAGTTTTTGTAATAACAGTATAAAAACTGATATAAGTCATAATTTTTTCCTCTTATTTATGCTTTAGACGTTTTCCATCACGTCCATATAACCCACTGACACTTTTATGCCTCGTTTTCCTTAATTTTTATTTTTTATCTAATTTACCCGCTTTTTACTCTACATTTTCCTTTTTTAAATAGCTCCAGAAATTTTATACAAAAATCCGCAACTTTTAAAAGGATAGGGGGCTGCATACGCAACCCCCTATATTATGCAAAAAATCTTCAACTTTATCTTTAAAAAATGTAATAAACCCTATGACCGCGCAAAATCAAACTGATGCAGACATCCACACTGGACGCATGGTATCCATACTGCTCCAGAGCATAAGCTTATACTTGCCAGTTGGGGATACCGACACATGATGTTCCACGTTGGGTTCAGCCGTAACTGTCTCAATTTTGCAGTCTGACAGGCTGTTATCATCATTGTACTCAGCAACAATCAGCTTCAGATTATTCAGCGCCGCTTCCGAGGAAATCACCACATCGCCGTTTTCATACGATACATTAACAGCCGCAAAATCCGCGTGAATTGTCGCGTTGTCTTTTGGATTGCTGAACGTGTATGATTCTACCGCTCCTACGCTTGCACCATTGACCTGTACATCCTTTACGACATATCCGTAGTCAGGAATTATTGTAAATGTAGTTTTTGCGTTGCTCTTTACAGAAACTTCGCCGGATGGGTTGATTTTGCCATGTTCGCCCGCGCTTGCTGTGATTGTAACATCCCCAACGACCTCAACAGTGCAGCTTGCGCTCACACCGCTGTACTCCGCTGTTACAGTGATAACAGCCGTACCCACGCCAACAGCAGTAATCTTGCCATTTTCGTCAACCGTTGCCACCTCAGAATTACTGCTGCTCCAATTCAGCTTATCAGCAGCATCAGAGGGCGTCATGGTAACTGACAAGGTATCAGACTGCCCTTGTTCAAGCGAAAGAGAGGTTTTGTCAAGTTCGAGCTTGGTAGCTGTCTTTAGAACAGTTATCTCTATTGATGTACTCTTGCCCGAATCAGTAGTAGCTGTAATTGTTGCTGTACCATAATTTACGCCCCTGACAAGTCCCGTATCTGATACAGTGAGGATCTTGTCATCACTAGTTGAGAAGGTCACAACGCTTGTGTCAAAGGTAGGCTCAATATCAAGCTGTGGTCTGACTGTTGCATTTCTGCCTATACTCATACTGCTGTCAGCATATTTGATGCTTGTTATTGGCGCATTGACCGCGTTGAACGCCATATTTCTTGAACCCGCATATTCCTCTGCGTATGAACCCGCCTTGCCGTACATAGTCATTTTCATTGGATATGAGAATGAAGTTGTTTCGATTTTCGATACGCTTACAGGTACATACGCGCTTGCAAGTTTAGTATCCTCTGCAAACGCATTTGCTGCAACCGTCGTGCAGAAGCGTGGTAATGTGATGGTTTCCAAGCTCTGACAAAGTCTGAATGCGGAATCTGGGATAGTTGTTATATATTTTCCTAATTTTACCGTAGATAGCTTATCACAGCCATAACACATTTCTCGTCCAATCTCTGTCGCTCCATCACCAAGCTCAAGTGTCGTGAGTGCATCACAGTCATAAAAGGCTTGAGCGCCTATACTGCCTGTCATATCAGTTGTTACGGAAGTTAATGAATCACAGTTATAGAAAGCCGATGAACCTACGCTTGTTACCGAACTTGGAATATTTATTTCTTCTAACGATGAACATTCATAAAATGCGTTATTTTCAATCGTTTCAAGAGATGCAGGGAAAACAACGTTTTCTAATTTACTGCATCCGGAAAAAGCATTGCTCCTTATTGCTGTAACTGTTTTCGGAATGTCAATTTTCTTAAGGTTTGAGCAATTACTAAATATATAATCTTCCATTGATGTAACACTATCCGGAATAACGATTTCCGTTAAAGATGTACATCCTAAAAATGCTTCTTCATCAATGGTCGTTACACTGTTTGGTATGTCTATTTCTTTTAAAGATGTACAGTTTTCAAAAGCATTGTTTCCAATGGTTGTTACACTGTTTGGTATATCTATAGATACCAAAGATTCGCATGAGGTAAATGCCGTAGGATTAATAGAAATTACGGTGTTTGGTATAGAAATTGTTTCTATACCACTGCATCCACGAAACAATCCATCTGGCACAGCCGTAATGCCATCACCCCAAATAACATTTTTTAATTGATTACAGCCATAAAAATTTCCATATTCATCATTTGCAAATGTTTCTACATCTTTCAAGGTACTCGGAATATAAACTGTTGTCAATGAAGAACAATTTTTAAAAACTCCACAAGATCCCCAACTATTACCACTGTAACCTAATCGAGATAAACCCTCTGGCAAATAAACGCTGGTTAAAGAAGAACATCCTAAAAATGCTTCTTCATCAATGGTCGTTACACTGTTTGGTATGTCTATTTCTTTTAAAGATGTACAGTTTTCAAAAGCATTGTTTCCAATGGTTGTTACACTGTTTGGTATATCTATAGATACCAAAGATTCGCATGAGGTAAATGCCGTAGGATTAATAGAAATTACGGTGTTTGGTATAGAAATTGTTTCTATACCACTGCATCCACGAAACAATCCATCTGGCACAGCCGTAATGCCATCACCCCAAATAACATTTTTTAATTGATTACAGCCATAAAAATTTCCATATTCATCATTTGCAAATGTTTCTACATCTTTCAAGGTACTCGGAATATAAACTGTTGTCAATGAAGAACAATTTTTAAAAACTCCACAAGATCCCCAACTATTACCACTGTAACCTAATCGAGATAAACCCTCTGGCAAATAAATACTGGTTAAAGAAGAACATCCTAAAAATGCTTCTTCATCAATGGTTGTAATACCGCTTGAGAACTTTATTGTGCTCAAAGTTGCACAATTTTTAAAAGCAGATTCCTCTATCTTTTCAACTGTATTCGGCATACTAACCGTTCTTAACAACGTGTTATTGCTAAATGCACTATCTCCAATCTTCGTCACAGTATACCCGTCAATCTTCGAGGGAATAGCAATCGCGCTTGCATTACCCTTATATCCTATAATGGTGGCGTTGTTGTCATCATCAAGCTCATATTCCCATATTACCACAGGCTCACTTGCGCCGCCGGAGCTGCTTCCTGAACCGCCGTATGAACTCTGTCCGTAACTTGGCGATGGATTGAAATACTTTGAATTTGTCGGAGTTGTATACGCGGTATAAGCGTCTCCCGCTTCCGCTGCGCCGCGCGTGCATTTTCCCACAAGCTTGCCGTCCTCATAATGATAGCACGCTCTTATCGGGCTGTTTTTTTCCGTGAAAATGTCTATTGGCTGTATATTGGGCTTCCATCCCAAAATCTTAACATCAGCGCCGACGGAGGCATACATATACGCTTTTATCGTAGCACATTCCACAGGTGTTCCCGAACTGTATCCGGTCGCCTTAACGCTGCCGTTAGCGCCTATTTCTGCGAAAATTGTTCCCGACGCAATAAATATATCCACACCGGCGGAAAGCTTTAAGCCCAGTCCGATATTCACTTCAGCCGTAACAGTAAAATCTTTTTTTGTAAAGCTCTTTATGAACCTTATATCCTTAAACACCGTTCCCTCAACTCCGGCTTTCAGCGCGCCATCCCATGACATAGCAATTCCGCCCGAAATTGAACATTCAACATCAAGCGCAATCTTACCTATGCCCGCAACGGGTACAGAACCGAGTCTGACGCTTTTGGGTATGCCCGCATAGTCGTTAAAGTCAAAAGAAACAGATGTTGTTATATTAACATCGCCTGTGAGAATAACCTCAAAATCTAAACCGTCCTTTTTGTAATCCAAATAAATATTACTGATTTTCGCGACAATGCTTCCCGCTATTCCTGCGCCTATTGTAATATTATGCGAGGCGGTAACTGTGCTTGTGTCTTTATCATAATCAATCTCGCAAAGCTGAATTCCCATTTCCTCTGTTTGATTGGTTTTTGTGTTCAGAATTGAATATGTTGTCGCCTCTTCCGGCTTAAAATTTTCAATGCCTATGGCGATTCTGCCCTGAGCGTCAGCAGACACAATCGCATTTTCCGCACCGTCTTTTGTCGCGGATATTATAGTTGCGCCGTCCGCAGTTTCAACAGTCGTCGCTTTAAGCGCGACAGGGATTCCCATTGAATATACCACAAAAACATCACCGACATTGATTTCCTTATCGTTGCCTGTAATTGTGACGGTATTATTTTCATCAATCGTAACATCAGCCGATTCGGGAATTTCTATAACACCCTCCGCAAACTCAAATTTGTTCTCGTAATTTTCGTCGATAACGTCGCCCGCGATAACCTCGGCAGCGTCCGCAAGCATAGCGTCGGCTTCGGTAGTGGTAACAGCCTGTTCCGGCAAAAAGTTGCTGCCTGAGAGCGCAAACCAGTTACGGTTTATGGCAATCTGAATATCATCGGGATATGCTACGATGTCTGCTTCGCTATATGTATATTCCTCGTCCTCGTCAAGCTGAAATTGCAGGCAGGAATTGAGCGTCTGAGCCGCAAATTCACGCGTAGCGTCCGCGTCAGGCTCGAACGCTTCACCCGCTTCAAGGTCTATTACACCGAACTCTACCGCAAGCAATATATCCTGATAGCAGCTGTCGTCCTCGGAAATATCACTGAAATAGTTGTCAGGCATATTGTCATCGCTCTCCACCGTCATTGAGAACGCTTCAACAAGCCTTGAAATCCATTCGCTTCGGGTAACTGTACCCGCCGCGAACGCCGTACTGCTGAATGTTGGCAGTATTGCCGTAACCATACATACTGACAATAGTACGCTGAGTAGCCTTTTTTTCATGATTTTAACCTCCGTATGTGATTTAATAAAAAAGTGCGCCGTGCATAAATCTACAGCGGCGCACTCCAAAAACGCCACCTTGATTAAATGCTGCGACACACTTTCATACTTCTTACACGGGTATGACAATCAAAGCATGCGCTTTCAGCAAGCGCAGCCCGTGTAAGCTTAGTATGTCGCAATAATAATTATATCATACTTAACGAAGGATGTAAATATTTTTTGTAAAATTTTATGAACATTTTACAATTTGAATAGCTATCGATTTTATAAAAAGGCCCCCGAATTATGTAAAATTTTAGGCATTTTACCATGCTTACTTTGGGAAAATAGACAGAAATAGTGTTTATGTGAACTCTTTTGTTTCGCGCAGCCGATGATATACCTGTTCAATCAGCAAATCCGCTTGCACGTCTAAAATGTACTTATTGGCCTTGTTTAGTAGCGTTATTAGCTTTACCTTCGACATCTGATTATCTTCAACAACAGCTGTTATCATTCTCACAACCGCCCCGAGTTTATTAAAATCATACAGGTCGAGCGAAACCTCTGCCTCAAAGTCCGATTCTTTTAAAATTTCCAAATTATTACTCATTTATGCCCCTTC
>CANRJY010000026.1 GCA_947631085.1 uncultured Clostridia bacterium | reverse complement strand
TTGTAGTTAAGCGTTACACTTGTGAGATTGTCACACCCTTGAAATGCGTTATAACCTATTGACTTTACTGTTTTGGGTATGTTTACTTCTGTCAGCGCGTCACAGTTTTGAAATGCGTAGTTTCCTATATCTGTTATGCTATCTGGAATAACCACTTTACTTATATAACTATTGTTATACCCATTACAATTACATAACCCTTTTGGAATCCATGTCATTCCATCTTCCAGTATTACCGTAGTAAGGCTTGCACAGTCCGCCAATACGTAATCTCCAGTATCTTTTATACTTTTCGGAATGGTAATACTTTCTATCGCTGTTCCGGCTATGATAAATTGTCCGAGATAGGTTACACTATCCGGAATGTTTAATTCTTTTAATTTTACACAGTCCTTAAATGCACGATGTCCTATTGAACATTCAAATTCTCGGCTGTTATTGTAGTTAAGCGTTACACTTGTGAGATTGTCACACCCTTGAAATGCGTTATAACCTATTGACTTTACTGTTTTGGGGATGTTTACTTCTGTTAAATCCTTGCAATTTTGAAATGCGTAATTACTTATTTGGATAACGCTAATGCCACCTATTGTTTCAGGAATGCTCAACGAACCAGATATAGTTTCGTCCGCATCTGTAATTGTGCCATTAGATGTGTCAAAATAAAACTTATATTCTGGATAATATATGCCTGTTGCTGCCAGTTGGATTGATGATTTTGTTATTTCATTAGCATTCTCCGGTTCAATTACTGGGGTTTCCTTTTGCTCTATTTTAGGCGTTATTTCCTCTTCAACAATTTCTGTATTTCCTTCCGAAAATATAACTTCTGTATTACTTGTTTCGGATGCAATTTCTAATGACGATGCTTCATCACATTGTTCTATATTGCTCCCATACGATTTCATCAAGTTATCACTCTCAATTTCATCAGCAAGAGCTGCTGGAATAATCGAAACAAACATCGACAGTGATAACAATAAGCATACAATCCTCTTTCTCATCATTTTGACCTCCTTGTATTTTATCTTAATTAAAAAAGTGCGCCGCGCAAAATCTTCAGCGGCGCACTCAAAAAACGCCACCTTGATTTTAAATGCTGCGACACACTTTCATACTAATAATTTGCGTAGGTATGATAATCAAAGCGTGCGCCTTTAGCAAAGCGCAAGCCTACGCAAATATTAAGTAGTATGCCGCAATAATAATTGTATCATACATTTTATCTGTTGTAAAGAAGTAAATACAGATTTTTCCTGATATTTCTAAGATATTATTTATACTGCCATTATAGTAAATTTTGTCATTTAATGGTATAAAACGGCTGAAAATCAAGCAAATATGCGAGTTCCCAAATTTGTCCCGAAACTTTTTGTTTCAGGATATTTTTGTATATGTCACGCTTTAGAACGCAAAAACAGAAGGTCGGAATATAATTACACCGCCTTCCGTTCTTCAAGCCTTAAAATCCGCATAAAATCTATATCTAAATCGCTCTAAACCGTGACATTATGCTTTATATGTATTATGCATAAATTTCATATTTTCACAAATCACTTGCAATAATCGCCCATCTGTAATATAATCATTCTGATAAACAAAATATGAGGTGATAAAGTTTATGATAACGCCCGATAAGATGGCTGCCACAGCCGCGCGCAAGGAGCATGAAAATTTAAAATTTCGAAATTTCCTTAAAAATCATGCCGACGAGGACAAGCTCGACGAGCAATTTCTGCGCCTGCATAATGAATTATTTGCGAATTATGATTGCAGCCGATGCCGAAACTGCTGTAAAGAATACAGCGCCGAAATTCCGCCGCAGGATTTTGAACATGACGCGGCGCACTTAAATTTAAGTGTTGATGATTTTATCGACCGATACTTAAAACGAGATGAGTTCGGCTCATATTCCACAAAGCACAAGCCATGCGATTTTCTGCTCGACAGCGGCGGCTGTATGCTGGGCGACTGCAAGCCCGAAGATTGCAAGAATTATCCGTACACCAATCAGCCGGAACGATTGTGGAGTTTGCTGATATTCATAGAAAACGTTAAAATATGTCCGGTCGCATACGAAATATGCGAGCGATTAAAGAAAGAATACGGATTTCGCGGGCGATAAGTTTGCCGCTTTCCGATTAGGCGCATTGTACAGACCGGCTGCAATTTTTTCTACATTTTCGTCGCTGGGCGCGGCTGTCCGTTCGTAGTATAATATTCTTAAAGAAATTTTTACGGAGGACTAGGCCATGAATTTTATCGAGGAATTATACTACAGCAACATACGCCCGCAAAGTGCTACGCTAAGTGAGCGCCGTAAACAAGCGTCGGATATAGTTTCAAAAATATCCGAGCAACTAAAGGTAACTCTTGCTGAACCCGAACGCACTTTGTTTGAGCGCCTGCTTGAAGCCGAAGATGAAATTGCCGAGGAAACAGGGCTATCGGATTTCAGGCTCGGATTTAGTTTGGGCATACAGATGATTGTTGACAGTTTCATACTTTGAACGCAAAAACGGAAGGTCGGAATCATTACACCGCCTTCCGTTTTTTAAGCCTTAAAATCCGCATAAATCCTATATCTAAATCACTCTAAACCGTGACATTTCCCGCTGTTTCCGTTTGCGCTGCGTTGCCTGCAACTTAGTAATACGTTTTCGGCAATTTCCACAATATTTCGCTCTGTTAGAGTTGGCGATAAAATATTCGCCGCAAACAGAACACTTTTTGCGCTTTTCCGATATACGCAGTTCGCTATACAATTCCTTATCATTCGGCAAAACATAATCCCGAAACCATTTACACAGAAGCGAGTACGAAACACTTTGCGGGCAAATACAAGGATAATCGCTGTCAAATAAAATGCAGTTACCGTCATAATAATTGCAACAATACTGCTTTATAACTGCGTTCACACTGCGGTATGTATCGGATGTCAGTCGTTTATACCTGCTCATTATGCCCTCCATATAGGTCGTGATTTACCTTTGCGGAATAATACCTGTTCATGGTTGTTGGAGCGTTGAACAGCGCGGTCAGCGTGTATTGCCGGATATTGTGAACCTGCGTCGTATTCCCGTGCAGACATTCCAGTACATATTCGATATGCGAGCTGTCGAGTTTAAGCAGTCTTGACCGCACGACGTCAGCAGGATAGTCCTCACCGGCGACGCGCACTCGTTTTCGTGCAGTGCAGACCGTTTCGGCAATTAAATCTACAATCTCATCGATTTCCGATTTTGAGTGACTTTCACAAAGAATATTATAATCAATATTTTGCTTAATCAATTTTGTGTAAGCGTCAATCTCATCAATCAAATTTTCACGGATAGGATTTGATTGAGTATTTAATACTTCTTTATTTTGTTTATCTTTATTTGATATTTCTTTATTTATTTCCGTTGGATTTTCCGACGTTGACTTTTGCCGTATCGGTTTCGGCGATACCGGCTCGTCCGACTCGGAAAATGACTCGCGCGGAGTTTCGTAAATAGTATACTCGCTCACGGACATACGCCCGCGGCTGTCGCGGGTCTGGCGTCGGCTGATATATCCGGCTCGCTCCAATTCAAGCACCGCCGTCCTGATTGCGTCCACGCTTTCTTTGTTGATTGCCGCAAGACCACGCAGAGTGTAATCCCAATCCTCCGGCAAAGAAAGCATCTGCGAGAGCAACCCTTTCGCCTTCAGCGACAGATTTTTGTCGCGTAAATGGTAATTCGACATTACCGTATAATTTTTGTTTTTCTCTATTCTGAATACTGACATTTCCATTTCCTCCTTTTTCGTAATAAAAAAACACCACGATTTTTCTTTTTCGTGATGTTTCGGTAAAAAATATTTAGTTGTCACTGTCCGTTGACTGTCTAAAACCCTTTGTTTAAGCCATATTTTGCAAGGTTCTGTAAGAACACCCGTACCATAACTGAACAACCCTTGAAATTACGTTGTTTCAAGGGTTGTTCAGTTTTTAAGGCTATATGAAATCATACAAAATTTTATCGGTAACTAACAAATTCCTAACAGGTAACTAACAAAAATCATATCTAATAATTTACATTTTTTGACTATATTGTATTAATTGCATTGATTAATTCCTCAATTTCTATATGAGTGTAAACTTTTTCCGTAAGGCTCATTATGGATTTATGTCCAACTATTTTCTTGATTATTGTCGGGTTTACATTTTTCATGGTAAGCTGACTTATGCAGGTATGTCGTGTTTCATGAATAGTATGCTTTAAGTTTAACTGTTCCATAATAGGCTGCCAATAACGCCGTTTAAAGTTATCATATGTTAATTTTTGACCTTCCACAGTACAAACGGCATAATCTGATTTGGATTTTTCTGTGAAATATTTCCAAAAAGGAAGGACTTTATTTGCAATAGGAACAATTCTAATGCCTGATGTGGTTTTTGATGCCTGCACTTTAAAGAACTGTTCTTCAAGATGAACATTCTCTTTCTTTAAATCAAGAAGTTCGGAAATCCTTACACCACTATAAATTAACATGAGAATGATTGAAATATATTGGTTATTTTTTACATTATCCCAAAGTAGCTTGATTTCATCAGATGAAAAAGAATCTCTTGGTTTTGGGTCGTATTTGACATTTATTTTAATATTTTCCGCATAATTTCTTTTTATACAGTCATGCTGTAAACACCATCTATAAAGTTGATTAAATAGCGTATGCACTCGTTTTACCGTTTGATAACCGCCTGGACATTCATCAAGCACTTGTTGCATATGATGTGGGCGAATATCGGACATCTTCATATTATGGAGCGTTGCAGCGTGTTTAAATGCTGTTTCATAGTTTCTTTTGGTTGAACGGTTGGAATCATCGTTGAAAGTATCGTTATACCATTTTTTATATATTTCTGCAAATGTTACTCTTGATAGCTGTATATCGTATGGATTATCATTAAAAGCAGCTAATGCTTGAAGTCCTGCTTCTCTTGTTTCATAATATCCAATAATCGAATAAGTCTGTTTGCCGTTAGAATCAAATCCTATTGTTTTCCTGACAATGAACGGTTTTCTTCTGTTCCCTGATAATTTATATACTGTTCCATAGCCGTTAGGTAATTTCATAATTATATCATCCTTTCTAATTGACAATTCAAAGAAAAAGTGATATAATATAAATATACCATTTCATCTTTGATGTTGCTTTCTTTACATTCATTTTTGATATGGTTACTTTCTGTGAACCCTGATATTGCAGTATCGGGGTTCTTTTTATTCATCCGTTGCAGCGGATACTTGTTTTTGTTGCTGTTGATTTTTCTGATGTTGTAATAAAATAGCACCTTCAAGAGATTCTTTATTCTTTTCTTGTAAGGCTTTAAATTCTTCTTCAGTAAAAACAGCTGTAATTCCGTTTTTTGACAGAGAAAATAGATAATCAGCTTCTTCAATTACATTTGAACGCCCTATAATATTTCCGTTATCATCAACTTCATCTTTGATATAAGCATTATGAATTTTTGTTTCATTACACTTATAAGCATAACCTAATGATTTTATATAATCAAGGAATGTTTCAAGTTCTTTTACAGTTTTAGACAGGCTGTCACCTGTTCTTAACCATTTTTCACTTACATTAAACACTGCTGAGATTATTTTAATATGGGTATTAGATATTTCTCTTTTTCCATTTTCAATGTTAGAAATACCGGACTTTGATAATCCGATGCGTTTACCAAATTCTTCTTGGGAAAGGTTCATGCTTTTGCGTAGTTTCACAATTCTATTTTTTATTTCTGACATATAATCACCCCCTTTATTTACATAGTATAATAGATAAATTATCATTTGTCAACATTTTTTTATAAAAAGTTTTCAAAATGTATTGACATTGAAAACTTTTTATAGTATAATGTATTCATACAGAACAGAGGGGGGATGATTTCTAATGTTTATTAACAAGGAAAAGATTGAAGTTTATCTTGCAAAACAATGCATGAGCTATAACGACTTATCGAAAGCATCAGGCATATCTCGTATTACAATACAAAAAATGATTTATAACAAAGTTAATGCAAGACCTGTCACAATAGGAAAGATAGCGAAGGCGTTGCAAGTACCAGTAACAGACATAATTGAAACGACTGCTGCAACAGTCAATCAAGAAAAGTAAAGGTTCACAGAAAGTAATAAAGTATTGTAAAGAAAGGAAGATTAATTATGAAATTGAGATTTAGCGCAAAAAACGGAAGTTCTTTCAGAGAAGTTCCCCCTGGAAAGTATGAAGTAGCAGTTGACAAGATGGAACTGACGAAATCGAAGAAGGATGACCCGATGGTTTCAATATGGTTCAAAATTGTCGGAAATGATGAGTACAAAGGAAGTCGCATCTTCTTCAACCAGGTTATTACGCAGGGTTTTCAGGTACATATTGTTAATGAATTGCTGCGTTCAATGGATTCCGGCATTGATGTTAAATTTGAATCCTATAAGCAGTATGGCAATCTGCTTATGGATATTCAGGAAGCGATTGACGGTAAACTTGAATATGCGCTCAAATATTCAAAGAACAGCAAAGGTTATAATCAGTTTGAGATTGAAGAAGTCTTTGAGCAAGAACAACATCCGATAGCTGATAGAATTGCTAATATACTGGGTTATTTGAAGTTTTCGGGGGTTGTGGTAAATGGGTGAAATTAGTAAATTTTATCGTGGATATATCAAAACAAAAAACAAAAAAGCCGTTGACAAGTTCAAGGATACTGACATTGTAATTTCCTCCTTTTGAGTAATAAAAAAACACCACGATTTTTCTTTTTCGTGATGTTTCGGTAAAAAATATTTAGTTGTCACTGTCCGTTGACTGCCTAAAACCCTTTGTTTAAGCCATATTTTGCAAGGTTCTGTAAGAACACCCACACCACATAATGACAAAGGAGAACTCTGATAGTCGTTAAGACTATCGGAGTTTTCCTTTTTATTCATGTATTCCTGTATTTCCTCATAGCTGATACATTTATCGCCGTCCTTGTAGTTGTAAGTAATCAGAAGTTTATCGTCGTAAACGTAAACCGCGTTCACGAAAACGTCAATCAACTGCTGACGCTGGGTTAAGTCGTCTTTGTCTATCAAACGGAATTTTTCGATCCAGTGGCGGATTTGCTCCTTGCTCAGTTTGGGGCGCTCAATTTGTTCTTTTGTTGCAGCTAATTCGAGATTTGCCTTTTCTTCCGCCAAGTTGTCAAGCGTTGATTTTATTGTCGGCGAGTATATGCCCTGTTTGATGGCGGTCATAATGTTATCGAGTTCTTTTTTGATTTCTTTGAGCCAAGTGTTCATAGCGGGCAGCGTTGAGCTTTTATTTGTTTGCAGACTGTAGCAGATTTCCACAGGGTACCCTTTGGCTTTGCTCTTTTATGAAAATGTATCTAAACGCCTTTTTCGATATTATTCGATTTTTGGTATAAAACGCAAAAAGCCATTACACTTTTTGTGCAACAGCTTTATATAACTACCACTCGATTACTCTGTCCTATAAGCAAAAATTCTTCTTTCCGTTTTCATCTCCTAATCACTATCCCTTTTCAATAATTTCATCAGCTCCGTGAAAAGCGGCTAAATCTTGAATTGCGCGTTCGATTTCCTTATGATTGTCAAAAGCGGAATCAAATATGTGCTTTTCTTTTATTATAAATTTCTTGGTTTTCCATTCCATTTTACAATCAAGATAACCTATAAATTTATTTCCTGCAAGAATCGACAGCGGCCATTTCATGCCTTTTTTCTTAAAATACTCAAAGGAAAATGAGTAATCAAAAAATGTTTTAAGCCATGTTTTGTCTCTTACGATTGTGTCCATCGGCGATATGAGCTTGATTTCCCCGTAATCTGCGGCGGGCTCGTCAAGTAGATGCGATTTTGAAGAATGGATATAGTAATTTTTACGTCCGATTTTAAACGGAAGCAGCATTATCTTATTTTCAGATTTCAATTCTTCAAATACAGGCGCAACATCGGCGGTTTTATACCCTGATATATGCGCGATATGGACAGGATCGGTTACTCCAAACGAAGCTGTTAGTTTTTCAATTATATATTTTACCGCTTGTTTTTCATCAACTTCATCTGCGGTCCAATCGGAAAAGCCCACTTTTTCTTTTAAAATATAAACAGGTTCTCTGAATGTTCCCGGATTTCTGCCGCAGGTCAAAAGATCACCTCGGCGGCACATTCTGTAAAAGGCTCGGAATATAGGCAGATTATAGCTTTTATCGTGTTCCCTTCGATACTTATGCCATTCATAAGTCAAATCTAACCTTTCCCAAATCTGATTTAACGTCAATCCATCAAATTTTAATAATTTTTCCTTTAACTCCTTTTCCGCAACCTGCACTTCGGGACTGTCTCCTCTTTTAAACCAAGCCTCATCAGACTCTCCCCATCTTACAATCCCTTTCGTTGCATATCTGTAAAGGGAATATTCATTTCTCGGCACAAAAAACATATTTCGTTTGAACGCCCATGTTTCAACGACGTTAAATTCCTTATATGCCGCGTTATCCAATTGTTCTGCTTCGAAATCTTTCTTCCTGTACCAAAGCATCATATACTGGTTTAAATGTATAGTTGGATTAGGGTCATATTGCAACCCGCAAATGTCCGACACAATATCCTCTATACTGCCGGAGCTTCTATTCAGCAAGTGCTGACTCTCCAAAATAATATTTCGAATAACATTTATATCATAATTTGTATTACTCATAAGATAAACCTTTCTTAGTTTGTTTAATAACAAATTTGAGCTGCACTGTAAATCCCGATTTGTTCATTTGCTCAATTACATCATAATTATATCATACAATTTCACTTTTTGTCCAGCTATTCTTTTACCGTGTTTTATTGAAATCGTAAATTCTCACCCTGTTTTTCTTTACTGCCAAAACTATGGCTGTTTTCACCCGTTTTTCTCGGCTCTTGACTTATGAAAATCGGCAATTTTAAAATAGAAAACGCTCCGATGAACCATTGTTTGTTCGGAGCGTTTCTATACAGCGATATTAAAATACCGCACATACCGCCCACCCGAACGAGTTCGCCTTTATCCGTGGGTGCTGTGCCAAAGCAACTCGTTCCGAGTTGCTTTTTTATTTCAGAACACAACAAAGCCACCGTTGGCTATTCGGTGGCTCTGTTATATATGAACGTAACATTGTACTGCAAACAATGTTAAATATATTATACACCATGATTTGTATTTTTTCAAGAGTTAATTTATGTATTTGGCAAAAAGTCTGTTTTTTATAGGTTTTTTCCTCGAAAAAATATACAAAATCAATAAAAATCCCGCGAAAATTACTTCGCGGGATCTCTTTATTTACTGTTTTCGGCATTGAGCAGGAACTCAACGTTCTTCGCTTCAATATTGTTCAGGTTGCTGTTGTCGTCATCGTAATTATAATTCGGATTTTCCTTGTACCACTTTTTCGAGGAGAAATAATCCTGATATTCCTTCATTTGGAACTTTCTGCCGTGACGCGCGTAAATCTCGTTTCTTGCGTAGCCGAGCTTTTCCTTTGAGAAGCCCGATATATCGCTGTTTGTGACAAGCTTTGTGCCGGAATTGGGCAGGATATAATCATCTCCGTTATAATATGTGATCGACTCTATATCATAAACGGTATTTCCGTTATATTTGCCGCTCGTCGGTCTTGCTGTGACGGTCATATTCTGACCCTTGATTTGGTCTGTGTCACTGCCTGATGCAACGTTAGCGTAGTACGTTCTGCCGTTGATATTAAACGACATGATCGAGTTTCCGTTGTTGTTTATAATTTCTCCGCCCGTAGCGAGCGCAGCATTAATGTTTCCGTTTGCCGCCACGCCCGAATCACCGCTCGATGAACTGCCTGATCCGCTCGAGCTGTTGGAGCCGCTTGATGACGATCCGCCTGACGATGAGCTGCCGGAACCGTTAGATCCGCCAGATGATGAACCTCTGTCAGAAGAACCTGATGAGCCTCCGGACGAACTTCCTGATGATGATCCGCCCGACGATGAGCTGCCGGAACCGTTAGATCCGCCTGACGATGAACCGCCTGATGACGATCCTCCGCCGACCGCTGTCCAGTTGGAAGCGCTGCCTGACGAGCCGGTATCATCGTTTTGTGGTGTCGCTTCCGGTTCAGGCGTCTGCGCGATTATGGTCGGCATTACAACCGGCGCTATTGTAGGCATTCCGGTAGTGGGCGCGGGAGTGACAATAAGCGTGTTTTCATTTTCATCTATACCCTTTTGAATATAATATCCGCCTATGCCGCCTACCGCCACAACTCCGGCGCATATAGCTCCTATAGCCGCTATCCGCTGGCGTTTCTGACGTTTTTTCTTTTCTATTCTTCTCTTTTCGATTTCAGAAAGCTGTTTTTTCTTTTCAGACATCATCTTATCTACCTGTTCGCGCCGTTTTTGTTCGTTTTCGTCAAAAACCTTTTCGTTTTTCTCAGAAACTTCATCAGCAAGTTCAGCGCCGCAAAACTCGCATTTTTTTGAGCCGTCGGGAATATTCGCTCCGCAATTCTTACATAACATACCTTTTATCCTCCGAATATAATCTGAATTAATAATATTATATTATTTTCCTTATTTCAAATCAATATCCATAATATTATGTATCTGTTACAATAAGATTACTAAATGAAAATATGGTTTCGCGCGTCCCGTTTATGCCATAGATCGAATTTTTGCAACAATATCGGGTTCGGTTACGCTTACAGGATAGTTCAGTATTACCAAATCATCAAATTTCACCAAATCGTAGAAATCCTTAATTTTAAAGCTGTACTGACCGCTGCCGAAACCGCCGTAAGTTCCGCCGTTGAACATACGGCAGTCCACTATGTATACTTCTTCATAGTTGTTAAGAGCCCATACCGCGAAAGCGTTTCCGAATGATTCTTTTATAATGCATAGCTTTCTGCCGTTGCCGATGTTTGTTTTGTATACCTCAAGAGGATTATCTCCGCTTATAAAACCACTGTAGGTAGTCATATTACTGCTTGCGGCGCTCACATCGTACATATATGAATTCATATAGGGATCGCAGTATGCCGCGCCATGATATTCAGTCTTAGGCATAAAAATCTGAAGCATATCCGGACTTTTTTGCACGAGCGGATTATGTTCCGAGAAGCCGAACATTGAGCCGACATATCCGTATTTGTTTATGGTTTCATATTCACTGAGCGGGGCAAGTCCGTCAATATGACCGTTTTCGCGCGCATATTCGAGATACGCGTAATACGCGCCGAGCTGTGTCCAGTGATGGTCGGTAAAGAAATAATTCTTTTCGGCGGCGTGGTCAGAAAGCGTTTGAACAACATTCACCGTGTACAGATTGGGAAGACCGCGTGCAAGCATTTTGTCATATAAAGCTGTTATTCCGGCAGTTTGATTGGTGCGGATGTTATTTGGAGCGTAAAATTCCTGAGCCGTCGGCGCGACGATACTGTACACGTCGGCCTCGGGTACGCCGGCGGCGATATCCGCGATTGCCTCGGCGTAGCCGCTGTTGGGATTTACACTCACAAGCTCCATAGAAAAGTTATCCGTACCGTTTGTGAAGATGCTTATTCCGCCGGTGTTGCTTAAGAATGTATTATAGCGGTAATCATCCGTGACTACGGTGCCGTACATCGGATTGACGTTCAGATTGACGGTATCTCCTATAAACACGGCTCTGTAATGCTCATTTTGACTTAGGGGATATCCAAATGCGTTCGCGATTGCAGAGGCGGGAACCATAGTATAATCACCGCTGTAGCATGCCGCGGTACCCATTTCAACCGGTTCGCCGTATTTGATCATTTGGTTGCTTCCGATTTGGAAAAATACTGTAATCGGTTCAAAAGTGACCGTGATCTTTTCTGTTTCCTCCTCCCATGAGCATGACGCGCCGAACGCGTCGCATACAGCGCGCAGAGGAACCATCACCTCGCCGTTATCCGTGTAAATCGGAACCGGAGGTATTATCTCTTCGCCTTTGGCAAAAAGTCTTATATCCTTCTCGGCTGCCTCCGCTCCTGCGGCAAATGCGCAGGAGAGAAGAAGAGCCGATATAATTATGCTTATATATTTTTTAATGTTCATTCTTTGATCATTCCCGCTTTTATATTGTCAACCTCGGTTGCCCAGTCAAAGTTCTTTTCCTGTCTTACTGCGAGAATTTCCACAGACTGGAATCCTGATGCGGTTTCTATAGGAACGTCCTTAATTTCAGCGGTCTTGTTACCCATGGTTACCGTTGCGTTAAGCTTTTTATTGTTAAAGTCCGCCTTGACAACGAAGTGATATACCTTATTTCTGTCAGAGAAGCTTGAATTTATCTCGGTCCACGGAGCGGTTTCAAGTCCGCCGTTTGAGATTGAGCCGCCGTAGGAATATTCAAGCGCGTTGCTCGCGAATGTTCTTGAGGAGAAGAATACCTTTCCGCTTCCGTCAGCCAAACGGATTTCGCCATAGGAGCTGCCGCCCGTGCAGGTTCCGGGCTTCCAGTCAAATTCAACAAGCACATTACCGCTCATAGCGAACGGAGCCGAATAAATCGCGTTTCGGTTGCCCTTTGACGCGCCCGATATTGCTATAACCTTGCTTCCGCCGCTCGATGTGACCTTCATGGAGTCGAGCGGAGCCGGCTTCGTGCCTGCCCAGCCGGCACTGTCGCCGAGACTGTAGCTTTCAAAGTCTTCGTTAAGATATAAGTTCCATGTATCGCCCGCTTCGTCTGTATATTCTGTGGACGGGTATAAGGTGGTCGGATCCTCAGTCGCCTCGGGAGTGGGGGAGGGGGCGGGAGTCGGGATCGCACCCGTTTTCATGCCTTCCACAAATCTATCCGATTCCGCCTTGTCATAGAACGCGTGTTTGCCGAGATAAATCAGATTTCTCGCCTCATCCCATTCAACCTGCATGCCTACAGCCTCAGCCATAGCTCGCAGCGGAATCATTGTTCTGTCATTCATTGTCTTTGCGGGAACGTCGAGAGTATATTTTCTGTCGTTTACCGTATACTCGGTTTGGTCGAGCGTCATTTTAACCGTATAGCCGTTGCCCTTAAAGCTTACTTCCTGCGTCGCGTCATCAAAGTTTACTATCATACCGAGACTTTCGGCGATGAAGCGTACCGGAACGAGTGTTCTGTCATCAACGATTGTCGGAACGATGGCATTGTCGTTTTTGTCGATTTTTACTATATCGTTGCCGACAATGGCGTTCGGGCTGCCGACAAGCAGCTTAATTGTGAATGTTCCGGGCTTTGTCTCGCCGATTGAATATGTCTGATGAGCGCTTGTCAAGTCGGGATTTGTAAGCTTCTGTCCGTCCTTCATAACATAGCCCTCGAATACGGGAACCTCTGTGGTTTCCGCGCCGAGATAGTAGCTTACGTTAGCGGGCTGGTTGTAGTGGTTGTTCTGCATAGCTATTGACGCTCTGTAGAATGAGTCGTGCATAAGAGTCGGGATTTTATACGACGTCGGGATCGCTGTCGAGTAAATTCTTATCTCTTTTTCGTCCTTCGTTTTGAATATTATCTCGTCGCGCCAGTCGCCGAGGATATCAGCCGCCGCGCACGGTACGGCTTTCGTGCCGCTGTTTGACGCACAGCCGTCCGCCGTCATGAGAATATCTACCGTCTTATCCTCCCAGTTCCACTTTGAAACCGTTATGTCGTCAAGAAATTCGCTGAGCAAATCGCCGTCCCAGTAAATCTTGAAGTTGACGGGGAGGCAGTTTACGGTCGCTTCCGAGCCGTCGGGATTTCTGAACTTTATTTCGTTCCAAACGCTGTCGGTTATTCTCTGATCCTTGAACGAGGACGGATTTTGAGCCGTTGACGACCATACCTCGTGTCCTCTGAATGTCGGGTCAATATCGCCCGAACGGCTTCTGCCTGTATCCTTGTTTTTGCCGTAGCCCCATGTCACCTGACCTGTTCTTGCGTCGTGCAGGTCGGTATTCGCCATAAGCGGATGATTTTCGTGGCACGCCCATACGAGATAGCCGTTGAAATCGGGATCCATCTTCGCAACGTCAAACGCGTCGCCGTGGAGGAGCTTCTGCGCCTTGCCGTCGTTGTCGTACGCCTTTGTCGCGTACATCTGCGATCCGTCATGGTCAATGGCAGCCGGACCGGATAAAATTTCATCCTTGCCGTCAAAGTCAACGTCCGCTACAGCCATATTGTGGTTCCAAGCGCCCCAAATACTGTTGTCGTCGGGGGTATTGGGCGTGAGACACTGCCAGTCAACAACAAATTTATTGTTGTCTATGTGCCATGCCGCCGCGCGCACGTTATCCCATGCGCCGCGCACCATAACAACGCTCGGAGTAACTCCGTCAAGATACGCAAGACCGAACAGGAAGTGGCTTGCGCGTTTTGTAAGTCTGCCCGTATCGGTGTAGTTGTATGACCACTCCGAAAGCGGTTCTCTCAACGGGAGAAGGTCGGTTCTGTCTATCTCCGCGCCTGTGGCTCCATCGTACATCGAAAGAAATTCGGGCGTTGAAACAACATATTGTCTGTCCTGGAAAATAGCGAGGTTGTTGATATCCTTAGTGTAATCCGTCTTGCCGTCGCCGTTGACGTCGCCTATCTGATTGCCCGCGCCGTCGATAGTACCCTCGAACGAGCGCATTATAACCTCGGATTTACCGTCGCCGTTGAAATCGTAAGCCATAATGTTGATGTCGTGCTCATTGATTTCATTGGGTCCTATGTCGATAGTCCACATATGCGTTCCGTCTGTGTCGTAAGCCTCTATAAGAGGAAAATCGGGACGCGGTTTTGTTGTGTCCATGCTCGGGATTCGGCGGAGAAGTATTTCGTATTCGCCGTCGCCGTCAAGATCCGCTACGGAGCCGTCGTCTATGTTATAGCCCTCGCGCTCCTGAACCTTGAACGATATGTAATTCTTATCCCATGCCGTTGTTTCGGTCTTTACGCCGTTTTCGGCGCCGTCAACCACTTCGGCAAGCTCGTATTTCGCTCCCGCGGGCGCGCCGATATCAAAGTAGCTCGACGCGTTCAGAGGCTCGTTGTTAAGCTTTTCACCGTTCCTGTAAAGATTGTAGCACAAGCTGTCCGAATCGGTACCCAAAAAACGCCAGCTGACGAGCGTGCCGCCGTCCCCGGGAACCGCCGTAAGTCCGCGAGTGAGATATTCAAAACGTCTCTCGTTCTTCGGACGGCTTTGATAAAGCTGTTCTGTCTGCGATCTGTCCTCGGCTTTAAATTCATCGGTATAGTGACCGAGCGTCATGCCGTCGGCTTCCGCTCCGGTGTACTGCTCATATTTGGCGTATGCCGGCGCGAATGAAGCCGTGATTGCTATTGCGGACAGTACCGCAATAAATTTTTTGTTCATAATATCATCCTTTCTATGACATATTTAATAGTATAATTATATAAGAAAAGCTTGTGAATGTCAACAAAATTTTACTATTTTGTCACTGATGTTTAGTGCATATTTTCATATTTAGAATAATCTGAAAAATATAGATAAAACTAAATTCGGGAGATGAAATATATGAATACCTTTATGACAATAACGCAGTTTTTCTTTACCGTTGTGATAGGTTTGTATTTTTTAACCAAGCTTGTGGGAGGACGGCGCGAAACCTCCGGCATGAGCGATGACGCTAAGCGCGAGGCGGAGCAGATAAATATGATGAGGCGGATATCTCTTACCGAGCCGCTCACCGAGCGCGCAAGACCTTCCGATATAAGCGAGATAATAGGGCAGGAGGACGGAATACGCGCTTTAAAGGCGGCGCTGTGCGGAAGCAATCCGCAGCACGTTATAATTTACGGCCCGCCGGGGGTGGGAAAAACCGCCGCGGCGCGGCTTGCGCTCGAGGCTGCCAAAGAGAGCGACGGCACGCCATTTCTCAAAAACGCGCCCTTTATCGAAGCGGACGCGACGACCATGCGCTATGATGAGCGAAGCATAGCCGATCCTCTCATAGGCTCTGTTCACGACCCTATCTATCAGGGAGCGGGGGAGTACGGCGCCAAGGGCGTTCCGCAGCCAAAGGCGGGAGCGGTTTCGAAGGCTCACGGCGGAGTTTTGTTCATCGACGAGATAGGCGAGCTCCAAAACGTGCAGATAAATAAGCTTTTAAAGGTGCTTGAGGACAGGAAGGTCATGCTTGAAAGCGCTTATTACAGCTCGTCAAACAAAAGCATACCCACATATATCCATGACATTTTCCAAAACGGTATGCCCGCAGATTTCCGCCTTATCGGCGCTACAACGCGCCGTCCCGACGAGATACCTCCCGCCGTGCGCTCGCGCTGCGTTGAGATTTATTTTAATCCGCTTACGCGAGCGGACATTCTCACGATAATAGAAAATGCGCGCCGCCGCTTCGGAATAAATCTCGGCGACGGAACGGCGCGGCTCATATCGGAATACGCGCAGAACGGAAGAGACGCGGTAAAAATTCTGCAAACGCTTACAAACATCGTAAGTCTTGACAACCGCGCGAGCGCGTCCGCCGAGGATGCGCAGTGGGTGATAAAATCGGGACGCTACAAGCGCAGGAATGACTTTTCCGATAACGGTCAGATAGTGAATGTATCGTTTATGAAGCCTCGTTAACAAATCATTTACAAAGAGAAAATAAAAAACAGTTGAAAAAAAACGCTTCTGAGTGTATAATATATATTAGCATATTACTTAGGAGTGAATAATTTGGAAAATAATATAAATTGCATGCCGATTATACCGATGCGCGGACTTGTGGTGTTCCCGTATATGACGCTGAATTTCGACGCCGGACGCGATATTTCGATAAGAGCTATAGACGCGGCGATTGAAAAGCGGACAAGCGTTTTCCTTGTGACGCAAAAAAACAGTGACGCGGAAGCACCGTCCGTGAACGACCTTTATGACGTCGGTACGATCGCAAGAGTAAAACAGACAATGCGTATGCCAAACGGAGTGACGCGCGTAATAGTGGAGGGACTGCGCCGAGGCTATGTTCGGGAGGTACTTTCTCTGAGACCGTACATGAACGGTGTAATAGAGGAAATGGAAGAGCCGTATATACTTGAATCGCCTCTAAAGGACGCGTATGTTCTGCGTATGAAAAAAACTTATGAGGAGTATTTTACCGTATCTCCGAAGGTTTCGATGGATGACTTCATGCATATTGTGACGATGGATTCACCGGAAAGAATTTGTGACAGTATTGCGGGAAATGTTGATTTCAATATTGAAACAAAGCAGAAAATACTGGGTTCACCCGATATCCGCGACCGTATAGAAGAATTGATTTTGGCGCTTGCGAATCATACGCAGATAGTGGAGCTTGAAGGGCGTATTGCTCAGAAGGTCAAGGAGCGTATGGACGAGCATCAAAAGGAATACTATATGCGCGAGCAGCTCCGCGTAATACAGGAGGAGCTCGGCGACGGCATAACCGAGGAAGCGGCGGAATACGAAGAACGCATACGCAAGCTGAAGGCGAAAAAGGAAGTAAAGGAAAAGCTTTTAAAGGAAGTTGAACGCTTCGCATCGCTGCCGCCCGGACAATCGGAAAGCGCGGTTGAGAGAAATTATCTTGATACGGTTCTTGATATGCCGTGGAACAAAATCACTAAGGAGACATTTAAGATAAAGGACGCGCAGAAAATCCTCGAAGAGGATCATTACGGGCTTGAAAAGGTAAAAGAGCGCGTTTTGGAATATCTCGCGGTGCGGAATATGACAAAGGGCAAAAGCAACGCTATTCTCTGTCTCGTAGGCCCGCCCGGGGTCGGAAAAACTTCTGTTGCAAAATCAATCGCGAGGGCGCTCGGCAGAAAATATGTGCGCGTGTCGCTCGGCGGCATACATGACGAAGCCGATATACGCGGTCACAGAAAAACATATATCGGAGCTATGGAAGGCAGAATTATGGCGGCTATGAAGGAGGTAAAAACGAAAAATCCTCTGATGCTGCTTGATGAAATAGACAAGATGGGAGTGGATTATAAAGGCGATCCGTCCGCCGCGCTTTTGGAGGTGCTCGATTATGAGCAGAACGGCGCTTTCCGCGACCATTACATAGAAGTGCCGTTTGACTTGTCGCAGGTGATTTTCGTAACAACAGCAAACACGCTCGAAACGATATCGAGACCGCTGCTCGACAGGATGGAAATAATAGAGCTGTCGGGCTATACAGGAGCCGAAAAGCTGCAAATAGCAAAAAATTATCTCATGAAAAAGGCGCTCGAAAAAACAGGAATGAGTGCGAAGCAGGTCGTTATAACGGAATCCGCGATAAAAGAGATAATAGACTATTACACACGCGAGGCGGGCGTGAGAAAGCTTGAGCAGCAGCTTGAGGCACTGTGCCGCAAAGCCGCGAAAAAGCTGCTTGACAGCGATAAAAAATCAGTCAGAATAACGGCGAAAAATATAGAAGGATATCTCGGTAAACGCAGATATCACTTTGAAATGATGAATGAAACCGATCAGGTGGGCATCGCGCGCGGACTTGCGTGGACGTCGGTCGGCGGCGAGACGCTTTCCGTAGAAGTAAATGTTATGAAAGGCACGGGTAAGCTGAAGCTTACGGGTCAGCTCGGAGACGTTATGCAGGAAAGCGCGGCGACGGCTCTCAGCTATATACGTTCGCGCGCCGATAAACTGCATCTCAGCGACGATTTCTATGAGCACAGCGACGTGCATATTCACGTTCCCGAGGGCGCGGTTCCGAAGGACGGTCCGTCTGCGGGAATAACTATGGCGACGGCGCTTGTTTCGGCGTTTACGGAAAGACCGGTCAAAAATAATATTGCCATGACAGGCGAAATCACGCTGCGGGGCAGA
The DNA here is from genome assembly GCA_947631085.1 of uncultured Clostridia bacterium. Lineage (GTDB taxonomy): Bacteria > Bacillota > Clostridia > UBA1381 > UBA1381 > CANQXJ01. The sequence continues at coordinate 8,354 of CANRJY010000026.1, read as the reverse complement.
GTCCTCCCGATAGGAGGGCTTAAGGAAAAGTCAATGGCGGCGTACCGCGCCGGAATAAAAACTGTGATAATTCCGGAGGAAAACAAGCCGGACATAGACGAGATTCCGAGTGAAATACGCGAAAATATGAAATTTATTCCGGTAAACAGCATGGACGCCGTATTGGAAACGGCGCTCAGATAAAATAGAGAAGGGGAGAAAGCTGTGAATATACATAACGCGGAGCTGACCGTTTCGGCGGTCAGCCCCAAGCAATATCCGAGTGACGGACGCATGGAGTTTGCCTTTGCAGGACGCTCAAACGTGGGTAAATCATCGCTTATAAATAAGCTTCTGAACAGAAAATCGCTTGCCCGTGTTTCAGGCACGCCCGGCAAGACGGTCACAATAAATTTTTATGATATAGATAAGACAATATATCTCGTGGATCTCCCGGGCTACGGCTACGCGAAACGCTCGAAAGCGGAAATAGAGCAGTGGGGGAGTATGATGGATGATTATCTTGAAAACAGGGAAAATCTCGTTCAAACGTTTCTTCTTGTGGACAGCCGCCATAAGCCCTCTAAAGATGATGTTCAAATGGCGGAGTGGATACGGCATTACGGGGATAGGCTTATCGTTATCGCGACAAAATTCGATAAACTCAAAAAGAGTGAAATCGAGCCGAATATGGCGCTGATATGGGAAACGCTCGGCATGGGCGAGGACGATATACTTGTACCGTTTTCCACAAAGGACGACGAGGGTAAATATACAGTGCTCGACATGATAGAAATGCTGCGCGCGGGAGATATAGTCATAGACGAGAATATGGAAGAATAAAGAAGCAGACGCCCTTTAAAGGGCGTCTGTTGATTTATACGTTAACAGGTTTTTCTTTCGAAACAGGTTCTTCCGCGTTTTTCATATTCTCAAACGCTACCGCCATCATCAGCTTTATTCTGTTGAGTTGATTGACCTCGCTCGCGCCGGGATCGTAGTCTACGGCTACTATATTCGCCTGCGGGAACTGACGGCGAAGCTCTTTTATCATGCCCTTGCCTGTCACATGGTTCGGCAGACACGCGAACGGCTGGACGCATGCTATGTTCGGCACGCCCGATTCGATAAGCTCTATCATTTCACCGGTTAAGAACCAGCCCTCGCCCGTGCAGTGACCGAGCTGTAAAACGCTTTTCGCACCCTCGGCTACCTCCGAAATATGGCGCGGCGCTCTTGCTCTGAACTTCGGATGCGCCTGCATTACCTTTACCATATGCTTTCTGTAGCTCTCAATTCCCCAAATCGCGAGATTGCACAGCATCGCCGTTGACGATTTCGTGCCTAAGTTGTCACGCTTGAAGTTGTTGTTATACAGACAATACAGCATAAAGTCCGCGAGGCTCGGCATAACCGCTTCGCCGCCTTCGCTCTCTATCACGTCCACAATGTTGTTGTTCGCGTCAGGGTGGAACTTTACGAGTATCTCGCCGACAACTCCGACCTTCGGGCGCTTCACCGTCTCGTCGATAGGCACAGCGTCGAAGTCGGCAACTATTTCGTCTATCACTTTCTTTAATTTCGTTTCGCGCCTGTTGTTGCGCACTATATCCGCGTATAGCCTGTCGAGCCACGAGTTTAAAAGCTCGTTCGTTTCGCCCTTGTTGATCTCGTACGGACGCACGCGCATGGAAACGCTCATAAGCAGATCGCCCCATGTGCAGGCTTTAATTAACCCGTCAACGAGCTTCGGCGTGATTTTAAAGCCCGGGTTTCCTTCAAGTCCGCTGACATTGAGCGAAATTACCGGTACCTGCGGATAGCCCGCTTCTTTTAACGCTTTTCTGATAAACGCGATATAATTCGTCGCGCGGCAGCCGCCGCCGGTCTGCGTGATCATGACCGAGGTGTTGTCGGGATCGCATTTGCCGCTTATGAACGCGTTTACAAGCTGACCAGTAACCATGATGCTCGGATAGCACGCGTCGTTATTGACGCTCTTCAATCCCGCCTCGACGTCCTCGGGCGTGGCGTGTTCGAGCACCGCGCAGTTGTAGCCGTTGTTCCTGAGTACCGCCTCGAACAGACGGAAGTGAATGGGGCTCATCTGCGGGAATATTATCGTGTGCTTTTTGCGCTCCGCGTCGGTGAATTTTACGCGGTTTATCGTGTAGTCCTCTATCTTATGCGGAACGAAGTTGTTGTCGTCGCGCTCCTTTACAGCCGCTTTGAGCGATCTGACGCGTATGCGCGCCGTGCCGAGGTTTGAGACCTCGTCGATTTTGAGCGTAGTATATATTTTCTCGTTCGCCTGTAATATCTCCTGTACCTGGTCGGTCGTGACCGCGTCAAGACCGCAGCCGAACGAATTTAACTGTATCAATTCAAGATGATTGTCCTTGATGACCTCCGCCGCCGACTCGTAAAGGCGCGTATGGTAAGCCCACTGGTCGACTACGCGTATGTCGCGCTTGAGGTGTCCCAGGTGAGCCACGGAGTCCTCGGTCAGAACCGCGAAGCCGAGCGAGTTTATCATGTCGGGTATGCCGTGGTTTATTTCGGGGTCGATGTGGTACGGACGTCCCGCGAGCACTATGCCGCGCCTGTTGTTTTCGTGCAGCCACTCTATCGTTTCCTCGCCCTTCGCGCGTATGTCGCTCTTGAAGTGCTGCAGCTCCTCGAACGCCTTGTCGCACGCGGACGAAATCTGCTCCTTCGTGAAGCCGTAGTCAGCCGCGAGAGCCTTTATCATCTGCCTCTTGAACGACGGTCTGTCCGCCAAATTCACGAACGGATATATAAACCTCATTCCCGGCGCGCGCACCGCGTCCATGTTGTTGTATATGACCTCGGGATACGACGTTACCATCGGGCAGTTAAAGTGGTTGCCCGCGTCGGAGTATTCTATCTGCTCGTACGGAATACACGGGTAGAAAATCGTTTTTACACCCTTGTCGATCAAGTCCTGTATGTGACCATGCACGAGCTTCGCGGGATAACACGCGCTTTCGCTCGGTATCGACTCGATACCCTTTTCATAAATATCGTGAGTGCTCCTGCCCGACAGCTTCACGGAAAATCCCAGTTCCGTAAAGAATGTGAACCAAAGCGGGTAATTTTCGTACATATTGAGCACCCTCGGCATACCTATTACGCCGTTCGGCGCTTCCTCCGCGGAGAGCGGCTTGTAATCGAACACGCGTCTGTATTTGTAATCGAATAAATTCGGCAGCTTCGTTTTCGCCTTTTCAATTCCCGCGCCGCGCTCGCAGCGGTTGCCGGACACGAAATGACCGCCCTCGCCGTCGTCGCCGAAGGTCGTGATAGTGAGCTGACAGTGGTTGTTGCATTTCTGACAGCGCGTGAGCGTGGTGGAAAATTTGAAATCCTCCAGATCCTCGGCGGTGACGATATCGCATTCACCGCCGTTCCAGCGTTCCTTCGCGATAAGAGCCGAGCCAAACGCGCCCATGATGCCCGCGATGTCGGGACGGACTACGTTTTTGCCCGTGAGAATTTCAAAGCAGCGCAAAATGGCGTTGTTGTTGAACGTGCCGCCCTGCACGACGATATTGTCGCCCATCAAATTCGGGTCTCTGAGCTTTATAACCTTATACAGCGCGTTTCTTACAACCGAATAGGACAGTCCCGCGCTTATGTCCGCAACGGTCGCGCCCTCCTTCTGCGCCTGCTTTACGCGCGAGTTCATAAACACGGTGCAGCGCGTGCCGAGGTCGACCGGATTTTCGGATTTTAGTGCCTCCTGAGCGAATGAGATCGTGTCAAGTCCGAGCGATTCTGCGAACGTCTGAATAAATGAGCCGCAGCCCGAGGAGCAGGCTTCGTTGAGCATTATGCTGTCGATAACGCCGTCCTTAATTTTCATACACTTCATATCCTGACCGCCGATATCTATAATGAAATCAACGCCCGGAGAGAAGTAATTCGCGCCCTTGTAGTGAGCTATTGTTTCAATCTCTCCCTCGCTTATGCGGAACGCCGTTTTTAAGAGCAGCTCGCCGTAGCCGGTGGTGCAGGCGTTCGCGATAAACGCATTCTTCGGCATCTTCGAATAAAGATCCTTCAATATATTAATGCCGCACGTTATGGGGCTGCCCTCGTTTTTGCCGTAGTAGCTGTAAACTATATCGCAGTCCTCGTTTATAACAGCAGCCTTGATAGTGGTCGAGCCTACGTCAAGACCGAGGAACAGCGGTCCTCTCGCGCTGTCAAGCTCCGCGCGCTTCGCCACGTCCTTGCTGTGTCTTTCAAAAAATTCCTTTTTCTCGTCCTCGTTCTCGAAAAGCGCGCGCATACGCGTTATTTCCGCGTCAACGCCCTTCGAGTTCTTTATATTTTCAATAAGCGAGCCGATGGTCGCTTCGGTATCGTCGTACATCATAGCCGCGCCGAAAGCCACAAAAAGCTGCGCGTTTTCGGGAGTTTTGAACGATTTTGCGTTTGAACGAAGCGTTTCCTCAAACTGCCGTCTGAGCTGCGGCAGGAAGTGGAGCGGGCCGCCCAAAAATACTATATTTCCCTTGATCGGTCTGCCCTGCGCGAGACCGCTTATGGTCTGCGTTACGACCGCCTGCAAAATCGAAGCCGCGATATCCTCGCGCGCCGCGCCCTCGTTCAAGAGCGGCTGCACGTCCGACTTCGCGAACACGCCGCAGCGCGCCGCGATAGGATAGATGATCTTGTGCCTTTCTGCGAGCTTGTTAAGTCCGTCCGCATCGGTCTTTAAAAGTATCGACATCTGGTCGATAAACGAGCCCGTTCCGCCCGCGCACGTTCCGTTCATACGCTGCTCTAAGCCGCCCGACAGGTACAGAATTTTCGCGTCCTCGCCGCCGAGCTCGATAACAACGTCGGTATCGGGATAGTATGTCATGATCGCGGTCTTGTTCGCGATGACCTCCTGCACGAACGGTAAAGAGAGCATTTTAGACAAAAGCAGTCCGCCCGAGCCTGTTATGACTACCGTGAACGGCTCGTCATGAACCACGGGCTTGACCTCCTCAAACAGCTCCGCCACCGTGCTTTTTATATCGGAAAAATGCCTTCGGTATTCGGAAAACACCGCCTTTTTATTTTCATCGAGCACAACCACCTTGACGGTAGTCGAGCCCACGTCAATTCCCATATGAAGTCTACTCAAAAGTGTTACCCCCTTGTAAATTGAGCAAAATTCCCATAATAATTCAATTATATTATATAATTTTTTGCGGCATTAGTCAAGGGTGAAAATAATGTACAGGCGGTAAAATATGATTTGAGCGGTATATTTCATTGTGCGCTTGTTTAAACAACATATAGTATTTTTTGCAGTAACCCCTTGTAAATTTTCAACTTATATGGTATAATTATATTAACTATGAACATGGAGTGATTTCAATGATTACGATTATAGCGAAATTCGATGTGCGTTCCGATTCGGTTGCGCAGTTTATACGCTGCGCCGCTGACGTTACGCGCGAGACGAGGAAGGAGAAGGGGAGTCTTTCGTATAAGATTTACCAAAACCGCACGGACAAGACGAAATTCACGTTTGTCGAGGAATGGCTAAACGACACAGCCATAGAGCAGCACAATTACGCGCCCCACTTTACCAAATTCCTTGATTTGATCAAGCCTTTGATAAACGGGGAAGTGCAGATCGAGCAGCTTGAAAAGGTGCCGGCGGTATTCTTCTGATTTTTTGTTATGGACATTTATGATGAAAATATAAAAATTATCGCTGATTATATAAGAGAGGGCTTTAAGCATAAGCGTTCGGATAATATCGGCGCGGAGTTCGAGCATTTTATCGTACACAAAAACAGCGGCGAAAGCGTGAAATATTTTGATGGCGTTGATAAAATTCTCGAGCGTATTCAGCCGCACTATGAACATTCCGTTTACAGTGACGGATATCTCATATCGTTATATAACGACGATTACAGCATAACTCTCGAGCCTGCGGGGCAGATTGAAATAAGTATTCGTCCGTTAGACAGGATTTCGGAAATAGAGCGGATTTACAATGAGTTTCTTTCGCTGCTTTTGCCCGTTTTGGATGACTTCGGATATGAGATCGCGCGTTTCGGCTATCAGCCGAAAAGTCATGTTGATGATTTACCGATTATACCGAAAAAACGGTATGAGTACATGGACAGGTATTTTAAAACTACCGGTACATGCGGAAAACATATGATGCGCGGAACGGCTTCCGCGCAGATGTCGGTTGATTTTGCGGACGAGGCTGACTGTATCGCGAAGTATCGGCTCGCGTGTATACTCGGTCCCGTGTTCGCGCTCATAAGCGACAATTCGCCGGTCTTTGACGGCGTGCCGTATAAGAAGCATATGCTTCGCACATATATATGGGACAATGTTGACAAGGATCGCTGCAACGTGTTTCCGAATGTATTTGAAAAGGATTTCAATATCCGCGCGTATGCGGAACATATATATAATTTGCCGGCTATTCTGATTACCGAAGGCGATAAAACAACATATACGGGAGACGCCAAAATCCACGATATTTACCGGAATAAGCTTTTAACGCGGGAAAACGTCGAGCATATAATGTCAATGTTTTTCCCCGATTCGCGGCTCAAGCAGTATATTGAAATACGAAACGCCGACTGTATGCCCGAAATTTACAATCTCGCATACGCGGCTTTTATTAAGGGGATTTTTACCGATATTTCAGGCTTTGATTTCTCACACGTCACCGTTCCCGATATTGACGCGGCAAAGAAAAGCCTTATAGAAAACGGATTTAACGGAATTATCTACGGCGAGAAGGCGTACTCGCTCGCCGACAGGCTTTACCGCGCGGCAGAAGCCGCGCTTGACGCGGAAGAAAGGCGGTATCTTGCGCCGTTGGGAGAAATCATTTCAAGCCGCAGAACCCTCAAGGAGATGTTAAAGTGGATTTAACCGAATATTATATCGGTCTTGCCGACAGTGATTTTGAAACGACAAAAAAGGATGCGAAAAAGCAGTATGAGTATATGAAAAACTCGACCGCGCGCTATCACGGATATTTGGTCCGCACGCTCTACATACCCAAGATTTTCAGCGATGAAATGGAAAAGTATTTTAAAAGAATTGTTAAGACCGTGTATCAAATTCTTGTCAAAGTTATACGAGAATATGAAAAAAATCCCGAATACCGCAAGCTTTTCGGCTTCGATAAGCGGCTCGAGGAGCTGATTATACGCCCGAGCCGTTACCGCTGTAGGCTGCCTATCGCGCGTATCGATATATTCTTCGACGAGGACAATTTTAATTTCAAGTTCTGCGAGTTCAACACCGACGGGTCAAGCGCCATGAACGAGGGACGCGAGCTTTATAATTCTCTCATGGTCACAGATACGTTCAGAAAATTCAAGAAGCGCTATAAGGTCAAAATGTATGAGTATTTTGATTCGTGGGTAAAGGAATTTACGGCAATATACTTGACTTATAAATATAAAAAGGATAATCCGCGCGTGGCGATCGTTGATTTCAATCCCGCCGGCGCCATAAATGAGTTCGAGCAGTTTAAAATGAGCTTTGAAAAAGCAGGTTACGTCTGTGATATATGCGATATATGCGATTTAAGGTATGAAAACGGCGAGCTTATCACCCCCGAGGGCAATAAAATAGACGTAATATACCGCCGCGCGGTAACATGCGATATTATGGAGCATTATGACGAGGTCAGACCGTTCATCGAAGCCGTAAAGAACGACGATGTATGTATAATAGGCAATTTTAAAACTCAGGTGGTTCATAATAAACTCGTGTTCAAAATTCTGCGCGATAAGATGACGGCTTCGTTCCTTACCGATGAAGAAAACAAATTTATCGCGGAGCATATACCATTTACCACAAATCTTACTCCGAAAACCGCGGAGAAATACCACATACTCGACGCAAAGGACGATTGGGTAATAAAACCGGAGGACTCATATGCCTCCAAGGGCGTGCATGCCGGAGTGGAGTTCGAGGACGAGCAGGAGTGGAGAAATACTGTGCTTGAATGTATGAAAAAGGGAGAATATCTTTTACAGGAATACTGCCCGCCTTACGAAAGCACCAATATTGATCTGCTTTACGATAAAAATGCACAGTACCGCAAATTCAGCAATATAACCGGATTTTTCGTATATAACGGCAAGTTTCGCGGCGTGTATTCGCGTATTGCCAAAAACAGCATTATTTCCACACAGTACAGTGAAATGTCCCTCGCGAGCGTTATCGCGAAGGAAAAGAAGAGGGCTGCGGAAATTAAATGGTAATAAAAAAGAAGGCGTTACGCCTTCTTCAGCTTGTAGACAAAAAGGTCATATTCCATTCAAGGAACATGACCTTTTTCCATATAAACTGTAAAACAGGAAACC
>CANRJY010000025.1 GCA_947631085.1 uncultured Clostridia bacterium | reverse complement strand
AATCAGCGGTTTTCTTCCAGCGCGTTTTCATATTCCGCTTCACAAAGCTGACGCCCTCATTCAACAGAATAATCAGGCTGCCGGTATACTCCGCGCTGTCCAGAGCATCGACCATGCCGCCGCTCTTATCCAGCCCATTCCATCGGGTACAGAACAAGCGTGAATGACGTATGGGAGAGTCGTCTGCTATCAAAGCGCCTGCGTTTGTCAGTTTGCCTTGTTCATCCCGAATCTCAAAAGAGTCAAACAGTTTATCCTCCATGCTGTTTCCCGTCCAAACCTTGTATCTCTCCCTCAGTTTGGAAAAAGCATAGTCCTTGAAACTGTACTCAGTAGGCAGCGCATCATAAGTGCGGTTCATGCCCTTCAAAACTAACTGGTTCAAAACGTAATCCGGAGCGATTACACTTTCGTTGCCGATACGGATATAGGCTTCCATTACGCCGTCAGCTTTGTAATAATACGGCGTGGTTCGTCCCGCAGACACAGTCAATATCAGAACGTCTCTGCCGAACTCTCTTTCGGGCGTCAAAATAAAGTTTGGGAAAGGCGTGATCCGCTCTTTTATCAATCGGCTGATTGCCTCCGCATCGGCCTGCGCGTCAGCCAAGCCGATTATATTTCTGTCATTGTCAATACCGAAGAACAATGTTCCGCCGATTCCATTGGCAAAGGCGCTGATGCTTTTGAGCCAGCTTTTGGGTCTCCTCGTTTCCAGAGCGACCTTAAAATCACATTCTGTCACTTCCGCTATCCATCTTTCAATCTTCATTCTGGCCTCCTCGTCCGGCTTACTCTTCTTCCGGCTCTTGCAGACATTGTAGATCACACATTATGATGTTTTCCGTATAGTAGAATGTCACGAATCTCTCTTTCCACAGCAAAGACGGTCTACTCCAAAATCGCCTCGATTTGACGATTAACGATCGTGCTGAGCAGTTCAAGACGGCGGGGAGAGATCTCTATCTCCGGGTGTCCGGCGAAGCGGAAACCGCGCAGCGCCTCCAGGTCTGCTCGGATCTCCTGCGTCAGCAGGCCTCTGGTGGTGACGATAAAATCTTTGCCCAGCCGGGGGCGGCACTTTTGAATATACCAGTCCGGCTCCGCCAACTGATCCTCATCCAGCTCTGGGAACAGGGAACGGTTGTTGTCAAACACCGGGGCCATGGCCCAGACCTCCATTGTGTCATTGTCAAACAGAACGCCGAAATTCCCGTAATGCCGGTCGTGGTTGAGCGTCAGGGCGTCCAGGACGCACATACGCCGGAAGGCGTCCCCGCTGCCCAGGGCTTCAAAATACGCCAGAAGCCGGGGGATCGTCTGCTCTCCGTGAAAAACGGCGCTGGCCTTCGCCAGCCCTGTTTCCTCATCCGTAAACAGACGGCAGCGGCTCACCAATTTCTCATGGTACACGGTCAGATCATAACCGACAGCGTGAGGGCAGAGCTTCCCGGCCAGCTGGGAGGCGAGGAACTCGGACACCGGCTCGATCACATGCAGGGAGCTTCCGCTTTTATAGAGCCATATCCCGCTCTCCTCCCGTATCCAGCATTTGGCGTAATAACCGTCCGTCCCAAATTCCGGGGATGTGGAGGACAGATCCGTCTCGCTGATGGTCCCGTCAAAGGCGGCCTCGCTGACAAGCCGGTCAAACTCGTTCCGGTACAGTGAGACATCGTCCCAGCTCAGCCGGGAGTTTTCCTCCCTGACCCACATGGTATCATTCAGAGAGAGGGCGTGGCTGATCCGCAGAAAGCCCTCAAGATCGTCGCAGCCGTAACGCTCCAGCAGCTGGCGAATATGCTGCCGGTGCTTTGGCGCCTGCCGCTTGGCCAGAAAATCCCCCAGATTCTGATACCCGATGGGGCGGAGCGCCGTCAGCCACTCGTTTTCAAAAAACTCAGGCTCGTCAAACTCGTTTCGGACACAGCGGAAGCTGAGCATGGGCCGGCCTTTGTTCAGCAGCAAATATTCATTTGTGCGGCCCATCTGAACCACGCGGCTCCCTCCTCAGTCCCTGTAGTGACTCTATTTTAGCTTACCGCCGCCCGTTTTACAAGTACAAGTTCCGCGGGCAAAATGTCCTCGGTTAAACAAAAAAGTTCTCAGGCCCGGCCTGGGAACTTTTTAGCTTCTGTCCTTTTCGCAGTTTCCGCAGTTGGAGCAGCCGTTGCAGCTGATCTGCATTCCGCAGGTGCGGCAGCGCTCCCGATATTGGGGGACGTACAGCTGCTCCTCCGGGATGGGCTCTCCCCAGGCGTCAACCAGATTAAAATGCATAGGCTTGCCCCGGCAGCTCAGGCCGGACTTGTACGCCTGCTGGCTTTGCAGGCCGTTCCCCTCGATCTTGTACAGCTTCCCGTCCTTCACGAAACGGCGGCCCGTGCCGCAGAACACGAAGGTCACGTCATAGTCCACGCACTCTTGGCGCAGATCCCGCACCCACTCAAAGTGGCAGGGCCGGGCCCCGCTGTAATTCTCCCCGTCGCAGAGGACCTGCTCGATCTGGCCTGTGGCCAAATATTCCCGCATGGTCACCGGCCCGATAAAGGGGGCGCACATGACGCCCTTGTGCTTGAACGGCAGCTCCAGCAGGATGGGGAGGCGCTCATCGGCCCGGCGCTGGTTTTCCGCTGTGACGTTGAAGAAGATGTTGTCCCAGCCATCGCCCCAGTCCCAGGGCAGATGCGCCGCTACCCGCTCCGGCCGCTTTGTCAGCAGGAAGAACTTTACGTCCCGCCGCTGGGCCATGATCTCCCAAGCCTCGTCCCGCCAGGGGTCGGCCTCCTCCAGAAAGAAGTCCGAGGTCATGCAGACCCGGATCATCTCCCCGCTTTTGACCTTATACTGCCCCTGACGGTCCTTCTGGAGCGGATAGCGGAAATTGGTTTTGGTCCGGTAGATCTCCCCGCCGTCCCGGTCCCGCAGCTGGTCCAGGAAGAACATATAGCAGTTGTCACAGCCCTCGCTTTTCCTCCGGCAGCCGTGCCAGGGATTCCAGATATCATGCATAACTTCTCTCTCGTCAGTCGTCCCGTATGCCCGAAAACATGAGCATATCGTGCAGCCCGTCGCTCAGCTTCAGATATTTTCTCAAACAGCCTTCACATACCAGACCGCACTTCTCCATGACCCGCTTGGACGCCTCATTTCCCACACAGCAGCTGCCCTGAAAACGGGCAACACCAAGGTCCTCAAAAGCGTATTTCTTCACCCGGTCCATGGCCTCCGTCATATATCCTCTGCAGGCATACCGCTCATCGACAGCGTAGGAGAACTCCACCGAGTCGTTATAGTCGTTGACCTGCAGGATGATCTGGCCGATGATCGCTCCGCTGCTCCGCAAAGTGATGAGCCAGTTGTAATAGCCTGCGTCCGTGTATTTTTCGTCGATGCCGGCCAGGGACGCACGCTCTTCCTCCAGGCTCCGCTCCTTTTTATTGGCGTAGTACAAAAAGCCCTTTTGATTGACAAAGCCGGAAAACAGCTCCTCCGCGTCCTCTTCTCTGATGCGCCGCAGAAGCAGGCGCTCTGTCTGCAGTTCTCTCGTTCCTAAATGCAGCATCGCAGATTCTCCTTTTCCATCACAAAATCAGTCAGGGCGACCGCGTTGCAGAGCACCAGCCGATCTCTTCAGATTGTTATCTATACACAGTGTAACCTATGGGGCCAGTCCCGTCAAGACCAGTCTATCCCGCACGATATCAACAAAAAATGCGGTTGCGGCAGTTTCAGGGCATTATGACTGGTTTGGAGGGTATTTGTCCGATAGGTCAAATTTTTCCCGAAAAGTTTCTCTTGACTTTCGCGGGATTCTGTGGCTTGTTGTGTGTCGGAGGTGATCCCGATGAAACAACGCACAAGGCAGGAGCAAAGTCCATGTCCGATACGGTGCAAATCCAATTACAGAAGAACAGATCTTGATACTGGCCCGGCGAGTGAGATGCTTTCATTCGCCGGGCCAGTTCTCTGTCCAATGGAGGTGAGACGGTAGTGTATGCGCTGGAGGATCTATGGAGCGGCAAGATCAATTTACATGAGAAAGGATTTCCAAGTACACAGTATGCCAGGGCCATGCGGAAACTGGCCGACTGCGGCGAGGCGCTGATGGGTACCCTCAACGATGAGCAGCGCAAGATGTTCTCAGAGTACATGGATGATCAACTGGAGGTCTCTGTCATCGCGGACTGCGCGTCGTTCATCGACGGATTCAGGCTGGGAGCGAAAATCATGCTGGACGTCCTGACGGAAGGGGAGATGAAAGAGGTATAAACAAACGGCCTTGGCAGTTTGCCAGGGCCGCTTGCAGCACCTCACCGTTTGCGGCGCAGTAGACAATGAATAAGCCGGGAGAGGGCGGCCTCCTCCCGGCTTAAATTGTAATGCTCTCAACCCTGTGCGCCGCAGGCGGCGCAGACAGTTCCGACGATGATTTCCTGGTCGTATGCCGGTTGGACGATGACTGTCTCATAGTGAGCTATTTCAGGAGTGCCCTCCACCCATACCTGGTCACAGCGGACGTCGGTTGTGAAACCGCCATGCTGCTCCGATCCTCCGGCGTGAGCGTGAGTGAGCCAGCAGTCATAAGAGGTAAATGCTTCACCGCAGCGGCAGACCATCACTTCGTATGAGCCGCCCTCAAAATGTCCTTCTGTTCCGGGTACGTCCACGACCTTGACCTCTTCCACGACCGCATCGAAATGAACGGTCGTTTTAACGGGGACCCATTCGTGGACATGAGCAGGAGCCGGGGCAGAAGCCGGGATGGAAATCTCATGGTCAGGTTCCGGCTGACTGCTATACGGCAGAGCTTCAGCAGCGGGCTTTTTCATTTCAGGCGTTGCCGTAGTTTCAAGTGCTGCCGTGGTTTCCGGCGTAGGGAATGGAGAAGGCGTTGCGAACTGCGCGGGAGGCAGAACAGACTTTGTTGCTAAACTGCTTTCCATGACAGCAGGCACAGCATTTACTTCTTCCACCTGCGTTTCTGTCGAGGTGCTTTTGACAGGGCAAGACAGCATAAAGATACCGGCAGCGAACAGAACTGCAATACTCTTTTTCATGTGGTACACTCCTTCGAAAAGTTTTGAAAATCGCTCGGTTTCGATGTTTTGTGGATAGTACCATAGTGAAAAGGTTATTGCAAGTCTTTTCTCAGAGAGAAAACCTGCGGCCCAGGCAGTATCGCGCCTGAGCCATTTATTGTGGAGCCGCACTGTTTGCGGCGCAGTAGACAATGAAAAACCAGAAAACTTTTTAGGAGAGTACCCCTACAAAACGCCTTTTTCTGTCGTATATGGCAGAGGGATATTCCATCAGCCAGGCAGACAGCCGGTTTATATTTTCAGTGTCGCTTCGTATTCAGCCAAAGGCAGTGCCCCGGCCTCTGCCTGCTCCCGAAGCCGGACGGCGTAGCGGGACCACTGCTCAAACTCCGCCGTCGTCATTTTCTTTTTCAGGTACCTGGCGTAGTGCGCCTTATACGCCCGGTTGTAGGCTCTCCAGATGGGATCGTTCCGGCACTTGTCATCGTACTTGCGCCTGGCCCCCACGTCCTTGCAGGTCTTCGCCGGATCGTCCTTCAGAGGCCGGTCACAGTAGTTGCTGTACTTCCCGGCCGCCAGCAGAAAATACTGCCCGCAGTTCTTGCAGCGCTTGGGGAGATAGCTCCGTCCAAGTCCCCGGAAGAAGTCCACATACAGGAAAGCCCCCAGGCTGTCAAAGCTGTACGCCTCGCAGAGATACTCTTTCCCGTCGTCCAGCCGGGCCACCTCGTAGTTCATCTGCATGGACCCGGAGAAAGCGATCCGCTCAGGCGCGTCTTTCTTCTCCGTGCTTTTGAGGTACCCGGTAAAGCAGGCCGCCGTCTCCTCCGCCTTCAGGAATCTGCCCTCCCGGTGAATGAACCCGTCCAGAAGTTCTCCGTATGCTCTGGCATGGATCAGATCCCGCATCACTGTAATATAGCTGTCAAAGAGAGCGCCGATGGATTCGTTGGCCTCCCGGAGCTCAAGCAATATCTCCGGGTCCTGGTCCTCAAGTGCGGAAAGGCAAGGTTCAAATTTCTGATGGTAAAAGTAGTGATAACCTTCTCCGTCCTGGGTGGAGAAGCCGTACTCATTCACAAAGTCCTCATCGTCCACCGCGTCCCCATATTCATCGTAGTCCTCCAGCTCAATGCCGTCTTCCCAAAACCGAGGGAACCTGTTCAGACAGTCAAAGAGCAGCTGAGCGTCGGAAGGGTTCACAGAGAGCTTCTGATAGGGAGGAAGCTCCCGTATGATCTCCTCGATCTTAAAAAACAGGCTCTGGGCCCTCTGGACGTGCCCGTTGTACTCATCGCAGAAATCTACGCCGGGGTCTTCCCGAAGCAGGAGTTTCTTCTTCGCCGCCATCAGTTCGTTCAGGTAACCGGAGAACTCTTTTGTCTTCGCGTTCAGGCAGGCGGTCAGGATCTCGTTGCTGCGGTAAGTCTCTCCACCGATGGTGACTCTGTCATTCCAAAAGTATGCTTTGAATCCAAACATGATCTGCTCCAAAAAAATTTTTATAAAATTCAGGAAAATAGAGAATGGAACTTTCCGAAATAGAGAATACTGCCTCAGATTATATCACATCTATTTACAAAGCGCAAGGCCCGTGCTATCATGCGGATAGAGGAAAAGATAGAAAGAATAAGTACTCTATCCGAAGCAAGAATTGAGGTGATGGCCACGGAGACAGAGTGAAAAATTGTAAGCGAGATATGAGTTGAGATATTGAGATATAAAGCTGTCATCATCGGTGGTGGACAACTCACCGA
Source organism: uncultured Clostridia bacterium (assembly GCA_947631085.1). Classification (GTDB taxonomy): domain Bacteria; phylum Bacillota; class Clostridia; order UBA1381; family UBA1381; genus CANQXJ01. Next base: position 21,161 of record CANRJY010000025.1, on the reverse strand, counting down.
ATACAGAACTGCTGCCGGATCGGATCTCTGCCTGGAGGAATTCATGTTCTACAGCTGCGGCGCGAACCAATGAGAAGCCTGCAGAAAAATTTTTTGTAAATTTTTTTGTAAAAGGGTTAATTTTCGCCGGACTTTTTGGGTAGTAAAGTGAGGAGAGTTTTTTCCTCAAAGAGACATGGAAGCTGCTCTCACAAATTGCGGTGTGAGCCAGTGAGATGCCTACAAAAAAATTTTTGTAAATTTTTTTGTAAATTCGTAAAAAACAGGTTCGCACTCGCCGTTTTTTTCGGGTAGTACAGTGAGGGGAATTTTATGCCTCGATGAATTCCATCTTGAAGAGGAGAGAAAAAATTATGAACAAGAAGTAAAAATTTTTTAAATGGGACATTAGTTGTCCAGTTTAACAGTTACACTTCGCAGCAGTAGGGCTCGGCCCAACAAATACTAAAACAAGGAGAACGAATAATTGAAAGAATCTGTTTACAAAAGCTATGACGAGTTGCCTCTGTTCCTGAACGCAGAAACAGTGGCAAAGCTCCTGGGCATCTCACCCTCCAGCAGTTACGAACTGCTGCATGAGCCGGGCTTCCCTGCCCTGTGAGTAGGCAGCCGGATCGTGGTGCCCAAGGAAAAGTTCATCCAGTGGGTGGAGGAACGAACGGGAGGCGCGGTATGACTCTAACAAAAGGCTTGGCGCAGGGAATGGTACCGGGCAGCTTTTTCTACGTGCCGGATCTGATCTTCAGCATGGATCTGAGTCCCGGTGAGATCTGTACATACGTCTATCTCAAGTACCGGGAGAACCGCAAGACCTTTCAGTGCTGGCCCAGCTACGGAGATATCGGCAACGCCATCGGCAGGGACCGAAAGGCCGTGAAGCGATATGTATCTGCTCTGGAAGAGAAGTGCCTCATCTCCACAGAGCACACCCACAAGGTGACAAAGGAGGGCGTGACTCTCAACGGGAATCTCATGTATACCATCCGCCCCATACGGGATGCGCTGGAGAGCTACTACCAACGTCAGTTCTCCAAGCTGGAAACGGAGGCGGCCAGGGTCAAGATGCGTCGGAGCATAGAAAAGTACAATCAGAGGTTCCCCAACAATCCTATCAAGGTCACATACACAGACCCGGCGGAGGACTCCGCCCTGTGAGGCCGCAGGTGGCCGTGTGTGCGGATTTTCGTTTCCCGGAGGGCGAGTACACATCTGTGAAGTCCACGCAAGGTGTGGAGCGAGTGACGCAAAACGGAAGAACGACGGAGCAAAGTCATCCCCGGAGTGGAGTAGTGCATTCATACGGGGTCCCCGTCAAGGGCTTGCCCCTTGCCGGGGAGGACAAAGCAGGAGAAAGCCAGTGTGTCGTGAGCGCCCCCCGGGCAGCCACTTCTGCCCGCAGTGCGGGCAGTTTTCGGCGGTTTCCAAAGTGCGTCATGAAACACAGAAAAATCAGATTTTTATGTCACAGGCCGAAAAAAGCCCGGTGTTTCAGGCTTTTTCGGTATGTCATAAGCCAATTTTAGGAGGTTTTTAGCCATGAGTCAGGAAAAAACACGTTTTGCGCTCTATGTCAGCAGCGCTGCTCTGGATGAAGTATCAGAGCTCTACACTTCCGCCAACTGCAAAACCAAGAGCGAGTTCATCGAGAAGGCCATTTTATTCTACGCCAGCTATCTGCATACCAGGCGGGCCTCGGAATTTCTGCCGGATGTGCTCTCAGATATTCTCAGCAGCTCCTTCACCCGGCTGGGCGACCGCATGGGTCATCTGCTGTTCAAGCTGGCGGTGGAGTGCAACATCGTTCATCACCTCATTGCTGCTGCTAACGAGGTGGATCGGGACGTATACGAACAGCTGCGAAACCGCAGCGTCCGCGAAGTGAAATCAACCAACGGGGAGATCAGTTTCCTGGACGATCTGATCTTCCAGAAATCGATTTAAGTCATGCCCGCGCTCATTCAGAAATGCGGCTACATCAAAGGCGGCGCAAAGGCCGGAGGCTATATGAAATACATCTCTACCCGAGAAGGCGTGGAGGTACTGGAGGGCAGCGGCGATCCTACAGAAAAGCAGCGGGAACTCATTGAAAAGATCCTCCAGGACTTCCCTGACAGCCGGGAGCTCTTCGAGTACAGCGAATACCGGGACTGCCCTTGCGTGCATACCGCCTCCGCTTTCATCAGTACGGCTCTGGACTATAACGCTGAAAGCCTTCAGCCGGATGAAATCTATATGCGCTACATCGCCACCCGGCCAGGCGCGGAGAAGCACGGGGAGCATGGACTGTTCGGTTCGTCTCTCCGTGTGGATCTGGACACGGCTCTCTATCTGCTGGAACGCCATGAGGGAAACGTGTGGACGTTCATCTTCTCACTGCGCCGGGAGGACGCGGAACGGATGGGCTATAACTCGGCCCGCAAATGGCAGGCGCTGCTGTCCTCCAAGCAGACGGTCATAGCCCATGCGCTGAATATCCCCGTGAGAAATTTCCGTTGGTATGCCGCCTACCATGACGTGGACTCACATCCCCACGTGCATATGATGGCCTGGTCCGATGAGCCGAACCAAGGCCGCCTGACCAAGCAGGGCGTGAACGCCATCCGCTCCATGATGACAAACGAGATCTTCCAGGACGAGATGTACAGTCTCTATCAGGAGAAGGATATCTCTTACAAGGAACTGAGAGAGACAACGCGGGAGGCCATGCGGGATCTGATCAGACAGATGAAGAACAGCGTGTGCTCCAGCCCGGTTATCGAGCAGAAGATGACAGAGCTGGTACAGGTGCTGGGAACATCCAAAGGTAAGAAGCAGTACGGCTATCTGAAGAAACCGGTCAAGGAGATCGTGGACGCCATCGTGGACGAGCTGGCAAAGCAGCCCCAGGTGGCTCAGTGCTATGAGGAATGGAACCGGCTCCGGGACGCGCTGGAGAGCTACTACAAAGACAAGCCCCGTGAGCGTCTGCCGCTCTCTCAGCAGAAAGAGTTCAGAGCCATCAAGAACATGGTCATCCAAGAGGCGGAGAATATCCGCCAGGGCGTGCTGACCTTCGAGGATGAGGGAATAGACGACGAGCCGGAGCCGGAGCTGCCGAGGATAGAAGAGCCAGAGCCTCAGTCCATGTGGGATATAGTCTATGGGCAGGAGGAAGAACGGAGGTCCTCTGTTGTGGCGGACCTGGAATACCTCTGGCAGCTGGGCTACGCTGCCGCGGCGTACAAACTGGGCAAGCTGTACCGGGACGGCATCCGTGTGGAGCAGGACTACGAAAAAGCCGAACAGTGGTTCACTCTCTCAGCCCAGGCTGGGGATCGCAATGCTGAGTATGCGCTGGGAAAGTTCCTGCTCGGTCAGGGAAAGACAGAGGACGGTATTCGGTGGCTGCTCAGCGCGGCTGATCACGGGAACAGCTATGCCATGTACCGCATCGGCAAGGAACTGCTGGCCGGGGAATATGTGAAACGGGACCCCGGACTTGCGCGGGAGTATTTCGCCTGGGCCGGACAGCATGGCAATGCTGCGGCTCAATATGCTCTGGGAAAGCTGCTCCTGGAGGGGAGAGAGCTTCCGAAGGACAAGGAGGAAGCCCTGCGCTGGCTGGAGCTGTCCGCCGATCAAGGCAACGCCTACGCCCAACATCTCCTCAATCACGCCGATGACGGACCGTCCCCATCCATTCTTCTCTCTGCGACCCGGCTGCTGCACCACATGAGCCGGATCTTTCGTGATAACTCGGTGGCCCCGGCAGTTCCCCAGGGGTTGAAAGTGGACTCCCACCGGCGCAGGCAGATGCAGGAGAAGCGTCTTGCCATGGGGCACAAGATCGACGATCATGAGGACTATGTGCCGACGCAGGAATGGGAGCAGACGATGTGAATTTTTGTTGGATTTGGGTATGGCTATTTTCCAGAGTTGTGGTATTGTGTGTTGCTGACAAAGGAGGTGATCGTGTGTCAGGAAAACGTCCGGACGGCGAAGGGACCGTCCGTAAGCGCTCGGACGGACGCTGGGAGGGCCGGGTGGTCATTGGCCACCGGGAGGACGGAGCGCCTATCTACAAATCCGTGTTCGCTAAGACCCAGAAAGAGCTGCTCCCAAAGCTCCACGCGGTGATCGATGAGTACCGGGGCGTGGACCTGAGCGAGAGCGGGAGCATGACGCTGAGCGAATGGACGGAGCGCTGGATGAGAGAGTACGCGGAGCCGACCCTGCGGCCAAACACATTCCGAAGCTACCGCCAGCTCATCGACTGCTATATCGCCCCGGCCCTGGGGCAGAAGCAGCTCCGGTCTGTCACGCAAAAGGATGTGCAGCGGCTCTACAACAGCCTGAAAAAGCAGCCCGTCTCCCGCACAGAGTCAGACAGGACTCTGTCCGACGCTACCGTGCGCCGGACACACATGGTACTCCATGAGATCATGGAGGCGGCAGTCCGAGCGAGGCTCATATCCCGGAATCCCACCCAGGGGACCAAGGTGCCGAAGAACAACTACAAGCCCAAGACCATCCTCAACGAGGAACAGCTTGAAAGCTTCATGGAGGCCATTCAGTCTGAACCCGTCTGGCGGGACTTCTTCTACACGGAGATGACCACCGGGCTGCGCCTGGGCGAGATCTGCGGCCTCAAATGGAGCGACCTGGACGAAGAGGCGGGACGGCTCACCGTCCGCCGCTCCGTCAAAAAAGGTCCGGGCGGCGCCCTGGAGATCGGGGAAACAAAGACGGAGAAGGGGACGCGGAGCATCCTGCTGCCTGCCAGCACCCTGCGGCTGCTCCGGGAGCGCCGGGCAGCAGCTGTGACAGAGTGGATCTTTCCAAGCCCTCTCCACCCGGAGGACCCGGTGTCGCCCAGCTCGGCCTACAACCGGCTGAAGAAGATCCTCCGGGATGCCAAGCTGCCGGATCTTCGATTCCACGATCTTCGTCACCCCTATGTCAAGCTAAAGACAAAAAAATCAAGGATTTTTTGGACCGACATTGCATATGGGGCTCTGACGGCAAAGGTTGTATAAGCCTTTTTCCAAAAGAGAAGAACACAGGAATTAAAGCATAAGTACCGGCAGAATTGAATACCCTTATTCGTTCAGCCTTTGCTCACCTCCAGGCGCGGGGCAAACAGGTTTTCTACCTTGTAACATAGCTTTATCCTTTTATCGGGAAAAACAAGCACCTTGTCAATCAAGAGATTTTCCAGGGTACTGTTGATCCTTTCGGCTTTGAGTATTTCCCTTTCCGCAGCATGGTGAAGGTTATGCCGTTCCTCTTGCTCCTCGGCCAACTTCATCTGCGCTTTCAGTGTCGCGTGAGAATTATCCAGATTTACGAGTTGGTCATCCAACGCGGCCTTTTTTTCTTTGTAGCTGGCCAGGTCCAGTTCCCCCAAAAGGAACTGTTCATATAATGCACGTTTCCCGTCAAGCAAGGCGCTCTGCTGGGCCTTGTATTCATACTCCCTTGACTGAAGGGAACTCAGGGAGGACGCTATATCCTTGCCATCATCCAGGACCGCATCTGCCTGCTTCTTTAGAACATCCAAAACTGCATCTTGAAGCTCGATAGCGTTTACTTTAGTGGCGCAGCACGGTAGCTCCTGGGTGACTTGGGATTGCCGGCAAAAATAGTACGGATTCTTTTCTCCCGTAAGGGTAAGAGCGTGGCCGCAGCAGCCACAGAACACTTTGCCACGGAGGGGATAGTCCCGTCTTTTCTTGACAGGCTGTGAAAAATGGGTAATGGCATCCTGGGCTTGCTGAAAAGTTTCCTTGTCTACAATGGCCTGATGATGGTCCGGGATCACAAACCATTTGGATTGGTCCTTCATACGCACATGAGAGCTGCCAACCTCTACAATCTTGCGTTTGCCCATGACATAGGTCCCTATATACCGCTCGTCCTCCAGAATACGAAGGACGGAAGAACTGGACCATATCCCGTGTGTCCGAGATATATCATAGGTGGTATTGCCGTGGGCTGCTTTGTATTCGCCGGGCGTTGGAACACCTTGCTTATACAGTTCCCTTGTGATTGCCGCCGCCGTCATACCACCAACAGCAAGCCGGAAGATTAGCCGTACAACTTCGGCAGCTTCAGGATCAGGTTCCATTCTGCCGCCATCGCCTTTCCGGTATCCGTAGGGACATATTTTGCTCTGGTACTCACCGCGCTGCATTTTGGCATACTTGGCGCTCTTGGTTTTGATGGACATATCCCGGCTGTACCACTCGTTCATAAGATATTTGAACGCCACGTCCGTTCCACCTGTTTCCCCGTGAAGCTGTGCGCTGTCATAATTGTCACCCACGGAGATAAACCGGGTATGGAACAGCGGAAACACGCGCTCGATAAAATAACCGGTTTCTATACTGTTCCGGCCAAAGCGTGAGAAGTCCTTGACAATGATGCAGTTGATCTTGCTGCTCCTGACCTGTTCGATCAGAGCCTGGACCTGGGGACGCTCAAAGTTCGTTCCGGTGTACCCGTTGTCCACAAACTCTATGACCTCTGCGGTTTCTCCCTCTGGCATGGAGCGGACATACTCATGCAGCATGAGCCGCTGGTTCTCTATACTCAAGCTATCGACCTTGCAATCCTCCAGGGATAACCGGATATAAAGAGCAATCACATAGTCCGTCATGGTTTCAACACCTCACTGCATTGAGCAAATTCACTCTCAAAGAGAAATTTCACTTGAATGTGTTTATCTGGCCAAATATCCACTCTCTCTACCAGCCGGTTCAGCAGCTCGACCGTCAGTTGACGGTTGGCCTTGACCTCTGCGGCGTCTTTGGCAAGCCTCGAATAATTTGTTACCTGCATCTCCAGAGTGCGGAGTTCCTTTTCAAGCCGCTGTTGCTCAACTTCCAGCCGGGCGACCTTGGCTCCGTATGTGGATCGCATCTCCAGATATTCGCTGTTGCTTATAATTCCTTTGACCAAATTCTCATATAAGCCGCCGACAATATCCCGGCTTCGCTTCAGGTCACTATTACATCTGGTAAGCTCGTCTTTCAGCCCGGCTTTTTTCAAGTCCAACGCCGAGTCATCTTCCAGCAGAAGGGCATATTGCCCCAGGATGGCCTCCATTGCCTCCAGAAGAACGTCCAGCAGCATGGACAGCAACTTTTCCTCAAAAATCAGAACGCCAGGGCAAGCTGAGCGGTTCACTCTGGATTTAGTCAGGCAGTAGTACATATATACATCCGCGGTGGTTTTCCTACTGTTCCGGCGTCGATGGAGGTGACCGCCACAGCACCCGCAAAACACTTTCCCTTTCAAGGGATTGGCGGAGTATGCGTCAATCTTCTTTTCCCGACTGGACTGCGCTGCTTCTGCAAGAAGAATTTGAACAGCCTCATACTGTTCGTGGCTGACGATTGCTTCATGGGTCCCCTGAACAACGATCCAGTCATTCGGGTTTGCCTGGACCTGACGGTGATCCACGGTTTTGGTGCATCCCTGCACAAGATCGCCAGTGTAAATTGGCGAGTGGAGTATTTTTGCCACGCTCCGGGTCTGCCAGTCTCCATTCCCCACAAGTTTGTCATGGGTGATGATCCCGCTGTCTCTCTTATAGTGACTTGGAGTTTGGCAGCCGGCCTCGTTCAGCCGTCTGGCTATGGTGTTCAGCCCTGCCCCTTCACTGGCCCATTGGAACATCTGCCGGACAACTTGGGCAGCATCAGGGTCAACAATAAGCTGGTGACAGTCGTTCTGTGCTTTCTTATACCCGTAAGGTGCCCGCGCCCCGACGAACTTTCCGTCCTTCATCGCTTGCCGCTGCTGGGCCTTGATTTTCCGCCCAATGTCCAGAGCATAAGCCTCGTTTATCATGTTCCGCAGAGGTAGATATATCCCTGCGGAGCTTTCCGGGTCAGATGTATCAAAGGACTCATTGACGGAAATGAAGCGAACATGATGTTCCCGGAAATATTGCTCAATATAATAACCGGTGTCGATGGTGTTCCGGCCCAGGCGGGACAGGTCCTTGACAATGACGCAGTTGACCTTGCCTGCCTCAATGTCCGAGAGCATCCGCTGGAATCCTGGCCGGTCGAAGTTGGTTCCTGTAGCACCATTGTCGATATAGGTGTCATAGAGGACAATATCCGGTGTGCGCTCCAAAAAACTGTTCAGGATCATCTGCTGTGTTTCGATGGAAATACTGCCTGTATGCTTATCCTCCACAGAGAGGCGGATATATAAAGCGGCTTTGTAAGGGCCGCATACGCTTTGGGGAGTGTCCTCCACCGGGATTTTTCTGCTCTTTCGTGCCATGGTTAACCCGCCTTCCTATGTTCTGCCGCTGCCAGAGTTTCAAGTGCTTCTCTGTATTCATCATCAAAGTTGAATTTAATACGCAGCGAATTCTTTCCTTTGACCTGGATATACTGTATGAGTTGAACGACAGCTTTTCGGCTCAATTCATCTGCGCCCTGGAACTGGAGGAAACGGTTCATCCATTCCCCATGCTCTCCGTCAAGCTCTTTCTGCAACTTAGCTTTCATCTCCGCTATACTTGCCCGAAGCTGCTCGGCCATGTCACTGTACCGCTTCTTATACGAAGCGTACTCTTGTTTGGTGACATTCCCACAGATCAGGTTTTCATACAGCTTGTTCTTGAATTCCAGGGCCTGCTCCAACTGCCGCTCGTTTTCCGCGATCTCAGAGGTGAACTTTTGCGCCGCAGCTTGCCGGTAAAATTCCTGATCTACGTCGGAAAGCATTTCATTCAGCGAAGCCACATTTTCAATATGCGCTTTCAGACTTTCCCAAACGCATTGGGTCAGCGCACTCTCTTTAAGCATCGTCGGATGCTGGCAGCCGTTCTTCTTGCCCGTGGGACAGTAATAGTAGTAATAGTCTTTGCCGCTGGCCCTGATGGTTTTCCTGGTCATGCGGCCTCCACAACAGCCGCAGACAAGAATCCCGGAAAAGAGATAGACCGTTTCCTTTTTGGGGGCCGTGCGTGTGTCCAGCCCCCGGAGCCGCTGCACCAGATCGAAATCCTGCGGGGCTATAATAGCTTCATGAGCATTTGGCACCCGCACCCACTCCGAGGCGGGCAACTGTTCCGTCTCTTTTATTTTGAAGTGCGGCGTACCGTATCTTCCCTGAACTAACGTGCCGGTATAGGTTTCGTCCTGAAGAATACGGATGATTGTCGTGGCGGACCATTTACAATCCTTGCAGTCGGTATAGCCCTTAGAGCTATGAGGGAGGCCATGGTTCCGTTTATGCGCCAGAGGCGAGGGAATACATAGCCGATTCAGCTCCGCAGCAATCGTTGAAGCGGAGGCTCCGTCAAGCCTCATGCGGAAAATGTCTTTTACAACCGCCGAGGCGTAGGGATCAGGCACAAGCTGATTCTTGTTATCCTCGGATTTGAGGTAGCCATATACGGTAAAGGCCCCAACAAAGTCTCCGTTCTTTCTTTTTACATCCAGGGCACTCCGGGTTTTGATGGAAATATCCCGGCAATATGCCTCGTTGATGATGTTTTTCACAGAGACTGTCAGATCGTCGCTGCTGCTCTCATGGGCGGTATCTATTCCATCGTTGATGGCGATAAACCGTACCCCATAAGTAGGGAAAATGCGCCGAAGGTAACGGCCGGTTTCGATATACTCACGGCCCAGGCGGGACAGGTCTTTGACAATGACGCAGTTGATTTTCCCGTCCGTTACATCTTGCATCATTTCCTTGAAGGCAGGACGGTCAAAGATAATACCGCTGTAACCGTCATCCACTTTCTCAGAAACAAGCTGTATGTCAGGGTTGCGCGAGATAAAATCCTCAATGAGTTTACGCTGGTTGGCAACACTGTCGCTTTCTACTGTGCGGTCGGACGCATAGGACAAACGGATGTACGCTGTTGCCGAGTATGTAGGCATAAAAAGCCCTCCCTTCTAAACCGGAACGGATAGAAGGGCTGTGGCTGAATCCTTTTCCGCTCCCATTGTGCCACACGCAGAACTATTTCACAAGTTTGTCAGGTCCTCAGAATTCCTTTCAGGCGGTCCTCCATAGATGCGCCGTTATTGGCAAAAGACGCCTCAATCACAAAATCTCCGCAACGAAAGAGATAGGGGTTTTTGAGCTGATTGATAAATGAAGCTATACGCTCCTGCCGGGGCAGAGAGGTATCAATATGAATTTGCCGGATGTCCACCAAATCTTCACAGGAGTTACACATTGCAAGTTCCCTCCTCTCTGTTGGTTCTTACATCCAGGTCAAATATGAGAAAGTCATATCCATTACGGTAGGGGCAGAAGGTGCAGGGCTCCAAAACTGCTTGAAAAGGATTTATCCTCCTGATAAAGTGATGAGGGGAATTGTAGAAGGCACTCGCGCAGGTGGGGCAAAGGCAAAGCTCTATCGGGGCCGTTCTGACACGACTACGGGTTTTGACCGTTCTCTTGATCTTGACTACTTCTTTTGTGTACTCTATGCTTGTCACATTCATTCGCTCCCTTCTGTCTTTCAGTACAAAAGGATATGGCTGGAGGGTTAGCCCTCCAGCCACATAGTTTTCATACTGAATACGTTTTGTTCGTTTCGCAGCCGATCATATTTGCCGCCCGCATCCCTGATCGAAAGGGAACATCTCAGCCCACATCCGGTTGATGTGTCACAGGTTCTTTTGCCTCCCCGCGGTTCTCGCCGGGCTGCCCCCATTGCGTGATCCTTCTTTTGAGAAGGGCTGTGGCTGGGCAGGAGTATCATTGTACCGTTCAACTTTCTTTGCGAACGGGCCATACCACGTGGTCCGCCAGCCTTCTCCGGTGGTCGCTCGCCCTGCGGGGGTCTTGGCGTCGGAAAGTCTGTCGCTCCATCCTGAACGGAAAGTAACTGAGGTGCTGCTTATTCGGTTGTCCGAGTCTCTCAGAGGGAGAAATTTATCCCCCTACTTTACAACGCGCTTTTTTGAGCAAAAAATTGCCTATCCCCTCAAATTTTTTTAAAAAAATTTTTTGCTTTCTTGCGGATAGCTTGAATGTGCCTGGAAACAACTGATTCACAGATACTATACGTTTTCGAGTAATCTTTTTGCGTGATACCTTTTTTTATTACCTCAATATAGATTTTCCTTTGTGTGAGAGTAAGAGAAGCCAAAAACTCTTGCTCAACAGCCGCGGTTATAATATCCTGGGTAAAGTCGGTAGGGTCGGCTAACCACCTTGATGTACTCACATCTTCGGAAGGTAACTCGTCGGTAGAAAGTTCCGCCAGGGAAATAGGTTCTTGATAATCCTCGGAATTAGTTCTGCTGGCACCATCCCTCATTCTGTGTTCCTCTGCTCGTAGGAAACGTATTGTTTCCTTATCAACCTCAGTCTCTTCGCCGGTACTTTTTACTCTGACCATATATCTGCCATCTTTAGTCGTCCAGAGATCATAGTCAAAGTCTGTCGGGGTTTTAGGGGGTCTCATAATTTGTCCTTTCCGCTGGTATGGAACAGCGGAAAGGACAAGAAAAGAGAGCCGCATGACGGTGAACATACCTTACCGAACAGACAGATAACTAAAAAAGTGATCTGTTCATGCGGCTTTGGTAAGACTCGCCTATCAACGGCTCCACAGAGCAGCTATATAAATAATTTTTTATGGATTTACATGCTTAATTTCATGGCTTTCTATGGAATGGGTAACTAACAACTCTCACTCTGTAGCCACAGTATTTTCATATAAATGACCAATTTGACCATCTTAAGTTAAACAACATGTCTCCCATCATTTGGGCAGATTATTAGTTCTGCGCGGTTTAGATAGGGGGAGTCCGAATCTGAAAGAGCCTAAATCGGTAAAATAACGAAAGGAATATCAGCACGGGTAGAGAGTAATTATTTGTCCTTATTTGTTTTCGTTTTGTAATCACGTTTGCAAAAAAAGCCGATGGCTTGTGAGATTACCCACAGAGTCATCGGCTCTGTATATGTGTGTCCTTCGTAATAGCTGACAATTAACTACATTAGTATGTTAAATCTTTCTTTTTCATATTAATGCAGTATTGGTTATCTATAATAATTCAGCCGATTTTCTCGGCAACATAAATACCAATTCGGCTTTGTATGGCGGAGACGGTATCTTCTATTGTCTTGCCACCTGATAAGTATCCGTTTCCGGCCTCCAATATAATGTCATGGACTTGCTTATCCCCATAGCTGATTGCCTTCGTCGTGTTGTTTACCAAATCGAGGAGCGCGTTGTATTCGGGCTCGTCCAGCACTGAGGCGGTGGCCCGTTGAAAGGCATCATAAATGACCGGGAAACCATCCAGCGGATAAGAGGATATTTGCTTTTCTGTCAAAAGCTGTGCGCGAATAAAGGCCCAGGCTCCCTCCTTGTTGGTGCTGTTGGAGGGGATAGCGGCGCTGCATCCGGCAGCGCTGGCGTAATAGTGCCCCTGGCCGGTGGTGCAGGGGAAGCCCACAAAAGTAATGGGCTCGCCAAAATTTTCCCGTATCGCGGTGACTCTTCTCGCATCAGAAAGGGTTTCAAAAGACAGAAGCACCTCTGAAAGATCATAATTTATGACTGCCTGCTCTCCTTCATATTCCGGCGCCATTTCTTTACACCAGGCTAAGAGATCGGCAAAAGAGGGATCTGTAAAATGACAGGTTCCTGTACTCCAGTCAATATATTCCCCGGAACTGATATTGGCGATCCAGGAGAGCAGATTGCTGCCGGTCATAAAAGATTGAAACACCGCCTGATAACGGCCGCTTTCTTGGAGAATTCTATCATAGTCGGCGGTTGTGAGGCCGCTGCCGTTTCCGACATCCGATGTGCGAGCCGCCAAGGTAGAAATTTGTACGCCTGTCCAGATCTCATGCAATTCTCCGTTTGTCTCCAAGGCTTTCAAAAGATTGGGGAGAAAGGCTTCTCTTGTCAGATCAGGGTCCGCGTCAATATACGCATACAGATCTTCAAAGGAGGCAGACCGCGTGTCTATATTCCCGTTATACAGAATCAGGTCAGGACCGTTGCCCGTAGAGATTTCGGTCAGCAGCCGGTCAATATCTGCCTCTTCGTAGGCAACACATTCATAGCTGTACTCCGTGCTTCCGTTGTTTAACTCCATGATATCTGCCTCGGCTTTTTCTGCGCCGCACAGGGCTACTTTAACAGTGCTTTGGGCAGTATCTTCCCTGGCCACACTGCTGATCAAGGTCAGCGCATCCGGCGTATCAGACATCGTATAGACAAAAGCGTTGTCGCTGAGCTGACACACATTCAGGCAGCTGCCGCCTACCTGATTTCCGTAATTCCAGCTGAGTACGTCCTTCCGTTCCCCGGTAGAGAAGTCTATGTAGAAAAAGTCGCTGCCGTTATTGGCAAGGAACCGGCCCCCGAAGCCGGAGCAATTCGTTATGCTCCCGTCCTCCTGAGTATTGATGAAGCTGTATTTCCCGTCGCTGCCGAGCTGAACATAGTGGAAGCCGGGATTCGCTCCGCCATTATTGAGGACGTTCGCGTAGATGCCGTCGCTGCAAATCTGAAAATTATAAATAAGCGTGATGTCGTTGCTCTCTGAATACTGTAGTTCGCCGCCCCAGGAGAGAATCAGATAATCACGCAAGCTATTGACCAGGATGCGGCCGTCTTCTGTGACAGTCAGCCCCCGCATAGGACTTTGGGAGGGGGAGAGATACTGGAAACTCATTTGCTCGGAAAAGTTTCCGGAAGCGTCGTATTTTAAGACCCTGAAGCTGCCGGAAAAATCCGGATTTTCTTCCGCCGCTTTCTCTCCAGTTAAAACATAGAAAAAGCCGTCCGCCCCGGCGGCAACCGCATAAATTTCCGCCTCGTCAGCTGCCTGCGGATCGTTCAATTCAACCGTTTTTTGATTGGACAGGGAAACCTGGTCCGTATAACTTGTCTGGTAATCTGCAAGAACAAGCCGGTTATCCGTCCCGTTTGAGCCGGAAATCAATAAAGTGGAATTGCTCTGAGCAAAGCTGCCCACCTGGTACCCTGCATCAAAGGGATAATATGCCTCTGTAATGGTGATCCACCTATAATTTTCATCCTGGAATTGAGAGATCCCGTTTCCACCGTTTTCGCCGGTCATTACGCTTGTATCTGTTTTTTGTTCTGGGTTTGATGATGACTCTTTGTGTTTACCGCAGGCAGTAAGTGACAGCACCATGATGCAGGCGAGAAACAGTGCAAGAATCCTTGTGCAATTTTTCATGAGGTAACCTCCTTAATTAGCACCTTCAGCCGAAGGTCTTTTATGACCTTCGGCTGAAAGATAAGCATGGGTTTTAGACATTCAGGGCAGCATACTCAGTGCTTATGTACCCCTCAACTCCACTGTTCTGACCGCTGGTCATGAGCACATGATACCAACCTCCGTTCGTACCCAAAAGATCGAAGGTATCGCCATAAAGTACAACGCCCAAAATATCTCCGTCAGGAGTCCGACGAAGGTTTACCACATCTCCAGTTACATAGCCTGTGATAGCATTAGTACCGTCTGTGCTACTGCTAGCTGCAAAAGCCGGGACAGAGAGGGCAAAAATGAGGGTAAGGCAGAGCAGCATAGAAATAATTTTTTTCATTGAGTTTCTTCCTTTCTATTTGTTTTTATTGCAAATATCCCCGCTGGCGCCTCGCAGAGATAATAGCAAACAAGGAGAGAATGGGCCGAGAAAAGTCCTTTCACATAATTAGCGTTATTATATCAGCAAATTTGGACAAAATCTTGAAGAAATTTTGAATTATAGAATAATCATGCTGATTTATAGGCATTATCTGTCTATATAAAAATTGCTATTTGCAAGATACAATATTATGGGGTGATGGATGATGCAGGAAGATATTTTGACGGTGCTGGGAAACCGATTAAAAACTATTCGAAAATCAAAGGGGCTTACCCAAGGAGAACTTGCCGCTCTTTCAGGAGTATCTGTGCGCCATATTTCAAATATAGAAAAAGGCTGTATGAATCCCTCCTTTGTCATCCTATATCAGTTGATAAAGGCATTGGATATTTCAATGGACAATCTTTTAGTTCCTTTGCTTGAAAACAACGAGGAGGCTGATTTACAGCAGCTTAATTTTTTATACAGTAGTTGCCCTCAACAATATAGAAAGTTGCTGTTATCGACAGTTCAGACTCTTGCAAAGGAAATCTGTACAATAGAAAATGGCAAGTCTGATGTTTAGATTTTAGATTATAAAAATGTAAGTTGTCAGAGTAAAAAAGAGAGAGGATAAAAAATGAGTCCTGAGCAAAGCCGGAAACTGGGATATTATTATGAAACATTTAGCAAAGAACTTTTACGATTTGCTCACAGTAAGGTCAGGGATTGGGAAGAGGCCAAAGATTTGGTACAGCGCACATTTGTGATCGCTTGTACAAAAGCAGACGTTCTGGATAATGTTGGAAATCCAAGAGCGTGGCTGACTGAGATCCTGTTTGGGGAGATTAAAAATTATTGGCGAGCAGCAGAGACGCACTACTCCCATATTGAGGAAATTGACCCAAATAAGGAGTACGAAGCTCCTATTCAGGATACGTTGCTAAGCTATCTTGATTACATAAGGCCGGCGGAAGTATCTGAAGAAGATTTTCAAATAGTAAAATATTTAACAGTCTACGGCTTCACTTGCGAGGAGACTGCAAAGGTTTTTGGGATAAGCAAGGCTGCCTGCTCAAAACGTTTTCAGCGGGCAAAAAAGAATCTGAAAAAATATTTTTGATTTTTATGTCCACTTTTTATGAGTTGACAACGCTTATATAGTAGAGAGGGGTTTTCCTATGCGAAAAAAGTATTCCCCCGACAGCCGGGATTACTCAAAGTATGATGCTATGACTACCCAAGAACTTGAGCGGATTCTGGATCACTATTTCCTATTTCCAGATGAAATCAAGGACAAAGATCTCATGGTTCATATTATGGAGGTGTTAACAGAGAGAGACAGAGAAGTAATAGATGCCAATATCTCCAATTCAAATGCATCCTGGGTTGATTTTCTTAAAGCACACCCCAACATAGCAAGAGCCGATCAAAATTCATCAGAACAAGGCAAAATTCTTGAAGTATCTGCATGGAAAAAAGTGTCTTCTAGGAGATTACTTCATCGCATTGCTGGTATAGCTGCCGTTTTTTTATGTATTTTGATAGGAGGGACAATAACGGCTTATGCAGCGGGAATAGATCTATTTCAAGTCTTTGCGTATTGGACCGATGATACTTTCTGTTTAAGGCCCGCCGTAGTAGAAAACATAGAAGAGCAATTATCAGAGCAATTACAACCGTTGTACCATGAATTAAAGTCTTTTGATTCCATGCCGCTTATCCCTACATATTTACCAGATAATTATACATTGAAAAGCATAGATTCATTCAGGGATTCTGCAGGTGTTGAAGTGTTTTGCCAATTTGTAGGGGAAAACGGATCACTTACTATTGATTATATACTTAACGGATCAGAAGAGGCTATTCCCCAATTTGAAAAAGACATTGGAGATCCGGAAACAATAGACATTAACGGTATATGTATTTATATCTTCTCAAACGAGAAAAAATATATTGCTGTTTGGGTAGATAGAAAAATTGAAGCAAGCATAATTGCAAATTCAAAAGGCGAATTAATAAGGATCATAGAATCTCTTAAATGAGGAGAGCTAAAAATGAAAAAAATATTTTCAATTACAATTGCCCTTTGCGTTGTCTTTTCCCTAACGATTTGTGCTTCTGCAGATTTTTCTCCTCTAAGTAATCCTAATATTGAATCAACTTCTGGCTATATATCTAAGACAGGGAATGGAAGTATTGAAATTCATTTCCGCGTCATAGCAGGTGAAACAATGGTTACTCTTGGAGCAAGTTCCATAGACTTATATAAATCAAATGGCTCCTATGTAACAACCCTTTATTCTACCAACTATGACAATATGCTTGGTTCAGATACCATTAGATACTCAAGTAGCGTATCTTATCAAGGTGTATCTGGACAATCCTATTATGCTGTTATTACATTTTATGCTGATAGCGGTAGTGTAAGCAGCACTACTACCTATACAACTGCAAGCGTCACGGCATAAAGGCCTCCTTTATATATTTCTCTATTATAAAATGTTATAAGAGGCAGTTCAACAATGCTGCCTCTTTAGCTTGTACTGAAATACTTCAAAATTTAATGACGATTATTTCTGAACTCGTATAAGGAGTAATCTTTATGTACGAATTGTTTGAAAGTGTAGTTTCTAAGGTTCTAGGACTTGTCCCAGTTATTTCTGCAGTTGTTTCTGACCATTTTGTTGATTGGCTAATCACTGCTGTTATAACATACTTCACTGTTAAATCGGCAACTCGCCAATTCTATTATAAAAACAGGATTAAAACTTCAAAGAATATAATGGAACAAGGTCTAGGGGCTTTATTAAATCTACAATATAATGAAAACCTTCCTGAAAGTGCTCAGGCAATTTTTGTTGCATATAAAGGCCGTTATTGGGGAACTCGTCGAAGAAACCATTGCAAATTTTTTGACAGGATAAGGAAAACAATTACTTCTGTTGGCGGTAATTCAATGAGAGTTAGCCCATATCGTCCCAGAGATTACGGGGTGTTAGGAGTTGCTAATCAATTAAATTTACCAGTGCAATATGACTTTCAGAATGGTGAATTGAATTTTTTTGATCGTGGAAAAATCTACCCTTGCAGCAGTGTTGTATTGAACGGTGAAAAGTATTATTATGTAAATGAAGAAAGGGAGCAATTCTATCTCTCTAACAAGGAAACAACGCGGGGCATAATGATTGCAATTCCAATTTCAAAAAACGGAAAACAGATAGGGGGACTTACTTTCGATTTGGCCGTAGGTTCAAAAACGCTATACCAGAAAATAAATGAGGATGACAGCGAAGAAATAAGAAATAAGAAGAACAACATGAACAAAAAAGTGTTTCAGGATAGTCTTGATACTGCTATGAAATTAATTGATGCATTTTTTGTTGAGAAAGGAGACTAAGTTATGTCAATAACAAAAAGAGTTTTTGTATCATTTGATGAATACTGCCCTTATCAATGTAGGCACTGCTTTACTTATGAAATCAAACGCGACAAGATAAGAACAATTGAAGAGATCGTAAATAGTATCAAAGATGAAACATTTGATGTAGTATATGTATCACAAAAAAATGACAATTTTGCTGATCCTCAAAACGGCATAAACCTTTGCAAGGAATTATTTCAAAATTACAAATGCAATTTATTTGTAATAACGCGTAATGTTCTTAACTTGAACCAATTAATGGAATTGGAAAGCATCAAAAATGGTCTAAGCGAAATCAACAAGAGGTTATTTTTTGCCGTATCCATAAATGCTCTTGAGTCAAGAGAAATCTGTGAAGAAGTTACACTTGTTCCATCTCCTATGGAGCGTATAGATTTTTTAAGAAGGTTATCTGACAAAGGATTTAAACCTATCTTAATGTTACGCCCAATTTTTCCAAATAATATAATACCAATTAACGAGTGCTTAAAGATTATTGAGTACGCGAAAAATTATGTTGCTTGTGTTGTTTACGGTGGATTGGGAGTTAATTCTGATATTTTAAAAAGATTAGGTATGAAAGCAACTGATTTTTCATATATTAAAAATCAAGAGTATTTGCAAGGAGCAATTGAATGTGAGATAAATTTTGTTGATGTTACTAAGGAAATTAAACAAATTCAAGAAAAATGTAGATCTCTGAATATTCCTTATTTTGAGCATAGTATGCCAGCTTTAAATTATCTATATTCGCTGCCATAATTGTTCGGGTTTTTACAGATAGACAAACGCATCGGCCGTTTATTACAAATGTCCCTGTTTTCTCGAAAACTCGCCGGCAGTTTTTTGAGTATACTGGAGATGCTGCTCCTAACTCCCTCTTTCTTGGATGGTAGGTACTTATTTGGCGATTACTTTTCAATTAAATATATCAAAATAAATCTTAACGGCTCTCAAGAACCATACATTAAAGGTTCATGAGAGCCGTTTCCCTTGGCTATTATATTTTGAGTGCATAAGCCGCCCCAAAACTACACACATTTCGGAACACTCCTACGCCGTGTCCGCGTAAATCTTGTACCTTCACCGCAGGTCAGACAGTTGAACTGACCGCGCACGGGAAGGGTGGGGTATGCACAAAATACTTACATCACATCAAAGATATCAACCTGTAGAAATGGACTTGGCATCGGCGGATGAAAAGTGCCAATAATTATGAATGGGTTTTTAGCGGTATTATGATATTGCTTTGTTGTTCCTAAAAAGAAATGAAGATCTCTGCTAACAAAATAATCGAAATATTTCTTTCGAACTTTTTCGATTGCTATCTTTTCGTCTCCGCCGGATGATTCAAGACAATTAAAATAGAGCATACCTATTTCCCAATCTTCAATCATTAGCGTCGATCTTTTTCCAGTGTCATCCTCAAAACAATAGTGAAATGTATATGGAACTTTCTTGACTAGCTTAAATTCCTCTGCGATTTCTTCTGGCGTTTGGAAAAGGCTCATTTGCTGTGAGAGATTTTGCAAGATAGCAAGTTTACTTGAATCCCATTCTCTAGTCGTCTCCCTAGCAAAAAAATCTAATACTTTAGTAGGTTTAAAAATTGCAAGAGATGTACCTTCACTTCTCGCTTTTTGAATTAATTCCTGTAAATTAGTATAGACTTTTTGTGACTTAAATATAATTCTTCTTCGTTCTTCCCAATCTATTTTAGTTGATGGCCGTTTTGGTTCAACATAAAGTGTTGATAAATCAGGCCGATACGTTTCTGGACGAAAG
This sequence comes from uncultured Clostridia bacterium, assembly GCA_947631085.1. Lineage (GTDB taxonomy): Bacteria > Bacillota > Clostridia > UBA1381 > UBA1381 > CANQXJ01. The sequence goes on along the minus strand of CANRJY010000025.1, from coordinate 1,363 downwards.
TCAGCGGTATTTCGAGTAACATCTACTTCTATCCAAGAATATTTGGGATACTTCTTATCTATCTCCAGCTTTCTAAATGGAACCGGATAAAGACGTATCCATGATCCATCTTCAAGAATCCCGGCTGTACATACAAGTTCAGAGTATTCTTTGGAAATAGTCGGATATGTTTTTACAGTAATATAGATCTTCTTCCTCTCGGGCATTACAAGTCCTGACTCCTTATATTATATTTTTCAACAATATAATTTCGAATGACACTTCTATGACACATTTCAGGTTCTTTCTCATAACACATTAGGGCAACCCGCATTTTAGATATTAATAAGTCGTATATTTGATCGAGAAATTGTGTTTTGCTTGGCAACGTGGTTCTATATGAAATAAAAAGAATTCGATAATCTTCTGGGGACTCCAGTGAAGCCCTTTTTTCAGAGTCTATTCCAAGATCGGGGATGCCAATATACTGAATTCCTACTTTTTCAACAATATGTTCAAGTTTGCTTTTAGAAAAACCAAATTTACGACTTAGAGGATTCTTACGGACATCGCAAAGTACACGGATATCTTGTTGAATTAACTCATTAATGAATTGTTCTAAACTTTTTCCTTCGTACCCGATAGTAAAGAGGACTTGCTGCTCTTGGTGCAGTTTTTCCCTCTCTTGACGGAACAGCGCCTCTTCCTCTTTATTGAATAGGGAACTGAGAATTGAACTGTTTATTGTATAGTAGGGATACTCTCTATATGTCCGGCGTAATAGTTTTCTTCCTCTCTCTTGTGCGATAGTATAAGAAAAAGGGACTTGATAATTTCCAACAGCATATATTCCATAAGCTTTTTTTTCTAGAAAATGATCTCTGCAAAGAACATCAACATCTTCCGCAAGTTGATATGAGTAAGGGCCATAAGCATATGGAATAAAATCATAATAATGCTCAGATTCATTCATAGAATAAAGAAAAACTAATTTCTGCAAATCCGTAGCCGTCACTGCCTCGTTAATCTGCCTAATAAAAGCTAGCAAAAAACGCTGCCGTTTATATGTTGGCTGCTCGGATATATTTGGCATAAGCACGGCCTCCTCTCGGCGAATAGTGTTATAACTATAAATATTTTATAACAAGGTAAGAAGATTGTCAAACCACTTTATGCTTCGACCTTTAATTTTTTTCACTTCATCTTTTAATTTTGACCAAAATGTTGAGCAAAACTGGCAAGCAGGGCAAATGGTGCCCCATTTTGCAAAAACCGAGATTTCCGCCTAAAGCGGAGATCTCGGTTTGCTTGTTGAGGGCAGCACCCCCAGACTGTGTCAAAAGACATCAGCCCGGGAAGCCCCCAAACCCCGATTTTTATGCTC
>CANRJY010000024.1 GCA_947631085.1 uncultured Clostridia bacterium | reverse complement strand
TACCAAGTAAACAGGTTATCAAAGAACGCCCGAATTACTCAATCGAGAATTGCCAAAAGATAATTGATGATTATGTGGCGAAATCGGGCATCCGATTTATTGAAACAACGTCAACGCAAGCATATTACAGACCATCAGATGATACGGTATAATCAAGCGTCTGCTGAAACCGTCCGTTCGGTCATAGAGCGCCTTCGGTGAGCCGTTGCCGAAGCAGAGAAACCGCGCGTACAGCTTTGCTTGGAACGACTGCCTGCCTTTTATCTCAATATCAACCGGTGTTTCGGCGGTGACGAGATTCTTGATATATCCCGTCGAGGTCAGCGCCTCAAGCTGCATATCGTCGTCTATCATCAGCAGCTTGTTCTGTAAATTTGCTCTTGCAAATCTGTCGCTTTCAAGGCGATGCAGCTTGCTTTCAATCATGGACTCGCCGAAAATCGCTTTCATTACAATCCCTATCCGCGACTTGCCCTCGCCGCCGTTGCCGATGATGAACAGCATAGCTTGTCCGCGGTTGGACGGTATCAGGCAGTAGCCGAGATATTCTTGAAGCGTTAGTATGTCTTCGTCGTCGAGCATATCGTGGAGGAATTGCAGGAATATGGTCGGCTCGGATTGATTGGATTTGTAGCGGACGTTCAGACGGTTTACACAGAACTGCTTTTCGGGAATGAAGCGTCCGCTCGTTTTCAAGATACCGTTTTGAACGTGTATCTCGTCCGAGCAGGTCAGCAGCTTGTCTGTGTGGCAGTACAGCTTCAATTGTTCCGAATTTACAACGGCTCAGAAAATGTTCTGGAGCGGTATGTTATATTGAAGCTGTGGCACGAACATAGGGTACAGCACAAGGAGATAAACAAAATCGCCAATACCATGCGCCGCAAGCAATGGGAGCAGATTGGAATGGAATATGAGCAATTCGCAAATAGAATGTTAATGCCGTTCGAGAAGAAGTTTACGACAGCAGAAGACATACAAAACGGAATGGGCAATATCCGTCTTGAAATGCTGACAACAGATAAAGGCGCGGAATGCGTTTACACATTTGATGAGGATATTCTGCCGCTCTATATGCTGTATCTGACCGAGCTATCAAGACAAGGTAAGCATATCCGTACCTGCGAGGTATGCGGACGGAAGTTTGTCGCTTCGAGAAAGGACACAAGGGTTTGCGGTGCAAAATGCAAGTCACAGCGTCAGGCGGGATATTTCAAGGAACATAAGGCGAAGGTCAAGGACGACATCGTGGATAAGACATATCAGCAGAACCGCGACGGGTATGATAATTTCCTAAAAAAGCTGAACAGGCTGAACGTGCCGGAAGATGTGATAGAGCCGTACAAGCAGGCGAAGTATGATTTTCTTGATAAGGGTAAGAAAAAGCGTAAAGCGTATAAGGCGGGAGAGATAAAAAAGAGCGAGATACTTGACTGGATTCGCGCGGATAGGAGTCGGCGGGTTGAAATGGAAGCGGAGATATTGAAGCGGCTGTGATGTCACGCATTAGGGGGTATATGTAGAAATTTTTGGTGTGAAAATCCGCATAAACGCTTGATTTTTCAGCGGCAAAAGTGCCGAATTTGACATGGTGTGTATAGGTATACTTAGGGGCTGAAATTTCTGCTTTATATGTCTATGAGGCGAAAATTTAGGGTTTGACAATAGCGGATAAATATGGTATATTAAATATAGCCACGTAAAATCTTTATAATTATTACGGCTTGCGTTCGTTAAAGGGCGCACGCTTTGATTGTCATATCGTAATAATTATAAAGGATGACACGAATGCGTGGCTGCATAAAAATCAAGGCTGCGTTTTTTAGTGCGTGGCTTTGCAAAGAGTCACGCATTTTTATATATTAAGAATTTATTTTATGGGAGGAAGGGCTTATGAAAAAAAGATTAGTTGGTTTTATACTAATAATGTCGATTTTAATTAATTTATTACCAACCATATCAGCGAACGCTTATGATGGTAATATACAAAATTCACCACATTCAATATACGCTGGAGATAATAGTATAGCTATAATTACTCCAGATAAAAATTTATGGATGTGTGGACTCAATGATCATGGTCAAATTGGTGACGGATCTACAACAAACAGAAATGAATTAAAAAGGATATTATCCGATGTTATGTTAGTTTCAAGCAATTGGCATACTGCCGCAATTAAGACAGATGGCAGTCTATGGACCTGGGGTGATAATGAGTATGGTCAATTAGGCGACGGAACAACTGACGAAAGACATATACCTACGGAAATCATGGATGATGTTAAAGCTGTTGCGACAGGAGTACAACACACATTAGTTGTTAAGTCCGACGGCAGTCTGTGGGCTTGGGGTAGAAATAATATGGGACAACTTGGTGATGGAACTACAACAGATAAACACCTGCCTGTAAAAATAATGGATGGCGTTATTGCTGTTAGTGCAGGCAGTTATCATACAGCGGCAATTAAAACAGATGGTAGTTTGTGGGTTTGGGGTAGCAATGACTCAGGTGCCGTTGGCAACAATTCAACTGCTGATGCTGTTACTCCCCAAAAAATAATGGAAAATGTTGCTGAAATATCACTTGGAGCTTCTCATACAACAGTAATCAAGACAGATGGCAGTTTATGGGCTTGGGGAAGCAATCACTCAGGAGCTCTTGGAGATGGAACAAACAATCAGAGCAATGTCCCCGTAAAAATAATGGATGGTGTAAAAAGTGTTGCAGCCGGTGGCAATCATACCGCTGCAATAAAAAATGATGACAGCTTATGGATTTGGGGATATAATTATTGGGGCGCTCTTGGGACTGGAGATGGTGGAGGAAGTTATAGTAATTATAAGGTTACACCCGTTAAATTATTAGATGATGTAATAGATGTATCGTCGGGCTGGAACCATACAGTAATAACAAAAAATAATGGTGATATTTTTGCTTGGGGACACAACGAATGGGGTGCTTTAGGGGACGGAACATTTGATGCCAGATACAGTCCTGTTAAGATTACGAATATCAATGATATAGATAAGAATGCTCCTAAACATATAAAAATAGGAGATTACATTAACATGGGAACTTATTATGGCGAACCTATGGTGTGGAGATGTATTTCTTTTGAAAAGATAACCGGATATGATGAAAACGGTAATCCAATTATTGACTCTACAGACACGGTTAAAGAATATAAAGAAGGCTATTTACCGTTAATGTTAGCAGATAAGATTATCTGTCTGAAACCATATGATGCTTCTGGGTTTAATACGTCTGGTTCGCATGGAAGAGGTATGTATTATAATGGTACTGTAGGATATTTTAGAAAAGAGTATGGGTCTAACTATTGGGGAGACTCAAATATACGTTGCTGGCTTAATTCTGATGCGGACGCTGGGCAAGTCGAATGGTTGTGCGGAAATCCGCCAACTAATATGAACGTATATAATCATTATAATGAATATGATAGTGAGGCTGGGTTTTTGACTAACTTTACAAGCAAAGAAAGAGAAATTATAAAACCTGTAACACAAAAAGCTATTTTAGATGGTTACGAATATGACTCATCGACGTGTGTAGATAATTATTTTATAGGAACAATAAAAGATATAGATGAAGCTATTCAGAACTATGATACAGCATATTCGGAAATGATTACAGATTCGATGTTTTTGCCGGATGTAAGACAAGCAGTTGAGATTTATAATAATAGTGATATATTAGGTGAAAAATATTATGTAGGAAAACTGTCTGAACAAGCTGCTCAAAATTCAGAGTTAAAAAATGAACATATAGTAAGTGATGGTTTATATACATACTATCTCCGAACACCAATGACAGTAACCGGTTCTTCGGAAACACAATCTTACCATGATGCTGGAAGTGGATTACGGACTATAGACGCTGAGGGTCAAGTATCTAATGCTGTTTTTGGAGTTGGACAAGGAATACGTCCTGCATTTTTCTTGACAGAAGATGTTAATTTTACTTATGGTGATGGAACAGAGAATTATCCTTATGCGGTAGAGAAATATAGTAACTTTAAATTCAATTACTCTGATAGTTATACCTATTATCATGATTTAGCACGTATGAGCTTTGAGATGGCGTGTGCGGGATTTTCAGCAATACAGGATTTTGAAAAAAATGGAGATGATGATAGTATTGTAGCAAAGAATCGTTATGCAAATATTGAAAAGCAATATGATATCAATGATTTTGATAAGGATAGCAGAGAATATCACAATTATGGAGTTGCTCTAACAGACACATCAGATAAAGCTGCATATTCTATGGCAAGCCGGAATATAACAGTTGATGGTGAAACGCGCAGACTCATTGCTTTAGTTGTACGCGGTGGCGATTATGGAGGAGAGTGGGTAAGCAATTTTCGGATTGGAAGTGATTACACATATTCGGAGGGATTTAAAAAGCCTGCAGATAATATAACATCGGATTTAAAAAAATATATAGAACAGTATAAAGATGAAAAAATAACTTTATGGATGACAGGGTATAGCCGTGGCGCTGCAATAACTAATCTTGTTGCTGCAAATATTGATAATTTTGCCGACGAATGTTCCTACCTCGACAGGGAGAATATATTTGTCTATACCTTTGCCACGCCAAGACCTGTAAATACTTTGCTGGCCGGTGCGGGGAATAAAAAATATAATAATATATTTAATATAGTAGGTTCCTGTGATTTTGTACCTAATGTCTTGCTTGATGTTTGGGGATTTGGGCATTTTGGAGTTACCAAGACTCTGTTTTCAAATGGTACAAACGCGACTAAAAATTATTATAAAAATTTAACCGGAAATGATTATATTATACCCGCAAGCCAAAAAACTACTATATCAATGGTGTTATCATTGCTGCATGATATTGTTGGCTCAAAGCAGAATTACAATGTATATTTTCAGGATATTGTTGAAGATATATTGTCGTGGGCAATGGTTTATAAAAAAACGGTATCGGATAAAGCAAGTATACTTGATTATGCTGTATCAGAATATGGTATAGAAAAAACCACACAGGCTTATCAGAAGGCTGCAGGTACAGTAAACGTGTACGCGGATGCATTATTAAAACTCGGATTAAAAGAGGAATATATAAATTATATCAAACAATTTGGTGCAATATTCGAACTGCATAATAGGTCTATTGGAGATATTTTAAAAGATGTTGTTGGCAGCAACAAGATAGATTTTGCCAATAGATTTGTAACAGGCATAGGTATATGTTTCTCAATTGATGATTTTAGCGCTATTCCAGAAGCCCATGAGCCTCGCGTATATCAATCATGGTTATATGGAACGGATAATACAGAATATATATATGCTGAGGATATGAAAATAGACCACGGATATCTTGATAGCAAAGTAAATCAATTTAAGCTGCAACAAATTCAATGCCCTGTTGATTTAACCATAAAAGATGCGAATGGAGATATAGTGGTATCGGTTAAAAACCGTGAAATAATTATTGATGAATTACCAGTAGTTGTTGTAGATGACAAAATAAAAGTATTTTACTATGATAACTATGAAAATTACAAAACAGAAATAACTGCATATGAATCCGGAGAAGTAAATTATTATGTTTCTGAATATGCAGATGAGCAAGAAATAAAAAGAGTATGCTACAATAATATAGCTATAGAAACTGGAGATATGCTGACAGGAGCAATAAATGATGAGCTTGATACAGATACTTCAAATTATGATTTAACGCTCACCCAAAATGGCAATAATACAATCATATCTAATAATGAAGTAATGACAGAAGAACAGCTTGAGAATCTATCAGTTAAAGTGGCAATTGAGGGCGATGGAGCGGCTTCCAGTATTGCAAGATTATCAAAAGGTGATTATGTAACGCTGACGGCAAATCCATTTAAAGCTGCAAGTTTCATTGGCTGGTATGATGGCGCGAATTGTATTTCGCAAAACAGTAATTATAGTTTTGTTGTAGATAAAAATTATGATTTAATAGCTAAGTTTACCAACAGTCCAGCTAAAATAACAGAAGTAACTGTTCCAAACATAGCCGATGACATGATAAGTAATAAAGTATTGGTATCTGCAAATGAGAATATCAAAGGAACGCTTATATTTACAAAATATGTAAATGAGCAAGCTGTAGGCGAGTACGAGTGTAATGTTGATCTAACTGCGGGAAATAGTGCTGAATATGAGTCGCAGTTTGATGATGATTTATTCTCAAATAAAATTGTAGCTTGCCTATATGACGAATCTGGTGAATTAATAGCAGAACCAATAACCGCTTCAATTGTACGAGAGCTGCCGGAATATTTATGTATAGTCAATGATATTACTGTTGACGAAGAAAGCGTTTTAGTAAGTGTAACAAATGATTATGAGGCAAATGGGACATTATTCGTATGTTCATATGATAATAATGGCGCTTTAATTGATGTGTCCTATACAGATATATCGGAGAGCAACTCAGAGTTTACCTTTAAATCGGATACTGTAGACACAGCATATGTAAAAGCATTTATATGGAAAGATGTTGAAAGCATGAAGCCTTTATCGCAGGTTGTAAAAAAGGAAATATGACTTGTAGAATAAATTTCGTGTACAAATAAGATGCAGAAATTAAATGTGCTATCCAAATTTATATGAATTAACAAGGAGCAACCGAAAAAGTTGCTCCTTTAATCATTCTATTACATAAACAATTATATTATACAAAAAGAGTTGTATAAGGTTCTTAGGCGTAAAATAGATGTTTACAATATGAAATTTCTATGATTAGGATTCTTTAAAACAAGGCGTATCACATTTTATAGTCGGTATGTATAAATCATGTCCGCTTCAATAATAGAATATAAAATAACCTCGTCAATCTGATGAGCAATAATGTTCATTAGCCGCACCCATTCCATTTGGTTGTTTGCTTTAAGCCGCTCGGTCACTTCATATTTCGCCATATGTTTAGGCAATAAATTGTCCTTTAATTCATCAGCTTGGCGGTCAACATCAGCAAGCCAGTCAAATAGCTTGCCCGAAGTGAACAGGTGATTATAAAGCAGAGGTCGATGATTTTTAAGATAACTTTTACACAGCATACCGTATTTGCCGATTGGCTTGCTGTCGGGTACGGATAGATTAGGAATAAGGTAATTCCCATCCTGCACATATGTTCCTCCGAATTGTTCAAATAGTGTTTTCATTAACTTGTCCTCCTATGATATAAATTGTTTTGCAGAGGGTAAATCACAGAAATCCTGTCCTTTATTTGTCCTTTAAAGTTACGAAAAATCAATAAAAGTTGTGATAAGTTACAAGAAGCTAATCTGTAAAATATCGCGCAATAGAGCCAGTTTTGAGGAATTGATAAAAGCCGTAAAAAGCAAATTCTACAATTCGAATCTCCGATGGCTCACCAATGACTTTCAAAGGCGAACACTGATAATCCGCGAGATTATCAGTGTTTTCCTTTTTGTTCATGTACTGCTGTATCACGTCGTAGTCAATGCATTTTTCGCCGTCCTTGTAGTTGTAGGTTATGAGCATTTTATCATCGTAGACGTAAATGGAGTTTACAAAAACGTCAATCAGCTTTTGCTTTTGGCTCTCGTCGTTGTGGTCAATCAAGCGGAATTTGCATATCCAGTAGCGAATTTGTTCTTTGGTCAGTTTCGGGCGCTCGATTTGTTCTTTGGCTATCGCCAGTTCAAGATTAGCCTTTTCTTCCTCCAGTTCGTTGAGTGTGGATTGAATTGTTGGTGCAAAAATCCCCTGCTTGATTGCTTTCATCACGTTGTTAAGCTCTGTGTCAATTTGCTTTAAGTGGCTCTGCATGGAAGGCAGTTTTGTATTGCTGTTCGATTGCAGCTTGAAGCAAGTGTCCACTATGTAATCAATTATTGCGTCGTCGTTGAGCATTTCAAGCGTGTAACCAAGCACGATATTTTCAATCAAATCCTTCTGTACGCGCTTCTTATCGCAAGACTTTTTCGCTTTCGCCTTGCGGCAATGGTAATATCTGTGGATAATGCCGGTTTTGCTTGTACCGCTCACGCCAGCCATTGAACTGCCGCAATGACCGCAGAATATTTTGCCGGTCAATATATACTTGTCCGACGTATCTTTGAAGTGCGCCGGCTTGTGTTTATTCGCCGCTAATCGTGCTTGACACTTATCGAAAATATCTCGCGTAACCAACGGAGTAAAAGCGTTTTCGACAACAGTATCTTTAAAGCGATATTCGCCCAAATAGCGGCGATTTTTAAGCATATTCGTTACGAAACTGTAGGTTAAATTCCCTCCGCGCTTATTTTTCACACCCTGCTCGATAAGCGATTTCAAAATGCTTTTCGCGCTTTCACCGTCAGCATATCGAGTGAAAACGTCCTGCACAATTGGTGCCTGAATTGGGTCGGGCTGAAATGATTTGTTTTCATCAATGTAATATCCAAAGGTCAGTGCGCCGCCGTTGAATTTTCCTTTCAACACATTCTCCGTCATGCCGCGGCTTACTTTCAAAGCTAAATCTTTTATGTAGTAAACCGAAAAGCCTTCAAAGATACTTTCCATGAGCTGACCTTCGGGCGTGTCGTCAATGGGTTCAGTCGCCGAAATGACGCTGACACCATTTTTCTTTAGCGCATTCTTGTAGAAAACGCTGTCGTATTTGTCGCGCGAAAACCTGTCAATTTTCCACACGATTACAGCGTCGAATAGTTTTTGTTTGCTGTCCGCTGTCATTTGCATAAACTGCGGACGGTTATCGGCTTTCTTGCCGGAGATTGCTCTGTCGGCGTAAGTTTTGACTATTGTGTAGCCCTTTCTGTCAGCAAATTCTGAACATTCGCGGAGTTGTCCTTCGATTGACTCCTCGCGCTGATTTTCAGAACTGTAACGGGCATATATAACTGCATTCATTTTTTTATCCTCCTTGTTAATTATTTCCTGTTGTGATTTTCTCAATATTCATTGATGAACAATCCATCATCATCTGCACGCCTAACGCAAAACCAACTTGAAACTCAGTCGCTCCCGTTTCTCCGATAACCTCGTTGTTAGCCTCAATCAGCCGTTCCAACAAAGTGCACTCCGATTCGGAGAGCGTTTCACGCAGCTGCGCCGTTATCCGTGAAATAATCGCTGTCGCCTGTTTGTAAGTTTCTGTTGAAATATGCTCCTGTGTGCTCAGTCGGATATTTCCGTAGTATAATTCTTAAATAAAGTTCATGGTATAATCCTCCGTAAAATTTTCTTTTAAGAAGATTATATCATCAATCCAAACCCGCGCCCAGCGGCATAATTACAGAAAAATTTATCGACGGTCTGTATAATGCGCCAAACGAATTTATTTACTAAATGGGTTAGACTCTTTCGCATATTCTTTAAACTGTTTTCAAGTTTTTCCTCCTGTTTAAATTTTTACCTTGTTTTCACTCTCCGTCATAAGGTAGGGGTATTTTTGAGCATTTTTTACGGCTCTTGACCTGTAAAAATTGACGATTTTAAAATAGAAAACGCTCAAATGAATGGGTAGTACATTTAAAACATTTCTATCGTCAAATTTCCAACTTTTACGGCTCTTGACCGTATTTTGCCTATTCAATCTCCTGCTCCCGATTACGCCGTTTCGGAACATCGAGAATTGTATCAACATTCGCTTTTACAACGTCCATTTCTGAAAGAGCCTTTTTCGATTTCCTATACTCCGCGTATAGCTGTTGTTTCCGTTTCGATAACTCCGTGAGCTCCGCGTTCAGACTTTCCAAACTTGGCAGCTTGCCGCCGTTCTGAACGGACGATAAATATTTCCTTGCAGCCTCGAATAAAAGTATCTCACGTCTATGCTCGCGTTCAAAATCATCTTTATTTTTTGATTTCCGATATTTCGTATAAATCGGACGTAATGATTTATAAGTTCGGATATTCTTTTTAAGCATATTGATTTCCTCAATCCGTTTTTCGACCGATTTTAGGTTATCCGTCGTTTCAGTAAATTTACGGCTCGTTTCGTCAACTCTTGCAACTAAATCTTCATAAGTATGTATGCCATTCTCGGTGAGGAAATTTATTGTTTTACTTGCCTGTTGTAAGTTGTTTATTTTCGCCCAATGTTCATAGCCGCCGTTCTGTTGCGCCTTTATGTTGTTCTGAATATCAATAAGCATACTGATACGCTTATCATCACGGCGCGGTTGCTTTCTCGTTCTCCTTCCGGCGATCCGTTCCGCAATAGCTTTTTCCGTATAATTTACTCCGATAGTTTTCGCCCTTGTGAAACGCTCCCGATCTTCGGCGCGGAATGATATATACTTACCCTGCTTGACCTCGTACCCATTCTCTTGCATGAGTCGCAGAAAATCATCGAAATCCTTCGCTTGCGGAATGAGCACATCAATCATATTTTTCAGTTTCGCCTTCCAGCTTGTACCATTCTTTGCAGCAGTATATTCAGTATAGCTCTTGCCGCGCTCGGCACTCGGCGTGATAACCGACAATCCATATTCGCGGCAAATTCGGTCGCTAATACGGCGAGTGTTGTAATACCATTTTTTGTTTATGTGGATATGCTTGTAATTTGTGAAGCTGACATCGTTGCAGATTATATGGTTGTGAATGTGCCCTCGGTCGGTGTGCGTACTGACGATGAACTCAAACCTGCCGCCGAAAATCTCATCAGCTAATTTCATTCCGATTTCGTGAGCTTGCTCCGGCGTAGTTTCGCCCGGCTCGAACGATTGAATGATATGCCGCGCAAGGTGCTTACCTTTGTCTATAGCGTTTTGGCGCGTCCACTCAAATTCAAGGTCAGCCGTTTCGGGCGAGCATCTGAATGAACTAACGAGCAGCTTTCCGTCGGTCTTGTCGGGGTTGAGTATGTAGTCAATCGCCGTTTTCAGCGTAGTGTCGATAGCATGGTTCTTTGTAATCGCCATATTTCATCGAGCCTTTCTTTAATCTCATTTATATCCGTATCATAAATGTTGTTTGTCGCGTTTATGCGTTTTGCGATTTGGTTTATGTTTCGCCCGATTGCTTGAAGCTCTTTTTGGAACTCCTTAAATTCAGACAAATCGGTATAAATAATAAGACCGTCAATCGCCATTTTTCGCATATATGCCCCGATTCGTTTGGTCGGCAACTGCGCCATTTTCTGTTCAATCAGTTTGCGCTCTTCGGGCGTTACCCAAAATTTAATTTGTACATTTCTTGTCATATTCTGCATATAAACTCCTCCATTTTTTCTGTTAGGGTGTGGGTTTGTTCCCACGAATTTTTTACGCCGTTTCGCTAAAGCGGAACGAGTAAAAACCGCCAATAGGGTACTCTTTGGCTTTGCTTGCTCTTTTACGAAAACCTTTCTAAATGCCCATTTTCGACATTATTCGATTTTTCCCATAAAAAGCACAAAAAGCCGTCACACCCCTTTTCGTGTAACAGCTTTATATACAAATATAGTTTAGCACAATAGGAAAGAAAAAGCAATAGTTTGATTGAAAATTTTGAAAACACTCGATTTATATCTTTACAATCCCGCCATATTATGGTATACTCAAATATAGCCACGACATCTTAATAGTTGGAAGTCTTAATCCTTAGAGGCTTGCGCTTTGTTAAAAGGCGCACGCTTTGATTAATCATACCTCTATGGATTAATAGATTTTATGAGATGCGTGGCTGCATAACAATCAAGGCTGCGTTCTTTAGTGCGTGGCCGCGAGGTCACGCATTTAATATATATGAGTAAAATTTTATCTACAGGAGGAAGGTATTATGAAGAAACGAATTTTAAGTTTAATAATGATACTGGTGCTAATATCGGCATTTTTTCCTGCAATTGCAGTACAAGCATCAGAAAGCGTCAATATTGGTGATTATATACAAATGGGTACGTATTACGGAGAGCCGATTTTGTGGCGTTGTGTTGACATTGATGAAAACGGGCCATTGATCCTTTCTGATAAAATTATATGTATAAAACCATTCGACGCAGAAACGAGTGTTAATGATAAAACCGGTTCGCATAGCCGTAGTGGCAGAGGGGCATATGGCTCAAATTATTGGAAAGATAGCAATATGCGTTCTTGGCTTAATTCTGCAGCGGATGCCGGAGATGTTATATGGCTTTGCGGTAATCCCCCTAAAGAAGAATACGTATGGAATGGATATAATGAATATGATCAAGAAGCAGGTTTTTTGACAAATTTTACTCAAAATGAAAAAAATTCTATAAAAACTGTAACACAAAAAACTATTGTAGCATATCCCGAAATTGAGAATAATATTTATGATTTTGACAGTGAAGCGTATGAATGGAATAATATTTTTATATCAGATATAATAGGTAATTACAGTAAAGCTTATTCACAAAATGTATCTGATAAGGTTTTTCTTTTGGATGTAAAACAATTATATAACGTATATATCAACAGCAGTATTTTAGGTAATAAGTATTATGTTGGACAAGCAACAGAAAAAGCATTGGTATATAACGATGCATATAGTGATGAAAATGAGTTGACTACATACGATATATCTTATTTACTTCGCACTCCTGATACTTCTTCAAATGGCGATATTAGATGTGTTTCTGCTGACGGAAATATTTATAATGCGCATGCCGTAGATGATTATAGCTTCGGAGTTCGTCCGGCATTTTATTTGGATGAGAATGCTATATTTAATTATGGTGAAGGCACGGAAAGCAATCCATATTCTATTGAAAAAGTTAACAAAGCAAATATCCCTTCGGATGCACTATACTATGAAGGGCATTATTATAAAGTATTTAATGTATCAATGACTTGGCCCGATGCAAAGGAATATTGTAAATCCATAGGTGGTCATTTAATTACAATTACTTCGCCGAAGGAACAGCTTATAGCAGAGAAATTGTTAGATAACTCATCCCCCAATAAATATCAATATTGGATTGGTTTGGATTTAAATTATAACAGCTGGGTTACTGGTGAGTTGGTTAAATATTCTAATTGGGATGAAATTGAGCCAAATTATCATACCAGGGACGACGGGGAAGTTGAACATTATGTTCATATGTTAAATATGGAAAATCCAAATGTTCCTGGGAACAAGCGTTTTGCATGGAATGATATGTTTTATGATAATACATTCCCAGGGGAAGAAGGATTTTTTTCATTAGATAATGTCGGATTTATCTGCGAATGGGATTCCGGAGAATGCGATGATATGCCCACCCCAACGCCTACATTAGATTTTGAAATGCAATCCAACTATTGCCCCATCAACGACCATGCCGTTATGTTCGGAGAAATAGTAGACAATAATTGCGATGGCAGGATAGAAGATATAGTAAAAAATATTACATGGACTATTGATGATAATTCTGTTGCGGAAATTTTGGAGACATCACATATATGTTCCGTAGACGGTAATTCGGCATTGATAGACCTAACAATCATCGGTCACAAAGCCGGCAAAACAACTGTTACAGGAATAGCGCCTAACGGTATGAAAACAGATGCTACTATTTATGTTGAACCGGAAATGGAGGATATTGAATATTCTCAAACGAACGAGCCGACCACATTGGTTTACGGCGTGGATCTGGGTTACTCCGACGCGGACTATCTGGACGATTTTTTGAAAAACTTAAAGTGCATGGTGTCGACCGAAAATAACAATATGACGATTACCGGCACGAGATACAGCATATCGGACGACGGCGCGTTGGGCTTTTACTACGTAGACACAGAACCGTCTATAATATACGGTAGGGGCGATGAGGACGCCGAAATAGAAATAACGTCGGAGGGCGGTCAAACAGCGAAAATCAAAACATGTGTAAAGCGTGTAATACCGTCGTATTACGACACATATAAACCCTCTACATGGGATGAGGTGGAAAACGCGGCCAATGAGTTTATAGCTTCAACAGACGACTATATGAACAGTGTCCTCAATGTTATGCAGTCGGGCGATGACGAGGCTCTTCAAAAGGAAGCACTTCGCCGTAAATGCGCGCTGGAAATGCTTGAAAAGGATAACGCATCCTACAGCAAAATACTTACATTCGGGTCAATAAATGACGATAATATAAAGCTGAACGCATATGAGGCTTTGTACGACGCCCTCGAAAAAGCGCGCGAAAACGCAGGCGTTAATCTCGGAGATATAAAATTCAGCGGCGACCTTATAAAAAACAACACAGCTATTGTCAAAAAAATAACCGAGGCTCTGTCAAGCGTAAAAGTGAATGACAATTACGGAGGATACGATATAAATCTTACTATGAATTCGTTCGGTTTGGGAGGCGTCTCTGCCAAATACGGCAGTATGATAATACGAAAGAATGGGCGGCAGCTTGATACCGTGGCGATCTGCTCTACGCAGGAGGAAGCAGAGGCAGCGATGAGTATGTACTTCGAGCAGCTTAAAGATCTCGCGCAGAACTCTGTCGCCGCGGCGGCAAGCGAGGTCGTTAAAGCGCTGTCCGGCAAAAAAATTGACGAATGGGGAAAATGGGGAATTAAAAATTTAATCAAGAAATATGCTCCTACGGTGCAGATAAAAGGCGCGGGCGATTTATCCGACTCGATCACGCGCTGCGCAGATCTATATAAATCAATAAAAAAGATAACCTCCGTGAGAAATAAAAGCACGGAAAAGAAAATCGATGCCGCGCTGAATATTTACACGTCAACGTTAAGGGACAATTTGTCGGACAAGTCCATAACCGACGCCGTGGTTAAAAGCGCATATGACAATATGAGTAAAAAATTGAATACACTGAGCTCCCATGCGTTTTCGTATTCAAAGGACACGGAGGTTGAAAAGGAGCAAGGCTGGAATTGGTTCGCAAGCTTTAAGTGTCCAGTCAATGTCTATGTGTACGACAAGCGCGGGCGTTTGGCGGGAAGCGCGGAAAACAATCGTGTGGAATACTCCGATGACATTATGATTGAAAAATCGGGAGATATTAAAAAAGTATACCTTCCCTCGCTCTCCGATTACGATATTCGCCTTGTCGCAACCGATACGGGAAAGCTGAATTGTACCGTAGAGCAGTACAGTGAAGGTGAACCAATCGGACGCGCGAATTTCTACGACATTGACCTGTACGAGAATAAAGAGCTGGTATGCTCCGGCGATATTGATAATATTGCGGATAGCTACTATGATTTGTCGATAACCTCGGACGATGATATGATTGCGCCCGACGAATATTTCAATTCTTATGATGACGCTTCAGCAGACATATCTGTTGTGTCAAGCGAAGGCGGCAGCGTTCTCGGCGCGGGACGATATGCAAAGGGCGACGGAGTAAATCTGACGGCTATGGCGGAAGATAATTATTCCTTTAAGGGCTGGTATAAGGATGGTGAGCTTGTGTCGTCGGATGCGACATACTCTCTGTGCGCTGTCGGTGATATGCTTCTTACAGCCGAATTTGAGCCGGATTACGAAGCCGGTATAACAAATATATCTCAATCCGCCGACGGGTCTGTAATAAGCTCTGAAATAAAAAATAATACGGAATATAATCTGAGCGCGAACGCATACACTGCAATTTATGACGGCAGCGGGAAGCTGTGTGGAGTATCCGCCGATAATCATATAACGGTAAATGCAAATGACGGTGCAAGCATCAACGCGGCAGTTGGCTGCGGTTTGGAAAGCGGTTACAGAATAAAGCTGTTTTTATGGGATGATAATATGTCGCCGGTTATTGATTGCAAGGAAATAACGTTATAACACTATATGAAGGAGTATGGAACGACAATATGTTGTGGACGACAGAAGCATAATATCTCACATATATTGCCTTCGAGCAAAAATCGAATATAATCCCTCCGAGCCCGAATTTATTTCGACTTCGCGCGGAGGATATAAATTTAATCCGTATGAAAAGGGATGAGTGTGATTTCGTTCTTTTTGATTTGAGAACGGCTCTTATTTTGTCGGTCACGCAATAGGACTGTTATCTCGGAGTATGCCATATGTTTTTATACCTTTGCGAAAATCAACACTAAAAATCCGCATAATACCTTGATAAAAAATGCTCTATTGCGTGACATCGTATGAGGTATCGGCGGCATAATAAACAGTTGTTTTTTGCTTCAAAGTGTAGAACTCTAATAACGTTGTTGCGCTCGGTACTATCAAAAATGTCCGCATTTTAAACCCATTTTCGGCAGGAGCGAATATAAACATAAGGGGATAACAAATTTTGTCCTTAAAAACCTTGATTTTATGCGGTCGAATAAGCCAAAAATGCGGACAAAAGTGGAACGTTAGAACGGCGATTTTGGGGTAGGCAATATAGCGATATAGGATATGTCGGTTTTAAGGCAAAAAGCATAGGTTTTATGCGGTCAGAAAATCGTCTAAAGTTCCACTGAAGATGGCTAATCCTGTCCTCGTAAAAATGTAGAAATTTTTAAGCGTATTTTTGGCACAGACAATATAACTATACGCCAGCAGTTAAATTTGACGGTTTCATATTCAAAAAACAAGTGTTTATGCGAATTTTAAAATCTAAAATTTCTACATAACCAAGCCATTCTTTTGCTTGAAATTTTATTTTTTACAAATGCTTGACAAATATATTACAGATATGTTACAATAGTTATATCAAAAAATTTTGAGATAGTGCAAGAACCGAATAGAAATAAGCAAGGCGTAATACTCGCCGTCATAATCGTGGACAACTGTCTACGAAATCCAAATCGAAAGGAGGCATATACACGAAAACACCCGGCAATGAAAAATGGAATATTCCTCAATTCGAGATAGCCGCATTGGCTCGGTGCATATTACCGGCTATACAGCGATATTACGAGAGCGAGGACGGTAAACGGGAGTTTGACGAATGGAAACTGAAACAGGAAAAATAAATAGAAAAGAAATATTATAGCGGCAGTATCGTAAAAAGATGATACTGCCGTTTATACATTAAAATATATGTTATGGGTAAAACACGCCGTATACATTTCGGATTTTATTTATATAATTTTATCAATATTTTCTACAACAAATTCCTGAGCCTTTCTTGTATATAAAATCTGATTATATACCTCGCCCGTTTCTATATTAACTCTTTCACGGCTTGTTAGCCCAACCTGTTCCGATAGTCCATTTAAAATTTTTCTGGTCTTTTTACCATTGCCTATTTTTATAACATCTAAATAGTCTTCTTCAGCGAGCCATGCCGCAATTTTTGCTCCGGAGATTTTCCGTATATCTTTGCCGAATACCGCGTTTATTCTTCGTGCAAGCTCATTCACGCCAATCGGCTCGTTTGAAAGAACAATTTCGCTTTTATTAAGCGATGTACGTATAAACTCGTCTCTCTGTTTTCTGGTGCAGCGCGGTTTATCTATAAATTCAAGTTTCATATATCCGCCGTTTTCAATAATCTTATCCACGACATCGACCATATACGCGCAGCATTTCTGTACCCGTTCGTTGGCTATTGTGTCATTTTCGGCAACGTATTCTCCGTTAAGGGGATTAATTCCGTCGGACATGGCAGACATATAATATCTGGCCAATTTTAGAGCTTTTAAATCTTCCATTTATTTCAATCTCCATATCATTTTTTTATAATCCGTGCACCCGAGCGTATTGTAAAACGAACAAACCACCCTATTATATATGGATTATAACATATATTTCTGTTTAATTCAATGATTTTCTATAAGTTATCCATAAAGGTCAGATGTTTTACGGTTGAATATTTCTTATATTTATGATATAATAAATTCAAATAGGAGGTGTGAGTAATCGTGGGAAACATATATAATGTAGATGAATTGGATATTAAGCACGAAAAAAATCCCAAAACAAAACAAAGCGCTAATACAATATTTAATTTTATGGAGAAATCAGAATATTTAAAACTAAAATTGAGCCAAAAGACATTGACTCCAAGATATAATTGTGAAAATATAGAATATCTGAATATCGATATGAAAAGTATAATTTTCCCGATGATATGCTTTTGCGATATACAATTACATAAAATAATGCCTCACACACAAGAATACGGTAAATACGCTATTGCGTTTAGTAAAGAATGGGGTATAGAAAATAACATACAACCGGTGCATTATATTAATGAAAATGCAATAATTTCAGATGATTTCAAAGTAGCATATGACGGGGCGTTACAACTTGACATTGATAATGAATATGTTGACCGGCTAAGAAATTATTTATTAACCCACTTGCTATACATGAAACCATTATATGGTTACATGAAAAGACTTGAAGAAGAAAAATACTGCTGTTTTCAAGATGAATGTGAATGGAGGTATATCCCTCAGATAAACGACACGGAAACTAAACTACAGATTATTTATGATAATATATCTGATAAATCAACATTAGATAAATTAAATGAAGCTATAGATTTAATACCAAAGTGCAAGATAAATTTTGAATATAAAGATATTAAGTACATTATAGTTCCAACCGCAAATGACAGGGATGTATTTATAGATTATATAATGTCAGAAGAAGTTGATGCGCCCCAAAGCGAAAAAATGTTACTGATTTCAAACATTTTAATATTGGATGAGATTGAAGGAGATGTATAAAAATGTTAGCAAGCTTTAAAAAGGTTATTGAGAATAGAGCAACAAATAAAACACACATACCAGACGAATTGCTGAATGTCCTTAATAAAGATTTACCAGACGGATTTCACTATACTGCATATGAAAATGGCATATGTGTTCTCTCTTCAACCGAAAAAAAAGATATTAAGATAAAAATGGAGATTGAAATTCCGGAATCGGCAAAGAAATATGCAGATATAATAAAAACATATTCAGATTTGGAAGAATATGCATATAGAACTCAACAAAAAATAAAATTGAATCCATATGAAGACAATACTATAATAATAAATGGCAGTAGGATTAAAGTTAGTGATTTAATCAAAACACCGTTTGATATATCAAACGAATTTAAAGTAGAGCAGTTTGAAATGATTCCTCCGCCTTTCCCTCATATGCAATCTTTATTATTGGCTGGTGGAGATATAGAAATAGATTTTCAAGCAAAAAGAATGCCATATGATAGCATGAGCGAAATATTTATTTGTTTAAATTATAAGGATCTTCTTATGCTGGATATTATTTTAAACGAGCAACATATGTTAGAAAGCAAAGTAACAATTCGATTAGAACCAAAAACATCATCAGCCAAAGAATTACTAAAAATTTATAAATTTTATAATGAGTTCCTCGAGGGGAATATTACGTATAAGGGTTATGCATTTGGCCCCCAAGTGGATAATATAATAAATGAAAAAGTTAATAGCAATTTAATTAATTACCTACAGAAAATAGTTATGGTAGAAAATGCATTAAACATAGAATTTGATATATCCGGGACAATAAAACCTGAAGATACATATATAATTGAGCAATTATATTTCAGCTTTGTTTTAAAGCAGCCATTTAAAACATATGAAAAAATTAGTGAAATAAGCGGAAAGGGTAATTTTAGCGGGGAATATCGCAATATAACGAATGAGATGTTGACATTCACTTGTACCGGTACTCACAGTGTAAACATATTTAATGTAAAATTGGATATGTTTGTTTTGCAAGGCATATTCAACATAATTATTGATGATATGAAAATATCTGAAAAAAATGCATTTAAAATAAAAATTAAACCTGATAATAATTTATATATCAGTAGAATATTTTTTCTGTCAAAAGAAAAAATGATGGAGTATCAGAAAGATAAAAAAATAATAGAGAAACTACAAAAAGCCGAAGAATTAAAAATTTTAACTTTATAATGATTAATCCCGATTTTTACATATTATGCAAGAATCGGGATTATATAAAGATGAAAAAAAGAGCAACCTGCGGTTCACAATATGAATCACCGACTAATATCAGTTATACATTTGTAAAATGAACACAAATGCACTCCGAAAGAGGACAAATCTTTTTCTAGGCGGTATACTTATACAATTGTATTAAATCTAGGAATATAGACAAGTGCCGCTGCGAGATGAATCATAGCCAAAAATGACTCAGCAAGTTTGTCGTACCTTGTCGCTATCCTCCTAAACTGCTTTATTCTGCTAAAAAATCGCTCCACCTGATTCCTGTTGCGATACTTTTCTTTATCATATTCGCGCTGTTCTTTTCGATTTTTCTTCGGTGGGATCACTGCAACCGCCGATTTTTCTTCAATAAATTCAATGATTTTGTCCGTATCATACGCTCTGTCCGCAAGTACATACATGTTCTCGCGAATAACCGGTTCGAGCAGGTTCTCAGCCTGTTTGCAGTCGTGAATATTTCCCTCCGTAAGAAGAAAATGCATAGCTTTACCGTAACCATCGACCGCTACATGGATTTTACTGGTTAATCCGCCTCTGGAACGACCGATTCCTTCCTTTGAAGATCCCCCTTTTTAGCACCGGCACTATGCTGATGCGCTTTTACGTATGTCGAGTCTATTTGTACTTCGTCGGTATCCTCGGCGAGTGATGCAAATTTTTTGAAAATATTTTCCAAAACTCCCTCGCAAGTCCATTTCCGGAAATTATTATACGCGGTATGCCACGGTCCGTATTTTTCGGGCAACTCGCACCACGGCGCGCCGGTTCTCAAAACCCAGATAATTGCGTTTAATAATTCACGTGGATCACGGCGGGCACGACCACAGGTTGAGGTTTTTGGCGGAATTAAATCCTTGATTTGACTCCATTGGTAATCTGTTAATTCATATTTGCACATAATTTTAGCCTCCAAAACAGTTTCTGTTGTTATTATACCTTAATTATGCGCATTTCTACAGTTGTTATTATTGGGTGGTTTGTATAAGTATACCGCCTAATGTATACTTTATGCGATTTGAAAATCCTCTATCGTTGATCCATGAATAAGATACTATTCGCGTGTTAAAGAATTTCAACAGATAAAATAGGAATGAGGAAATATACCAAGCTGCTTCAATTAGCGGCTTTCAATAAAATTAATCTGTCAAAAATGCTCCCAAAACATATTTTTGAAGAAATATCTTGACAAATATACATAATTAATATATTATTTAGGAGATTTAATTGTAAAAGTAGCTAATTTGGAGAGAAAAATGGTAAATAAGATGTCTTATTATCAGAAAAACAGATTGAAAATTTGTATATATACATTGAAACATGCAGAAATAACCATTAAGAAAATCCGTGAAACTCATGCCGCAATTGTTGATTCCTATTATGATAAATATCCGTTTGATGAATATGAAAAATATGTGATTTATATTATGACCAACAAAGGTATATTTGAAAATAAACGGGAATATTCCGACTGCTTGAGCGTATCTTCAATTGCGTATATGTATAGTGTCAGCCAATGCGCATATCGCGGATATAAAGACAAGCACGTAAAAGCGTACATAAAGAAACTTATACCGATATACATCAACTGTCAGTTAAATATTTATGACGATGAAAAGAATTTATGTCAAGAGAATAATCTCAAACAGATTAATATTGACGATAAAAATTGGCAAGGAAGAATTTAAAAGTTGTGTCTTATTTTACGATATACAATAAGCACGCCGTATAAGCGTGCCTATTTGCGTATCAATTCACTGATTAATATTTAGCCGTTCCATAAGCGCATTTTGCAGCACATTGGAAAAATTAACATTTTCTCGCGTGGCTATATCATTCAGCCATTCGGGTATGGTAAGCGTTTTCTTGACCGATCGGCTTTTATAGAATTTCTCATACTCAATCGTATCACAATCAACGAGGGAAATAAATTCATTTTCGGACGTGGTTAAGCCGATAGGATCGGTAGCCGCGGGAACAGATTCGCCGCGCTGCTCCATATGATACAATACTAAACAAAGCACGTCCTCGGCGTTTTCTACTGCGTCCGGTATATCTTCGCCTTGAGTCATGCAGTTCGGAATGTCGGGGAAACGCACTGAATACTGTTCTCCCTCTTTTGTAAAAATAGCCGGATATACATATTTAGCCATAATATAACCTCCTGTTATGATATATTTCGGATATGTAAAAATTATTCAATTCCCGCCTGATTCATTATCGCCTTATAAGTTCCGGGAGCGACATCCTGTGAATTGTGTCTGCCTACGGGAAAGTAATTACCCGTTATCGGACTATACCATATTTCATGGCGCTTACCGTCAGCTTCAAATCTGCAACCGTTCTTTTTAAGCAGCTTTTTCAATTCACTGTATTTCATAGTCTTCCCTCGCTTTCATAATATATTATAGCACGTATTAATACGTGTGTCAAGAAAAATTTGTATTATCCAAATTTTATAATCAATCCGCATATACCACCCACCCGAACGAGTTCGCCTTTATGTGTGGGTGGCTCACCAGCTCAAAAACGGCTTAACCATGCGGGTTTTAGCCGTTTTTACTTGCTTAAAATCACCGCTGTTTTCACGCCGTTATAACGGCTTTTCTAACGCTTTTCTAACAAAATTACCCTTTTTTGAGTTTCTTCTAACATTAACTATCGTTCGGTATCTTTTGCTGATGTGGGTTATCCTGCGAATAAGCCGTTTAACGCTTCGGCGCGCTCACGCTTGGACGCCATATCAATATGCGTGTATAGGTTCATCGTGATGTGGATATTGCTGTGCCCGAGCCATTCCGAGATTTCTTTCATGCTCCAGCCGCGCACCAATAGCAAAGAAGCTACCGAGTGACGTAATCCGTGGTAGGTCAGGTGTTTTAATTCGGGGTGCTTTTTTATCAGCTTGTAGAGCATTTGCGTCGGGTATGACGGGTGACACGGAACGCCGAAGTCGTTTACGAATATGTAGCCGCTGTCGGTGTACTTGTTAAGTAGCAGGTCTTTTTGACGCTCCTGCTCTCTTTTCAGTTTAAGCAGAATATTTCTTACCTCGTCGATCAGCGGGTAAACTCTGTTGTTGCTCTGCGTTTTTGTTCTGTCCTTTTCCACGATAACGCCGTTTAGCGTGCGCGTGTGCTGAATTGTAATCGTGCCTCTGTCAAAATCCACGTCTATCCAGCGCAGACCCATGCACTCAGAGCGGCGCAAACCATAGTAGAGCGTCACGACCATAATATCGTGTAGCGGCGTTTCCTCAGACAACTCCAACAGCTTTTTGCACTCGTCAACGGTGTAATAATTGTCCTTCGGTTTTGACTTCTGAATGTTCGGAAACCACGCAAGAAGTATCTGCTATTTTGTATCAAACATCATAGCCCATTCCTCCACAACCCTTACGACAAATCGCTATATGGACACTTTCCGCAAAGCCGTCGAGCGGTTTCAATATCATTAATATCGCTTAATTCGTGAACCGATGATATTTTAAAAGACTTGTTAAGAGTCATTAAAGAATCATAACATAGGTCTATGTCAATTACACATCTGTAAACAGGGCAATAGTGCGGTTCTGTATAGTTTAAATTACTTGACATACTACTTACAAACCTCCATAATACTTTCGTTATATTAGTTAAAATGCGCTTTATAAACTGTATTTGGTTTTATTTATTCAAATTATCTTGAACGACCGCCTCAATCTCATCCGCATATTTAACAGCGTATTCTTCACAAATCTTCAGCGTTTCTTCAAGCAATTTATTTCTTTCGTCAGCCCCGGCGGCTTTTTTTATTTTTTCGTAAAGAGTCCGCTCCCGCTCGTTCATATCCTCGACAATCTCCCAACGCCCGCCTGGACTGCTTCCGTCAAGCGGTCGCGGATTGTCTTGAAAATACATATAGTCCTCGCCGCTATCGTCAAATACTCTGTAATAGCCTATATCGCTGACAGTAGCGATATATGTCTGTCCGTCGGTCAATGACGCAGCTCCGAAACTCTCTCCTATATATTTTAATTTCATTCTTTGTCACCTCTGTAACTTAACTTCACTTCATACTGTGCCTGTTATTGTCTTTGTCTATGTAATAGCCGCGCCGGCATTAGAGTTTACATCTATACGCTTGTTTCAAATTTTCATATTCCGCCTTATCACCATTATACTTTATTTTCCGGAATTTATCAAGTGTTTCCGGTCCACGTCCATTATCGAGCCGTTTTATACCCCATCGAATATCTTTTAAATTAACATAGCCATAAAACAGTTGACATTTGTATCTTTTTATGATATAATTAGTATATAAAAAAGATACTTGAAGAAGGTGAGCGATTGAAGGAGAAAGAGAGGTTTTACAAGGTCTATGACTGCGTTTTGGCAGACGAGAGGCTTTCGTATCCGGAAAAAATTCTGTACGGCGTTGTGGTTAGGCTTGCGATGAACAGTGAGAAACGGTGCTTTGCGTCTAATAAGGCGCTCGCGGAAATTATGGGGAGTTCTAAATCGTCGGTTGGGAGATGGCTCGACGAATTGGAGCGGTTCGGTTACATAAAGCGGCGGCTGCAATATAGGCAGGGAATGAAAAATGTTGATAAAAGGTATATCATACCTGTGACTGTTCATATCCGCAACAAAGCGGAGGGTGGTCAAGCCGTGGGTACAGGGTATACCCAAAATCGGGTAGAGGGTGGTCACGCTGCGGGTATAGGGTATACCCAAAATTGGGGAGAGGGTATACCCACGTTTGGTGAGGATAGTAAGATAAATATAGTAAAAGAATTTAGTAAGAGTGAGGGGAGTAAGAATGACTCCCCCAAAAGCAATAATTTTTTTTTAAACCTTGTTGCTGACGGAAACGGTGACGATATTTTTTAAGGAGGACGTTATGACTAAAAACGAAACGGTACAAATAATGGCGATACTCACGGCGGCATATCCGAGGTTTTACGACAAGCAGACCGAGGCGGATAAGCTGGCGGCGGCTCGGCTCTGGTACAGGCACTTTGCCAATGTGGACTACGGGACAATGCTTCAGGCGGTGGACGCGGTAATCTCGACGAATAAATTCCCGCCGACAATTTCCGAAATAAACGAAAAGCTCGATCTGCTGCTGAACAAGGACGATGAAATGTCGGAGCTTGAGGCGTGGGCGAAGGTTCGAAAGGCGCTTTGCAACAGCGGTTACAATTACAACGAGGAGTACGAAAAGCTGCCCGAACAGCTTCGGCTCATAGTGGGCGACGCGCATCAGCTGCACGAGTGGGCGATGATGGACGAGGCGACCGTCAACAGCGTTATCGCGAGCAATTTTCAGCGGACATACCGCGCGAAAGCGGAAACGGAAAAACAGCGCGCGTACCTGCCGGAGCGCCGTCAGGCGTATTTGCTGGAGCATACGAGGGCGATAGAAAATAACAGTATTTCTTTGATGTTAAGTGAGGTTTGTTAAGAAGAGCAAGCACAGCAAAGTGGTACCACTTTACGATTTTTCAAATTTTACCATAGCGTAAAATCTGAAAATTTTGGGATAGTCCCAAACCCTTATTATAAAAATTTTCGGAGGTAAAAATGAGCAATCTTAAACGAAATATTCAGATGAAATTCAGAGTAACGCCGGAGGAACGCAAACTTATTGAACAGAAAATGGCGCTTCTGCCGACAAAGCAAAGTAAAAATACAGTAAATAAACTGGACAATACATCAATGTGTATGATATAATTATGTCATAATTGAACAGAATGATAAATCGAAATTTGGAGGTATTTTAAAATGAACAGGTTTGTGGATGCTCTTATCAGTGAAGAAAAAAGCAGTTTAATTCCTGATGAATACGACTATTGGAAGGACGTAATAGGCAGTTGGGATTTAGATTTTGTATATAATCGGGGAACAGAAAAAGAACGGCATATTAAAGGTGAATGGCACTTTGCGAGGATTCTGGAAGGACTCGGTATTCAGGACGTTTTCATATGTCCTGCGAGAGGATTCAGATCAAAACCCTCCAAACCATCTCAAGAATATGGTACGACTATAAGAATGTTTAATCTGGGTACTAATAAATGGGACATGGTATATACCTGCTATAAAACTATGAGCCGTTTTGTAGGAACAAAAGAAAATGGTCGCATTGTATTAACAAACATAAACAGCAGACGAAGTCGGTGGATATTTACGGAAATCGCGCCGGACAAATTTCACTGGCAAAACGAGTCCACCATGAAAGACGGAACTGTTAAGGTATGGTGTGAAGCGTTCGCTACAAGAATGTAGTTGTTACTTACAATATTGATAAATTCCCGTTTATCGGACAGAAATATTTATCTATAATTCCATATATTCGGAGGACAATGTGAAGCATAAAAATACAAAGTGGGCTCATAACATTATATCGTTACAAGATAACGAAGGCAAATGGGGTTGTTTTCATTCACTCAGCCAATTTTACAATTCGCCCATGACAACAGAACAAGCGTTAAGGCGTTTACAGCGGTTGGGATTTACGATTGATGATGATTGCATACAAAAAGCTGTCGGGTATATGAACGATTGTTTGACTGGCAAAAAAGAAATTCCCGACAGGAAGGAAAAGGTTCAGGATTGGACTGTTTTTTCAAATCTCATGCTTGCCGCTTGGATAAGGCGTTTTACAAAAGATAACGCTGCGGCTAATAATGTTGCTCGGCAATGGACTGAAATTGTGACCGCCGCTTTCGATAATGATGTGTTTGATTACGAAAAATACGTTAATTCATATTGCCGAATACTGCGAACTCCCCCAAAAGGTGCCCGCATAATTGATCCTACAATTTTTTATCCTATTTCGCTCGTGACCGGACTGTTAGACGAAAAAACAGAAAGAGCTTTTGCAGAACATATTATGAATAACGAAGGCGGGATATACTATATTTATGACAGTAAAATTACAGTTGTTCCGAAAGAATTTCAAAGCAGGAAATCGAGCCGTTATCTTGCCGCTATCGAATTGTTGGCGGAATACAAAAATAGCAGGGACAAATTGCAATTCGCTGTACAATGGCTGAAAGAAAATCAAAAATCGAATGGCAAATGGGATATGGGGATCGTTGTAAATGATAAAGTGTATTTCCCATTATCGGATAACTGGCGTAAGGCTGAAACAAGGGAAAATGACTGTACAGAACGCATTACGGAAATATTAGATAAACTTACGGAATAAATTACAATCGAGATTATGTTTGTATTTTTATTTAGGCGCATTATACAGACCGCCAATAAATTTTTCTGTAATTCTGCCGCTGGGCGCGGGTTTGGATTGATGATATAATCTTCTTAAATAAATTTTTACGGAGGCTATATTATGAACTTTATCGAAGAATTATACTATGGAAATATCCGACTGAGCACTCAGGAGCATATCTCAACGGAAACGTACAAGCAGGCGACTGCAATTATTTCAAGAATAACCGCGCAACTGCGGGAAACGCTTTCCGAGCCGGAACGCACTTTATTGGAGCGTTTAATCGAAGCTAACAATAATGTTATCGGAGAAATAGGCGCGGCTGAGTTTAAAATTGGGTTTAGTCTGGGAGTGCAAATGATGATTGATTGCCTTTCGGTAAATGATAATAATGTTATGAATACTTAAATACATTAGGCCGCTCGCATATGAACGGCTTAATTTTTTTACCCATATCATTCTCCGCAAAATATCCGCACGATCAAATCCCCGTTTTCCAAAACGATGCTACCGTAAAGCGGTGCGGTTTCGAGGTGTTTTAGCGCGGGGCCGTCGGTTATGACGGTCGGGGTTGTCTTAATCTCGCCGCCGCTGTCCGTGCCGTTGTTTTCTATGAAGATTTTGCAGGCGTTTCATTCACCGGCGTTCTCTTCTTTCACTACCTCGCTCGGCGTACTGCCTGTGCATTTTCTGAAATTTCGGTTGAAGCTGCAAAGACTGTCGTAGCCGCATTTTTCGGCTATTTCCTGTATCTGCATATGCTTTTCGCTCGTCAGCATATAGACCGCGAGGTTTATTCTGTAACGGTTGAGATATTCCATGTACACTCTGTTTGTTGTATTTATTCTTGATTTTAAAAATAGATAATCATAGAAGTTTTAACACATCTCAGCAAACGCCAATCAATCGGTCACCTCTGTCCATAACAGCGCCATATACTCGCGGGACGGCAAATCTATTTTCACCCTTCCCGTATACACGCCCTTATCCTCCGTTGTCATATTCCATGTGTCGATAACTTTGATTTTGTATTTTTTGTTTCCGAAATCGAACACTCTATAGCAAGGTCTGTGTTCGCCGAAATACTGCAGATTTACAGAACCGTTCTCATTTGCCGCGGTTGTATAGCCGGTCGGGTGGAGCGCGGTACATTCCGTCATTATTTTATGCAAAAAATGCAGCCGCTTGTGGCTTTCGCCGTATAGCCTGCCGCCGTGCGACCACCATATATCATCGTTCAGATAACATTCACTGTGCCCCGGATACGCGCCGAGTACAACCG
>CANRJY010000023.1 GCA_947631085.1 uncultured Clostridia bacterium | reverse complement strand
GCTCGAAAAGGTCGGCGAGGAGATAAGAAAGCTCTACAGCTGGAACAACGAGGACGACAAGCTTATCAATAACTAATTTTTGTAAGAATAAAGAACACACCCGCTTGACAAATGTCTGCGGGTGTGTTATAATATAGACAACAAGGAAACGGCAAACGGTTTGTTTCTATTGGTAATTGGTTATTTACTGTAGAGAATTTCTACCCTATAACCGTCCTACTGCAATAGGGCGGTTATTTCTTCTTTATTATCCATATAATAAGCAAAACTAATATCAGTTGGATAGTCAGTTCACTCATAATCGAATCCTTTCCGAAACAGAGCCGCCGCCGCTTCAAAGCTGCCGCAGACGACGAATTATATCGCCGTCTTTTTTATTTTAGCATAAATTTGAAATAATGTCTGTTAAAATTTGTTGTCATTTGTATTAAAAAACAAAAAACACACCCGCTTGACAAATGTCGGCGGGTGTGTTATAATGTGTATTAAGAAATAGACGTTGTCCGTTTCGCGTGGAATTGTAGAAAGAAATTAATTCATTCTACCCGTAATCACTTGTTACGGCAATAACAAGTGATTATTTTTTTATCCCTACCAGCGTGATCAGTATCAGCACCAATATTATCAATATCAGCACTAACGCTACTATTGCGTCATATACCGTCATGTCTATCCCTCCTTTCGGAGTGATGTCGAAACGGACTGACGCTATGACTTAACGGCACATTACGGTCGGATTATACCATAATGCATACGCGCTTGTCAATAAATGATACGCATATGTAAAGTTTTGCATAAAATTGTAAACATATTGTTAAACGCGGCAGAAAATGTGATCGTCGCTATATTTGGTTATTTGTTACATAAATATCACACATTTTCCCTCATATATTTTACTAATTGTTATAAAAATAACATTTACAAATGCAGTTTTATATGATATAATAAAATAAATAACCTATAACACTAAAATTGTACTGACTTTGAAAATTGGTGTCCGCAAAAAAGCGGAATGTTAGGTATATATATAACGACGAGAAAGGGAGAATTATTATGAAAAAAAGAAAAGTTTTATCATTGTTCATGGCGGCTGCCATGACTGCATCAATGTTGCCGCCAGGCACTATTACCGCGGGCGCGGCTGACGACGATCCTATAGCAATATATGACATAATGTTCAGAGCGCATCCGTCAACATCAAGCATTTTCCAGGAAAGTGTTCCGAATAATATGCTGTGGGTTATGTTTAGAAACCGCATAGATCATGATGCGGCCTATGATTCGGGAACCAAAACGTATGAGCTTGATGGTAAGTTTTATCAGCTTGAGATCTCGCGTCCCGAACATGGTCCAAGCAGCAGCCAACATTCGGCGACTATGACTATTCCGGATAACGGCATTGTGGGCTATGTAAGCGATCAGCTTGTGGGAGGCGATAACAAACACCGCTATCACGGCTGGTCGATAGACACAGAATTATTCGACCAAGATGAAAGTAATGAGTATAAGGTGGGAGGATACACCGCGACGCTGAAACGTCTTAATGTTGGCAGCAAAGACAAAATAGCAGACTGCCGCGATGACCAAAAAGAGGTTGTCGGCGAATCCAAATCACTCACTATCGTAGATGTTACATACAGGCTCAGCGAGACAGATAAAAAGGCAGGTTACCAATTACAATGCCCCAACGAAAAATTACCGAGCGAGTCAATAAACGAGCTTGCGATGGAAGGCGACTGGATAACAATGATCGATCCTGAGCTTGATATCTCAACCGCAACTGCTCCGGACAAAGAAAATACGACAATATCGGGATGGAAAATAGTCGGCGGCGACGATCAGCCGAAGAAATTTGTCGGCGATAAGATTCCGTCTGACACTGTTGACGGCACAAAAGACAACAAAATAACACTCGAAGCTGTGCTTTCTGAAAAAAAGAATTACAACTATGTTATAACGAAGAACACGGACGGCGGCGAAGCTGTTACTCCGACCTTCGAGCCGGGCGACAACAAAACGGCGACCATTGATTTTAACGATCTGACGGACGATCCTGTCGAGTATGAGCCGACTGCAACAATCAAGCCGTTAACGCTGCGTCTTGTGAACACCGGTAATCAGCGCTCGTATATTGTGGTGGGTTCCAGGAATGATAATTTTACTTTTAAGTTAAAAAATGTAAATACGGATGAGGCGGCAAAAAAGACTTATGCGGACGGCGGTCTCGACGCGAATAACGCGCATTTTTATATTCCGTCTCAGGCTGATATAAATAACGGTCATGACAGTTGGAAAAACTATGCTCTTCTGGAAATTACGCCTAAGCAGGGACTTACCGTCGGCTCTCATCATGGTCAGTTTTACACGTTTAATTACACAAGCAGCTACCGCGTGGAAAATTTAGTTGACGTTGATATTGAAGTTAAACAGCGCGAGGTTGACATAGCGCCGCATGATGTAGAGAAAAATTACGGAGATACTCTTACTCAAGATAGAATAATCTGCGATGTATACGACGGCGGCAATATAATTGAATCCAATAAGAGCGCCCAGGAGCTGGGTGTGACAGTTAAGAGTGACGGTATCGAGGAAAGCGCCGCAGTTAAAAAAGACGGCGGCAAATATCCATTCACTCTGGATGTAACAGGTACAGGAAATTATAAAGTTAAACTTAAAGACGGCGTTAGCACAGGCATAACAGTTATCAAAACCACGCCTACATTAAACAAGGTGACGGCATCCGGTATAAACGAGGGCAGCCTGCTCTCAGCGTCGAAGCTGAGCGGAACGTATGTGAACCGATATTCGCATCAGCCGGTTGAAGGTACGCTTGCTTGGGTTAAAGGCGATGAACTGATTGAAACGAGCGGCAGTATTTCAAGGAAATATCAATTCACGCCGCAGGATTTGGAGAATTATGATATGCCGGATGAGGCATCCACAACCGTAGTGGTTTCCTCGAGACGGCCCGTGAACCTCAGAGTGGTAGATTCGCTCGCGAAAAAATATGACGGAACCGCGCAGACGCCGAAATATGCATGGGACAGAGGCTCGGCACCTACAGCGGCAAATCTGGATATAAAATATAAAAAGGTATCTCCTGATGACACGACGTTTGCGCCCGATGAAAATTACGATCTGTACACCGACCAGCCGATAGACGCCGGAACATATAAGGTTCATGCTACCTGCACCGGAAACGATATTTTTGCTCCGGGTCTTGTGGACTCAATTATGACTATCAGTCCGCGTCCGCTCGAATTAAACGTGTACGGCAGCATAAAGACCAAGACGTATGACGGCACCGACAAAGCCGAAATAGATATGTCAAAGGTTAAGTTCAAAAATGCGATTGCATCTGACAACGTAACGCTCAAAGCGGACGCTTTGACCGCGACGTTCAGCTCGACATATGTCGAGCCGTCCAGCCCCAAGCAGGTAAAGGTAGTGGTCAACGGTGAAAACGCGTTAGAGGGTGAGGACGCTGCAAACTACACGCTTGCAAGCACTACCATCCACACAACCGGTAAGTTATCGGAGCAGCGCCCGATCAGGCTCGCATTGACGAACGGCTCCATATCGAAGCCCTACGGCGCGGTATACACGTTCTCGACTTCGGATTATAAAGCAGCCGATTCTCAGCCCGCGAACGGCGGATTGGTTGCGGGCGAATCAATGAGCGATCTGCGCGCCACACTGACGGCCGTTCAAAACGGCGTTGACGGCACTTCGGCAACCGCTCCCATAGGCAGCTATAATGTTACGGCGTCAACACTGAAGGGCGACAGATATAATTACGCGATAACCGCCGATACACTCGGCACGCTTAATGTCGTACAGGCAACTCCGGTTGAAGCTGGCACAGTCAGCGCGACTAACGGCGTTGTCGGCAAGCCGCTCAGCAGCGTAAATCTGACAGGCACATTCAGAAATGCCGATAACAGCTCACTTACCGTTGAAGGAAGTCTCAAATGGCAAAACCCCAACGAAACGCTTACGGCCGGCACAAAGACATATGAATGGATATTCACCCCGAACGATAAGACAAATTACAAAACCGTAACGGGACGCGTATCCGTAACAAGCGGCACTATGGTTCCCGCTCCGTTTACCGAGTTTACAGTTCCGGAAAATGCGGTTTACGACGGAAAATCGCATCCCGCGACCGTAAAAACCAGCGTAAGCGCGGCGAGAATTACGATAGAATATCTTAAAACGGATATAGCTCTCCACGCGTCAACTCCAACCGGAACATGGTCGCAGGTAGCGCCTGTTGACGCGGGTACATACGAGGTTCGCGCGACTATTCACCAATACGGTGATTACGCGGAGAACTCTCAAATAAAAACAATGACGATTCTACAGGCGGAGCCCAGCGGCGGCGTGAGCGCGTCGAGAGTTGACAAGGGCGCTATGCTCAGCGATTCGGCTCTTACGCATACGTTCAAGGGCGTAAAAGGTGAATCGCTCGCCGGTATTCTTACCTGGAATACAGTCGGCACGAGCAGCCCCACAACGGTATCCGTTGACCCGAACACGGACTACGGATGGGTATTTGTTCCTTCCGACAGCAACTATAAGACCAAATCGGGAACGGCGAGAGTAGCTTTCCTTCCGAACACACGCGCGCCCGAGGCTGAAATATATAACCTGCCCGACGGCGACTACGCGTATGTAAACGTAGACGGCAAAAATCTGAAGGCAGGCGACGTAGTAACATTCTACACGACCTCCAGACTGATGAATCCCGAAAGCGAATCGGTTGAGATCACTTCGAATATGTCGGGAAAAATAAAAATACATCTCGACAGCGACGCTCTCAGCGTAAGCGGAGGAACGCTTTATGTGAACATCAAGGACTCCGAAACGGCGAAGGCTGTTCCGTATAAGCCCGAGGTTGGATTCACTATAAACCCGACTTTGATTTATGTTAAAAAGGGCGAGTCCTCGGAGGCGACAATTATAAAATCGGACGACAGCTACACTATAGACAGCGTATCATGGCATTCTAACCGCACCGATATCGTTATCGCCTCAAACGGCAGCACGGTCGATAAGGGAATATTGCAGGGCGTTGACGACGGTCCGGCTCAAATCACGGCTACGGTAGTATTCAATCACCCCGACGCGAACGAGACCGGCAAAATAACCGTAAGCGGCATAGCGGGAGCGGTCGTAACGGCAGAGGAGCCGCCGAAGTATACATATACCACCGGCGACGCGGCGGATATCACGCAGACAAGCGCTTTGCTTAAAGGAAGCGTGGCGGTTGAGCGCGCGGAAGGCTCCACGATCAGCCCGTATGCGTCATGCATGTTCCGTATCTGGGAAAAGGGCACGGACGCGGTACGCACGGTTGAAAACGGCACATTCCTGACGGACAGCGGAGATTACAGCATAACGGTAAGCGGTCTCACGCCGCAGACTACATATCAGTATAAAGCGATAGGCGCGGACAGCGAGGCGGCAAATACCGCGGAATTTACAACCGCAGCAATACCCACTCCCGTACCGACCCCGACACCGACTCCGATTCCGACAACGGTGCCGACGGAGCCGACAGCAAAACCGATAGAGCCGACTCCTACACCGACTCCGACAACCGTGCCGACAACAACGCCGACAACAACGCCGACGGATCCGACGACAAAACCGACGGCAGCGCCGACCGACCCGACTGCAAATCCGACGGCAAATCCGACGGCAGCGCCGACAAATATGCCTACTCCCGAGCCTATTGAGGATGTGGAGATCGTTAAGGCTTTTGAGGGCAAGCTCGAAATAAAAGAGAGCGTTAACGCTGAAAAAAATGAGGTGGTATTCGATATAGAAGTGAAGGAGAATATTCCCGAGTTACAGCATGTACAGCTCTTCAAGGCGGAATACGACGATGACGGCAGATTGACGGGCATTAAGATAGGCGTTAATACTGACGTGCAAAACGGACATATTACAATTAAAACAGAGCTTCCCGATCCGGAAGCGGCGGAATATAAGTATATGCTTTGGGCGCAGAATGACGACCCGATTATAAAAGCAATAACCCAAATTCAATAACGGGGAATTAAAATCCCGGGGCTTGTCCCCGGGATTTTTAAATTAATACTGTTCATCGTTACTGTCGTCGTTATTATTGTTCTTGCTGTTTGTCTTTTGATTTTGCTGCTGCTGATTGTTCTTGCTGTTCTGAGTTTGGTTGTTGTTACGGTTTTGATTTTGGTTGTTTTCCTTGCTTTTGCTCATTGTAAAACTCCTCCTCTCCTTACCTCTATATTTCCCAAAATTTCATATAATATTCATCTAAAATACTTGAAATTATATCGAAAAAATGATATAATTTATAATGAGAAAATATTGAATTTAGCTGATTATTTCATATGCACGGCAGCGGAACGGAATAAATAAATTATGGTTGATAAAATTTGGAATTACAAAAATAAAACACTGAAAAAAGATACAATAGATGAGGTATCCGCGATGTACAAAATTCCGCGGCTGCTCGCTACGGTCATTTTAAACAGAGGCATACCCAAGGATGACGTTAAATCATTTTTGACAAAGTCCATGCGCGACATACGCAATCCGAGACTTATGCTCGACATGGAAAAAGCGGCAAAGCGAATTACTGCCGCGCTCAGCAAAAAAGAAAAGACAGTAATTTACGGCGATTACGACGTTGACGGAATAACCTCGACGGCGCTTTTATACGATTTCCTTTCCTCACTCGGCGCGGATGTGGATTATTATATCCCCGACCGCAAGGGCGAGGGCTACGGGATAAACATTATGGCGGTCAACAAGCTTTCAAGGCAGGGCGCTAAACTGTTGATTACCGTTGACTGCGGAATTACGTCTATCGGCGAGGTCGAGTTCGCAAAGCTTCAGGGAATGGACGTGATAATAACCGACCATCACACCTGCAAGGAACGCCTGCCTATGGCGGCGGCCGCAATAGTCAACCCAAAGCGCCCCGACTGCGACTACCCCTTCGAGGGCCTTGCGGGAGTCGGCGTGGCGTTTAAGCTGATGCTCGCGGTCGTAATGGAGCTTGGGCTCAACACTACCGAATATTTCAAAAAATACGTTGAAATCGCCACAATAGGCACGATAGCGGACGTCGTTCCGCTCATTGACGAAAATCGAATAATCGTCGCGAAGGGGCTGCAGGCGCTGCAAAAGCCGTCGCTTCCCGGGCTCCGCGCCATAACAGAAGTCGCGGGCGCGGCTGATAAGCCGCTCGATTCGTCAGCCGTAGCTTTCGCGATAGCGCCGCGGCTCAATGCCGCCGGACGGCTCGGCACGGCAAAAACCGCCGTTGAACTGCTGCTGACGCGCGACATGAACAGCGCGCGCAAAATCGCGCTGCAGCTCGACGCGGAAAACAAGGAACGCCAGGCGATGGAGCAGCAAATTTACGATGAGGCTATAGCGCTCATAGCGGCAGACCCGAATTTCTCAAAAAAGCGCGTTATAGTGCTCGCCAAAGAGGGCTGGCATCAAGGCGTGATAGGAATCGTCGCCTCGCGGATAAACGACCGTTTCTATAAGCCGTGCATACTCATTTCGCACAGCAACGGCATAGGCAAAGGCTCCGGCAGGAGTATTCCCGCGTTTAATCTGTTCGACGCGCTTACGCACTGCGACAAGTATCTGACCGAGTTCGGCGGACACGCGATCGCGGCGGGGCTGAACCTGAACATGTCGGACTTCGACGACTTTGTAAAGGAAATAAACAAATACGCGGACAGCGTTTTAAACGACAGCGACATGATACCGCGCGTAAATATCGACTGCGATATTTACGGAAACGACATAACATTGGACAGCGCAAAGTTCTTATCGCTTTTGGAACCGTTCGGCATGGGCAACGAAAAGCCCACATTTGCTCTTATAGGCGCGGAAATAACAAATATCGCGCCGTGCGGCGTTGAAAACAAGCACCTTCGCGTGAGAGTGCGCAAAAACGGCGTATGCGTAAACTGCATAGGCTTCGGCTTCGGTCCGTACGCCGAAGAGCTTGGCGCGGGGAGCGTAATTGACCTCGCGTGTCAGCTTAGAGTAAACAATTATCAGGGAACGGAAAGCGTTCAGCTTCTTATAAAGGACATAAAAAGAAAATAACGGAAAGGAGCGAACATATGAATACCGAAAACACTATTTTATCGCCGGAAATAATTCCGCAGCATTTAGCCGAAACGGACGCGATTGTCGATAAAATAATCGAAATGGTAAAGAGCTACGCGCCCTCGGCAAATACGGACATGATTTACGTTGCGTACCGTCTCGCGAAGGCGGCGCATAAAAATCAGTTCCGCCGCAGCGGCGCGCCGTATATCGAGCATCCTGTGCAGCTCGCGTATATCGCGGCGCAGCTCGAGCTTGACGCGACCGCTATCTCGGCGGCGCTCCTTCACGATGTGGTTGAGGATACGCCCTACACCGACGCGGATATAGAGGCGCTTTTCGGAAAAAGCGTCGCGAATCTCGTGGACGGTCTTACAAAGCTTAAAAAAATCAAGTACAGCTCACACGAGGAGCAGCAGGTGGAAAATCTCAGGAAGATGTTCTTCGCTATGGCGCAGGATATACGCGTTATAATCATTAAGCTAATCGACAGACTGCATAACATGAGGACACTCAACTTCATGCCGCGCCACAAGCAGCTTATGATCTCAAAGGAGACGCTCGATGTTTACGCGCCGCTCGCGCATCGCTTGGGTATGTCGAAAATCAAAATCGAGCTTGAGGATCTGGCGTTGAAATATCTCGATCCTGTTGCATATGAGGAGATCGCGCAGAGCATAAAGCTCAAAAAGAGCGAGCGCGAGGACTATATAAAGGGTATTATAGTAGTATTGCAAAACAAGCTTGAGGAGCTCGGCATAAAGGGGCAGGTCACGGGACGCGCGAAGCATTTTTACAGTATTTTCCGCAAGATGTACACGCAGAACAAGACCATGGACGAATTGTACGACTTGTTCGCGGTGCGTATCATCGTCGATACCGTCGCGGACTGCTACGCGGCGCTCGGTATGGTTCACGACTTGTACACGCCCGTGCCGATGAGGTTTAAAGATTATATCGCTATGCCCAAGCCCAATATGTATCAGTCGCTTCACACTACGGTTATCGGCTCGAACGGAACTCCGTTTGAAATTCAGATACGCACATGGGAAATGCACAAGGTCGCGGAGGAAGGTATCGCGGCGCACTGGAAGTACAAGGAGGGCAAGTCGGGCGTAAGCGATATGGACTCGAAGCTCGAATGGGTGCGTCAGCTTCTCGACACGCAGACGAATTTAATCGACACGGACGACTTCTTTAACACGTTAAAATACGATTTGTTCGCCGACGAGGTGTTTGTGTTCACGCCGCAGGGCAAGGTCATATCGCTGCCGGCGGGAAGCACCGTGATCGACTTCGCGTTCGCGATCCACTCACAGGTCGGCTACAAGATGAGCGGCGCGAAGGTAAACGGCAAAATCGTGCCGAATAACTACGTTATACAAAACGGCGAAATAGTCGAAATTCTGACCGCGAATACGCATGGTCCGAGCCGCGACTGGCTGAACATATGCAAAACGTCGCAGGCGAAAAACAAGATAAATCAGTGGTTCAAGCGCGAGCGCAGAGACGAGAATATAGTCCACGGCAAGGAGTATATCGAGCGCGAGCTAAGGCGTTTGGGCAACACTCACGCGCAGCTTTTCCGCCCCGAATGGGTGGGCTCTATGATACGCCGCTACGGATTTTCAACTCTTGAGGATTTGTACGCGAGCGTCGGCTACGGCGGTCTTACGGCGCAGAAGGTCGTAATGCGGCTCCGCGAGCAGTGGATACGCGAGCAGCGCGAGCTTGAAAAGCAGCAGCGCATGGAAGCCGCATTAAACGGCGAGAGCCCCGACGGAGAAAAGCGCGTGAAGCGCACGTCGAGCAAGGGTATAATCGTGGAGGGCATAGACAACTGCCTTATACGTCTCGCGCATTGTTGCAATCCTGTCGCCGGCGACGAGATTGTGGGCTTTATCACCAAGGGCAGAGGCGTGAGTGTTCACCGCAGGGACTGTCCGAATATGCGCAGGGAAAATATGTCCGACGAGGACAAAAACCGATTTATAAACGTTTACTGGGACGAGGAGCGCAGCACATCATACGACGCGAGCCTGCAGATCGAAGGCCCGAACCGCGACGGCATGATGCTCGAAGTCACGAATATTTTGGCGAATCTCAAAATACCGTTTAACTCGGTAAACGCATATGTTACGAAAAAGACGAATACGGCTGTTATTCAGATAGGCGTTGAGATACGAAATACTTCGGATCTGGCGCTGCTGACGAAAAAGCTGAAGCAGCTGCAGGGCGTAACGAGCGTCAGCCGTATTGCGAATTAGGGTGCGGGTATGGAAAATATAAAAACAAGCATTAAAACCGAATATATTAAGCTCGACCAGCTGCTGAAATTCGTGGGAATCGCCGAGTCGGGCGCCGACGCGAAGGATATGATCCTTGACGGTATCGTGTCCGTAAACGGTGAAATATGCGTAATGCGAGGCAAAAAGATACGGTCGGGCGACTATGTCACGGTTGAGTTCGAGGACGAAACGGTTAAAATTGACGTGGGGGCGGAATAGATGTATATTTCATCTCTTACATTACAAAATTTCCGTAATTACGATAAAGAGCGGATCGAATTTTCGCCGCGCACAAACGTGATTTTCGGCGATAACGCGCAGGGGAAAACGAATATCCTCGAGGCGATTTATATGTTCGCGCAGGGCAAGAGCCACCGCGCGCACACGGATAAGGAGCTCATCGGTTTCGGAAAGCATTTCGCGAAGATAGGCATAGAGTTTCACGACACCGACCGCGATTACAGCGGGCTGATGCAGCTCAGCCGCGGCGGAAAAAAGTCGATAAAGATAAATCATGTGCAAATCAGGAAGCTGAGTATGCTGATGAATTATCTCAACGTCGTAATGTTCTCGCCGGAGGATCTCGATTTGGTCAAAGGCTCGCCGACAAACCGGCGGCGGTTTATGGATGCGGCGATAAGCCAGCTGAATCCCTCGTATCTTGTAAGCCTTATCGACTACCACAAGGCGCTCGTGCAGAAAAACAGCCTTTTGAAGGAGCTTCGCAGAAAAGGCAGACAGTCGGATATGACGCTCTCTGTTTGGAACGAGCAGCTCGCCGAGGCGGGAGTTAAAATTATGAAATACCGCCGCGAATTTCTCGAAAGTCTGAACATGTTCGCATCAGATATACAAAAAGAGATATCGGGTGAAGAGCTTAAAATATCGTATGCGCCAAATATTCACGGCGAGGTTACGGCGGATGAGTTTTATGATCTTCTCGAATCAAGCCAAAGGCGTGAAATCGAGCTCACAAGCGCGGTTTTAGGCGTCCAGCGAGATGATATGACAATATCGGTAAACGGGCGCGAGGCGCGCATCTACGGCTCACAGGGGCAGCAGCGCACGGCGGCATTATCCGCAAAAATAGCGCAGGCGGATTATATCGAGAACAAAAAGGACGAATATCCCGTTCTGCTCCTCGATGATATTATGAGCGAGTTGGACGTGCGGCGCAGATTGTATCTAGCCGAAAAAATCCGCGACAAGCAGGTTTTTATCACCTGTACCGATACAGATTTGATTGACAGCACCGACGACACGCGGCTGTTCCACGTCAAGGGAGGCAAAACGGAATGTATCTGAACATAGGCTCGGACATAATCGTAAGAAAGCGCGATATAATCGGCATTTTCGATATGGACAACACAACCGTTTCGCGGCTCGGAAAGAGCTTTCTTCCGAAGGCGCAGCGCGGCGGAATAATCATAGACGCGGCAGGGGATTTACCCAAATCCTATGTCGTAACCGTTGGAAGAGACGGCGAAACGAGGGTTTATTTCTCGTCGCTTGCGTCAAAAATATTGGCAAGACGCGCAACAACATCGATAATATAGTAAAAAATAAGATTTAAA
The DNA here is from genome assembly GCA_947631085.1 of uncultured Clostridia bacterium. Classification (GTDB taxonomy): domain Bacteria; phylum Bacillota; class Clostridia; order UBA1381; family UBA1381; genus CANQXJ01. The sequence goes on along the minus strand of CANRJY010000023.1, from coordinate 21,219 downwards.
TAGAACAGGAGAAATTTCAATGAGCGAAAGAGTAGAAGTAAAATACGACGAAAACCAAATACAGGTTCTCGAAGGACTTGACGCGGTGAGAAAACGCCCGGGTATGTATATCGGCTCGACGTCGGCGGCGGGTCTGCATCATCTTGTTTACGAGATCGTGGATAACTCTATCGACGAGGCTTTGGCGGGATATTGTACTGAGATTATCGTAAATCTGAACGCCGACGGCTCCGTTACCGTTTCCGATAACGGACGCGGTATCCCGGTTGGTATCCACCCGCAGCAGGGTATTCCGACGGTCGAGGTCGTTCTTACGATCCTCCACGCGGGCGGTAAGTTCGGCGGCGGCGGATATAAGGTATCGGGCGGTCTGCACGGCGTCGGCTCGTCCGTTGTAAACGCGCTTTCGGAAAGTCTCGAGGTCGAGGTTTCGGACGGCGAGCATATCCACTATCAGAGCTACGAGCGCGGCGTTCCGACGTGCAAGCTGAAGGTGATCGGCGACACGGACAAGACGGGAACGAAAATCACGTTTAAGCCCGATCCCGAAATATTTGAAACGGTCGAGTTTGACTATGACATTCTGCTCAAACGCTTACGCGAGCAGGCGTTTCTGAACAAGGGCGTAAAAATCGTGTTCAGCGATTTCCGCTCGGACGAGCACGCTCCGAAAACGCTGTACGCGGAGGGCGGAATCAAGGAGTTCGTGACGTACATCAACCGCAATAAAGACCCGCTCCATGACGACGTTATATACTTCGAGGCGAAACGCAAGGGTATGGAGGTCGAGGTCGCGATGCAGTATACCACGGCGTACAACGAAACGCTTCTGAGCTTCGCGAACAATATTCACACCAACGACGGCGGCACGCACGAAACGGGCTTTAAGGCGGGACTTACGCGCGTGTTTAACGACTATGCGAGAAAATATAAAATTTTAAAGGACAAGGATCAGAACCTCTCGGGTGAGGACACGCGCGAGGGCTTGACGGCAGTTATCAGCGTAAAGGTCGAGGACGCGCAGTTCGAGGGACAGACAAAGGCGAAGCTCGGCAACAGCGAGGCGAGAACGCTCGTTGAAAGCGCGCTTAACGATAAATTATCGTCGTTCCTGGAGGAAAATCCGAGAATTGCGAAGCTGATACTCGACAAGACATTGACAGCCGCGAGAGCGAGAGAAGCCGCGAAACGCGCGCGCGACAACACGCGTAAAAACGCGGGCTCGTCAAATTCGTCGCTTTTAGGTAAGCTCGCAAGATGCGCCGACGAGGGCGCGGACTACGCGGAGCTGTTCATCGTCGAGGGCGACAGTGCGGGCGGAAGCGCGAAGCAGGGCAGATACAGAAAATTCCAGGCTATTCTACCGCTGTGGGGCAAAATGCTAAACGTCGAGAAATCGCGTATCGACAAGGTATACTCGAATGAAAAGCTGTTGCCTGTAATTCAGGCTCTCGGCACGGGAATAGGCGAGGATTTTGACATAAACAACCTCAAATACGGCAAGGTAATAATCATGGCGGACGCCGATGTTGACGGCGCGCATATCAGAACGCTGCTTTTGACGTTCTTCTTCCGCTATATGCGTCCGCTTATCGAAAACGGCAACATTTATATCGCGCAGCCGCCGCTTTATAAGGTGTTTAAGGGCAAGAACAAGAACCTCGTTGAGAAGTTCGCGTACACCGAGGACGAGCGCGACGCGCTGATAGCGGAATTGGGAAGCGGCGCGAAGGTGCAGCGGTACAAGGGTCTTGGAGAGATGGACCCTGGCGAGCTTAAGGAAACGACGATGGATCCCGAAAAGCGCACTATTCTGCGCGTTGACTTAAGCGACGCGATAGCCGCCGACGCTACGTTTACGGTGCTCATGGGCGACAAGGTAGAGCCGCGCCGCGAGTTTATCGAGGAAAACGCGAAGTATGTTTCAAATCTTGATATATAAAAAAGAAGCAGGGCTGATTAAATCAGTCCTGTTTTTCTATCACCGTACCGCCGCCGAGAACTATATCGCCGTCGTAGAATACCGCCGCCTGTCCCGGGGTTACCGCGCGCTGCGGCTCGTCGAAATCTATTCTGACGCGATCGTTTTCGGCAAAAAGCGTCGCGGGAGCGGGCTTCGCCTGATAGCGTACCTTTACCTGTACGCGTATAGGCTCGGTCGGAGCTTCGCCCGAAATGAAATTTACGTCTTCCGCGATAAGACTTTTCGAAAACTCCATGCCCTTTTCGCCGAGCGTGATCGTATTCGTTTGCGGATCTATCTTCATAATAAACATCGGTCTGCCGTACGCGCCTATTCCCTTGCGTTGACCGATCGTATAATGTATAAGTCCTCTGTGCGTTCCTATCACATTTCCGTCTATGTCTAAAATATCGCCCTCTTTAGGCGTGTAATTTCCGTAATCCGTAATGAAATCCGCATATTTGCCGTCCTCAACAAAGCAGATTTCCTGGCTGTCGGGCTTGTTCGCGACTGCCAAGCCGTATTTTTCCGCAAGAGAACGAACCTCGTCCTTTGTGTACGCCCCGAGCGGCATCAATGTGTGCGCGAGCTGCTCCTGCGTAAAATTATACAGGACGTAGCTCTGATCCTTTTTCGCCGCCCTTGACATTCTCAGGCGGTATTTTCCGTTTTCGTCCTTTTCTATCACCGCGTAATGCCCCGTCGCGATGTAATCTATATCCATAGCCTTCGCGCGGCGCAGCATTTCGCCGAATTTCAGCTTTTTATTGCACATGATACACGGATTCGGCGTTCTGCCGCGCTTGTACTCGTCAACGAAATAATCGACCACCTCGCGCTTGAATATGTCCTTGAAGTTAAGAACATAAAAATCAATGTCGAGCTTATCGCAGACCCTGCGCGCGTCCTCGACAGCGCTTTCCGAGCAGCAGCCCTCGTGATTCGGATTATCGTCCGAATATGTCCAAAGACGCATTGTCACGCCAATCACGCGGTAGCCCTGCTCCTTTAACAGAGCCGCCGCAACCGAGCTGTCCACGCCGCCCGACATGCCTATCATAACGCTTTTCTGTTCAGTCATTTATATCACCTATGCAAATCTGTAGCCGACGCCCCAGACCGTTTCTATAAATTTTTCGCCGTTTAAGTTTATCTTGTCGCGCACGCGCTGTATATGCACCGTCACCGTCGATACGTCCCCTACCGCGTCCATGCCCCAAATGCGGTCGAACAATAGATCCTTTGAAAACGTGCGGTTCGGGTGCTCCGCGAGAAAAACGAGCAGGTCGTATTCCTTCGCGGTCATTGTTATTTCCTTGCCGCCGACGCTTACCTTGTGCGCGTCCTTGTCGATTATCAGGCTCCGCACGCTTATTATATCACCGCCGCCGCGCGTGAGTATTTCGTGACGCGAGATGTGTGCCTTGACGCGCGCGACAAGCTCGTTCGGGGAGAACGGCTTTGTCATGTAATCGTCCGCGCCCAGACCCAAGCCGCGTATTTTGTCTATGTCGCTGTTTTTCGCGGAGAGGAATATCACCGGAGTTTGCTTCTTTTTGCGAAGCTCCGTGATTACCTCGAAGCCGTCCATGCCCGGGAGCATTATGTCCACGATGAGCAGGTCATAGTCGTTGGCGAGCGCCTTTTCAAGCCCCGTTGTGCCGCGCTGCGCTATCTCGCATTTGAAGCCGTTGATTTCGAGATAATCCCGCTCCAACTCCGCGATGCTTTTGTCGTCCTCTATTATCAATATGCTGTACATTGTAATTTCCTTTCTTTACAACAGTTTGACATCCGTTTTACATTTTCCGCATTTCTTTGACAACTTCGGCACCTTGTGGTAAAATAAAATTCGGAAAAGGATGACGGGCGGTTATCCCGACGCTTCCCCAAAGGAGGTGTTAATATGAATATTGATTTAATTCTTGATATAGTAATTCTAATTATTATTCTTGAAATAATCAAGAACATAAAGAAATAACCGCCCATTATCTCCGTTAATGAGCGGTTTGCGTAGAAGTAATTTCTTTCTACAAACTTCTTAAATGCGGGATAACTTAGTCATCCTTTTCCTTTATTATAATATCACAAACCGCCGTAATTGTCAACACTATTTTATAATCGGCAGATATATTTCCGCCGTCGTGCCTTTGCCCTCGCCGGGGCTTCTGAGCCAAATTTTGCCGCCGTGCTTTTCTACTATCTGCTTCGCTATGCCCAAGCCAAGTCCGCTGCCTTTAATGCTTCTCGCCGCGTCAACTCGGTAAAAGCCCTCGAATACCTTGCGAAGCTCCGAGTTTTCTATGCCTATTCCGTCGTCCGTGAAATGCGCGTACACGCCGCCGTCCTCGATCGTCACCGATACCGCGAGAGAGCCGCTGTTTCCTTTTTTGTATTTTATCGCGTTGTCGATTATGTTCGCGATAACGCGGCTCATTTTTTCGTAGTCGAGCTTTACGTACGCTTTCTCGTTTGGCAAATCAAGCGTCAGCTCCATGTTGTTTTTTTCCAGATCGAGGCGGTAGTCGTTTATAAAATCGCGCAGGAAGCCTATGAAATCAGCCATTACGAAATCGAATTGCAGTTTTGACAGCTCCAGCTTCGAGAGCGTGGAGAGGTTGTTTACCATATCGTCTATCGCGACCGCTTTCGCGTAGATCGTGTCGAGATATTTTTCCGTTTTCTCGGGCGTGTCGGCTATTCCGTCGCGGATGCCCTCGATGTAGCCCTTTATCGAGGTTACGGGCGTTTTTAAATCGTGCGATATATTAGCCAAAAGCATACTCCGCTCACGCTTCATCAGCCGCTCCTTTTCCTCCGCGCGTTTGAGGGATTGACGCATATTTTCGAAATTCGCGCATAAATCGTCAATTTCACCGTACTGACTGCCGAGCACCTCAAACGATAAATCACCGTCGCTCACCTTATCCGCAGCCTCGGCGAGAGCCGTTATCGGCTTTGTTATGCTGTGCGCGAGCATATTTGTGAGCACGGTGAGAGTGATGATCAAAACCATTCCGCACAGCGTTGCCCATACAAGCACCCAATAAATCGCACTCGGATTGTCGCGGAAAAACGTGCCTACCGCGCGTATGAGTGTGGCAGGGTTTATCAATGCGGCGCGAGTTATGTGCATTTCCTCGACGGGAAAACGCATCACGAACACGAGAAAAAAACATATGCTGATAACGCCTATCATAGCGATGGGCGCTACCAGCATTATTAGATTATAGATGGTAAATTTGGTTTTTATCTTCATGGTTCGTTTTGTTTATTGACAGCGGACGGCTGATGACCGCCCCTACCGCTTCTGATCATCAGCCTCCCCTACTAGGGGAGGTGGCGCCGCAGGCGTCGGAGGGGTTTTTTCGCAAAATTTTATCAATCCCGCACAGCGCGTATCCGCCGGTTACATACGCCGCCGTGATCGCGCCTACGCATATTACAGCCGTCCGCGCGCCGATTTCGGATACGTTTAAAAATATGTACGGATACCATTCCACATAATCGCCCCAAATCATCACCGCCGCGAGATACGCCGTCGGGATCATCGTCCACAGAAACGGATCGTATATTTTAAATCCGCCCTTTTTCGCGAACAGGAGCCAATCGAGTATGGCAGCCGACGGGGATATGTAGTGCAGGAGCGTATTCGAGATTGCGTTTGCTCCGTCCATTTCAAAGCCGCTTTTCGCGAGCATGAAATGATACGCCGCCATCGTCAGCGCCACGCACATTACAACCGCGCCGTTTAATCTCGGAAGGAAATCCCGCCCGAATATCGCCGCCGCAAGCAGGTACGCCGCGCATAGCGCGTTGCTCGTTACGGTGAAATACGCGAACATATCCCAATGCAAAAATGAGGGATCTACAATACATTGGATAATCATTCCGCATACGAACGCCGACGCGGCGGCGAGCTTGAATGAGATTGATAGAAGGCGGTTTTTTATGTACACAGTATCACGTCCTTAGGCGCTTGCAGAATGTATCGTCGGAGATGCGGGCGGATAATATCCGCCCCTACGGGTGTGTTCGGTTAAAATACATTCCGATTTGCGCCTTATATGTCTTTTCTATCAAATATTATATACGAAATCGTGTACAAAATCAAGACCGAGCCGCTTAAAATTCCTACCTTCGCTGCCATTGAACGGAAGGGCAGCAGGCTCCCCATCCATAGCTTGTGCCACTGCGAGTACGATGTAAACAGCATTTGTCCCATCGGCGAGACGTAATATTCCATATATTTGAAAATCACATAGACCGCTATACACAGGAGCATCGCGAGCGACGGGCTTTTTGAAATCATGTTTATCAGCACCGCGAAGCCTATCACCGCGATAAGCGGCATCAAATCGAGCATATACGCACCGAACGCCGCTGTCATTACCGACGCGTTCACGTTGCCCGATATGATTTGCAAAATCAAACAAACAAGGTAATAGCCGATATAATACGCCGCGCATAGCAGGAACACCGCCGCCGCTTTTGACACGAGCACCTTCGCGCGCGTGATCGGCGCCATTATCGCGGTTTTGAGCGTGTCCTCCTGGATCTCGCTCGCGAAAAGGTCAGTTACCGCCATGAATATTATCAGCGGCGCGAGTATGTCCGTCATAAGACGCATCATGCCGAGCGGCATATTCGTCTGAATATCCACTATTCCCGACGAAATTTTCGAAATCAACATTCCGCCGCCGAGCCGTCCTATACATATCAACGCTCCTATCGCAAAAAGCACGATATACTTTTTGCGGTGGAGAATTTTATAAAATTCGTTTTTCATACCCAAAATCAAGCCACTCATATGATAACCTCACCCCGCTTTTCTTTCACTACGTCAAGGAAATAGTCCTCCAGCGACGGGTGCAGCCTGAGCGCGTTTTCGGTCGTTTCAAACGCTATCAGCTCTCCTTCGTACATCACCGCCACCTTGTTGCACGTCTTTTCTATCTCGCCCGCCATGTGGCTCGAGATAAGGAACGACGCGCCCTTTTCGTCGCGCATCCGCTTTATTATCTCGCGCACCTCGACTACTCCTTCGATGTCCAGTCCGTTTACAGGCTCGTCGAGTATCATCAGCTTCGGCTCGGTCAGAAACGCGGACGCAAGCCCCAATCGCTGTTTCATTCCGAGCGAAAAGCGCCCCGCTTTGTCCTTTTTGTATTGGAGCAGATGCACCATGTCGAGCACGCGCTCTATACGCGCCTGCGGAACTCCGCCGTAAATTCCCGCGCGCAGAGCCAAGTTCTGATACGCGCTCAAGTCCTTATGTATCGCGGGAGCTTCGACGAGCGCGCCGACCTCGCGCATTATTTCCTCGAAATTATCGTTCAAATCCTTGCCGAAAACCTTTATTTCACCCTGCGAAAAGCGGTTCAAGCCCAGAATGCATTTCATTATCGTGGTCTTGCCCGAGCCGTTCGGTCCGAGGAGACCGACAATGTCGCCCTCCTCAACCGTGAGACTTATATTTTTTATTCCTCTGCCGTTTCTGTATAGCTTCGTGAGACGGCTGATACTGATTACATCACTCATTTTCTGTCCTCACAATTATCTTTAGCCTAATGATCCATCGGCGTTTCTTTCCTCCGGTTCCTTGTATATAATATTGCCGTCGCTGTCGAATTGAACGGTATAGCCCTGCTGAGCGTCGCGGTCAAAGTATCTTGTATCCTCGGGCATTGTTGACGGGTCGAAGCGCTCTACCGTAGTCGTATCGTAGTTCGACATTTCGAGATTTGCTTCTATCGTAAGCTCGTGCTCCGTACCGTCCATGCCTATTCCTACCATTGAAGCTGTGCCGTGGTTCGCTAAAAGTCTGCCCTCGTTATCTACGGTGAACGTCATGCTCGCCGAGCGGACTATCGGGTCTTTGCCAAGCATCTGAAATTCGTTGCTCGGCTCGTAGCCGTTCTGCTGCGCGGTGCCGTATTCCATTGAGAATATGGCGCTCAGTCCCGCGTTTACGATTTCGGGGATCTGAATGTAGTCGAGGTTTATCTCGTACGTTGACTGCGTATCGTCGCCCGAAACGTAGACTATGTTGTTTTTCAAATCGCCCACGAACGTGTCAGCCGCAAGCTCAACGACGCGCATGACCTTTTTCATGGTTTCGTCCTCGTTCCTTGAAATATTGAGGCTGCCGAGGGAGCGGTCGGGATCGTCCGCCGCGTAATTCCATGCGTTGCCGTGCGTATTGGTCATCTTCTCGCCGTTTTCGTTTTTGTATGTGTTCGTGTACACCATATAGTTTACGTTGTCCTGATTATGGTCCTCGCTGCGATAGTAGTAATCGTCGCTAATGCCCTTGTTTTCCTCGAGCAAGTAGCTCATGCCGTTCGGCGCGTCAGCCTGCTCGTATGTGTGGTTTTCCGAAAGAGTATTGCCGTCGAGCGCGAGCTTCAGGGATGCGTCCATTGTGTAGTTATCCTGACCGACAAGCCCTTTTACCGCCTTTTTGTACACGTCGTAGCCGTTAGCCGTGGAATAATTCGCCGCGACCGCTCCGCCGAGCAGGCACACGCCCGTAACCATGCAAACTATCATAGCAATTTTTTTGTTTTTCTTTTTCATGGTGATCTCTCCTTTTCCGTAAAATTGATGTATTTGCAGCTGCTAATTATATTTTATCTTCCCTTCATAAACATTGTATAACACAATTATAAACTTTTTCTAAACAAAAATAAATAAAATATAAATTTTTCGGATTTTTTTGTTTTTACGCAAAAAGGACACGCTCCCCTTTCGGGGAGCGCGCCTTTTTTTGGAGATATGTATGAAGAACGATTAAATCGTTAATCATCGTGAATTATTCCGCCGCTTCTAACGTCGGCATTAAACCTACGCCTACTGTAATGTCGTTGCCTGTGCCTGCAAGGTCTTTTACAGCGTCATTGAATGTGTAGGTGTATGTCTTGTTTGTTAATTCCTCGGGCAAGCCCTGAGCAACTATAGCCGCCCAGCAGTTAGCCGCGTTGCATGTTGAGTGAAGCGTATCGCCCGTGTTGTTATAGATGTTCTGTAACAGAGTATGTAACTCGCCTCCGAGAGACGCGTATTTGTCGTTAAGGAACTTATAGCTCTGCGCTGATAAGTCGATAAGCGGAACATTCAGCTCTGTTGCCAGCGCGCGGACGTCAGCTGACAGTACAACATTTGTGTTGTAGTCATGGCTTGACGCGTTCGGCGTTACGAAGTAAATATCAACGCCCATCTTTTCGCACGTTTCAGCCGCTGTTGTCATTGCTTCCTTCATCGGTTCAGCGCCGCCGTGGTTTCTGTCGTTATAGCCGCTCTCCCAAACAACTACGTCGCCTTCCTGAGCACTGTATATAACGTTTGTGAACGCGTCGCCGAGCATTCCCGTCGCCCATGCGCCTGAGTTACCGAGATTTGTTACTCTTACTCCGTCAGCAATGTAATTCTGCAATACATCGCCCCAACCGGTTCTTGCTAATTTTTCCTGACCCGCCGGAGGCTCTCCGTAATACTTTGCTACAAGTGAATCGCCTATTACGTAAATTCTCTTCGCTCTCGTCACGATCGACGGAGCCTTTACGAACTTAACGCCCGTAATTGTAGAGCCGCTGCTCTGGTCGTCTCTGTAATTAAACTTTGCATATCCCTCGCCAATTACTACATCTTCCGCCGTATAATCCGATGATGCCGCAAGGGTTCTTCCTACTGTGAAGTTATCGCTGCCCTGATTTATATTATTGAACATCATTTGATCATTTACATAAACGTCGGTTCTTCTGCCGTTGTTAGCCGTTACCGTTACATTGTATCTGTCATTCGGAACAGCGTATTCAGTATTCATAACGCCCGCGAATATCGGAGCAACCTCTACCTTGTCAGCGCCGGTTGTGTCAACTGTAATCTTAGTCGAACCGGTAACTTCCTCTGTCTTTGTTTCCGTCTTTGCCGGTTCCATTGAAGTGAGGCTCTTCCAGAAGAATACCTTTGTATTCGCGTCTGCCGGAGTTAAGTCGATCTCAGCGTCCTTAGCTACAGCCGCCGTCGTAACGCTTGCAAGAGCGCCATCCTTATACGCAGCCGTAATCTTAACGCCCGCTTCGGAAGCAACCGTCTTTGATGCCGGAGGAATTATGCCCGAAGGAGCGTCAACCTCTGTCTGCTTAACGAGCTTGCCGTCTTTAGCTGTCGTTACGAGATACTTGTCAGCGAAAACTATGTCTTTTAGTTCAATCTCAGCCGTTGTCGCGTCTGTCACAACGTCCTGAACGATATAATAATTATCTACGGTAACAGGAATTTCAACCTTCGAAACAGCAGTACCGTTTGTAACCGTCGCCGTAATTGTTGTCTGTCCCTTTCCGACAACCGTCAATATACCGTCTGCACCTATAGTTGCAACAGATGTATCTGACGAGCTCCATACAGGCTTGGGCATATCCGCCATTACATCGTCGCCGTAATTATCGACAGCGGATGTGATGGCATACAGACTGCTTGCGCCTACTGTATTCTGATAAGCCTTAGGACCTTCAGCCGTTAATGTAATCGGCGAGAAATCGTTAATAGCAACATTAAGAGTTCCCTTCTTTTCCGCGCTCGCGCTGCTTACCGCTGTAATTACAGCCGCCGCAGGAGTTGCGTTATCAGCAACAGACAGAACACCCGTAGCCGGATCAATTGTAACGCCGGTAATAGCTTTGCCCTCAGCGTCCGCAACAGACCATGTGAATGTCTCGCCCGGAACAGGAGCAGCCGGAGAAGCGACATATGTTCTCGTCACTGTCTTTCCCGAAATCTTCGCAAGAGCCGTATCACCTGATAACTGAACATAATTCGGGTCAGGCTCTTCTATTTTAACATTATCAATCGTTACTGCAGAGTTATTTCTGTACTTACCTACGCCGATTGCCGCAATGTCGAGCGGATCTACGCTTACCGGCAGAGATACCGAGCCTTCGCCCACCTTTACCGTAACGCTGTTGTTTACCTTGTCAATTACAAACTCTAATTTATATGTACCTACATAATTATCGGCAACCTTGCCGCCGTTTGTATATCTGCCTACTGAAGCGTATCCGTTAATATCCGATTGGTCGCTTGCCGAACCTGTAAAACCTGTGAACGCATTAAGCGCGTTATCCTCGGCTGTTACGCCCTGAACACCCGCAATAATCGTACTAGCGCTGTTTCTAAGTACAATTGAAAGTACTGATTCCTCTGCGGCTGATATAGTCACATCCATTGATATGGTTGACATATCCGGAAGTTCTATCGTGCCAAGTCCCATTGACGTAAGTCTGTCGCCCGTGGCTGTCTGATATGTACCCGACGCATTGCCGAAATCGGACTCGTAGAAAAGAACGTCTTTATCGGATAACTCAATCTTCTTATCAACAGTTACATCAGCGTCCGTAACATTAACAGTGCCTTCCGCCTTTTCGTAGCCTTCCTTTTCAATGGTATAATCAAAGGTGGTTCCCGACGTTTGGTTAGGCATTGTGATAACGCCGTTTACATCAGCGAAGAGTGTCTTTCCCGTTGATAATGTCACCTTTGCGTAACGAGTTGTGTTAAATGTTACAGTATAGAAACTGATATCCGGAATCTCGCCCTCTTTGAGAGTGCGGATTGAAATATTGTCAAGCGCAAGATTAGCATAGTATCTGCCTGTCGCGAATGTCATATTTGTAAGCGCGCCCTTTGTTGATTTCGGGTCAAGAAGCATCTTATCCGCAACGGGATTGCCTTCGGCATCAGCAAGCAGCTTGCCGGCAGCATCTGCGATTGTCAGATATGTCGCGCCCTTCTTAAACGCAACTGTGAAGTGATACCACGGCACTGTACGGATAGCCGTTTCAACAGTTTCACCGGTATTTGTTCCCGTTCCAGGGAGGTCAACCACAGCCGACGTGTTTTCGTTCAGATACCATGTCGTGCTGCTGTTTGCTGTCTGATGAATTGAGAACAGATATCCGTCGTTTGTATTTATTCTTAAATCAGCATTAGCCTGATTATTTGCGGAGCCAAGTCTTACGTCAAACTCTACCGCATATTCGTCCAGACCTTCAACATATGAGCCATATGTCGTTATTGAGGACAATGTAGCGCCGTTATTATTTCTTTGACCTGTGGATTGCTCAACTGTCAAATATTTATTTTCACCTTCGGTGTCAATAATCGGGTCATAACGTCCGCCCGTACCTGTTTTCCAGTCGGGAGCTGATGCATTCTGATAATCCTCTTTGTAAAGCTCAGCGCCCGGCTCTACCGGGGCTTTTGTCGGAGCATCGGGATCAACCGACGGTTCCGGAGTCGCCGGAACAGGTGTAGCTACAGCCGCAAGAGCTGACGCAGGAGTTACCGTCGTATTTGCGAAATATACAGCTGCGGCTGTAGATACAAGTCTTATAGCCTTAAATGTTGTATCCTTGTCCGCAAGAGCGCCCATCTTCACCGGATCGCCTACCGCTTCGCCTGACGGATTCTTTGTTACAAGCGTTATAAATTCACTTGTACCCTTCTTTGAATAATCCACCGTTATATCAAAATTATACCAGCCCGCCGGTGATGTTGACTGATCTATAATCGGCGTACCGGAACCCGAATCCATAGCAGGTCCCGCGTATACCTTACCGCTGTCATTGGATACGACCTGCGCAAATGCCGTATTGGTATCATAAGTCTCGCCGACCTCATCGGTTCCGCCCTGTAAAACTATTCTGAAGTTTCTCGGAACATTAGGGTCGATATATACGTCGGTATTAAAATTAACAGTACCCTCAGTAACATCGTTTATGTTTGTATAAGCATTCTTCGAGGTGATATGCATAGAGTTTTTACCCATATACTCTACCATCTCATAGGCTCCGTCCGTACCGCTGCCGTCGGTGCCGGGCGTCCACGTCGGTGTGGCGGGATCGCTGTCCGCCGCGCTTGCCGGAATTACCATCGCCGCAAACGCCGACGCCGTCATCGCTAACGCTGTCAGCAATGACAACAATTTCTTTGTTTTTTTCATAATTCTCCCTCTCTCTCTTTATTTTTTGTGAATTTTGCGTACCTTTTCACAATATACTGATTGTATTATATAACAAATCTGTCAAAATTGCAATAGTAAAAACAGATTTTTTTGCCTCGGTTTTTTATAAACGCAAAAAATCACACCCGACCGCTTGACATTGGCAGTCGGGTGTGGTATAATAGCGTTAATGGAAAGGCGAAAGCCCGTTCCGCGGTTAGGTTATGTAGAAGGAAACGTCGTTTCTTCTACCCTAAGTATCTGTTACGTCAATAACAGATACTTATTTTTTTATCCATACCAAAGCAATTAAAACGAGCACTACTATTATAAGCAGTGTTACGAGCGCCACTATGGCGTCATAAACCGTCATATGCGTTCCCTCCTTTCGGAGTTCGTCGGAACGGGCTCGCGTTTCCTTGCTGCTATATTCGCTATTATAGCATGCCGCGCGGATTTTGTATACAGTTGTTATTGATTTGTAAGTCAAATGTAAAAAACCGTTTCCAACTCTTGCATTTTCCTTTTTTCGGGTATATAATTATACTATCGAAGGGAGGAAACCTGATGAATTTTGAAAACTACGATCTCGATTATTTAAAACTTCTCGCGGAACAGTACCCAAGCATTCGCTCCGCCTGCGCGGAAATTATAAAGCTGCAGTCCCGCCAGAAGCTTCCCAAGCTCACCGAACATTTTATGAGCGACATTCACGGCGAATACACGTCATTTTTGCATATATTGAAAAACGCGTCCGGCGTGATAAAGGATAAAATCAACTCCATTTACGCGCGCACGCTCTCCGAACAGGACAGGCTCGTTTTGTCCACTCTCATCTACTACCCCGAGCAGAAGCTTGAGCTTATAAAACGCGAAACGGCCGACATCGAGGACTGGTACAAGATCACGCTCTACCGCCTGGTAGAGGTTTGCCGCGTGGTCGCGTCGAAGTATACGCGCGCCACTATACGCCGTTACCTCCCCGCATCATTCGGAGATATCATCGACGAGCTGATTCACGCCTCCACAGACATAGGCTCGGACAAGGAAGAATATTATAACGAAACGATAGCCTCCATAGTCGAGCTCGGTCAGGCAGACGCTTTCATCGTGGAAATAGCAAAGCTTATTCAAACGCTCGCGATAGGAAGATTACATATTATCGGCGATATTTTTGACAGAGGTCCGCGCGCGGATATTATTCTCGACACGCTCCTGAATTATCACTGCGTCGATATCCAGTGGGGCAACCACGACGTTCAGTGGATGGGCGCGGCAGCCGGCAGTCTCGCGTGCATCGCGACGGTGCTGTCCGTTTCCACGAAATACTCAAACTTTGACTGTCTCGAGGACGGCTACGGCATAAATATGCGCCCGCTGACGGTATTCACTCTCGAAACCTACGCCGACGACCCGTGCGAGTGCTTTATTCCGCGAAACCCGAATATGGTGTCTATCTCAAAGCATGACGTGAATTTCTGGGCGAAAATGCATAAGGCGATCTCGGTTATCCAGTTTAAGCTCGAGGGACAGATTATCAAACGTCACCCCGAGTTTCGCATGGATAATCACCTGATGCTCGACAAGATAGATTACGAAAACGGCACGATCACGCTCGACGGCAAGACATATAAGCTGAAGGACACGAATTTCCCGACTATCGACCCGGCAGACCCGTACAAGCTCACCGACCGCGAGCAGGAATTGATGGAGCTTCTGCGCTCGTCGTTCCTGCACTCGGAAAAGCTGCAGAAACACATCAGGTTTTTGTACCAAAAGGGCAGCGTTTATTTGGGTATCAACAATAATCTGCTTTATCACGGCTGTGTTCCGATGAACGCCGACGGCAGCTTTACCGAGGTGGAGCTCAAGGGCGAGAAGGTCAGCGGAAAAGGTCTTATGGATATGTGCGAGAGAATCGCGCGCGAGGGCTATTTCGCGCGGCGCGGCACTCCCGAGAAAGCTTACGGCGAGGACTTTTTGTGGTTCCTTTGGTGCGGCTGCTACTCCCCCGTCTACGGCAAGAACAAAATGACCACGTTCGAGCGGTATTTCATCGACGACAAGGATACATGGACGGAGGTCAAGGACGCGTATTACAAGCTCTCGGAGAAACCGTCGGTTTGCGATAAAATCCTGACCGAGTTCGGCATCGACCCGAACGATTTCTCGCATATCATAAACGGTCATGTGCCGGTTAAAATCAAAAAGGGAGAAAGTCCGATAAAGGCGGGCGGCAAGCTGCTTGTCATCGACGGCGGATTGTCGCGGGCATACCAAAGTCAAACCGGAATTGCCGGCTACACGCTGCTATTTAACTCCCACGGGCTGCTGCTAAGCGCCCACGACGCGTTTGAATCGGTTTCGAGCGCGGTGCGCGAGGAAAAGGACATAAAATCGCCGCTCGATATGATAGAGTACGCGCCCAAGCGTTTGCTTGTCGAGGACACGGACACCGGAAAAGCAATCAAAAAAAGGATAAAAGATCTACACGCGCTCGTTGACGCGTACAGAAAGGGACTGGTAAAATGAATTACACTCACGAACCGCTTGAAATAAAAATTAACGTGCCAAACGGCAATTACGAGGTCACCGCGAATATAAAGGCCCATTGTGATACTGTTTTTTCTCTGCTTTCCCAAAGCCGCCGTTTTATCGTCATGGACGAGCCCATAAAAAACGGCGAGGAGCGTGAAATAAAATTTATCGCCAACGTCTGCGACTATCACCGCCGCGGCGATGAGCCTGTCCATGTTGAAGGGGTCGAAGTATATATACTCTGCGACGGCGACGTTACCGTTACCGCCGCCGTGTCCCCCGTCGATGTGCCGACGATTTATATCGCAGGAGACTCCACGGTAACAGACCAAACGGCGGAATATCCGTACGTTCCGTCGGAGACGTACTGCGGCTGGGGGCAGATGCTCCCGATGCTTTTAAACACAGGTATCGCGGTATCCAATCACGCGCAGTCGGGCTCGTCCACAAAGGATTTTCTCGAAATCAACTGGCAGGCGTTCAAGGATAAAATTAAAAAGGGAGACTATTTAATAGTCGAGTTCGGACATAACGACCAAAAAATCGAGGAGCTTGACGCGTTCGGCGGCTACGCGGACAATCTGCGCTATTTTGTGAATTTCGCGAAGGAAAAAGGCGCTCACGCTATTTTAAATTCGCCGATCAACAGAATAATTTTCCAACCCGACGGCACGCTTTTGAATCTGCTCGGCGACTACAGAAACGCGGTAAAAGCCGTCGCGGAGGAAACGGGCGTTCCGTTTATCGACCTGTGGACGAGAACTACCGAATATTTTGAAACGGCGGGGCCCGTAAAATCGTGGCGGTTCTTCCGCTGCAAGGACGACGAGCGCGATTACACGCATACCAACGACGCCGGCGGACATCTGATAGCGCGCTTCGCGGCGCAGGAAATGGCAAAAACGAAGCTCGGACTTGCGGACTGCATACGAAAGGAGCTTCTTGACGTAGAACCGATAGTCGCCGACGCGGGCGACATTGAAACGAGCCGCGACGCGTTCGAACATATCAAAAACATCGGGCTCGTAAACGTCCCTAAAGCCGCGGATTTAGCGGATTTGGACGCGGATATATAAAATATTGACAGTATTTTGCCGGTTCATAAAGCGAACTTCTTCATCAAAAGAGCGTATCATTATTGTGCTGCACTGCTTATGACGGGTTTGTCATGGTTATAAACCCGTTACGCTGCAGCGTAACGGTAAAGGTTACAACTCTGTCGAGCATCCTGTCCGTTTCGTCGGGGAATGCTTCTTCCATAATACGCACAATATCCGCGACCGTATTTTCGCCGTTCATGCTTTTCCATACGACAGTACCGTACTTATCGAGCGCGATATGGCTCACGCGCGGCTTTTTGAATATCTTCTGCGCGATACGATGATAAAAACCGTTATGCTCCATATCCACCTCCGCCATGCCGTCGTCGGTTATGCGCCACGGGTGTTTATAGTCGCGCACGGGAATTTGATCCATGTAATTTGCCGATATTTTTCTTTGTCTTTTTCGTGCCATTATTTCTTATTCTTCTTTCCTCTGAATATGAACAGCAGCATAACCGCGATAAGCGCCGCGAAGAACGCGAGACCGCCCCGGTTGCCCAAAATTCCGCCGAGGCTCATATTAACGCCGAGTACAGCGCATACAGCCAAAATAATGCCGATTATTCCCTCTCCGGCTATCATTCCCGATGAATACAGTACGCCGTTGTCAATAACCTCTTTGCGTCTCGTCTCCGACTTGAATTTACGTTTTTCAACCCACAGCCTGATAAGTCCGCCAATCATTATCGGCATGGACAAATGTATCGGCAAATACAGACCGAGCGCGAACGGCAGCACCGGCGCTCCGATAATTTCAACGACTATCGCGATAAATACTCCGATAAATACGAGTCCCCAAGGCAGATTGCCGCCCATAACGCCCTCGACCACCATTTTCATAAGCGTAGCCTGCGGCGCGGGAAGCTCCTGTGAACCGTAGGGCCATGCCGCGTTTAACAGGTACAGCACGCCCGCTATGGCAAGTCCCGCCGCCACAGCGCCGATGATCTCGCCGTACTGCTGATATATCGGCGTCGCTCCGACGATATAGCCCGTTTTCAAATCCTGCGATGTATCGCCCGCCATCGCCGCAACGATACATACAACCGTTCCGATACATATAGCCGTAGTCATTCCGGCAATACCGACGTTACCTGTCGCTTTAAGAATGATCGTGGCAATAAGAAGCGTTGCAACAGCCATGCCGGATACAGGGCTGTTTGACGAGCCGACAAATCCGACCATACGCGCCGAAACGGTCGCGAAGAAGAAGCCGAACACAACTATGATAAGCGCTGCGAGGAGTCCTATCGGCACGCCAGGCATAAGCCACAGCAGTATTGCTATGATAACGGCGCCTATCATTGAAACAGGCAGCGAAATACTTCTTTCCGTGCGTATTGCCGCCCCGCCTTTATGTCCGAAGCCTTTCATCGCCTTTAAAAATGTCTTGGCTATAAGCGGCATGGATTTAATAAGGCTCAGAATCCCTCCGGTCGCAACGGCTCCCGCGCCTATGTAACGGATAAAACTGCCCCATAGATCCCATGTGCTCAACATACGGTCGCTGTCGCGCCCGTAGAAGGTAAGGTTTTATGCGGATTAAACACATATTATTTTCCAAAATTAGACACATATCTAACGCCTTTATTGTAACATGGTTATTTGATTTTTACAAGTATTTTGATAAAATTTTTTTACGAATATTGTTAATTTGTCATATTTACAAGCTTATAAAAGCTCGTTCGCTTGGTGTTTGTGCGTTCCATAGCTGTTTTTGCGGTAATTTCGCCGTTCTTCCAACTGGAATAAACCTCGTTCCAGTTTGGCGGAAATTCAAGCGCCGGACGCCCTAATTTTTTACCGTTCTGCCGAGCCGCCGCAATTCCCTCCGCTTGGCGTTTACGGATAGTGGCGCGCTCTTGTTCGGCTATTGTTCCTAATACTTCGATAAGAATATTATTTACCATTTCAAAAACCCAGTCCTGTTCTTTTGGCAAATCCATCATAGTAGTAGGTAAATCAATAACCTTAAGGCGTATGCCGTTATCCTTGAAGAATTGCAGCTCGTTTTTTATATCGCTCTTGCTTCTGCTTAATCTGTCAAGAGATTTAACTACAAGCGTATCGCCGCGGCGGAGCATGGCGTTTTTTAAAGCCGTATAGCCTGCTCTGTTAAAATCCTTACCACTTTCCTTATCTGTAATAATATCTCTGTCACTTGCGCCAAGAGCCTTAAACGCTGCAATTTGTCTGTCAAGGTTTTGTTCCTTGCTTGATACTCTTGCGTAATAATATGTGCGCGTTTCCATTATTTCACCTCCTTCACTTGATGTATATATTATAACATGGTTGTTCGTAAATATCAAGTCTTTTACGAATATATTTGTAAATTTATTTTGATATTTTACGAACATAAGAATATATCTGTTTTTATATATTTGTAAAGGTGTACCTTTACGAACATAACGAAATACATCGGAACAAAATAGATTAAATTATATCCAAATGGAACAAAGCAGAACAAAATAAATTAAACCGGAACAAATTAAAATAAGGCGGTTCAAGGAATAACCTTTTGTCGTCTTATTCTGTTAATACTTGCTTTTTATCTTTTCTATGTACTCTTTAAACTGTTCCACTACATTTGGCGGACTTTCAATAACTACTTGATTACCGAAACCGCAAATCCAACCGAAAAATTGATTGCTTATAGCTACATCGGCAATTACCTTAAAATGGTTTTTATCATCTGATTTATATACAGCGTTTGCGCCTACTCCGAAACGGTCAACAACAGTGTCAAGCAGTTTGTTTATAAAGCGCATTGTCACGCGTTCCTCCGTACCGTTATACATTCCAAATGTACGGCGTGTGTATGAGGTCAAATCCATATTTTTGAATACTTCTTCACCTTCTCTTGGTTCGTCAAGGATTTTTAATTCTTTTATCCGGTCAACTCTGTATGTGCGGAATGCCTGTTCCTTGTCGGCAAACGCCAAAAGATAATAGTTACCGTCACTTATAAGCAGCTTGTAAGGACTAACCTTGTATAAGCCTCCGCGCCGGCGTTCTATCTGCTGATGTACGTTATTGATATTATATTTCAAATATTTAAAGCTTATTTTCCGCGGCGGAATACTGCCGCTCTTTGACATAGCAGCGTTTATATCTTCTACGGTTTTAATTACTCCGTTTTGCGTAGTCTTTGCTCGGTCATACAGAATAGTATCTGTTTCCAGAATTTTTGCTTGATATTTGCTGCATAGCTTAGTTAAATTCTTTACCAATTCTTTGGACTTGGCGGCGGAAACAAATTTAGCAGAATGAATACATTCCGCAATAATGCGTAAATCTCTGAAATTAAAATCCCTTGACATCACCTTGTTTTTGCTGCCTTTTACTCCGTCAATGTCCATGCCAAATTCATATTTAAGAAGGTTAATATCTCTTGACACGCTGCGACGCTCTGCGGATATACCATAAGTCCGTTCAATATATTCAGCAATATCCGCCGCGCCGACACTATTGTTTTCGTCTGAATTTTCAAGTAAGTATTTTGCAACATAGAGTATTTTTAACTGTTGATTTTTTGATCTCGGCATTTGGAACACTCCTAACTGTTTTTGTTCTTCTTTAAACTGCTCACTATCGTTGATACGGCGTTTACATCTTCACTATTTAAGCCGGTAACATCAATAATTCTCGTATCTTCGTGCTTGGGAACATCGGAATACCCGAGCAGATAATCAAGACTTACATTGAAATGCTCCGCAAGGGTAATTAATGATTTTTCATTTTTCGGAAAATGCTTGCCTAATTCGTATGCACTAATCATATTTGCGGACACAAACAGTAATTTTGCTATATCTTTTTGCTTCTCGTCATTATCTTCGCGCAGACTTCTTAATCGTTCTCCGAAACTCATATCAATCACCTCAATTATATTGTAATGTAAAACAAGAAAAAGTATCAAATAATCTTGTAAAACATTAAAAATTCGTTGACATTCTTGTAAAATGAGATTATAATTAAAGTATAATGAGAGTTAAAAAGAAAAATTCTCGTATCACTCGGTGGAAAGGAGGGGAGATTGATGAGCAAAACAATAGGTACAAAAGAATTTGCTGAAAGGTATGGGGTCGATCAGGGTACTGTTGCACGATGGTGCAGAGAAGGGAAAATTGCAAACGCGTACCAAGACGCACCGGGCAGTCCATGGCATATTCCGGAATACTCCAAGCCGCCCGTAAGTTATAAAAGAAAAAGAAAGGACACAACCAAATGAAAAAGAAACTTTTAAGCGTTATTCTCGTATTATCAATGCTGTGCGCGTTTATGCCGGTTGTATCAAGCGCGGCAACAAGCGGCAACTGCGGCGAGAACCTCACATGGACGCTTGACGATGAAGGCACGCTCACAATAAGCGGTGAGGGTGATATGAGGGATTATTCTTCTTATGAAGCTCCTTGGTACACCATCAATCCGCGTATAAAAAAGGTAGTAATAGAGCAAGGCGTAACAAGCATTGGCTTTGACGCATTTTACTACTGTGGTAGCTTAACAAGTGTTACAATACCGGACAGCGTAACAAGCATTTCCTGCTGTTAGGCAAAGACTAAAAAATAATGTATCTCCCAAACCGTCACGGCAGCGTGTTAATGCCGCTGTTT
>CANRJY010000022.1 GCA_947631085.1 uncultured Clostridia bacterium | reverse complement strand
TCATATTTAAGAAGGTTAATATCTCTTGACACGCTGCGACGCTCTGCGGATATACCATAAGTCCGTTCAATATATTCGGCAATTTTCTCCGCGCTGACACTGTTGTTTTCGTCTGAATTTTCAAGCAAGTATTTTGCGACGTAGAGTATTTTTAGCTGTTGATTTTTTGATTTCGGCATTTGGAACACTCCTTCTTAGATATTTTGTAACGCGAACAAAACGCCTATTGCCTGTTCTCGTTTTTCATTTGTTAATGTTCGGAATATATTCAATAATTCAAGCTCTTTTTTTGACAAACCATTATTAAGAAAAATATCGGCACAATAGCGTATTTCACTTTTTCCTACTAAATAGTCAATAGAAACATTAAAAAATTCAGCTAATTCTATCAGCATATCCATTGTCGGTTGATGTCTGCCGGTTTCGTATGCGCTCACCATATACTGCGATATGTTTAATTTCATAGCAAGTCCCACTTGGTTTAAATGTTTTTCTTTTCTTAACTCCGCTATTCTATTCATGGCTATCCTCCCAATAATATTGTTTATACAAATAATTATATTGGAAATACTTGACTTTACGATTGGTTTATACTATAATTATATTGTTAATTACAATAATGTTTGGGGGAATATACATGAATTATGATTTATTATTAAATTTAGCTTTAGAAAAAGTTAAGGAAATACCTACAAATCAAGAATTTGAATTAAAAGATCTTTTTGAGCCCAATCAATGGGAAGAATTAGGCAATTATCGCGGTTCTTTGGGAACAAAATTTAGAAAAATAATAGAGCAAAACGAATTAGGCATTGATCAGTTGCAAAGAGCCGCAAGACAGTCAAATAAATATATTAAGAGAAGGTAAAAGAAAGGACGCAACCAAATGAAAAAGAAACTTTTAAGTATTATTCTTGTACTATCAACGCTGTGCGCGTTTATGCCCGTTTCATCAAATGCGACGGCAAGTGATGAAACAAAGCTTTTAAACTATCTTATGGACATCAACATGGTTGAAGATAAAAAAATCCCAACCGAAAATAAAGCTGATGGCGAATTGGATATTTTACCCGACTCTCCTTCTGCTACGGAAGGTGAAATCGAACTAACAGCCTTGGATTTTCGGTATTATTATAATTACTATAAATTACAGAATTTTTTAATACAAAACGGCGATTATATATATGAATTTGATAGTTATGCAATTTTAGAGCAGATAAACAGTATGTCCGATGTGTTTTTTAATTTCAGTAACGCGAATAATACTATTGGTTTGATATATACTATCGATTTCGGAAGCTATATGGTACAGTCAACGGTAGTTCTTCATGAGGAATCGGAGCCTACCGGTCTGGTGCGTTTAGTACCTGACTCAGGACAGGAGCAGTATTTAGGCGGAGAGTTTTCCCCTACTACACACAGGTTTTACAAAACATATTCAAACGTACCTCCGTCCTCCGAGAAGGACGCACTTTCTACGTTTGAAAACGGTCTTGCGTATATTGACACATATATGAACATATTAAAAACCGGAGTAGTGCTGAGCGATTTTTATATCGCTTATGGCTCAGGCAATCAGCCTACTCCTCATCCTATGCCAACTCTGACTCCAACATCGACTCCAACACCAGCGCCGGTATATACAGTGTCATATGACGCGAACGGCGGCAGCGGCGCGCCTTCGTCACAGATAGCGAAAGCAGGAGACAGCATAATTATATCATCACAAATCCCGACACGCAAAGGCTATGACTTTTTAGGTTGGTCAACATCAAAAACAGCCCGGACTGCAGATTATACAGGCGGCAATTCAATGAAGGTGACTGCAAATACAATCCTGTACGCCGTATGGGAAAAAATACCCATGCCGGACACAACAGGGAATAAAATCAATATTTCAAACGAGCAAATAACGGAAAACACAATCAATTTTAATGTAAATTACCGCCCATCAAAACCCATTTTTTGGCGAAAGTATGACGGTATCTGTGTAAGCCTGTTTTATTTACGCCTCGTGATTTATTGTACTCATACATTTGGTGATAAAGCGTGCTTTTTGTAAGCTGCTTTCCGAATACGTTGCAAAACAAATAATCCTCCGGCGCGCCGCTTCTATATTTTAAATATTCCTTTAAAATCTTTATAATATCGCTGTTTAATGGTATTATAAGCGGTTTTCCGTTCTTTGTCACATTGATATTTACCACATCATTATCAAAGTCAATATCTTTTATTTGTATATTCATCAAACTGCGCTGTCTGATACCGGTTGAAAGAAGAAAATTAACTATTACCCAGCTTTTGTATTCCGTAAAAGAACAGTGCTGTAAATTCGGTTTTTTCAAAAGCCTTATTAATTCCGCGTCGGAGTATGTTTCTATTGGCTTTTTATCTGCTTTCATAAGCTGGACTTTAAATGTCTGTAAATATTCGCGACGCATAAAGAAATTTAATATTGTTTTAAAATCTCTTGAATATGTATATATACTCATACTGTTAAGATTTTTATTATTTCTTAATGCCTTTATAAAATTATCAAATGTTTCTTTTGTTATGTCTTTTATATACATATCCCCATCAATATACTTTTGTATTTGCCTTATACTGTCCCTGTAGTGCTTGATTGTTCCGTCATGTAAATTTCTTGCGCAGCAATTATCAAGGTATTCCTCACACCCTTGTACAAAGGTTTTGTCATTTGGTACGAACATTTTGATTTTTCTCATTGATTTTATCTCCTTTCCTTACAAAAAAATTAGACACATCA
Source organism: uncultured Clostridia bacterium (assembly GCA_947631085.1). GTDB lineage: Bacteria > Bacillota > Clostridia > UBA1381 > UBA1381 > CANQXJ01. The sequence goes on along the minus strand of CANRJY010000022.1, from coordinate 32,579 downwards.
TAGCGCTTTTGCTTAAAATGATGTGTCTAATTCTTATTTTTGCGTTTTTATTTTCTTAGCTTTTGAAAAATCAATAAATGCTCCGAAAAACCTTATTATTTCATCGCTTCCTCAACGGCCACCGCCACCGCAACGGTAGCGCCAACCATCGGGTTATTGCCCATACCAATCAAGCCCATCATCTCAACATACGGTCGCTGCCGCGCCCGTAGGAGGTAAGGTTTTATGCGGATTAAACACATATTATTTTCCAAAATTAGACACATATCTAACGCCTTTATTGTAACATGGTTATTTGATTTTTACAAGTATTTTGATAAAATTTTTTTACGAATATTGTTAATTTGTCATATTTACAAGCTTATAAAAGCTCGTTCGCTTGGTGTTTGTGCGTTCCATAGCTGTTTTTGCGGTAATTTCGCCGTTCTTCCAACTGGAATAAACCTCGTTCCAGTTTGGCGGAAATTCAAGCGCCGGACGCCCTAATTTTTTACCGTTCTGCCGAGCCGCCGCAATTCCCTCCGCTTGGCGTTTACGGATAGTGGCGCGCTCTTGTTCGGCTATTGTTCCTAATACTTCGATAAGAATATTATTTACCATTTCAAAAACCCAGTCCTGTTCTTTTGGTAAATCCATCATAGTAGTAGGTAAATCAATAACCTTAAGGCGTATGCCGTTATCCTTTACGAACATAACGAAATACATCGGAACAAAATAGATTAAATTATATCCAAATGGAACAAAGCAGAACAAAATAAATTAAACCGGAACAAATTAAAATAAGGCGGTTCAAGGAATAACCTTTTGTCGTCTTATTCTGTTAATACTTGCTTTTTATCTTTTCTATGTACTCTTTAAACTGTTCCACTACATTTGGCGGACTTTCAATAACTACTTGATTACCGAAACCGCAAATCCAACCGAAAAATTGATTGCTTATAGCTACATCGGCAATTACCTTAAAATGGTTTTTATCATCTGATTTATATACAGCGTTTGCGCCTACTCCGAAACGGTCAACAACAGTGTCAAGCAGTTTGTTTATAAAGCGCATTGTCACGCGTTCCTCCGTACCGTTATACATTCCAAATGTACGGCGTGTGTATGAGGTCAAATCCATATTTTTGAATACTTCTTCACCTTCTCTTGGTTCGTCAAGGATTTTTAATTCTTTTATCCGGTCAACTCTGTATGTGCGGAATGCCTGTTCCTTGTCGGCAAACGCCAAAAGATAATAGTTACCGTCACTTATAAGCAGCTTGTAAGGACTAACCTTGTATAAGCCTCCGCGCCGGCGTTCTATCTGCTGATGTACGTTATTGATATTATATTTCAAATATTTAAAGCTTATTTTCCGCGGCGGAATACTGCCGCTCTTTGACATAGCAGCGTTTATATCTTCTACGGTTTTAATTACTCCGTTTTGCGTAGTCTTTGCTCGGTCATACAGAATAGTATCTGTTTCCAGAATTTTTGCTTGATATTTGCTGCATAGCTTAGTTAAATTCTTTACCAATTCTTTGGACTTGGCGGCGGAAACAAATTTAGCAGAATGAATACATTCCGCAATAATGCGTAAATCTCTGAAATTAAAATCCCTTGACATCACCTTGTTTTTGCTGCCTTTTACTCCGTCAATATCCATGCCAAATTCATATTTAAGAAGGTTAATATCTCTTGACACGCTGCGACGCTCTGCGGATATACCATAAGTCTGTTCAATATATGCAGCAATTTTCTCCGCACTGACACCATTATTTTCGTCTGAATTTTCAAGCAAGTATTTTGCGACATAGAGTATTTTTAGCTGTTGATTTTTTGATTTTGGCATTTGGAACTCCTAACTGTTTTTCTTCTTTAAACTGCTTACTATCGTTGAGACAGCGCCTATATCTTCATTATTTAAACCCGTAACATCAATAATTCTTGTATCTTCATGCTTGGGAATATCGGAATATCCGAGCAAATAATCAAGACTTACGTTGAAATGCTCCGCAAGGGTAATTAATGATTTTTCGTTTTTCGGAAAATGTTTGCCTAATTCGTATGCACTAATCATATTTGCGGACACAAACAGTAATTTTGCTATATCTTTTTGCTTCTCGTCATTATCTTCGCGCAGACTTCTTAATCGTTCTCCGAAACTCATATCAATCACCTCAATTATATTGTAATGTAAAACAAGATAAACTGCCAAAAATTCTTGTGAAACATTAAAATTTTATTGACATTCTTGTAAAACAAGATTATAATTAATGTATAATGAGATTTTGGAGGGATTTATAATGGAATATTTAAAAGGAAAAGATTTTGTAAGCGATTTTGCGGAAAGAACGCTTGCAAATTTTTAATACCAAGAAAATCAGACTTTGCTACCTCTCGGTTGATTTTAATTATCTTTTGATTAGGATACGTTATAATATTGTTTGTCATTTTAAGATTTCCTTTCTTTTTTATTTTTTTTGAAAATCTTTTTTATCGATTTTCTATAAATATAATATAAAAATTTTTTTTACAAATCAATCGATGACGCATTACAGACAGGTTGTAGTATTCCGTCACGCGGTAGCCGCAAACAAAAAGAGCCTATTCCGCGGCGGAATAAGCCCTAATTGTTGTTATTCATTTTGAATTTCCCTCTCTATGCAGCCTTTTTTACATATTTATCTACATCTGGCGCGGCTAAAACAATAGTGCGTTCTCTTTTGGTTATTGTATTCGGTACTTCCTTATAGTCCGGAAATTGCGCTTTAAACCAGTCGCAAACATATTTATACGGACTTGCTAATATCTTGGATTTTTCCTTCACTAATTTAAAGCGCTGCTCTAATTCATCCGCGTTATCGAAAGTACAAATGTACTTTTCCATATTAGCATATGTAAATCGCTTATTGTAGCGCGGCTTTGTTTGAACTCTGCCAGATTTCACAATCAGCTGAAACTGTGGAAAATCTGTCATGATTTCTTTATATTTTTTATATTCTTCGCTGTCGGTGTTGTTCATAGCCGCCGCGAACTTATAATTTACCGTTATTGTGCTATCAGCAAAGTTAATCTTATATCCATTATTCTTTTTCATAATATTTTACCTCTCTTTCTTTACGCTGCTTCTACCAATTCAATATTTGCCATTTCTTCCGGCTTGTTCTCAATATCACCTATAAAAGCCATTTTATAATCAGCCGTATTTTCAAAGGTGTTATTAAACCATTTGACAACAGTATTATAAGCATTACCACTGATAGCTGCCATTTTTCTGATTTTATCTATTTCCGCAAAATAGCTTTCCGAATTATCCTGCGTGCTGATAAAATCATACATCTGCTGATAGGTAGGTCTGATTTTCTTTTCTTTTACAGGCTTGGTCTTTCGGATTTCCTTTACTTCTGCATCTGGATTTTGCTTAATAAAATCCGCTAACATCTCATATTCTTTTGTACCGAATACATTTGCTTTTCTGAGGAATGCCGACGTGACTAATCCTGCAACTACCTTTCCGCCTTCTCTTTTGATTTTGATTGTGTTGTTGTTCATTTAAAACAACCTCCTTTTTTAATTATTTTTTTTAGAGCTTCCTTATCGCTCTTTCTGATATTATTATAGCACGCCGAAAAAAATAAGGTGTACCATTAATGGCATAGGTTGATTTTTTTAAATTTATTTTTTCTTATTCTGATTTATGCTGTTTTGTTCTGATTAGTTCTGTTTTGTGCTTCGTTGTTCTAAATAGTGACGATTTATATTAAAATAACGCGACTTGTTCAGTCGCGTTACAGATTATTTATATAATTTTATACTTTCCCTTTTAAATTCGCGCAAAATATTAAATTCTTCAATATCTTCTCTTATATCGCTTACCAACATATTCAAATAATTCTGTGTGATTTCCAGACTGCTATGTGATAATATCTTTTGCAGCGTTACTACATTACCGCCCATCAAAACCCATTTTTTGGCGAAAGTATGACGGTATCTGTGTAAGCCTGTTTTATTTACGCCTCGTGATTTATTGTACTCATACATTTGGTGATAAAGCGTGCTTTTTGTAAGCTGCTTTCCGAATACGTTGCAAAACAAATAATCCTCCGGCGCGCCGCTTCTATATTTTAAATATTCCTTTAAAATCTTTATAATATCGCTGTTTAATGGTATTATAAGCGGTTTTCCGTTCTTTGTCACATTGATATTTACCACATCATTATCAAAGTCAATATCTTTTATTTGTATATTCATCAAACTGCGCTGTCTGATACCGGTTGAAAGAAGAAAATTAACTATTACCCAGCTTTTGTATTCCGTAAAAGAACAGTGCTGTAAATTCGGTTTTTTCAAAAGCCTTATTAATTCCGCGTCGGAGTATGTTTCTATTGGCTTTTTATCTGCTTTCATAAGCTGGACTTTAAATGTCTGTAAATATTCGCGACGCATAAAGAAATTTAATATTGTTTTAAAATCTCTTGAATATGTATATATACTCATACTGTTAAGATTTTTATTATTTCTTAATGCCTTTATAAAATTATCAAATGTTTCTTTTGTTATGTCTTTTATATACATATCCCCATCAATATACTTTTGTATTTGCCTTATACTGTCCCTGTAGTGCTTGATTGTTCCGTCATGTAAATTTCTTGCGCAGCAATTATCAAGGTATTCCTCACACCCTTGTGCAAAGGTTTTGTCATCTGGTACGAACATTTTGATTTTTCTCATTGATTTTATCCCCTTTCCTTACAAAAAAATTAGACACATCATAGCACTTTTGCTTAAAATGATGTGTCTAACTCTTATTTTTGCGTTTTTATTTTCTTAGCTTTTGAAAAATCAATAAATGTTCCGAAAAACCTTATTACTTCATCGCTTCCTCAACAGCCACCGCCACCGCAACGGTAGCGCCTACCATCGGGTTATTACCCATACCGATAAGTCCCATCATCTCAACGTGAGCCGGTACTGACGACGAGCCCGCGAACTGCGCGTCGGAGTGCATTCTGCCCATGGTGTCGGTCATGCCGTATGACGCGGGGCCTGCAGCCATGTTGTCGGGGTGAAGCGTTCTGCCTGTGCCGCCGCCTGACGCAACGGAGAAGTACTTCTTGCCCTGCTCGATGCATTCCTTCTTGTACGTTCCCGCAACGGGGTGCTGGAAACGCGTCGGGTTTGTGGAGTTACCCGTGATTGAAACGTCAACGCCCTCGAGGTGCATTATCGCTACGCCCTCGCGAACGTCGTCCGCGCCGTAGCAGCGAACCTTCGCTCTCTCGCCCTTTGAGTACGCTGTTTCCTTAACGATCGTAACCTCGCCGGTGTAGTAATCAAACTTCGTCTGAACGTATGTAAAGCCGTTGATTCTCGAAATAATCTGAGCCGCGTCCTTGCCGAGACCGTTCAGGATTACTCTCAAATCCTCTTTACGAGCCTTGTTCGCGCTTCTCGCAAGACCTATCGCGCCCTCCGCCGCCGCGAACGACTCGTGACCCGCTAAGAATGCGAAGCACTTTGTTTCTTCTCTCAACAGCATCGCGCCTAAGTTGCCGTGACCGATACCGACCTTTCTGTCGTCCGCAACAGAACCGGGGATACAGAATGACTGCAAGCCCAGACCGATTTTCTCAGCTGCGTCCGCCGCCTTCGTGCAGCCGTCCTTGATCGCGATAGCCGCGCCTACGGTGTACGCCCAAGCCGCGTTCTCGAAGCAAATCGGCTGAATGCTCTTTGTGATGCCGTAAGCGTCAACGCCCTTTTCGTCGCAAATCTTTTTTGCTTCTTCTATCGAGGAAATACCGTGCTTTGCAAGCTCGGCGTTGATTTGATCTATTCTTCTCTCATAACTCTCAAATAAAGCCATTATATTTTACCTCCCTCTCAATTATTCGTGTCTCGGGTCGATGAGCTTAACAGCGTCGTCAACTCTGCCGTACTGACCGCTCGCCTTTTCGAGCGCCTCGTTCGCGTCCGTACCTTTAGCAATCATTTCCATCATCTTGCCGAGATGAACGAACTTGTAGCCGATGATCTCGTCGTTTTCGTCGATAGCTATCTTTGTTATGTAGCCCTCCGCGAGCTCGAGATAACGCGGACCCTTCTTGCTTGTAGCGTACGTCGTACCTACCTGCGAGCGAAGTCCCTTACCCAAGTCCTCAAGACCCGCGCCGATGGGAAGTCCGTCCTCCGAGAACGCCGTCTGTGTACGTCCGTATACGATCTGGAGGAATAACTCGCGCATAGCGGTGTTGATCGCGTCGCATACGAGGTCGGTGTTGAGCGCCTCTAAAATCGTCTTGCCGATAAGAATTTCAGCCGCCATAGCAGCCGAGTGTGTCATGCCCGAGCAGCCTATCGTTTCAACGAGAGCCTCCTGGATAACGCCCTCTTTTACGTTGAGCGTCAGCTTGCAGCCGCCCTGCTGCGGAGCGCACCAGCCTATGCCGTGCGTAAGACCGGAAATGTCCGTTATTTCCTTAGCCTGTGTCCATTTTCCTTCCTGCGGGATAGGAGCCGGACCGTGATACGCGCCCTTAGCCAAAGGACACATATTTTCTACTTCACTTGAATATTTCATACTATGTACTCCTTTCGTCATTTGCGGAAACCGCTGTTTGTGATAATTATAACATAACTTTCCCGATACTGCAACTAAATTTTTCTAAAATCCTTCAAATTAAACGCATATCGCGAAAAATATTCGTGTCGGCGGCTATATAACGGTATATCCCGCGCTTGAGAGCGCCATTTCCGCCCGCCCGAAGCTTTCGCGCTTGACAAGTATATAATCCGTGTTAAACGTTGAAACGGCGAATATGCCTATTTTGTTGTCGGCGAGTATCTTCGCTATCGGGGAAAGGACGCCTATGAGTGAAAAATCCAAAATCCCCTGTATTCTGAAGCCTTTCCAGCCGTCCTCGCGCTCCAATGTGTCGGGCGGGACGTTTTCCGTCGGGCATACCAGCGACAGCTCCTCGTCCGTTTTGCCGATGAAGTAAAACCCGCCCGCCAAATCGGACGCTTTTATCTCTTTCACCTTGCATACGGTCAAATCATATTCCAGTTTTTTTAATTCCATTTTCACATTCCCCTTCGTGCAGCTGTTTAAATTTACGGCGCGAGCAAATAAAAAGGGCTTGCGGGCGGATATTTTAAAATCGCTGCCGCAGCCCCGTATCTTTAATTTTACAAACCCCAAAAAGCCCGCAGCCAATAACGGCAGGCAGGCTGCCGCTCAATCGAATATTTCGGCGCGCAAGCCTATTCCACTATTGTCCAGGCGGCTTCGCGGGGAAGTATATTATCGGAAATAGACAGCATTATCATATCTTCCGTAACCATACGAAATTCCGTCGCGCAGGCGCCGAGCTTTTGTAATTCCTCAATCAAAGTGTTTTTGTAAGTGTTTATGTCGGTGTTTGTTATCGTCATAATAACCTCTCCTTAATATAAAACCCTTAATGCCCAATATTTTCCACATACTTTGACTTTCTTTACTATATATAGTATAACACGCCTGAAAAGATTTGTCTATCAAAATTTTTTCGTTATATTATATAAGAATATTTATTTAAATTATGCATGATGCACAAAGCGTAAATTCAGCGGCGCGCGCGGTTATTTCGCACGACAAATTACTCAAAAGCTATTGAAGTTTTTTTGGCAAGCGTGTATAATATAGAGGTGTTTTACAAGGGTAAAAATTTATACGCGTACATACGGAAGGAAAGAAAATGAATAACAGCAATACAGACGTATTTGAAAATATGTCGATCGCGAGAGCGGTCGGAACTATGGCGGTACCGACGGTTATAAGTCAGCTCATCGTGCTGATTTACAATATCGCCGACACGTTTTTTATCGGACGGACAAACAACCCGTATATGGTCGCCGGAGCCTCGCTCATTCTGCCGATATTTAATATTACGCTGTCGCTGTCCGGTCTTGCGGGAGTGGGCGGCGGCGCGCTTATTTCGCGTCTGCTCGGGGAAAAGCGTCCGGACGAGGCGCGGCGCGTGTACAGCTTCAGCGTGTATCTCGGAATATGCCTGTCCGCGTTATTTTCGCTGGCGACTTTGATTTTTATGCGTCCGCTTATGAATTTGCTCGGCGCGGGCGCGGATACATACGATTACGCGAGCGGCTACGCTTTTTTTGTTATCGTGTGCGGCGGCGTGCCAACGGTGCTTTCGAACACGCTCGCGACGCTGATAAGGAGCGTGGGCGAATCGCGGCGCGCGGGAATAGGCATAACTATGGGCGGAATTATAAATATCGCGCTTGACCCGCTTTTTATGTTCGTACTGCTGCCGGACGGCATGGAGATAATCGGCGCGGGAATGGCGACGTGCCTTTCGAACTGCATCGCCTGCGCGTACTTCGTAATAGTGCTTATCCGCATGAAAAACGATGTTCTGCGCATATCGCCGCCGCTCAGTTTTCCGTCGGCAAAAAGCATTATGGGCATTTTCGGCGTGGGGCTGCCGTCGTCAATAGCGACGCTGTTGTTTGATTTGGACTATGTTGTGATAGACCGTCTTATGTCGGGCTATAATGATATCGCGCTCGCGGCGACGGGCATCGTTTTAAAGGCGGAGCGTCTGCCGCTGAACGTCGGGATAGGTATATGCCAGGGAATGATGCCGATCATCGCGTACAATTACTCCGCCAAAAATTACAAACGCATGAACGATACAAAGAACTACTCGCTGAAGCTCGGTCTTATCTGCGCCGTTATAAGCATAACTCTTTACGAGCTGTTTGCGGGACAGATAATGAGCGCGTTTATCAACGACGCGCAGACCGTCGCTCTCGGCACCGATTTTCTGCGTATACGCGTGCTCGCCACGCCGCTGATGTTCCTGAGCTTCTTCCACGTTTACCTGTTTAACGGCTTCGGCAAGGGCGGATACGCCATGTTTCTCGGGGTGACGCGCTGGGCTGTGTTCAATATCCCGATGCTGTTCCTGCTAAACCGCCTTGTGGGAATGTACGGTATAGTGTGGTCGCAGGCGACGGCGGACGTGCTGACCGTGGCGCTCTCGCTTATCACATATCGGTATTACGCCTCGCGGACGTTCGGATCCGCCATGCAAAACGCGAATGGGTAAGCATAAAAATAAGTATTTTACAATACGAAGCGGGCGGTATATAATATATACGGAGAGAGATCCCCGTATATATTTTTTATACGGCGCGGCATTTATCCAAACGCGGACGTAAGAGGTAAACTCATGAAAAATATTATTTTTAAAGCTTTAATAATTTATCGTTCTATTTTGTTTGTGATTAACAAAAACTCATTTCTTCTTTTTTGATTTCGGAATCGGCAATTCGTCATACATAGCCTTGAACAAGCCCGCTAAATATTCTTTGTTCTCAACCTCGTCAACCAAAAGCATTTCCTTTGCTCCGTCATAAGGCAGTTCATAAGAAACTGACGGCATATAAGCTATTGCTGATTTTACCGGTTTTACAAGCAACCTGTCGTCATATATACCGCCGATAATTTTGCCGCGATAATAGATAATAAACTCGCCCATCATCGGTCTGTAAGTGATTTCTTCCAAATCGGTCAACTGCTCCAAAATGAATTGCAGATATTCTTTACTCGATGCCATAATTTTTCATCTCTCTTTCAAGTATAGGTGTTCTTGCAGAGTTAAATCTGCAAGAACACCCGGTTTTTTATGCCGCGCTCATTTCCACGGTAATTTCCTTGCTTTCCGTCGCGGGCGTAAGCTCAAGCGAGCCGGTCGTTTCCGCGTATCCGTCGGCGGTTACGGTGTAGCTGTATACTCCGTCGCAGAGCTTGTACGTTCCGTCGGCTTCGGGGGCTATCACCACGCCCGATAAACCGTCTGTTACCGTAATTTCCGCGTTTTCGACCGCGCTTCCGTTTGCGTCAACGGGCTTGAAGCTCATCGTATACGCCGCCGCCTTCGATTTCGTTACCGAAATATCGTCAACATAGCACGTTCTTCCCGCGTTGTCGTAACTCGTCGTGAAATACAGCTTCGATATGTCGTACGACGCATCAAACGGTATGCTCTCCTCATACACATCAGAGGTTTGCTTGCCGTCGTATGTCAGTGTGACCTTTATCGTGTTTGAAACCGTGTCGATTTCGGTCGTATATGTCGTAAAGCATCCCTTTGGATTTGTTGTGTTTTTGTCGATTTTCGGCATTCCCGCGGGAAGGGTGCTGCCGTCGCCGAATTGCTCGACGCCGCCTACCGTAAGCGACTGCTTTTGACCCGTATAGCGGTTGATATTCGATCTCACGAGTGAATTTCCCGCCGAATCAGTGATCTCGTACGTCATGAATTTTTTGTCAAGATTGCCGTATGCAATTTTTGATACGATAGTCACCTTTTCGCCCTGATTGAGTGCGAGCGGCTCGTCGAAATCGACCGTGAGATTTCCGCCCGCCTCGGCTGTCGAGGTCATTTTTACCGCCTGATTGTCTGCGTCGTAAACAGCGTTGCCGCCGAGTACGGGAACATTCGCGCCCGTGCCGGTCTGATCCTCGGAGAAGTCCCAGCTGTGCAGCTCCGCCGTGGTCGGGTCGGTGTCGGGCTGAATGTTTATTACGGTGTTAAATGTTTCCGTAATCATTCCGTCCTCGCCCGAAACCTTGATTTTCAGCGTGTGCTTACCCTCGCCGCCGAACGGTATCTGTTTATATGTGTCCTCTCCGACAGTGTTCTGACGGATATACTTTATCGCGCCTTCCGCGTCCTCGACCGCGCATACCGATTCCTTGCCGATATAGTCGTTCATGCGCGTTGACGGGTATATGTATCCGCTGTCGTACGAAGCCGCGAGCGACGCGTCCGTGAGGCTGATATTGAGCGCCGGAGCGACCGCTTCATAGCTGTTGTCCTCGCGGTTATCGTCAACATACCCCTTAAGCATCATTATCTGCATATCCGACGCGCCCTCGGTTGACGGCATCGGGCAGTCTATCGTAACGACGTCCGTTTCATCGTTTTTCATAACATGCGGTAAATATGCCGCGTCGATCATATTGCCGTTTTTGTCATAGGACGCGAGTACGAATGTGTAAATATCTCCCGTCAATTCCGCCGCTTTTATGACCTGTACGCCCAAGAGCTTGTCGTTATACGGAGCCGTACCCAATATCATAAATTCGGGATTGAACAGTGCCGTAATATCGCCCGTCTGCTCCTCCGCCGGAGCTGTCGGCTCGGGCATAACCGCGTCCGCGCTGTTGTATTTCGTGTTGTAGCTCTCAGGAGCGCCGTAATACGACGTTGTTTTCGCGTCGGTCCAGATCACGAATTTATCTACGATAACGCCCGCGTCCTCGTTATACAGCCTTATCGTGTGCATACCCGGCTCGGAAATTCTAATGCTTGCGGAAATCACGTTCGCGTTCATAAGAACGCCCTTGCCCCACGCGTCGGTGCCGGTTGAATTGTCGGTCGTTTTCGTGTTGCCGTTAAACTGCACCGGAGTTTCGTCGTCAACGCCTATTCTGCATCTGAGCGTCGCGCCCGACAGCTCGTTTATCGTCGGCATTCTGTACAGGTCAACGGAGAATGTTCCCGCCGATGTGAAGTACACTTCATATTCGAGATACGCGCTGTTTTCCTTATTCGGTGTCGCCACCTTCGCCGCGCGGTTCGGGTACGCCTTAACACTGTCGCCGCTTCTGCCGAAGTCGTTTTCAATTTTCCACTCGTAATCGCCGTTTTTCACGCTGTTCGTGAAATGCTCGGCTTCTATCGAAATAACGCCGTCGCCCCCGTAGTAAACAGCCTTGTCGGTCTGCTCCGCTGCGGTGATGTTGACCGTTACGGGGATAATACATGTTTCTACCGCGATATCATTGACCACGCGTTCAATAATTATATTGCCCTGATTTATACCCGAAACCTTCGCCGTGTCGACAGCGGCATAGATCCTGTCGTCATCCGCGACAGTGCCGCTTGTTTTGTTGAATTTTATCCAATCAACATCCGACACCGCCTGCCATTCGAACGAGCCCGAGCCACTGTTGATTATGTCGATAAACTTCGCTCTCGGCTTAACTCCGCTGAACGACAGACTGCTCCTTCCGCCCTCGGGAACGACCGTCATGGTCGTATACGGAACGGTCGAAACCGTCGGATTATTGAGCTTGCCAGTGATAGGACCGCCGAACGAGCCTACCAAGCCCGTCTGACGCGGGTTCATCATCTTATCCCATTTGCCGCCGAGCATCGACGTGTACACAGCCGTAGCCGCGTCGATATTATCGTTCGCCGCGTCGGAGAGAGCCGCGTACTTGTTCGCCGCCGCGCCGTAGCCGTTGTCGGCGTAATACTTCGCCTTGTCCGCGTACACATATTTCTCCGCCATACTGTGCGCGCCCTTTATCGGGTAGAGCAGAAGCTCGTAAAGCGACGGCTTTTTATCCTCGCTGAGTCCGTCATAGAGCGCCTGAGCGCGTTTTTCGAGAGACGCATATTTGTCGATAACGATCTGTCCCTCGTCGCCGTATTCCGTCAGAGACCATATTCCCTGAACCATATGCTCGGGGCGTCTCGAGTTTGCAAGCTCGTAATAGCCGAGCTTTATATCTGCGTATTCAGCCGCTTTCGCGTCATCAAAACCGAAGTCGCGCTTCGCGTTTTCAGAAAGTCTGTCCGCGATATCGTCGTTTCTCACCGTATCGATATCGCGCGCCAAATCGAGGAAGTATTCTATCTCCGTCTCAGCGGGCTTTAAATCGCCTACGTTCGCGACCCATATTTCCCGCGCGTCCATATCGTACGCCTTTGTCATTTCCTCGCGGATAAGACCGGGCTGCGTCGTGCCGAGCCACAGATAGCTCGTCGGTCTGCCGTGATACGACAGGTGGTAGTAAATACCCGCGCCGCCGCTGCGCTTCGCCTCGTCCTCGGTCGGGAGCTGGCGGATATAGCCGAAATTATCGTCCGTCCACATCAGCGTAACGTAATCGGGAATTGAGTTTTTAATGCCCTGATTGTACAAATCGAGTATTTCCTTATACGGAATGAACACCTGCGGAACGTCGGAAATATCCTTGCCGCCGACAGCGACCTCCTCCGTTAATATCTTCGTCTGCGCCTCGATGATCTCTTTCATCGCGGTCGTCTGATTCATATTCGTGTTGAATTTTCCGTCGTGAACGCCGCGCATACCGAGGGTATATGTGTTCTCGTAGTCCTTGTTCGCCTTCGCGCGCGCTCTCCAGTAGTCGGAAATAAATTCCTTGTTATCGACCGCGTTTCCGCTGCCGTCCTTGTCAGTCCACATCCACGCTACCTGTCTGCCCGCGTCGTCCTTTTCGTTTATGTAGAGCTTCTTATCGGGATGCGCCGCCGTCCATTCCTGCTGGAAATTGTACAGCTCGCCGAGATTGTTTCTAAGTATCGGCTCCGCGTGCGACGAGCCCATAACTATGCCGTATTCGTCCGCAAGCTCGGCGTTGTGCTCGGTGTTGTTGAACGCCGTCGAGTATGTGTGCATCGCGGGCCATAAGTAGTTCGCCTTAAGTCTTAACAGCAATTCGAAAATCTTTTCATACGTCGCGTTGTTCATATTAACGCCCGTATCGCCCATAGATTTCGACCACTCCGACATATTGAACTCGTCGTTTAAGAATATACCCCTGTACTTGACCGACGGTTCTCCCTCGGTGTAGCCGCCCTCGGGAAGGTTTACATAAAGCGAGTCCGCGTGACCGATAACCGTGTCAGCCCAGAAATACCACGGCGACACGCCTATTTTTTCGGATAAGTCGTAAATTCCGTAAATGGTGCCGCGCTTGTCCGAGCCCGCGATAACAACGGTATCATCGACGTTCTGAACAGTGAACGCCTCCCATTTTCCCTCTATCTCGGAAACGTCGAGCTTGCCGCTTTCCGCGAGAGCGTCTATAGTATCGCTCTTTCCGAGAGTGCCTATCACAACGTCCGCGCCGCTCAAATCAGCCGTTCTTGTGACAAGCATTCCCAAAACGCCCGTAAGCGGCTCCTGCTCCTTCCAAACGAACGCCTTAAGCCTTCCGCCCGCGGGCTTCGCGAGCTTTTTATCGAATTTGTAGCCGATATTCACATTATCTGAAGCAATTTCGCCGACCGCCTTTATCACTCCCGCAAGCGAACTGTCAGCGTTATACGCCGCGATATAGCAGTCCGCGTCCGCGTCTATGGGACTGTCAAACGTGACCGCCATGCCGTCCTCGGTTTCGCTTATTCCCGAGCCTCCCGGCGGAGCGGGAACTGTAATATCGTCTGTTTTCACGGTCGGTTTTTTGTCCGTTACCTTTTCAATGTCGTTTACCAAATCGCCCGCCGCGCGGATAACTCCGTCGTAGTCGCTTTCGTCGATATGTATCACCGGCGTTTTGTCGGCGCTTACAAGCTTGATATCTCCGCTCTCAGTCGAGACATAGCCCGACACCGCCGCCGTTTCCGCCGCTTCGTCCGCAAGAGCACATGGGGCTGCCGAGCATACAAAAGCCGCCGTCAGCGCCGCCGCAATAATTTTTTTCATTTTCCTTTCCCCCGTTCATTATGTATTATATCAATTATATATCCTATCCGCCAAAAAATCAACAATTTTATTGGTGCGGGCGGCAGGATTTTGCCGCCGCCCGATTTAGCGCGCCGCATTGATCCGCTAAATCCTTTGAAGCTTTCTTTCACGGCGCTCTGTATGACTTTTTACGCAAAACAGTTTCGGTTTTATACTTGAATTTGCCTTTTCGCGAGACTTTTAAACAAGCCGTCCCTGTTTAAAAGCTCGTCATATGTACCCTCGTCCTCGATAACTCCGTTATTCAGCACAAATATCCTGTCGCACTTCTCTATTGTAGACAGTCTGTGCGCGACTATAATTTTTGTGCATTCGAGCTTATTCACATTTTCGATAATTTTAGCTTGAGTAACGCCGTCGAGCGCGGACGTGGCCTCGTCGAGAATAAGTATCGACGGCTTTGATATCAGCGCTCTCGCGATGAGCATACGCTGCCGCTGACCGCCCGAAAACGTGTTGTTTTCGGGATTTATCGGCGTGGACAGCCCCATCGGCAGCGCGTCTGTGTCCTCGGCGAGTCCGGCGGCTTCAACGGCGGCGGTTATCTCTTCCTCGGACGCGTCCGGCTTTGTCATGGTGATGTTCGCTCTGATATCGCCCGCGATAAGTCCGCAGTCCTGGAGCACCGTTCCCACCTTTCGGCGGTAGCACTTCAAATCAAGCTCGCGTATGTCGAAGCCGTCTATATAGACGCTTCCCTCGTCAGCCGTTTCAAAGCCGAGCAGCAGCCTTATAAGCGTTGATTTTCCGCATCCCGAAGCCCCGACTACGCCTATGCTTTCGCCGCTTTTGATATGCGCCGACAGACCGTTCAAAACGTATGGCTGCTCCTTTTCGTATCGGAAATACACGTTTGATATGTCGATTTCGCCGTTCAGCTTTTCGGGTTTTTCCTTCGCGCCGTATTCCTCGCACTCGGCGGTCATAACGTTCCTTATGAGGGCGTATGACGAGCGGAACATACCTACCGCGCCGATAATGGACGCCGAGCCCGATATCGCGGAGATGTACGCCCCGTACGCCGCCGAAAAGGCTATATAATTCGACGCGGACATATTTTTTCCGAGCAGGAATATCATCGCGGTCGAGACTATCGTAAGAAGCTTATAAATCGCCGAGGAATATTTCAGGAAAAGAGGCTTATCGCCGCAAATAGTCGTGTCGCGGTATTTTTCGCTCCAGCGGCGGAGCATTCTCGATTCCGCGCCGTTCAGCTTTACCTTCTCCATCCCCGAAAAAAGCTCGTAAGCAAATCCCGACATTTCCGAAAGAGAGGCGCTGTAGCGGCTTTGCCAGCGCGTGTTCACCGCGCCCTCCAAAACTATCATCAATATTAAAATTACCGTTATCAATATGACCCATCCGAACAGCGCGGGAGCGTACAGCCGAACCTGCAGCAGATACAGAAACGACAGAACTATGCCTATGCACGCGCTTATGCTTCGGACGGACACGATTCTCGAAACATCCGAAAATTCTGTGACGAGCTGCGACAGCTTGCCCGACTTCTCGCTTTTGAAAAATTCCGGTTTTATGCTCAGCAGCCTCGCGAACACCGCGCTTTGGACATACGCGCCCACGCGCAGCATGGCGTTTGTCAGCGACAGCGACTGCACAAGCTTCATCAGCGCCGCGATTATGACGGCTGAAAGTATCAGCGCCGCGGCGGGCAGCATTCCGAAAACGTTTCCCTCCGGAATGACATTCGCGAATATAAAGCTGTTCACCCACGGGAGTATCATTCCTGCAAAAATCGTCAGCGCGCTCGCGGCGAGCACCATGACCCTGTCCTTTACCGAGGTGCAGCCAATCATAAACGCGGCGAGACCGCGCTCGCTGACGCTTCCGTTACCCGCTGTCTTATAGAAGCAGACCGCCTCTTTTTTAAACATACCCGCGTTCGCGCGCGTTATTTTTGTGGTAACGCCGCCCTCGATAAACGAGCAGCCCCCAACGGGGTTGGGAAGCACGGCGAGGACGCGCCCGTCCGTTGTTCCGACAAGCATGGGAAGCGCCGAATTGCCGTACCAGTCCGCGCCGAGCTCGACGCGCCTGTTTTTCAGACCAAACCTCTCCTCCGCCTGCCTGAGCTGCTCCGTGACGGAAAGATCGGAATTTATCCGTCCCTTTTGGTTTAAAAATTTTAAAACGGCGTTGATGCCGTCGTTATTCTCTTTTTGGTAAATTGCGGAGCGCAGGTTCGCGTATACCTCCCGCTGCGCCTCGAGATTTTGCCGAAGCAAATGCTCGTGTTCCTTCTGCGCGCTCATATCAACTCACACTCCTTACCAAAGCGCCGTATATACCGTTTTTGCGGAGCAGCTCGCCGTGTTTTCCGCGCTCCGCGATTTTGCCGTGATCCATTACGATAATTTCGTCGCAATCGGAAATCGCGGACATTCTGTGAGCGATTATAACGGCGGTTATCCCGAGCGCCTTGATATTATTCAGCACGCGCTCCTCCGTATCCGCGTCCAGCGCGCTTGTCGCCTCGTCCATAATGATAAGGGACGGCTTTTTCAAAAGCGCGCGGGCGATCTCTATGCGCTGGCGCTGACCGCCGGAAAAGTTTGTTCCGCCCTCGATGACGCGCTCGCGGTAGCCGTTTTTGCGGTTTATTATATCGTCGTGTATGCACGCCGCCTTTGCCGCCGCAACCACGTCGTCGTACGGTACGGACGCGTCCCACATCGTTATGTTGTCGAAAACGCTTCCCTCGAAAAGGCGGATATTTTGGCTCACCATCGCCGTTTTTGAATAGAAATACGAGCGGTTTATCTCGTTTCTGCGCGCGCCGTTAAAGGTCACAGTTCCGTCTGTTTCGCGGTAAAGTCCGGCTATTATGTTCGCCACGGTGGATTTTCCGCTTCCGCTCGCGCCGGTGATAGCCACACAGCTGCCCTTTTTGACAGTGAGATCAAAATTTTTTATAAGCGGCTCGTCTACCGCGCTGTAGCCGAACTCTACGTCCTTTAGCTCTATGTCTCCGCTGATATCGGTCTTTTGCTCCTCTGAGCCGCCGAGGAATTTATCGTCGTCCTTGTAGCGCATAACGTCGTCGTCGCGCGCCGTTTCGCCCCTCAGACCCTGAACGTCCTTTTCCGACGCGACCGCCTTTCCGACGGGCTCGAGCATGGCGGCCGCGACAGCCTGCATGGCGATGAGCACTCCGACGGTTATGGAGCCGGAAAGTATTTCCCATACTCCGCAGAGGAGTATCGCGCCCGACGAGAACGCGTTTAAAAACGCGAACAGACTGCCCGAGTAAATGTCGGTTTTGTCAACCTCCGTTTTCGTGTTCAGCGCCCGCGTGCCGGCGGAGATGAGCCGCTCGAACGCGCTTTCCTCGGCGCCGCAGGACTTTATCGCCTCTATCGCGCCGACGGTTCCCGATATGCTCCCCTGAAGCGCGCCCGTATCGCGGCTCACGGAGCCTGATATTTTTTCGTATTTTTTCGCGCTGACGCGTATTATGACAATATTAAGCGCCGCCGACAATATTCCTATGGCGGCTATATGCACGTTCAGTATCAGCATCATCGCCAAATATACCGCTATCTGTATTATGTACCCGGGAACCGGCGCGGCGAGCCTTGTTATCTTCTCCCCCATCAGCATGGACGAGTTATATCGGTTAGTGAGGTCGCCCTCGCTGCGCTCCGTGAAAAATTCTATCGGGAGCTTTAAAATATGGTTGATAAAGCCCGAGTTTATTATCATGTTAAGGCGCTTGCTTATGCGGCAGCGTATTCCCTCCTTTAATACCGCCGCCGAAACCGCCGTAAATCCCGCGCAGATAAGCACGCGCAGCAGAATTTGAAGGTGCTGCGTGTTAGCGCCGATAAGTATCTTGTCTATGAACACCGAATCGAGGAAAAGCGCCGCCGCGCCGCCTATCAGGGCGCACAGCTCTATCAGCGCGAAGTACGCGGCATACGGCAAAAACGGTCCGACGCATGACGCTATATAACCGCTTTGCTTTTCGGACGGCGAGACTGCCTTAAAATTCTCGTTCGGCGTGAGCTCCAGGGCGATACCGGTAAACGATTTCGAAAACTCGTCCATCGACACGCTCCTCAGCCCGTACGCCGGATCCGCCAGCACCGCGCCGCGCTTGTCGAAGCCGCACAGCACGAGAAAATGATTCATGTTCCAATGTATTATAAGCGGCATCGCAAGTGTTTTTAAATTTTCTATATCCGAGCGGAACGCCCGTGTGTTCAAATCGTGAAATTTAGCCGCCTTGACTATATTTTTCGCGTTCACGCCGTTTCTGGAAACTCCGCATTCGCGGCGCAGCTCCTCGAGCGCCACCTTTTTCCCGTAATATTCCAAAATCATCGCCAGGGACGCCGCTCCGCATTCCGTCTGCTCCATTTGCAGGATCGGGCGTATCTTTTTTACGTTTTTCATATCGTCCTCCTAAAACGGCCACTGATACGGATGATGCTTATCGATAACTATATCCGCCGTGCATATGGTTCCCATCGGCGCGCTTATGTCGCCGCCCGCCGGACTTGACCACTTCAGATGACTTAACGTTTCGGCGTCGGCAAGCATTGTTATCTCAACCTCCAGGTAGTTGTTTTCCTCATTGATGGACGGCAAAAACAGGTTGCCGAGGTTTTCCTTTATGTATTCGCCCTTTACCGGATACTGCGCTATATCGGAAACATAGGCGTTGATATAGCCGTATTTCTCCCTCGGGGCGAAATCCGGCATGACCTGCGCGTCTGCGCCGAGAGAGAGCAGCCCGCCCTTGTCCGATGGAATGAACGCTATCAGGGTCATGTTGTTTCCGCTCTCGTCGTACGGAGTGATTTCCGCGATTTTCTCTCCCGCCTTCACATATGTGTTTTCGTCCGCTATATATGTGACGATGCCGTTCGTTTTGGAGCGGATGACCGAGCGGCGGTCATATTCGCCGTAAAGCTTAGCGTCCGCCTCGACGGCGCCGCTTTCAATATCCGACAGGATATCCTCCTGCGGTATCACGGCGAGAATGTCTCCCGCCTTTACCCTCGCGCCTCTCGACACGGTGACCTTTGACACGGAGCCGCCGTATTCGGCGTATATTTCGCCGCCGCTCTCGGAGGGCCATATGATGCCGTCCACGGACAATGTCTCGTAAACCTCGCCCATTATGAGCCACAGTGCGAACAGCGCCGCGCAGACCGCCAAAGCCGCCGTGAACAGGGCGAATTTCAATCCGACCGCGCGCAGCGCAACGCCCTTTCCCGTCCGCTCCGAATTATTCTCAAGCGCCTCTTGTCTGAATAGGTTTGTCTTTTTCTCATTCATCTTTCTTTACCTCATAGCCTTGCATCCGTCCGCTTCCGTCCGGCGAGTATATGTAATAGCGATATTTGTCTCCGGTCTGCATACCCTTTTCGTCGAACGAAAATTCCTGGCAAAGTCCGTTATAGCCGTTTTGATGCAGCAGACCGGCTATTTCATTCCCATCGACCGCGCCCGCCTCCAGGGCGGTGTCCGTAACCATTTTCACGGCGTTAAATCCCTGAAGAAACCATGTGTCGAACGTTTTTCCCGTTTCCTCCTGGTAGCGGTCCGATACCTCTTTGAGGTCGTCACCGTCGTCTGACGAGTATTCAAACGTGAAGTCGTCGGATACGATAAACCCGGGCATGATCTGCATAATATCCGGTCTTTGAGTCAAAATGTCAAAATTGTCGAACGACGTGTCGCCGCCGCATACCATATTCGGATTGCGGCTTTTAATCTTTTTCAGCAGCTCAAATCCGTCCGCGCTCCTCGGGAACATCATAACTCCCTCAACGCCGAGAGCCTCCCATCTGCCGTAGACGCGGTCAAAGTCGCTTTTGAGCGTTTCGATATTCACGCAGTCAACTATTTGTATTCCGTCGTCCGTTTCGTACCGTATAAAGCCGTTCATTTCCTCGGTGGAGAACTCGTCCGGCATGGCGCATACCGCCCAGCGCTTCGCGGATGACCGCTGAACCGCGTATCTCAGACTTTTTCCGACAATTCCCGCGGAATTGCACATGGAGAAAACGGTGCTGTAATTATTGTCCTCGTAAACGCTGTCATACAGAGAAAACGGCACGATGAACAGCTTGCCCGCGTCGTTGAAAACGTGCGCGGCGGTTTTGTTGATATCCATATCGGTCGAGCCTATCACGGCGGTGATATCCTTGCTTTTCGCAAGCGAGTTTATGGTCGCCGCGCCCTCCTCGTAGCTTCCGCCGCCGCCGTAAAAGACGCACTCGACGGTAAGTCCGGTTTCGGACGACGATTGGTTTATATACTCGACCGCTTTTTTTATCCCGTCCTCATACAGCGGAGGCACATTCTCCGTGTTTTCCATGACCGCTATTTTAACGGTTTTGTCCGCGTCCCGAACCCCGCACCCCGAAATAGCGGCGGCGGTGAGCATCGCGAGCAGGACAACGCCTGTTTTCTTCATATAAAATCACCCGTTTCTGTATGATTTCCGCGCGGATACGCGCTTATAATTATACTATCACAACAGATATAATAATGCAAATATATTTTTTGACACGCGGCGACATTTTTCGCGCGCGGTATACAAAAACACCCCGAAGAGATCCTTCGGAGTGTTCGAATTTGTTTATGAGCTTTGGGTCGGTATATATCTTCTGATTTTTGACGCGAGCTCCGCTATGCTCACCGTTTGCAGCCATACCTTGCCGGGGCCCGTCAGAACGGTCAGGAACAGTCCCTCGCCGCCGAAAAGCTTGTTTTTCAAGCCCTTTACGGTTTCCACCGAATATCCCACGGATTTTTCAAAGAACGCGACGTTTCCCGTGTCTACCTTTATGCGCTCTCCCGCCGCGAGATTTATTTCCTTGAGGCTTCCGTCAAGCTCCAAAAACGCCGTTCCGCTGCCGGAAAGCTCCTGCAGGACAAAGCCCTCGCCGCCGACCAGTCCCGCGCCGAAGGATTTTGTGAATACGGATTTGAGCTTTACGTCGTCCTCGGCGCACAGGAACGCGCCCTTCTGCGCTATGTACTCATGCGAAGCGTCAATGCTGAGCGGCCGTATCTCCCCGGGCGCCGCCGACGCGAAGGTGATTTTTGCGTTGTCTTTATCCGCCGTGTACGTCGCCATGAATATCGAATCGCCCGAAAATGAGCGCGCGATACCCTTAAACAGTCCGCCCTATGTGTTTGTACCCATTGTGAATCCGTCCGTCATCCACGCCATGCCTCCGGACTGCGTATAAACGCTTTCGCCTTTATCGAGCGTCAATTCGACCGCCGGAAGAACTCCTCCGAAAATCTCGTATTTCATATTCTTTTCCTCCTTATTCTGTATTCTGTAAATAAAATTATATGACGAATCGTCCGTAATGTCAATAACTAAATTTCACGCCGCGTCATTTTGACTTGACGCTTACCGCGTATGTTTTCGACGTTTCGTGATCCTCGGCGTAAACCATGACCGTGATTTTTTCCGAAACGGGAACGGTTTTCGCCACGGCGTCGTTTATCAGCGCGTCGTTTACATACACAAGCCCGTATTTGTCGGCGGGAGCCGCTTTTAGCGTGACGCTCTCCGCGCCCGACGGAAGCGTAAGCGTGTACTCGGTCGTGTCGGGGCTGAACGCGGGTGAGAGCTCGCCGCCCTCGAACGTCAGCTCCGAAAGCGACGCGTCCCGACCGTAGTCGGTCACGATTTTTACCATGCCGCATATTTTCGGCGCGTCAGTGCCCTTGTCGGCGCGGAATACCATATGGAGCGCGTCGCGTCCCTCTATCGTACCCGACGCAGCCGGCTCCGCCGCGTTTACAGCCGCCTCGGGGATTTCGTAAAGCACTGTTTCGTCCTTACCCGAAGCGGTCACGTCGGCAAGTTTAGTGTCCCCATTTTTAGTGTCCCCAATATAAATCGTCATTTTAGTGTCCCTGTCGCTCGAATGATACGTCACCGACAGATAATTCTTAACGCCCTTCTTGACCGCCATAGGGTAATCGACATAGCCGCCGCTCGAAATCGCGCGGTAATTTACCATATCGCCCGTACCCTCGACTCCGACGGATTTATCCTGCGTGTAGCCGTGACCGTTCTCCTGCTGATCGTGCGACGGCTCTATCGAGTCTATTATAATATTCTCGTCGCGTCCCTTTTGCTTGTCGGCGAGTATTTGCGCCTGCTGCTCGTCGGCGGTCATGCCCGACACATACCAGTAAATGCCGTAGCGCTCGTCGTAGCGTCTGTAGTGCGGCGTGAACACAAGCTCTTGGTCGGTGTTTTTCATTGTAAATTCGAGCTTGCCGTCGGTCTTTACCATATTTTCGCCGAGATTATTGAGCCAATCCTCGCGCGTGCCGTAATCGGAATCGATTATAACGTACTCGTTCACGTCCGCTTTCGTTTTCGGCTTTCTTACCGCCATACCATGACTTGTCTCGGTCATATTTTCCTTGCCCAAGCCTACACTGAGAACCGTGGGGCCGTATTTGAACGCCGTTACGGTATCGTTGTCCGCAAGTCCGTACGCGCGCATTTCCATAGGCATTGTGATCTCGATTTTATCGCCCGCTTTCCACTCGCGCCCGATCGTCACATAGCCCGCCGACTGCGTATAGTCGTAATTTTCGCCGTTTATCTTGATCGTCGGAGCGGACGCGCACCACTCGGGAACGCGCAGCATAACGTCCGCGCTCTGCGTATCGCCCGAAATCGGCTCGACATTGAGAATTGACGTTTCGCCGTCGGGAAGAGTTGATGCTTGCGTGAGCTTTATATTGTTATCCTTATCGGTCAAAACGGAGCTGATGTACTGGTTTACAACAACCGCGCCGTCCTTTTTATAGTAGATGCTGTCCGTGAGCTTCGTGAAGTTTTCCATGCCCGAGCCTGTGCAGCACCAGAAATCCGTCCACGGCTTCGAGAATACCTTGAAATATCCCGTCGCCATCGGCTGGAAGTACATAGTCATGCCCGTTTCGGGGTTTTGGCTCGACACGATAGCGTTGAGGAACGTGCCTTCGTAATAGTCCTTATATTTCTTTTCGCCCGTCAGCTTATACAGCTCGCGCGACAGCTTGAGCATATTGTAGGTGTTGCACGTTTCGCAGTTTACCTCGTCGCGGAAGGCGTTTTCGGTGTGTGCCGCGCGGAAATGCTCGTTTTCGCTGTTGCCGCCCGTGATATACGAGTGGTCGTTTACGACCATATCCCAGAAATTCTCCGCGACTGTGAGATAATATTCCCTGTCATGCGCGCTGTCGGGAGCGTCCGTTTCGAGCTGACCGTTTGTCGCGTCGATAGCCCTCACGCGGTTGAGCGCGCCGATAATTTTCGGTATCGTCGTGTTGGCGTGCTTGTTCGCGAGCACGTCGTTATGATTGTAAATGCTGTCGAACAGGCTTATCTCGTCGAACATATGCGCCGCCTTCGCGTGATTGGGATTTTTTGTGATTTTGTAAAGCTCGTAAAGCGCGTCGTTCATGCCGCCGTACTCGATATTTAATACGCGCGCCTGCATGGTCGAGTTATAGCCTCCGACCCTGTTGTAAACCCACGTTCCGAGCGCGTCGGCTGTTTCGAGCGCCTTTTCGTTGCCGGTCAGCTTATATGTATCGACAAGCCCCGCGAGTATCTTGTGCATCGTGTACCACGGCACCCACGCCTGAGTTGTGATATTCGTTTTATTGCCTTCCACATTGTCAAACTGAACCTCGCCCGTTACCGTTTTGCCGCCGCTCCACGCGTTTGTTGTCGCGAACAGGTAGCCCTTCTTGACGGGATTGCCGTTTACGGTCGTGTCCTCCTTGATCTGCGCCTCGTACAGCGCGTCGATCAGGTCGTTCGACATTTTAAGAAGCCCCTCGTCGCCCGTATTGTTGTAGCCCTGCACCACAGCCGTCATGTAATGACCGACCGCGTGACCCGCGATAAGGCTCGTTTCCCAGCCCGGGTAAGTGTCGGACGTGTCGGACAGCCCCGCGGTGCGCCTGAAGCCCGACGCGAGCTTGTTCACGTCGAAATCGTTCAGATACGCCGCCATTTTTTCCGTGCCGTTTATAAGGTAATCGTCCTTCATTTCAACGTCCGTCATGCTGTAGTCGGAAAGCCCCGTTACCGACGGCGCGGCGAGGATCGTCACGTCGAATGTTTTTGTGTAAACCGCGCCGCCGTTTTTGACCGTCGCGGTGAGCGCCGCGCGCTTGTCAGCCTCGCCCGACGCGGGTGCTGTTATCGTCATATCCGCGCCGATCACAGACGCGTCCGAGCACGTCCATGTAATATCGCTGCCGTTGGCGCCCTTTATCGGAAGCGCCGTGGTTCCTGTAAGCTCGGTCGTGCCGAAACCGAGATCGGCGCAGTCCCTGTAAGCCGCGGCGTTCGAAAGCTCCGCCGCGTATTCGTCGTATGCCGCCTTTATCTCGTCGGCGGCGCAGATTTTGTTGTAAATTTTTATCTCGTCCATAGTCCCCTTAAAATACTTGTCGCTCGCGTAATGCGATTTGCCTATGTAGTTTGATGTTTCCTTTATAGCCGTCACCGCCTTGGCGCAGTCAGCCTCCGCGACGAGCGCGCCGTTTCGGTACAGCGCGACATGATTTGCCGTGCGCGTGACCGCGTAATGCTCCCATATTCCCGTGTTCGTGAACGGCGTGACGTCCATTGTGTCCATCGCTCCGCCTACGCTCGATTCAACGCGTCCGTTCGACGGCGAATAGAAGAAATAATTGCTCTGGCTCGAGCCTAAATCGAACAGCCGCGCCCAGTCCTGAACCGCGTCCGTTTTGACCCACGCCATGATAGTCATACTGTCCGTCATGATGTTGTTCGGGAGCTGCATATAGCCATTTGTGCCGTCGAACGTCAGACCGTTTCCGGAGATGCCCTTTCCGTTCTCGACCGCCGCTCCGCCGTGAAGCAGCGACGACGTATCGGCGGGATTTTCAAAGCTGTAGTAATACGCAAGCCCGCCCTCGCGCGTCTTTGTAACGGTCACCTTATCCGCGAGCGGCTCCTTTGTTTGCGCGTCCCAAAGATATACCGCGATCTCGTCCGCGTCCGACGCGGCGAGTGTGAGCTCCTCATTAAGCGCGCCGTTCGCGCCCAATGCGCCATGATAAACATCGACCGATTTAAGCCGCTTATCCCCATCATACGCGGCGGCGGACAAAAGCACCGTCTTATCCCCCGTATCGCCCGCAGCCGACGCGTATACCGTGATTTTGCCGTCAGCCGCCATCGATTTTTCGGCTGTGAGCGTCCATTTTGCGCCCGACGGAGCAATATCCGCCGCGAAGGCAGGCGCAATCGCCGACATAACGATCGACAAGGCAGCTGTTATCGCCACTGTTTTCTTCAGTTTCATTATCCTTTCTCCTTTCCCCGTATTGACATTTTTTCTTATATGTATTATAATCCCAATATAAGACGAAAACAATAGATTATATTCGGAATTATATGGAGAATTATCATGAATAAGATCATTTTATCCAACACCCGTCCGCCGCTGCTCTCGGAGTGCGGACTGCTCGCCGCCGCCGAGCCGTTTTATCATATGGACAGAACGGCGGGCTTCAATGTGCTTATTTATGTCATCGACGGCACTGTTTATGTGACCGAGGACGGCACGGATTACGCGGTCGGCGCGGGCGAGCTGCTTTTTCTGAAAAGCGGAGTCCACCATTACGGACGGCGCGAAATAAAAAAAGGCACGCGCTGGTATTACCTGCATTTTTGCGACAGCGCGGGCGAGCCGGAGTGTATGAGAGAAAACTGCTCCGCGCGGGCGTTTAAAAAAACGGCGGCGCTGCCCAAACAGCTTTCGGGGCTTGAAAACAGCCGTATTGAAAGCTTGATAGAGCGGTATATCGACTATTTTTACTCGGACGATCCGATGAGGCTGTGGGATATAAACACGCGCCTTTTCGAGCTGCTTACGCAGATCGCGGTTTATAACGACTCGGGCGAAAGCAGCCTGTCGGACAGGATATGCGCGTATCTCCAGGAAAGCTACACCGAGCCGTTTTCCGCGTCGGCGCTGGAAAAGGAGTTTTTCCTGAGCTATAAATACATGGCGGCGGTTTTCAAGCGCGAGAAAAACATGACCATGCAGCAGTATCATAAAAATATACGCATAAATCACGCACGGATGCTGCTCGGCTCGACGCTCATGTCCGTGTCGGAGGTCGCCGCCGCCGTCGGCTATTCGGACGCGCTCTATTTCAGCCGCGTTTTCCGCGAGTCCGTGGGAATGTGTCCGAGCGATTACCGCAGGGAGCTGTTTAAGCGCAGTATTCAGCCCCGCCGCTGAGCCGACCGCCAAAATCGGATAAACCGCGCCCGCGCGGCTTTTTTGTGTCTTTTTAATTGACAATTTTTCAAAAATGGTTGACATTTGTATCTTTTTGTGATATAATATATATATCAAGGAACAAGGAGAGTGATTTAATGCGGCAGCGGAGTTTTGCGCCCGAAGCGGCGTTTTCGGATGAACGGGAGGGCGCGCGGTGAAGGCGGAACGGTTTTACAAGGTCTACGACAGCGTCTTGTCCGATACGCGGCTTTCGTATCCGGAAAAGATTTTATACGGCGTGATAGTGCGGCTCGCGGCGAACGGCGAGAAACGCTGCTTCGCGTCCAACAAGGCGCTCGCGGAAATTATGGGGAGCTCGAAATCGTCGGTGAATAAGTGGCTGGAAACGCTTGTGAAAACGGGTTACATACAGCGGTCGTTCCATTACGCGGACGGAACGAAATGCGTTGACAGAAGATATATTAAGCCTATGTGTTCCGCGGATTTACAAGAGGGTGCTCCGCGGATTTACAAGGGGGTATCCCGCGGATTTACAAGAGGGTGTCCCGCGGATTTACAAGAGGGTATCCCGTCAAATTACAAGGATAGTAAGATAAATATAGTAAAAGAATTTAGTAAGAGTGAGGGGAGTAAGAATGACTCCCCCAAGAGCAATAATTTTTTCTTGAATCTTGCGGCTAGTGGAAACAGTGACGATATTTTTTAAGGAGGACGTTATGACTAAAAACGAAACGGTACAAATAATGGCGATACTCACGGCGGCATATCCGAGGTTTTACGACAAACAGACCGAGGCGGACAAGCTGGCGGCGGCTCGGCTCTGGTACAGGCACTTTGGGAATGTGGATTACGGGACAATGCTTCAGGCGGTGGACGCGGTTATCTCGACGAACAAGTTCCCGCCGACTATCTCGGAGATAAACGAGAAGCTCGATCTTCTTCTCGGCGGCGGTGAGGAAATGTCGGAGCTCGAGGCGTGGGCGAGGGTGCGCAAGGCGCTCTGCAACAGCGGCTACAATTACGTTGAGGAATACGAAAAGCTGCCCGAGCCGCTTCGGCGCATAGTGGGCGACGCGCATCAGCTGCACGAATGGGCGATGATGGACGAGGCGACGGTAAACAGCGTTATCGCGAGCAATTTTCAGCGGACATACCGCGCGAAAGCGGAAACGGAAAAGCAGCGCGCGTATTTGCCCGAGCGCCGACAGGCGTATTTACTGGAGCATACGGCGGCGATCGCCCTGGCGGACGCTTAAGCCGCGCGGCGCATACTGTCCGCGTCGGGATAAAAAAACAGAGCCCTGCTCGATTTTGCAAGACTCTGTTTTTGCGCGCCGCCTCGGGAGATAGAGAATGATCCCCCGATTTTCGCGCCTATTTTTGCTCTATTGCTGATTTACGGGTTTCATGCCGGTCAGCGAATCCCATTCCATTATTTTGATTTTTTTGGTTCGCGCGGGACATTCCAAATTTATGATTTCCTTTTCCTCGCCCGTCGCGATCTGCGTCGCTACTCCCGTCAAAGCGCCCGCCGCGTCATATGCCGCAGCGATGATCGTGTTGCCCTTTACGGCGCCGCCGACCTCGACCGGAATTGTTACGTCCCCGTCCAAATCGCCGACGTTGATCTCTATATTCCTGCCGATGTTCGTTCCGTCGAGTGAAAGCATTATAACGCCAAAGCCGGGTAGATTGCCGCGTATCGAAATATTCGCCGTGCCGTTTTCGTCCGTCATTACGGATTCCTGCGTGACGCTTACGATGCTCGGCGACGACGACGCGACATTTATCTTTTTATTCGCGCCCGCCTGAACAGGAAGTACCTGAACCGAAATCGTCCAGTTTCCGTTGCAGTCTATATTCATGCTGCCGGCAGAATCTATACTCTCGGGTCTGATCTGCGCCGTACCGGTTTCGGAATAAGGTTCGCGCATTGTATTTCCCGCGTAGTTGACCGCGTTCTTAACGCTTACGGAAGCGCTGCCCGAAATCTCGTTATCGGGCGTGAACGCGAACACGCTCGCGAACTGCTCCGTACCCTCGTAATTGTATTCGGCGTTCATCGGCGCTACGGTTCCGTTTACTCTGCCCCCGTTTGCGGTTACGGACACGTTGGAATTGTTGACGGAATCAAGCCGCATATACTGCGTAAACGTTATCTCTATCCTGTCTGTGTATATATTTACCAACTTTACCTCGGGGTCGGCTTTTGAAACTATCGCCGTATTTACCTCAGTCTGAGGCGGAGGAACGGGCAGATATCCGTCAACCGCCGCGGCGTCCTTCGAGGAGTCCGTGTCGTAATAGCCCTCCTTCGAGAATTTCACCTTCCATTTGCCCGTCGGTACATCCCACGCGTATGCGCCGCCCGGATCTGTGTAGACGGGATTCTTTTGGTCGTAATCTTCGGCGTTCCACAGCGACTCTTTTTCCTCGCCGGTCGGCTCTCCGAATTTGTCAAGAACCTTCTCGAGGTAATACGCCTCGGCTTTTACGCCCTCAACTCTGTTTGACGGCACAGCCTCGTAAACATAGCCCGAGGGATCGTCGATAATGGTCTTGTCCCGGCCGGACGGCTGCTGTCTCCGTTTTCCGCAGTCGATGCAGCAGCTGTACGGCGATTCTCCGTATTCACGGGCGGTTGAGCGGCATCCGCAGCCGTCGGGACAGTTTTTAAGGTCCGAGTTGCCTTCCAAGCTCATAAGATTCTCTCTCACCGATATTTTATTCATGTCGCAGCCGATCTCCTTGCCTATCTGAATGGCGCGTCTGAGTATATTTCTTGCCGCGCGCTCCTGCGCGGTGCCGGTAAAGCTTATATCGCTGCCAAGTGCATCCTCAACCTCGTTAAAGAGCTCGCGCATTTCTTTTGTGCGATCCATCACTCTTCTTAGGTCGACCAATCCCACAATCTCGCTGTCTCCGTTTTTCTCAAATTCTTCGATTCTCATCATAAGGCAGGCTGACGTTCTGGCGTCCCGCGCCTCCAGCTCGTTGGATATAAGCCCGTCGATTATTCCGAATATCGCGTCCGCCACGCCTCCCGGGGATTCGGCGTGCGCGACGTTTCCCAAGCCCTCGGTTATTGTCGTGCTCATACCGACATAATGGTCGCGTTCTATATCCGAAAAGCGCTGATCATATTCGTTCTGCGGGAAAAGCTCCGGCATACGCTCCGCGGTCTCGGGGTCGGCGTAAACCTCCGCCTTTATCGTTCCGTTTTCCTCCTCCGCGCCCAAATACATTTCGCCGTCGTCGAGCGGGACTCTAAGATGCGTATCCTCGTCCGGCTTCTCGTCGGTTATTTCGCGCTCCACCTTATAATGGACTTCATCGTCGCCCGAGACATAGGTGCCGTTTTCGGGATCCAACGGGTCAGCCACCTCACCGTATTCGACCTGCTGAAGAGTCTCTTCCAGAACGTCCTCGAAAGCCTCGTTAAAATCGCTCGCGCTCATCGAAGGGAAACCTGTCTCTTCGCTTATCGACACGCCCACGTTTGTGGGTCTCGAGCCGCTTCTGAAGGAGCCCGAGGCTACCCAATATCCGGTGTTTTTATCCTTTTTGGCGGGCAGCTCCACGATGCTGCCATCCTCGGTATATACCTCGACGACGACCTCGCTGTCCTCGCTCACATCCTTATCCAGCTCGACCTCGAAGGTGAACTCCGGATAATTCGGCCAATAACGGTATGAGTCTACCGTTGAGTCGGGGTTCTGAAAATCGAACACAGTCTCGTATTCCTGAGGAGTCGCATTTCCCGGGGGATGCGCGGTGTTTATCATTGTGACCTTCACCACCTGCGCCAAATCGGGATCATATTTCACAATATAATACTCGCTTGTGAGATCCGACATATACTCGTTATTCACCTTTGCGTAAATAACATGATACGAATACTTATATGCGTTTACCAGCTCGAATGTGAGCTGCCATGAGCCGAACGCGCTCGCGGTGACTGTTCCGACCTCGTCAGCGCCGTCGTACAGCGTGACTTTGCTTCCGTTCAGCGCCTTTCCCTTGACGGTGACCTGTTTGCTCGCGGTTACTCCGTCAATATCCATGGTGAGCGATGTCGCCTTGAAATGCGCAACGCCTATCGGCTGGGCAAGACTGTCGGAGCCGACGTTCATTCCGAGCGACACGTTGATATCATATTCGCCCGCCTGATACGCCGAGACGTAGAACCGCACCGTCGCCTTATCCTTATCGGTTTTGACCGACATAGTGCCGCCGTCGAGCGTGTAATCCACGGGCTTGCCGTCAACCGTGACGCTACCCTCGATAACGTCCACGCCGTCGGGGAGATCGACAAGTATTTCCTCGCCGCTTATATCGTGTCTGCCGTCCGTCGCATATTCCGCGCGCACCGTGACGATATTTCCGAGCACAGCCTCCGTTTTATTCGCGCTGACGCTTGTTGCGCTGTCAACGGTGTAGTACAGATGGCTCAAATCGAGTGCGGGCAGCGCGAAGTCTCCGACACGCACAATGCTTCCCGCGTTTATGTTCACTTTTCTTAAAATATAATCCTTATTCTCGTTAAGACCGTACTCCGCAAGCTTGCCTATCGAGGATATGCTTCTGAGCATTGTGTTCTTTTCAAGGAAAACAACGCTGTATTCGCCGTCGGGCATGGAGTCGCTGTAAAAGCTGTTTTCCGCCGGCGCGTATCTCTTGACAAGTACGCCGCTGCCGTCGAATACCAGCGCGTACAGTCCGTTGTCCGCCGTTATGTTTGACGCGTAGAATTTACCGTTCCCCAAAAATTCCATTTCGGCTGTTCCGGTTCGCTCGCCGTTGAGCACGGCGCTTGCCGAAGCGTCCTTTCTCGAGGAGGATGACGCGGCGATTTGTATTCTGTCGCCCTCCTTGACGCGGTCGTCGTCAAGGACGATATACGGGTACTGCGGGGTATATTCCGTAATTTCAAATCCGCCCGTCGTGTCCGTTAATTTGAACGATATGCCGTCAAAGCTTACAATTTCCGTCCTGCTTGAATCGGCGTTTTCGACGGCGGCCGCTCTTTCGTAAAGCGACAGCTTAAGTCTGTTCTCTGGCAGCTTTTTCAGAACGATTTTGCCGAGATTTATGCTGCCGAGCTTATTTGAAGCGGGTATCGCCGCCTTTGACGCCGTGTAATATCCGTCCGAAGTTATGTAAACCGCCGTCGGGACGTTCGGAGCCGTGAAGGTAAACGCTCCGTTATTTAAGGACGCGTCTATATTTCTAGTGTAGTCGCCCATCAGCTGCGTTACTCTTATTGCCGCCGTCGGGACAGCGCCGTTTTCGTCGGTAACGCTTCCCGACACGGTAACGCTGTCCAGCGCTTCGAGCGTGACCTCACAATGGTCGCCGATTACCGCCGTTCCGCGCGCGGGGGTGTTGTAATCGAAGCACAGCGCCTCCTTAAGGATTATTTCGTATTCATATTCCTTGCCCTGCTCCGCGCTGTGAAGGACGCCGCCTCTTCCGATTATGGTTTGTGAGCCCTTTTCGTACCAGTTTACGTCAAATCCGTCCGTAATACCGGTTCCGTCCGGCTTTTTGATATTCAGATATATATTGTTGGCGCCGATGATCAATCCATATTCGATATTGTTATCAATGGCGTATTGCTCCGCGAACGAGTCAGGCTCAACCAAAAGCTTTACAGAGTTTTGTCCGTAAAACGCACCGTAGCCTATGGACTTCACGCTTGACGGGATCGTCACTCGCGTGAGCTTTGCGTCATTA
>CANRJY010000021.1 GCA_947631085.1 uncultured Clostridia bacterium | reverse complement strand
TCCACAGCATCTTATACAGTATACCATAGTTCTTGGAGAGGAACTCTAAAAACTACTACTTTATTATACGAGGAGGACAAACAACATGAAAATCGAAAAGCTGCCCGACAGCGAATTATCCGTTATGCTCGTTTTGTGGAGCGTAAACGAACCAATGAAAACCTCCGCGATACTGGAGCTTTTAAGCGGAGACAAGAAATGGACAATGTCAACGCTGCAAACTATTCTTTCAAGGCTTCAGAAACGCGGCTTTGTAGATGTCACAACGGAAAAACGGCTCAATTACTATTCGCCGAAAATCAGAGAGGACGACTACCGCGAGCTGGAAACGAAAAGCTTTTTAAAGAAATTCTACGGCAATTCCTGCTCGCGTCTTTTCGCCGCGCTCGCGGACACGCACAGGCTGAAGCAGGAGGATATTGACGAGATCTCGGCGATTATCGAGAACGCGAAGGAGGGTTAAGTATGGGTGAAGCTGTTTTTACCGATATTATATTTCCGTGGATCGTATCGTTCTGCAAGCTCGCGCGCCTTTCGGATGTGTTTTCGAACGTCCTTGAAATTACGGTATCCGCGTCGGTCATAATAGCGCCCGCGCTGATTTTCGGGAAGGCCATAAAGAAACGCTACGGCGTGAAATGGCGGTATTTCGTGTGGCTAGTCATCGCGGTCAGATTAATTATACCGTTTAATGTGTCGCTTCCCGAGCGCGCGGTCACGATAAATGCGCCCGAATCGGTCGTGACGCTCGAGCCGAACGAAGGCTTCGCGCTCGAAAGCGGTCAATCGGAAAACACGCCGGTCACATACAGCGTTCAGTATCCGTCCGCGCTGCGCGCAGAGCCGAACGGAGTTATAACGCAGCCGTTCAGACTCACCGCAATGGAGGCGCTGTCATTAATTTGGGCTGCGGGAGTAATTTTGTTTTTGCTGTATCAGGGCATTGCGTACGCGCTTTTCAAAAAACGCGTAAAACGCTGGTGTGCGCCGGCTGACGAGGAAGCACGGAGAATTTTCCGCGAACTGAAAATCGACATGGGAATAATGCGCGATATACATATTTACCGATGCACGGAAATCGACAGTCCCATGCTTATCGGATTTACAGATACGATGGTGCTGCTGCCGAAAAACGAGCTGAACGCGGAGCAGCTTGCGCTTGTGCTGCGCCATGAGCTGGTTCACTACAGCCGCCGCGATTTATGGTACAAGCTCGCGCTGACTCTCGCAAACGCAATGCATTGGTTCAATCCGCTCGTGTACGCGATGGCGAAAAGCGCGAATAACGACCTTGAACTTATTTGCGACAGCATCACGGTACGCGCGGCGAATAAGCCCGACGAATACGCCCACGCGATGCTCGAAATTATGAAAAACAGCCGCGGCTTCAAGCCGGCTTTATCCACGCATTTTCTGGGCGGAAAGCGGGCTATGAAGGAGCGTTTCGGGAGCATATTCGACACGACCGCGAAAAAGCGCGGCATAGCGCTTCTTACGACTGCGATAATCGCGTCCGTGCTCGGCGGAGCACTTGTCGGCTGCGGCTCGGGAGACGCTGCCGAAAACACGGCGAAGGAGCTTTATGAATACAAATCGCCGTATATCGGGAACAACTGGAACTCGATAGAGCTTTTCAACCATATCCCGTTTATAGTCGACATGCCGTATTCGAGCACGGAGCTTGATACGGATTTGGACGACGGCAGCGTGCCGGAGGGCTATGGGTTAAAGCTTTATTATTCGCCCGAAAATAATGATAATATCAAAAAAGACAAGCTCGGCGGCGCGGCTGTGATTTTTCTCTCGATTATTGACAACGCAGACTATGTAATGTTTGTAATGCCCAATCCTTTGGAAAGTTTCAGTGTTACAAAGCGGGAATGTGTTGAAATGTACGGCGATCTGTTTACCGCAGCATACGAAAATGCCGAAAATTTTTCAAAGCTTTATGAGCGTGTTGAAGGAATGTTCAGGATCGACGATTATGAAACAAGCGTATCCATACTCAGACAAGACAATTTTGAAGAAGCGATCGACAGGACGATTGCGGAAGAATACGAAAATTACGTCAGCGGCGGCGAAATCGGTATCGCTGTCCATAAAAATTTTGTGATTTCGAATGAAGATGATATTTATACAGTATACGTTCACTCGCTTTATACGAAATACGGCGTAACGGACGGTATATACACCGCCGTGAACAGCTTGGGCGGACCGGGAGAGCTGCGGTTTAAAGCAGAGCCGGACGGCAGTTTTGCCTTTATTGATTATATTGAGTTTTTTGAACCGAAAATCACATATACAATGCCGGAGAATTTTCCGGACACTCCGCAGAATTGGGAGGATTTTATAAAAACGGATAAAAGTAGTATTCTGAAAACGAAATCGGACGAAAAACTGCGCGAATATCTGCGTAAAAACGCTATAGACGCGGAAGTCGACTACGATTACAATCGAGCCGCTCTTAACTACGACGACATATTCGATTATTTCCCCGACATCGCGGCGCAGATACTGTCGGAGGGCGGATTTTGGGAATATCCCGAATATCAGGGAACAAAGCGCGTGATCAAGGACGGCAAGCGCGTAACGCTCTCGACGGACTTTTATATATCGGGCGATCCGAAAACGCCGGACAGAATCGTTTATAATACGACCGACGACGCGGGGAGGGTCATCGACAGCTTTATTGTGTATGTGATCGACGGCAAAACATTTGAAATAGACCATGCGGCGGAATAACGCAATAAGGGACAGCGAGGCTGTCCCTTTTATATTTGTATAATTTTGTAAATTTACGGTTGCGGGTATAAAAGTTGTATGGTACAATTAGTATATTAAGTAATACTACCTTTTTCAGTATAACAAGGGGGAATTTTTGAAAACAGCGGGAAAGCGATAATTGCGGTGCATGATGCTAGAAATTCCCGCGGGCAAGCTTGAAAAGGGCAAAAACGGCTGCCGCGATATTTAAAGCAAAGGAGATTTTGGGATAAAATAAAAAAGACGGTAGTTTTTTGAAATTTTTTTTCGAAACTACTGTTTTTTTTGCGCTTTTTATTGTATAATATAATTTAGCAGTAAATTTAAGGAAATAAAATTGAAAAGGAAGTGGAAAATCATGGCTGTGAATAAGCTGGCTATAACGATAAATTCACGCAGATATACCGTTGTCGCCAATGAAAGCGATGAATACATCGAAAGACTTGCCGAACATATCAACGAAAAGGTGGATTACGTCTTAAAGGGCGGGCAAAATATAATAGGTGAACGTCCTATAGTCCTCGCGGCGCTCAACATATGCGACGAGTATTTTAAAACCGACGAGGCAGGACGGCTTATGAAAAACCAGCTCCAAACCTGCAGCGATAAACTTGCCGCGGCAAACGATAGATGCGCGGCGCTCGCGAAGGAAAATAAAGCTTTGAAAAAACAGCTTGAGGACGCCGATTCCGCTCAGGTGAACATGGACGAAACAGCCGCGCGCGCGGAGAAAGCGTACACGCGCAACAAGCTTAACGAGGCAAATTCGCAGATTAAGTTTCTTGAAGGGCAGATAAAGCTTTTGGAGGATAAAATAAAGGAAATGCAGTCGCGCGAAACCGAAATTCTCGCGATGATAGACGACGACGCAAAATGAGCGCTTTAGAGCTTTTGGCTCCGGCGGGCGGAGCGGCGGCACTGAAGGCTGCGGTCCAATCGGGCGCGGACGCGGTGTATATCGGCGGAACGCGTTTTAACGCGAGAAACGGCGCTGATAATTTTACGATTAAGGATATAAAAAAATACGCGGATTACTGCCACCTCTACGGGGTGGATCTGCACGCCGCGCTTAATACGCTTATCAAGGAGCGCGAAACGGACGAGATGCTCGAATACGCTTATGAATTGAGTGATGCCGGAGTTGACGCGCTGATAATTCAGGACATAGGCGCGGCGGAGCTTATTCATAAGGCTTTGCCGGATATGCCGCTTCACGCATCCACACAGATGACGGTGACGAGCCTCGAGGGCGTAAAATATCTCGAAAATATGGGATTTTCGCGAGTGGTTCTTGCGCGGGAGCTGTCCGGAAGCGAGATAGAGTATATTTGCAAAAACGCGCGCGCCGAAATCGAAATTTTTGTTCACGGCGCATTGTGCATGTGCTACTCGGGACAGTGCTTGATGTCGAGCATTCTCGGCGGAAGAAGCGGAAACAGGGGACGGTGCGCCCAGCCGTGCAGATTGCCGTACAGCATTACGGACGGTAAAAATATTGCCGCCGAGGGTTATTTGCTGAGTCCAAAGGATCTGTCTTTAATAAACGAGCTGAAATCCATAAGCGATATGGGCGTGACATCGATTAAAATCGAGGGCAGATTAAAGCGCGCGGAATATGTGAGCGCCGTTGTCGGAGTATACAGAAAATATCTTGACGCATTGGGAACGAAGGTCGAAAAAGCCGACATGGACGAGCTTACGAACGCTTTCTCGCGCTCGGGCTTTACGGACGGATATTTCAAAGCACATCTCGGCAAATCAATGATGAGCCATAAAAATCCAGGTAACGACGCGGGAAATATTTTTTCCGAAGAAGCGAAAAGCCGAGCGGCGGAAAATGCAAATATACGCAAAATACCGGTATGCTTGTCAGGGACACTAAAAATCGGTGAACCCATAGAAATAACAATGACCGCGAGGTACACTAAAACAGGGGACACAAAAACAGCCTCAACAAAGGGGACACTAAACGCCGAAAGAGCTTTGAATAAACCGCTTGATACGGAGCGCTTTGCCGCTCAGATGACAAAGCTCGGTGGGACGCCGTTTGAGGCGGCTGATGTACGCGTCGAGACGGACGGGAAGTCAACAGTGCCGATAAAGGAAATAAACGCGGTTCGCCGCGAGGCTGCGGACTTGCTTATACGCGTCCTGTCGGAGAGAAAAAAGGGAAGAAAGCTTCCCGTTCCGCCGAAAGAGAGAGTTGAGCGAAAGCCCGCCGAGATAATTCTTACCGCCGAGGTTATGACGGAGGAGCAGGGCAGAGCCGCAGCAGCGGCGGGTATTGCGGAAATTTACGCTCCGCAGGAAATTGCGCGGAAATTAATCGGCTGCGGCGCGGAGATAATTACAAAGGCGGCGGAAATATTCAGTCCGCAGAAAATTGAAACCGACGCAGTGCTGGTTTCGTCTCCCGCTGCGGCGCTTCGTTACGGCGGCAAGCGGCTGTACGGAGATTTCAGGCTCAATGTGTTTAATTCACTGAGCGCGGAGCATTATAAAGACTTCGCGTCGGTCGCGCTGTCGCCGGAGTTAAACATAAACGAAATACGCGAGCTGCTGGAGCATACGCAGACGGCGGCGGAGGTAATAGGCTACGGACGGCTGCCGCTGATGCTTATGAAAAACTGTCCGCTCAATGCCGCAGGGAAATGCCAAAACGGCAAAATGAAATATCGCCTGAAGGACAGAATGAAGGAAGAATTTCCCGTTGTGTGCGGAGCAGGCTGCAGGGCGGTATTGCTCAATTCGAAGCCGATTTTTATGGCGGATAAACTCGGAGAAATAAAAAATTTGAAAATAAATCGCATAAGAATGATTTTTACTGTTGAAAATTTTTCACAATGTGGTAAAATAATAGATGTATATAAGCGCGCTCTCGCGGGAGAGACGGTGCCGGCTCCTAAGGACGGCAATTCTTTCACGCGCGGACACTTTTTCAGGGGAGTGAAATAGTTGAAAAAAATTATACTTGCGTCGAAATCGCCGAGACGGGCGTTTCTCCTGTCGGGGATAGGACTTCGTTTCGACATAATCGACGGCGACGCTGATGAAAGCTCGGTCCCGAAAGACACGGAGCCCGCGCTCTACACTCAGGAGCTGGCCCTTTTAAAGGCGGCAGCGGCGGCGAAAAAGCTCGGTTCGAAAAGAAGCGCGATAATTATATCCGCCGACACGATAGTTGTGTTAGACGGGAAAATTTTGGGTAAGCCAAAGGATGAGGACGATGCGTTCTTGATGCTTAAATCCCTTTCGGGACGAACGCACGAGGTCTATACGGGGTACTGCGTAATGCGCGGGTCCGACAGCTTCGCCGTTTGCAGAAGCGTGCGCACGTCCGTGACATTCAGACCGCTCAGCGACGACAAAATACACGCCTATATCGCCACGGGAGAACCGATGGACAAGGCGGGCGCATACGGCATACAGGAAAAAGGCGCGGCTCTGGTTGAAAAGATAGACGGCGATTATTTCAATGTTGTGGGATTGCCCATCTCGGCGCTTGCCGATACATTAGAGAAGGACTTTGACATAAACATACTCAAAAAAACTGATAAGGAGAAATAAAAATGGGGCTTTTTTCAAAGGATGTAGGAATTGATTTAGGTACCGCAAACACGCTGATATATGTGAAAGGCAAGGGCATTGTTGTGCGCGAGCCGTCCGTTGTGGCGATCGATAAATATGAAGGAAAGGTTCTCGCTGTCGGCAACGCCGCCAATGAAATGATAGGCAGAACACCGGAAAACATTGTGGCTGTGCGCCCGATGAAGGACGGAGTTATTGCTGATTTTGATATAACGCAGGCTATGATACGCCAGTTTATAAAAGAGGCTAAGGTAAGCCGTATTTTAAAACCGAGAGTGCTCGTGTGCATACCGTCCGGCATTACCGAGGTTGAGAGAAGGGCGGTCGAGGAAGCCGTTATACAGGCGGGCGCCAAGGAGGCGGCGCTCGTGGAGGAGCCGATGGCGGCGGCTGTCGGCGCGGGACTTCCGGTTGAGGAAGCCACGGGCAGTATGGTTGTTGATATCGGCGGCGGCACTACCGAGGTTGCCGTTATATCGCTTGACGGCATAGTGGCGAGTAATTCGATAAGGATCGCCGGCGATGCGCTCGACAGCGCGATCGTGAATTATCTCAAAAAGGAGCACGGCATCAATATCGGCGACAAGATGGCGGAGGAAATAAAAATGGCTATCGCGTCGGCGTATGAGGACGAGGAAGTGCTTACCTATGACGTCCGCGGACGCGATGTTTCGACGGGACTCCCGAAAACAACTCAGATAACCGAAAGCGATATCAGAGCGGCAATAAGCGAGAATATTGCCGAAATGATCGAGGCGATAAAAATGACGCTTGAAAATACGCCCCCCGAGCTCGCGGCGGATATAATGGAGCGCGGAATAACGC
Source organism: uncultured Clostridia bacterium (assembly GCA_947631085.1). Taxonomy (GTDB): domain Bacteria; phylum Bacillota; class Clostridia; order UBA1381; family UBA1381; genus CANQXJ01. The sequence goes on along the minus strand of CANRJY010000021.1, from coordinate 29,037 downwards.
TTACCGGCGGAGGCGCGCTTATAAAGGGTCTTGACAAGCTTATATGCGAGGAAACGAAAATACCCACACATGTTGCCGAGTATCCGCTCGACTGCGTGGCGGTCGGAACGGGCAAGCTTCTCGATAAGATATCGAAGATCGCGGCAGCGGGAAAGAAATAAAGAATACCACACTTTAAACGGGAGAAAGCAAATTAATGAGAAATAGAGGAAGAAAAGCCGCTGCGATTATTGCGGCGTGCGTGGTGATATGCGTTTTAATCGCCCATTTTGCGGGGTTCAATCCCGCGTCGCTCGCGGTGCGCACAGTTTTTGAGCCTATCAAGAACGGTTTCGCGTATATTGGCGACGAGATTGCGGACGGAATAAGGTTCGTTTGGGAGATGTCGAGTTACCGCGAGGAAAACGCGCGGCTCGTCGATCAAATAAACGAGCTGAATCACGAAAACAAGGATATAACCGAGTTGCGGCGCGAAAATGAGCGCCTCAATCAGCTTCTTGAGCTTAAAGGAAGCGTGAATTATTCCACAGTGGCGGCGTCCGTAATATCGTATTCAAAAAGCAACTGGTACGATACGCTTGAAATAAACAAGGGGTCATCCGACGGAGTAAACGTCGGCAACGCCGTAATTACAAATGAGGGAGTTGTCGGAAGAATTACGGAAACGGGTCCGAATTGGTCTACGGTTTCCACTATTTTAAACAATGACAACGCTATGGGCGTGCGCGTAAAGAGAACGAGCGGCTTGGGCGTGGTCGAGGGCGACGAAACGCTTTGTCTTGACAGCTTATGTAAGATGACGTTTATAAATCAGGAATCGACTATTATAGTGGGCGATTTGCTCGAGACCTCCGGCAGCGGCGGAATTTATCCTGCCGGACTGTTTGTGGGCTCCATACGGGAGATCAACGCGGATAACACGGGAGAGCTCAATTACGCAACGGTTGAACCGGCTGTGGATTTTTCGAGAGTCTATGAGGTGCTTGTCATAAACGGAGTAAATTAGGAGAGCAGTATGAAAAATCTGAAAATCGCTATTTGGGTTTTTGTTTTATTTATATTTCAAACGGTGTGCATAAACTACGTCAGGGTCAACGGAATTGTCCCCGACGCTGTTTTTGCGTTTGTGATGGCGCTGTCCATGTTTGAGGGAGATTATGTGACCGCGCTCACGGTGAGCATAATATGCGGTGTGTTTTCGGGCTCGCTTGTCGGCGGAAATTTTGCTTTAGAGGTGATCCTGTATACATACAGCACTATATTTATACTTAAATTCCGTGACAAATCAAAAAATTTCCCGCGCGTGCTCAAGGTGGTCATTGTGGTGTTTATTCTGAGCGCCGCGAGCAGCGCCGCCGGTTATTTTATAAACAGCTTGTCGCTGTCGGCGAACGCATTGACGAGAGTGTTCATTCCGTACGCGGTATACAATACGCTTATTGCGATTGCCGTATATCTGCTTCTTAAATATACGGTATACAGCAAGGAGGACAAGCACGAAAAGCAGCTTATTTCGTAGGAGGGAGACAATTCATGCCAAACAGCAGAGGAAGGTTTGTTATACTTAAAATAGTTATCGCGGTCATGCTGGCGGCGGTATTGTTTCGTATGTTCAATTTACAGATCATTCAGGGAGAGCAGTATTCGGAGGTGGCGGCGAGCCGCCTTACCTCGAATATAGTCGAAAAGGCTCCGCGCGGCGAGATTCTTGACACATACGGCACACCGCTTGTAACGAACAAGGTGGGTTATTCCGTGGTGATGCAGCGCTCGACAAAGACGGACGAGGAGCTTAATTACATGATTAAAAAGCTCGTGGATATCTTGACCGTGAACGGCTGCGACTATTACGACAGTCTCCCTATAACGTTTGAGCCGTACGGCTTCCAGTTTGAGGATAACAACGGAGACGGCAGCATAAATGACGAAATGGCGTCGTGGTTTGAAAATAATAAATATAAAAACAGCTCGTCGAATCCGATAACGCCGGATATGACGGCTCAGCAGGTGATGGACGCCTATAAAAAGATATACAGAGTAAGTCCGGAATATTCCGAGGAAGCGCAGCGCGGGATTGTCGGAATACGATATGAGGCGGATCTGCGCGGCTTTTCACAGACTTCGCCGTTTACCGTCGCGGAGAATGTAAGCGTTGACGTTGTTACTCAGATAAAGGAGAGACAGAACGAATTTGTGGGCGTTTCCGTGATCAACGATTATGTCCGCGAATACGCGAAGCCAGGGCTTGCTACTCATGTTCTCGGAAGAATAGGAATGATAGATTCAAAAAAATATGAGCTTTGGAAAAACGACGGCTATGGCATGAACGATGTTGTCGGCATAGAGGGAATCGAGCTTTGGGCGGAAAAATATCTGCGCGGCGTGGACGGTACTGCCGGTTCGCTTAAAAAGGTCAGCGGCAGAGAGGTTATCTCAATGGAGGATATAGACCCGATCCCGGGAAATTATCTTGTATTGACGCTGGACTCCGAGCTTCAGCAGGTTTTGGAAAGCTCGCTCGAAAAGAATATAAACCAAATCCGCGCTCAGGGAGGAGTAAAGGAAAAGGACGGATACGACTGTAATGCCGGCGCGGCGGTAGTGATTGAGGTAAAAACGGGAAATGTTCTCGCTATGGGTTCATATCCGACGTTTGATATGACGCAGTTTAATGATGTTGATTATTATGCCATGCTCAACAGCGACACGTCAAGACCGATGTTCAACAGAGCCGTAAGCGGACAGTACAGCCCCGGTTCGACGTTTAAACCGCTGACGGCGATTGCGGCTATTCAATCGGGGAATTTGACGCTCGATGAAATAATCGTGGACAAGGGCGTATATAAAAAATACGATACTTATCAGCCGTCATGCTGGATTTGGAACGAATACCAGATGACGCACGGCGCTCAGGATGTTACTCTCGCGATTGAAAATTCCTGTAACTACTTCTTCTATGAGGTGGGTGACAGAATGGGTATCGACACACTCAACGAATACGCGCATAAATTCGGACTCGGTCAGCTCACGGGAGTTGAGCTGACAGAGGAAACCGCCGGTAATATGGCAAACCCCGAATATAAAAAGCAGGTCGAAACGAACATTACCAGCCGCGATTGGTACAAGGGCGATACGCTGCAGGCAGCGATAGGTCAGTCCTACAGCTTATTCACGCCGATACAGCTCGCGAATTATGCGGCGACGATAGCTAACGGCGGAACGAGGTACAAGGCAAATCTGATAAAAAGTATACGTTCGTCGGAGGACGGCAGCATCGTGAAAGAATTTGCGCCGCAGGTCGAGGAGGAGATCGATCTCGACGAGGATGTCCTCGCGGCTATAAAGGACGGAATGAAGAAGGTTGTGGACGAGGGAAGCGCGGCGGATATTTTCTCGGGCTACGCTATACAGGTTGGCGGTAAAACAGGTACGGCGCAGGTCGGCAACGGCTCAAACAACGCTGTGTTTATCGCTTATGCTCCGTTTAATGATCCGCAGATCGCGGTAGCGGTAGTGCTTGAGCACGGCGTAAGAGGCACGAACGCCGGATATGTGGCAAAGGATATATTTGATAAGTACTTTAATCTTGCGCCTCAAGCCGTAAATCCTGACGGCACTCAGGCAGCTCCGCCGACAGCCGCGCCAACGGCTCAGCCGCAGCAGGATAACGGTTTGCTGAGATAATAAAAAAGGGAGAGAGGTATATTGGATAAAGAACTGATAAAGCTCAAAGGCACAGGCGACGGAGTTAAAATATACCTGTCACCCGACGCGGACAGCACCGAAATCACCAGGGCGCTTCACGACAAGCTCGGAGAGTTCAGGCGTTTTTTCGGCGCGGGACATTGTAATATATATTTTTTGGGCAGAGAGTTCAGCCAAAGCGACATGACGCGTCTTTCATCTCTCGCGAAAACCATGCTTCCTGAGAGCAGCGTGCATTACGGAGAACGCAAACGTATAAAGCCGCCGGCGCGGGAGACGGAAATTCCGGCGGAAAAGGAAGAAAAGCCGACAATACCGGTGGATGAAATCCGCGAGGTCGTGACGTATAATTTCAAAAGCAGCCGCGCGCGTTTTTTCGAGGGAGTTGTAAAAAGCGGCAAAGTTGTCGAATCGGACGGACACCTTATTCTCATTGGAGACGTAATGCAAGGCGGAAAGCTTGCGGCTGTGGGAAATATAGTGATACTAGGAAGCCTTGAAGGAGAAGCCGAGGCGGGCTGCATGGGCAGCGAGAGCGCGTATATGATCGTAGGAAGGCTGCGCGGCGGAAAAATCAGAATAGCCGGATGCGACCGCTTGTCTGAGAATTTTTCGGAGGCGTACAGTAAAAATATTATAAAGGCATATTTAATAAATAATGAAATATTTTTTGATGAATTTTTGTTAAAATAGTAGACAAACGAAAAATTATATGTTACAATGAAAATAATAGGGCGGTTATACCAAAATCGGCATAATTTTGCAGGGTTTAGGCTGTAAAACCGCTTCGTTGGAGGATATCCGTATGGGAAAGGTCATCATGATTGCCTCGGGAAAGGGAGGAACCGGCAAGACTACAGCCGCCGCAAACATAGGCGCCGCTCTTGCCATGAGGGGAAAGCTCGTGTTGCTTGCCGATATGGATATGGGGCTGAGAAATCTTGATATTGCGCTTGGACTTGAGAGCGAAGTCGTTTACGACATTTCAGACGTGGCTTCAAAAAGGTGCGCGTTTGATGACGCTCTGCTAAGAAACGGCAGATTTGAAAATCTGTATTTTATACCAGCAACGCAGACGAGGTCATCAAAAGAGCTTGATGACGGGAGTATTGAAGAGGTCAGGCAGCTTTTTAAAAATCGCTTCGATTACTGCATTATCGACGCGAGCGCGGGAATAGAAGGAAGTTTCGCTTACGCGGCGGGCTGCGCTGACGAGATTATAATTATAACAACGCCCGAAACAGCGGCGTTGCGTGATGCGGACAGGGTTATTTCCGTGTTGGAAGAAAACGGAAAAACAGAGATGAGACTGATTATCAATCGTGTGCGCGCCGACCTGATAGAAAAGGGAATTATGAAGAATGTTGACGATTGCGTCGATATTCTGTCGATACCGGTGATTGGAATTGTGCCGGAGGATTCGGAGCTTTTCGTATCCTCTTTGCAAGGCGTTTTGGCGGTATCGAACGAAAAGTCGGCGGCGGGAAAAGCATTTTTGAATATATCAGGGCGTATTTTGGGAGAAAATATACCGATAATGGATTTCAGCGAAAAAGAAGGATTTCTAATGAAGTTAAGGCGAATATTCGGTAAAAAAGGCGTTTGACGCTAAGAAAGGAAGGTAAAAATGTGAACATCGCACTTATTGCACACGACAAAAAGAAAGAGCTTATGGTGCAGTTTTGCATCGCCTATAAGGGCGTTCTTTCAAAACACACGCTGTATGCTACCGGAACTACCGGCAAGCTGGTAATAGAAAACACAGGTCTTAATGTATACAGGTTCCTTTCGGGACCTCAGGGCGGGGACCAGCAGATAGGCGCGCGAATAGCTTATAATGAGATAGATCTCGTATTATTCTTCCGCGACCCGCTGGCGGCCGAATCGTATGAGCCCGACGTGTTCTCGCTGCTGAGATTATGCGATATGCATAATATACCGATAGCGACCAACTCTGCGACGGCGGAGGTTTTGATACACGGTCTTGAAAGAGGAGATCTTGATTGGCGCGATATTGTAAATCCGAAAAAGTGAATTAAAAATCCCGAAGCGAGTTCTTCGGGATTTTCTTATGCGGAAAGAAATTTCTTGACAAAATCGCGTATATACTATAAAATATGTTATGTTATTAAACGCGCGGCAGGGGAGATTATATATGAAAAAGCTGCTTTTTGTGCTGAACCCGCGCTCGGGCAAGGCGCAGATAAAAAATCATATGCTTGATATACTCGACACGTTTACGAAAGCGGGCTACTGCGCTACCGTATATCCCACGCAGGCGCCGCTTGACGCGTATAATTTTATAAAGGAGCACGCAGGTAATTTTGATTTGCTCGTGGTATCCGGCGGCGACGGCACCCTGGATGAGGCTGTGCGCGGAATTATGGAATATCCCGAAAACGAGCGTATTCCGATAGGCTATATCCCGTCGGGAACAATGAATGATTTCGCGGCGAGCCTGAATATTTCAAAGGATATGCTTGAAGCCGCCGAAACGGCGGTAACGGGTTCTCCGTTTGAGTGCGACATATGCGAGTTTAACGGCACGCCGTTCAACTATGTCGCCGCATTCGGCGCGTTTACCGACGTTCCTTACGACACGTCGCAGGAATCGAAAAACTTTTTCGGTCAGATCGCGTATTGGCTCGAGGGCATGAAGCGGCTCCCGTTGCTTACGACCTATCATGTAAGAGTGACGGTCGGCGGTGAGGTAATAGAGGATGATTTCGCGCTCGGCATAGCGCTTAACAGCATTTCGGTCGCCGGAATGAGGGATTTGTCCATATTCGCGGACTCGACTCTCGACGACGGACTGTTCGAGGTCGGGCTTATAAAAATGCCCGCGAATATTTTACAGCTCCAGTCCGTGCTTTTTAATCTCGCGCAGGGTAAAAAGGACGCGGAAGGCTATACCGTGATCCGCGCGAGCGAGGCGAGCTTTGAGTTTGACGATGATGTTAAATGGACGCTCGACGGCGAGTTCGGCGGCGCGTGCAAAAAGGCGGATATACGCGTGCTTGACAAAGCGGTAAAATTTATTGTGTAATTCGGAGGTTTATATATGGAATCGGTTGTACATTCTATAGTGTCCGCTCTTTCGGGCAAAATTTCAAAGGAATTTATAGTTTTTCTTGTGTCGATGGTCCCGCTTCTGGAGCTTAGAGGAAGCATACTTGCGGCGGGCTTTATGCGTATGGAGTTTTTGCCGACATATATCGCGGCGGTACTCGGCAATATGCTGCCGATACCGTTTATATTCCTGTTCATTAAAAAAATTTTCGCGTGGCTGAAAACGACGCGGCTTAAGAAAATACCGGAAAAGCTCGAAGCGAAGGCTATGAGCAAATCCGATCAGATTGAAAAATACGGATATTTCGGGCTTCTCCTGTTCGTCGCGATTCCGCTCCCGGGAACCGGCGCGTGGACGGGCAGCCTTATTGCGGTTCTGCTCGGAATGAAAACGAAAAAAAGCCTGCTGTTCGTATTCCTCGGAGTGCTTATCGCGGGTCTTGTAATGTCGCTTTTGTCATTCGGAATTATCAAGAATATTATAGGATAAAAATAACACCGTGTGGGTGTTGACAAATTTGCGTGATTATGATATAATACATATAAAGATTGGGACGGCGAAACGTGTCGTTTCTTATAGTAGGATTAACTGAATGTGTAGAAAGAACATTCTACCAAGCAGCCGCCCTAGGCTACAGGGCGGCTACTTTCTTCTTGTTATCCATAATATAAGCAAAATCAGGATTAAATCCAACGTTATTTCGCTCATAACGGACTCCTTTCCGAAACGACCGCCCGCCGTCCGGCTTCTTTATACGGGTCATTGACCAATCTTAATAATATCATATGTTTAGTGATTTGACAAGCAAATTGCTTATTTTGTTTCTTAATTGTTAATAATATGTAATAAATTAAATTTATCGTTGCAATCCGAACCCGTATGTGGTATAATCTATCCGACGGGCAGTATTTCTCTGAAAATTGCACCTGATTTACAAACAGTTATTTTTTTCAGTACGGATACCCGATAGGTATCTTTGTCCGTCTGCGTCTGTATCCGATTCAGGATACGGCGCGCGTATTATCCCTTTTTGGTAAAGACAATTTAAGCGGCAGCGCCGAAAGGACGGCGTTTATGCGCGCTTAACAGGGAAAGGCGGGACGGAAATGAAAAAAACAACTGCTTTTTTTAAAGAAGCGAAAAAATCGGGCGAAAAAATAACCATGCTGACGGCTTACGACTATTCCACCGCGCGGCTTGAGGATGAGGCGGGAGTTGATTCTATACTCGTCGGAGATTCGCTCGGAAATGTTATAATGGGATATGAAAACACGCTGAAGGTCACAATGGAGGATATGATCCATCACTCCGCCGCCGTCGCGCGCGGCGCGGAAAACGCATTGGTGGTGACGGATATGCCGTTTATGTCATATCAGACCTCAGTTTACGACGCGGTTGTAAACGCGGGCAGGCTCGTCAAGGAGGGCTCGGCTGACGCGGTCAAGCTGGAGGGCGGAGTTAAATTCGCGCCGCATATCCGCGCTATCGTTGATGCGTCGATACCCGTTGTGGCGCACATCGGAATGACGCCGCAGTCGGTCAATGTTTTTGGCGGCTTCAAGGTACAGGGAAAGTCCGAGGAAGCCGCGCGGCAGATCGTCGCCGACGCAAAAGCGGTTGAGGAAGCCGGCGCTTTCGCGGTCGTGCTCGAATGTGTTCCCGCCGATTTGGCGGCGTATATATCGGAAATTCTGACAATACCGACGATAGGCATAGGCGCGGGAGCGGGCTGTGACGGACAGGTCCTCGTTTATCAGGACATGCTCGGAATGTACTCCGATTTTGTGCCGAAGTTCGTAAAACGTTTCGCGAATGTCGGCGACGTGATGAAAACGGGATTTAAAGAATATATAAACGAGGTCAAAAACGGTTCTTTCCCCGCGAAGGAGCATACCTATGCGATAAGCGGCGATGTTATAAAGGCTATACGGGAGGATAAATAAATGCAGGTTGTAAAGCAGATAAGCGAAGTAAGGAAAATAGTAAAGGACTGGAAAAAGCAGGGCTTGACAGTAGGACTTGTCCCGACGATGGGATATCTTCACGAGGGGCATAAAAGCCTTATCGTGCGCGCCGTCGCGGAAAACGACCGCGTTGTGGTAAGCGATTTCGTAAATCCCACGCAGTTCGCTCCGAACGAGGATTACGAAACATACCCGCGCGATATAGAAGCCGACGCAAGACTTTGCGAGGACGCGGGAGCGTCGCTGATATTCCATCCCGAGCCGGAGGAAATGTACGATAACGCTCTCACAAGTGTAAACATGACGAAAATCACCGAGGTACTTTGCGGAAAAACGCGTCCGACGCATTTTTCGGGCGTATGCACCGTAGTGAGCAAGCTGTTCAATATCGTAACCCCCGACAGAGCGTACTTCGGACAGAAGGACGCGCAGCAGCTTTGCGTAATAAAAAAGATGGTCAAGGATTTGAACTTCGACATAGAAATCGTGGGCTGCCCGATCGTGCGCGAGAGCGACGGACTGGCGAAAAGCTCGCGCAACACCTATCTCAATAACGCCGAGCGCGAGGCGGCGCTGTGCTTATCGCGTTCGCTTGAAAAAGGCAAAAAGCTCATCGAGGGCGGCGAGGAGAGCGTGGCGGCTGTGCTTGACGTGATAAAAACAGAAATAAACAAAGAGCCGCTCGCGAAAATAGATTATGCCGAGCTGGTGGATTTGGAGGATCTGAGCCCTCTCGTTAAGACGAAAAAGCCGTTTTTATGCGCGATCGCGGTCTATATCGGGAAAACGCGTCTGATAGACAACTTTATCATGGAATGAGGTATGAAGCGTGGAAATTACAATGCTCAAGGGAAAAATACACCGCGCCGTCGTAACGCAGGCGGAGCTTGACTATGTCGGCAGCATAACCATAGACGCGGCGCTGATGGAAGCCGCGGGAATAATAGAGTACCAGCAGGTGCAGGTGGTTGACATAAATAACGGTTCACGCCTTGAAACGTACGTTATAGCGGGCGAGAAAAATTCGGGAATAATATGCCTGAACGGCGCGGCGGCAAGGCTGGTGAACGCCGGCGATAAGGTCATAATCATGGCATACTGTTCGCTTACTCCCGAAGAAGCGGCGCAGCACAGACCGACGGTCGTGTTCGTGGACGAAAACAACAAAATCAAACGCGTAACGGAATATGAGAAGCACGGAACAACGGAATAATGCCGAGATATCCCGCAAATCGGCGCGGTATGAAACGATTAAATGATTTTTGGCGGATATTATTGGGAAAATATACAGGAGGAGAAACTATGGTAAAATTTATATGCTATCCGAAATGCTCGACCTGCAAAAAGGCTCAGGCATGGCTTGACGAAAACGGCGTCAAATATGAGATCCGCGACATAAAAACAAATAATCCCACCCGTGACGAACTGAGCAAGTGGCACAAAGCAAGCGGATTGCCGCTGCGCCGGTTCTTTAACACGAGCGGGATTTTATATCGTGAGATGAATTTAAAGGACAAGCTGAATGATATGAGCGGGGAGGAGCAGCTCGCGCTGCTCGCCTCGGACGGAATGCTTGTTAAACGTCCGATTGCGGTGTCGGAAAATGCGGTACTCGTCGGGTTTAACGCGGACAAATGGACTGCGCTTAAGTAAGACGCGGAGGAACGGACATGGAAATTAACGAAATATTGAAAGAGGCTTCGGCTCTTCAGGATGAGCTTTGCGAAATACGGCGCGAGCTGCACAGACATCCCGAGGTTGGATTTGATTTGACATTTACAAAGGCATTTGTGAAAGAAAAATTGAAAATGTTCGGCTATGCTCCTGCGGAAACGGGAAAAGCGGGACTTATCGCTCTTTGTGGAGGAAAAAGACCGGGCAAAACTATCCTGCTGCGCGCCGATATGGACGCCCTGCCGATTTATGAGGAAGCCGACATTGATTACCGCAGCGAAACGGACGGCAGAATGCACGGCTGCGGACATGATATGCATACCGCTATGCTTCTCGGCGCGGCGAAGATTTTAAAGGCGCATGAGGAAGAGATAAATGGAACGGTCAAGATTGAGTTTCAGCCTGCGGAGGAAATTTTCCAAGGCTCGCCTGACATGCTTGCGTCGGGGCTGCTTGAAAATCCTCATGTTGACGCGGCTGTGATGATTCATGTGACCGCCGGTCTGCCGCTTCCGTCGGGGACGGTTATGGTCGCGGGAGGCGGAATTTCGGCTGCGTCATGCGAGCAGTATCATATAACCGTGCAGGGAAAAGGCGGACACGGTTCGGTGCCGCATGAAACGATAGACCCGATAACCGCCGCGGCGCATATTCATCTCGCGTTCCAGGAAATAAACAGCAGGGAAATTGACGGACACGATTACGGCGTATTTACTACGGGACGGTTTGAAGCGGGACAGGCTTCAAACGTTATTCCGGATAAAGCGGAAATGTGGGGAACGATACGCACAACGGATCCCGATAATAAAGTCGGAGAGCTGATAAAGAAACGCATGGAGGAAATCGCAAAGGGAGTCGGCACCGCCATGCGGTGCGAGGTTAACGTGGAATTTTACGATTTCTGCCCGTGTATGATGATAGATAACGAGCTTTCCGCCGATATACTGCAATATATGAAAGAATTATTCGGCGGCGGCGCGATGAATCTTTCGGTAATATCGGGAGGCAAGCCTGGCGGCGGCAGCGAGGATTTTGCATTTGTAAGCCACGAGGTTCCGACAGTGAGTATGTTTTTGGTTGCCGGAAGCGCGAATGACGGATATATTTATTCTCAGCATCATCCCAAGGTAAGATTTGACGACTCCGTCCTGCACTGCGGCTCGGCGGCATACGCTTACTCGGCTCTGCGGTGGCTTGAAAAGTAACAAGAGGTGATATGCTATGAATACGAAATATGAAAAGCTTAAAGAATATATTAAATCGTTGGGCTCCGTCGCGGTAGCATTTTCCGGCGGCGTGGATTCGACGTTTCTGTTAAAAACTGCGCATGATGTGTTGGGCGATAAATGCATAGCGGTGACGGCGCGCTCGTGCTCATTTCCCGAGCGGGAGCTAAATGAGGCGAAGGCGTTTTGCGAAAAAGAGGGAATAAAACAAATAGTAGTAGAGTCGGAAGAACTTAATATCGAGGGATTTGCAAGCAATCCGAAAAACCGCTGTTATCTGTGCAAGACCGAGCTGTTTATCAAAATGCGCGAAGCTGTTGAGGCGCTGGGAATAGAAAATATTGCCGAGGGCTCCAATACGGATGATAACGGTGATTACCGTCCGGGACTTATTGCGGTCGCCGAGCAGAATATAAAAAGCCCGTTAAGATACGCGGGTCTCGGTAAAAATGAGATACGGGAGTTGTCGAAGGCTTTGGGCTTGGACACATGGGATAAGCCGTCGTTTGCCTGTCTTGCGTCGAGGTTTGTGTACGGGGAAACCATAACCGAGGAAAAACTCGGAATGGTGGATAAGGCGGAGCAGCTTTTGCTTGATTTGGGCTTTACACAGGTACGGGTGCGCGTGCATGACAGGATGGCGAGAATAGAAATAAAAAAAGAGGAATTTCCCAAAATGCTTGAAGAGTCGGACAGGGTTTACGACTATCTGAAGTCGCTCGGGTTTACATATGTTTCGCTCGATTTGGGCGGCTACAGAACGGGAAGCATGAACGAGACGCTTGAAAAATAAAAGTAAGGTAAGTATCCGAGCGGATACTTACTTTTTTATGCCGAAACGTTCTTTTGAGTATCGGGGTAATCGGATTTTATTGAAAACTTAAAATAATGGCGGCGTGAGACGGACAGTATTTTGTGTAAAATATCCTTTGAAATAATTTGCGGACTATGGTAAAATATATTTATCGTGTGGCGGAACGGCGCGTAAATCCAGATCGGATTTACGCGCCGTTTTCTTTGCGGCGAAATAATATTGAGAGGGAAACGGAAATGGAAAATTCAAATTTGTATCTTGCTGAAGAAAAGGTAGGCACGCTCATGCGCAAATATTCGGTGCCGTGTATCATATCGTTGCTTGTGGCGGCGCTTTACAATATTGTGGATCAAATCTTTATTGCGAACGCCGATTACCTCGGTTCATACGGCAACGCCGCCAATACCGTCGTGTTCCCCATGACGGTCATCGCGCTTGCTATCGCGGTTATGATAGGCGACGGCTGCTGCGCTTTTGTGAGCCTGAGCTTGGGCAGACAGAATAAAAAGGACGCGGAAAAGAGTATAGGAAATTCGGTAGTCTTGTCAATACTCGGCGGTATAGCGCTGTGCGCTGTTTATCTGTTGTTTCGAGGCGCAATCGTTACGGCTTTCGGGGGAACGGTAAACAGTGAAACCTTTGAGTATTCAAGAGAATATTTCTTTTATATCACGCTCGGCATACCGTTTTATATGTTCGGGCAGGCGATGAATCCGGTTATACGTTCCGACGGGAGCCCGAAATTCGCTATGGCTTCAACGCTTGCGGGAGCGGTCGTTAATATTATCCTCGACCCGATTTTTATATTCATATTTAAGTGGGGAATGATGGGCGCGGCTGTGGCGACCGTCGCGGGACAAATCATAACTGCGGCATTGGCGGTGTGGTATCTTGTTCACACAAAGACGGTCAGACTTAAAAAATCAAGCTTTAAACTTGATACGAGAATAATAGGGAAAATTATACCGCTCGGAATATGCAGCTTCTTATCGCAGATTTCGCTTGTCGCCGCGATGGCTGCGATCAACAATATGATTAGAAAATACGGCGCTCAGGACGAGATTTTCTCACAGGCGCAGTATGCTCAGATACCGATGGCGGTTGTGGGAATAGTTATGAAGTTTTTCCAAATTGTGATATCGGTCGTAGTCGGAATGGCAGCCGGCTGCATACCGATCGTCGGATTTAACATGGGCGCGGGAAAAACGGAGCGGGTGAGAAAGCTTTTTACAATGCTCCTCATATGCGAGGCGGCTGTGGGCGCCGCCTCGCTCATTATCGCCGAGCTTTTCCCGCGTCAGCTTACTTTAATATTCGGCGCGGCGAACGAAAGCGTTTATTATACCGAATTTGCGGTAAAATCCTTCAGGATATATCTGTGTATGATGATTTTCGCATGTGTAAACAAGGCGGCGTTTATATTCCTTCAGGCGATGGGAAAGGCGGCTGCGTCGACTATGCTTTCAATGGTGAGAGAGATAATTTTCGGAGTGGGCTTCGCGCTGCTTTTGCCGAGATATTTCGGGTTGGATGGAGTTCTGTATTCGATGCCGGTTTCGGATATACTGACGTTCATAATATCCGCTGTGGTAATTTCGGCAACGTACAGCAAGCTTTCGGAAAATAAAAGAAGCCGTTTATCGGAAAGAAAATTCGTTTTTGGCAAATAAAAAATCAGTGACGCGCGGGAAAAGAGCCGCTCAAGAGGCGTATACCCCTTGAGCGGCTCGCGGTTTTTACGCTGTTTTCCACAGACGCTCTCCGAGAATTACCGTTTTTAAAATAGGTACGCGTCGGATGACAAGCTTTGACGCAATCACGGGCAGCGTCAGTCCCAGTATCAGCGTCAGAACACATATCGCCGCGTGCGGCAGCGGAGAATATGCGAGCAGTATACCCGATATGCCCGATACCAAAAACGGCGCGTGCATCAGATATATATCATACGAGTAACCGCCGAGCCTCGCGAGAGCGCCCGCGGCTCCGGTTTTGCCGAGCGCCGCCGCCAAACGGCATACGGCGGCTATTCCGAGAACTGCCGCCGCTTCGCGGTATACATAAAAAATCACAGCAAAAACCGCCCCGCCGGTATTATTCATATACATAGCGGTATAACCGCAGTTTACGGCGATAAAAACCGCAGTCAGCAACGCCGGATTAAGCTTTTTAACGGCTTTCGTCAAATCGCGGCTGAAAACAACCCTTGCGAGCGAGAAAAAGAATAAGTCGCTTGCGGTGTAATCAAGTATTCCGTAATATTTCACAAAAGCCTTCGACACATACAGCGCCACAAGCACGATAAGCATATATGGGTTTTTCATAAGCTTGGGCAGAAGAATATTTATGAGAAAAACTATAAAAAGCGAGAAAACGAACCATATGTGCTGGTCGATATGCCCGTTATATGTAAGAATTTCAAACGCGGCCTCGAAAAATCCCGCGGCGCTGTAGCCGCCGCCTTCAAGCACCGCCGCCAGCTTGTCGATTCTGAGCGCGAACGCGATAAACACATATGCGAAAACGGAAAAGAACAGATACGGAAGCAGCAGCTTTCGCGCTTTGGACAGAAAAAAATGTTTTTTGTTTGTATATTTTTCAATTCCCATTTCAAAAAGATATCCTGACAGGAAGAAAAAAAGCGGCATATGGAAGCTGTAAATAAAAATCCACAAAAATTCCGCAGCCCTGCTTTCACCGCGTATCTGAGGCACGATCGTGTGTCCGAGCACCACGAGAATAATTCCGATTCCCTTTGAAATATCAATCCAGTCAATTCGATTTTCGGTTGTCATAAGATCACCTCATAAATCATACTTTTTATACATTATATATATTAATTAAGGATTTGTCAATTAAAAAATTGTAACTATTGACAAACATATATATAAGTGATATAATTACTAATGTATAATTAAGGGGTTTTATGCAATGAAAATTTTATTTGTGAATAAATATCTGTATCCGAAGGGCGGAGCTGAGGTTTATGTGCTGAAGCTGGGGCGGTATCTTGAGTCGATCGGACATGAGGTGCAGTTTTTCGGAATGTATGACGATAAAAACGAGGTCGGCAACCGCGTCGGCGCGTATACGGCGAATATGGATTTTCACAGCGCGTCTTTCGCGTATCTGACATATCCGTTCCGTATAATTTATTCCGGCGCGGCAAGAAAAAAGATACGACGCGTGCTGGACGATTTCAAGCCGGATGTGGTACATACGAACAATATAAATTTTCAGCTTACTCCATCGGTTATTTATGAAATAAAAAAGGATAATATACCGATTATACATACGGCGCACGACGTGCAGTGGGTGTGTCCGAACCATATGATGAAAAAATCCGGAACAGACGGAATATGCTCGGATTGCCTCAGCGGCGGGTATATGAGCTGCGTGAGGAACAAATGTGTGCATGGGTCGCGGATAAGAAGCGTGATAGGCGCGGCGGAGTCGAGGCTATACCGCAATCTGCACACATACCGAATGGTTGATAAGGTCATATGTCCAAGCGGATTTATGGAAAATCTGCTTGCGGCAAATCCAGATTTGCTCGGCAGAACGACGGTTATGTATAATTTTATCGATAAGCTGCCGAAAAGGAAATATGAAAAGAAAAATTATGTCTTGTATTTCGGAAGATATTCCAAAGAAAAGGGATTGGGTACGCTGATCGAGGCTGCGAAGGAACTGAAGGACATACAATTCGTGTTTGCGGGACGGGGCGGCTTCGAGGACGAAATAGCGAGCGTTCCGAATATAACCGACGTAGGCTTCAAATCCGGAGAGGAGCTGCACCGGCTCATAGGCGAGGCTGAATTTTCTATTTTAGCTTCAGAATGGGGAGAGAATTGTCCGTTTTCGGTGATGGAATCGCAGTCGCTCGGAACTCCGGTAATAGGGGCGCGCATAGGCGGTATACCCGAGCTTGTGGAGGACGGAAAAACGGGACTTCTTTTCGAAAGCGGCAGCAAAGAGGAGCTTAAGGAAAAGATAAAATATCTGCATGAGAATGTGGAAATACGGTCGCGGCTGAGCGAAAACTGCGCCGCGCTCGGATATGATACCGTTGATAAATATGCGGAAAAGCTTATTGATATATACAGGCAGTTTGCCCTGACGGAGAACAAAGATGAAAATAGCGTTTATCGGACACAAGAGAATACCCTCGCGGGAGGGCGGCGTTGAGATAGTAGTGGGCGAGCTTGCCGAGAGAATGGCGGCTATGGGACATACGGTCCACGCATATAATCGTATGGGAGGTAATCCCGCGGGCGCCGAAAACCGCGCGCATAAGCTTAAAAGCTATAAAGAAATAAGAATAATAACGATACCTACGATCGATAATAAAAATCTGAACGCGATAGTGTACACTGTGCTTGCGTCGATACGCGCGCTTTTCGGAGGATATGATGTTATACACTTTCACGCGGAGGGACCGTGCAGTATGCTGTGGCTTCCGCATATGTTCGGAATACGGACAGTTGCGACGATCCACGGATTGAACTGGCAGCTTTCGAAATGGGGCGGATTTGCGTCGAAATTTCTGAAATTCGGGGAAAAGGTAGCGGCGAAATACGCGGACGAGGTCATTGTGCTGTCAGAAAACATAAAAAAATATTTTCTCGATACATACGGACGCGAAACTGTGTTCCTTGCCAACGGCGTGTCGGTGGCTCCGCCGATACGGGCTGATATAATAAAGGAAAAGTATGGGCTTGACGAGAACGGATATGTGTTGTTTCTCGCGAGAGTATCGCCCGAAAAGGGAGCGCATTATCTGATTGAGGCATATAAGCGGCTTAATACGGATAAGAAGCTTGTAATAGCAGGGGGAGCGGGCTATGCCGAAGGATATATGGAAGAGCTTAAAGCTCTTGCCGGCGGAGATGAAAATATAATTTTTACCGGCTTCGTAACGGGAGACGAGCTTACCGAGCTTTACTCAAACTGTCTTTTCTACGTTCTTCCGAGCGATTCGGAAGGAATGCCGATGAGTATACTCGAGGCGATGAGCTACGGAAAAATATGTCTCACGAGCGATATAAAGGAGAGCACTCAGCTGACGGGCGAGTACGGCTTCAGCTTCCGAAAAGGCGACGCCGATGATTTGAAGGATAAGCTTGAAATACTTCTCGGAGGAGCGGGTGACAGCATCGACAGAGCGGCGATGAGCGAATTTGTAAGAAACGGTTACAGCTGGGATACTGTCGTTGAAAAGACGCTGGAGCTTTACGCAAAGGCGTAATAACGGAATTTGAAAGGTTGTGTGCGGCTTGAACGACATACTGGATTCAAAGTATTGGAAGACAGTTCTTGAGGTTGTGTTTATATTGTTCGTGTGCATGGGCGCGATAGCGGACGGAAAAACTATGCCGGACAACCTGAAAATATTAAGCATGGGAACCATTGTCATAGCTATTGTGGTTCTGCTGGTAAGCGGAGATTTCAGGAGGGTAAAAATAGCGCTCGGATATTTCGGGGTCTACGGATTTATGCTTCTTGCCATTATAGTGTGGTCGGTATTTCTGTGGATAATGGATTTGGAGCCGATCAACTTTATAAGCCGCGGCTGCATAAAATTTATTTATCAGTTCATAGTGCTTATGATTATGGTGTCCGGAGTATATATGCTCGGTGAACGGTCGGTCTACGGCGTGTTTTACGGACTTGTGGCGGCAAATTCGGTAATCTTCATGCTGGCTCTCCAAAAGTTCGGCGTTGCAAGCTTTATAAGTGATTTTACGACATTCCTGACCAGCGGCGGCGAGCAGGTCGGAATGATGATAGAGCTGGAAATACACGATATAACCTTTACATACGGATTTTTCCTGATATATTTTATATTTTTCGCCAAACAGGGGGCCGAACGGTGGATATGCGCTGCCCTAGCGGCGGTATTTTTCATCCTCGGATGGAAGCGTATCGCGGTTGCCGCTTTGGCGGTGGTAATAGTGTTCGGAATTGTAATAGGCTACATACCGTCGAGAAACAGAATTAAAATAATGTATACGATATGCGCGCTTGTCGTGCTTGTGGGCTTCGGATATGTGGTGTTTACAAAATATAATATTATTGAAATTATATCGGAGAACTTCGATATAGATTTGATGGGACGAGACATTATATATGAATATATAAGCGAGTATTATCAGATAAGCGTCGCGTTTCTCGGCTACGGATTTGAATACACAACGGTACTGCTGAGAGATATAGCGATGAAAAATCCGTCGCTGAATATAGGAGTCGCGATGCTGCACAACAATATACTGACAATGTATATCGAGCTCGGATTTATAGGCTTTTGGGCGTGGCTGATTTATACATGGTTAATTCAGTACAGATACATATTGAACCGCGGCGGTGAAAAAGCGGCGATGCTGTTTATGATGTGTGAGATATATATCTTTATCACATACACAACCGATAACACGCTGTATTATTTCTGGACTAGTCTCGTGCTGAGACTGCTGCCGCTGGCGCATTCGGTACATGTACCCTTGCCCGAGGACAGGGTAAGATGGCCGTGGGCGAAGGTTGACGGCAACTTCCGTGAATTTTACACAACACGAAAGAAAAGGAAATTTATGGCGGGAAGCCGCGAGGGAAAGGATCAAAAGAAACTCCTTGAGGAGCATGAGGACAGACAGTACGAGAATAAAGACAACGATTTACCATAATCCGGTATCGCTGATATTATAGTTATGGAGTGGAGGAAAAATGAATAAGCAGAAAGCTATTGACAAAACGGTCAAATTCCTGCGGAAAGGAAATGATAAGCTCGGACATATCGATATGAAGGACATGAGTATCTTCAGAAGGATATTCCTTATCATATGGAACAACAAAGCCAATATTTTAACGATGGCTGTTGTTTTCATGCTTCTTGCCGCGGTGATTTTTGCGGTATTCCGAAGAGATACCGCTACGGTGACGCTGTCTTTGAATTATCAGGAGGCGTCAAAGGGGCAAAATCCGAACTCTACAAGATTTAATATTTACGAGTTTAAGTCTTACGAAGTGATCGAGGCGGCAATACGCTCCGCGGGTCTCGAGGGAACGGTCGATCCCGAGGATATGATGGACAACATAGATATAGAGGAAGCTTATTCGCCGACACAGCTCGATATAACGGATGAAAGCTCATATTATATATCCACGAGCTACAAAATAAAATATGTAAAGAACCGTCATATAAAATATATTGACGCCGAGAGAATGCTTCAGCTCATATGCCAGGCGTACAACAATTATTTCCACAACGAGTATGTGGGAAGCAGAACGGTATTAAACTATGAGCCGGGCGATGTTTCGGACATGGAATACATAGAAATAGGCAAACTGATGGTTCGCCGCACGGATCAGATGATACGTTATATACAGCAGCGTATTAATGAAAATGCGACGTTCCGTTCGGAAGAGACGGGCGAGAGTTTTCAGACCATAGAAAAAATGCTGCAAAACGTTCAGGATTACAGCATTAAAAAGTACAGCGCTTTTGTGGAGGAAAACGGACTCACAAAGGAACGCGACCACTACATAAGAACGCTGACGTTCAAAAATGCTATGTCAGATATTAAATACCGGCAGTATATGGTAGATTACAACGTTCGTAAGGACAGCGTTGCGAACTATGATGAAGCTATGATAGGAACCGTTATGATCCCTTCGGTAAATGATAATGAGGATTATTATATGTCGAGGACCAATATAGGAACGGACTATCTGACAAAGCAGGCCGACGAATCGCTTGCGGAGAGCGTGTGGCTGCAGCGCGAAATGATAGGCAATAATGATATAATAGCCAAGGTGGGAGCTTCCGCTGCGGTAGATGAAGATTACACCCGCGCGAACGAGATGATAAACAGTGTTCAGGCAGAGCTTTCGAATGTTGCGCGTATAGCGGACGCCACAGATAAGGAATATCTTAAGCATACGACCAAGGATTATCTGACATTTACATTTATTGATGATATATCCGGAAGAATTGCGCTTATAAAGGATATTCTTCTCGCAACATTCATATTTATGATTTTTGTATGTATCATGCTCTATATGGTGGACGGATATGTAAGAAGCAGAGGAGGCGGCGTTGAATGAGAAATTTTGAAATACTGCGATACCTCAGCAAATGGAAATATCTTATATTTATCATTTCCGTACTCGGCGCGTTCTTGGTATACAAGTATGCCATGTACAATCAGGAATATACCGCTCAGACGGTTATAAGCTACACAAACACTGAAGCAAGCTTCGGCTATACTCCGAACGGTACGCCTATCGACTCGACTGAAATTTACTCGTCCGCCGTTATAACGGGCGTTCTGGAGGATTTGGATTTGAATATAAGCGCTGATACGATCCGTTCGCGCTGCAGAGTCAAGGAGATAATCCCCACGGACGAGGAAACGAGAAAGGAAGCCATTCTCGACAAGGGCGAGGAATACGAGTATTTTCCGACGCAATATCTTGTTTCATATTCCGTCGGCAGTGAATACACGCGCGATTTTGCGCGTTCCGTGCTCGATTCGATAGTCAAGAACTATTTCAGGATATACGGAGAAAAATATATAAATCAGCAGATACTTCCGAACAATATGTCAAGCGAAGCGGACAGCAAGTATGATTATATAGAGCAAGTTGAAATTCTTGACAACTGGGTAGTTAATATACAGGATTATCTTGCCGAAAAGCGTGACGAGCAGCCTGATTTCCGCTCGTCAAAGACGGGTTACAGCTTCGGAGACCTGTTTGAAACGTATAAGGCGTTTGCCGACTATAATATTCCTCAGATTTATTCGCTTATTCTTGAACAGCAGGTATCGGTGGATAAGGAGACGCTTATAAAGAAATATGAAAACGATATAAGAAACATGGAGCTTGATATCGAGAATCTCAACTCAAATGTTGCGGATTTGGACGCTCTTATCAAGCAGTACAGCGATAAAAATAAGCAGGGCTCGGAATATCACTACGGCACACAGGCGGAAGGCGGAAACGATTCCACAGACTATATCCTCAAAAACGTATATGAGGACTGGGCGGAAGAGGATAAGCATGTAAACAGCGAAACAACATATGATACGCTTATCTACGAGTATGTCGATATAGTAACAAAGAGGGATAAAGCTCAGGTTGATCTCGATCATAAGAGAGATATTCTGAATATATTCACATCGGCTCCGCAGGAAAGCGGAACCGACAATCTCGGCGATATAGAAAAGGGCTTGGATGAGCTGTCAAGTACGCTCGATTCGATGTATACCGCTGTTTCGGACACTGTTGACGAATACAATCAGTTTGTGGGCGCGCACAATCTTTCGACGCTTGCAAGTATTTCAACAACGGAAAAAATTAATGTGCGTATCTATATCGTGCTTGCGCTTCTTGTATTCTTCTTGGGCGGATGTATAGGCGCGATCGTACTCGGACGTTCAAAGGACTTCCTGGAGTATCTTATGTATACGGACAGAAAAACAGGCGTTGCGAACAGAGCTAAGTGCGACCAGCTGATTGAGCAGTACGATAAGGATAAGATCAAGGATTCGTTCGCGTTCCTTGTTATACGAATCGACAACCTGAAGTATGTAAACGACAAGGGCGGAAGAGCCGCCGGCGATAACCTGCTAAAGGTTTTCGGACGTATGCTTAAGCGCGCGGCGGTAAGTTACGGCTTTGTCGGCTATAACGGCAGCGACCAGTTCTTCGGAATGTTTGAGGACTGTACGCTTCAGCGTGCGGAGGATTTCTCGGCGTATCTGCAGGAGCTTATCGCGTATAACAACGCGCAGAATCCCGGCGATATCATAGAGGTATCCGTGGCGATTGCCGAAAGTACGACAGAAAACATTTATGATATAAGAAAGCTTATGGGTACGGCGTTCCGCAAATCGACCCAAAAGTAAGAAAGGCGGAAAGGTATATGGAAGAGAATAAAAATCTGAACGAAAATATTGAAAGATCCCATCCTGCGCCCGAGGAGATTCCTGCGGCCGAGGAACGACCGACGGGAAAAAAGAGCTTTAAACAGATGATGCGTAAGGCTAACGGCAAGATAAAGAAGTGGCCAATTGTATGCGCTGTGCTTGTTTTGCTGCTTATATGGGCTGTGATCGGCACGGTTATCCAAAACAACAAGCTTGTTCCGGAGTTTTATCAGGTCGAATCCACAAAGGTAAGCGGTAATATACGCGTGGTATGCGTGGCGGATATGCATCTTAAGGAGTTCGGCAAGGAAAATCAAAGACTTGTTGACGCGATAGCGTCTTATCATCCCGACATAATCGCGATTCCGGGCGATATGAACATAGAGAGCAATCCCGATTACAGCGAGGTAATAAATTTAATGGAAAAGCTGAAGGATGTTGCTCCGGTATATTATTCGCTCGGCAATCACGAAATAGAAGCGATGCTTTTCAGGGACTCGCAAATTTACCGCGACGTTAAATCATTGGGTATTCATATAATGAATAACGAGGTTGAAACGGTAAAGGTGAGCGATTCGCAGATCGACATTATAGGTCTTACGCAGAGCCCTATAACGTATGCCGATTACGGCGCGGACTTTTTCGATCAGGCGATGAACAGCAGCGAAAACTTTAAATTGGTGCTCACACACTATCCGGAAAATTTCCTTGGCGTAATCGAGGATTATCCGATTGATTTGGCTCTTTGCGGTCATGCGCACGGCGGACTGATACGCCTTCCGTTCATCGGCGGACTTTATGCGCCCGATCAGGGATTTTTCCCGAAGCTGTGCGACGGATACCATGAGGAATCAAACAGCAAATTTATTGTAAATAAAGGGTTGTCAACCTCGGGTATAGTGCCGCGTATGAATAACAGCCCTGAAATTTCAATCATTGATATAAACTGGTATTAAAATTGGGAAATTTGAAAAGGAGGAAAGCGTTATGGAAGAGACAATGCCGAAAATTCAGCAGGAAGAGATTTTGATAACGCTCGATCCTAATTCTCATAAGCTATACAATGCCATAAAGCGTATTGCGGATATATTTTTCTCGTGTATGGCGCTCGTGATACTTTCTCCGCTGTTTTTAATAGTTATAATAGCGGTAAGAAGCGACGGCGGCCCCGCGTTTTATACGCAGACGCGCTTGGGCAAGGACGGCGTGCCGTTTAAGATGTATAAATTCCGCAGTATGTGCATAGGCGCGGAGAATATGCTTGACAGTCTCTTGCAGTATAACGACCTTGCCACGGGTCCCGCGTTTAAAATGATAAATGACCCGCGTATCACGAAGGTGGGACGCTTTATAAGAAAATACAGCATTGATGAGCTGCCGCAGCTTATAAACATCATAAAGGGCGATATGAGCATAGTAGGCCCCCGTCCGCCGCTTCCGAGAGAAGTGGAGCAGTACACTCCGTATCAACGGCAGCGCTTGCTCGTAGTTCCGGGGCTTACCTGCTACTGGCAAACCTACGGCAGAAGCGATATTTCGTTTGACAAATGGGTTCAGATGGATTTGGAATACATACAAAAAAGAAGTGTTTGGGTGGATACAAAGCTCATTATCAGAACGATATACACTGTCATTTTCAAAAGAGGGGCATATTAAAAACAGCGCTCATTGAAGCGCTGTTTTTATTTGTCAATATATTCCTTGATTTTATCCATAGTTTCGTCGCTTATAACATGTTCTATCCTGCATGCGTCGGCGGAGGCGGTTTCGTCGCTTACGCCAAGCTTTTGGAGCGCGGCGGTGAGTATTTGGTGCCGTTCATAAATTTTTTCGGCTATTTCACGCCCCGTATCCGTAAGCAAAATCATGCCGTTCGGGTCAAGCGTAACATATCCGTTTTCTTTTAAAAGCGCTACGGCGCGGCTTACGCTTGGCTTGGAAAAGCCGAGCTCATTCGCTATGTCAATCGAGCGCACATAACCGAAACGTGATTTCAGTATGAGCATGGTTTCGAGATACATCTCGCCTGATTCGCGTAATACCATTTAAACTCCTCCTCCGCTGCGGCAGCTGTTGTTTTATAGCATGCCTGTGTTTACATCACATATATTTTACCATATTTGCACAAAAAATTCAAGAGCTATATAAAAATTATAATATAACTCCGAAACTGCGTGAATATTGACAATCCGTGCCGTTAGCGGTATAATTTAATTGTAAAAATTCAAAGGGGCGAGAAAATGTATAAGATAGGAATAGATTTGGGCGGAACAAACATCGCTTGCGGCGTTGTGGACGGGATAAATCTTGTTTATAAGAAATCCGTGCCTACAGGGAAAATAACCGGAACCGAGTCCGCCGCCGAAAAGCTCGGCGCGGCTTTGAGCGTGGCGTTGAATGACGGCGGCTTTTCGTGGGATGAGATATCCGAAATCGGTATAGGCATCCCGGGTACGGTAAATACGGACACCGGCATTGTGGAATACGCGTGCAACGTAGGGCTGGAAAATTCACCGCTCGGCGATACGCTTTCGAAGCTTATAAAAAAACCGGTTTACGCCGAAAACGACGCGAACGCCGCCGCGTGGGGCGAGTATATCGCCGGCAGCGGCAGAGAGTATAAAAGTATGGTCATGCTGACCTTGGGTACGGGAGTAGGCGGAGGAATAATTATTGACGGAAAGCTTTATTCCGGCTTCAATTTCTCGGGCGCGGAAATCGGACATATGGTAACGCATCACGGCGGACGCGAATGCGCCTGCGGCAGACGGGGTTGTTTTGAAAAATACGCTTCCGCCACAGGACTTAAAGAAACCACGCGCAAATATATGCGGGAAAATCCGCAGAGTATCATGTGGCGGATTGCGGGAGGAATTGAAAGCGTTAACGCAAGGACGGCTTTCGAGGCGGCGAAGAAAGGCGATAAAGCGGCCGCGGCGGCGGTGAACGAATATATTTCGGATTTGGCGTGCGGCATAGTGAACGTAATAAACATATTTCAGCCCGAAGCCGTGGTCTTGGGCGGAGGCGTGGCAAACGAAGGCGACGGACTGCTTCTGCCCGTCCGCGATATAGTAAGCCGCGAGGATTATGCGCGCAACAGCAAAAGACGCGCTGTTGTAAAGCTTGCCGAGCTCGGGAATGATGCCGGAATAATCGGCGCGGCGCTGCTCAGAACAAACAGAAAAGGAGACTAATTATGAAAAATTACGCATACAATTCAAAAGAGGATTTTAAAAACTTGCTTTTCGATATACTTGATCCGCTCCGCTCCCGTTACACGGAGGGCTGCGCCAATATCGACCTAAAGGGTCACGCGACGTGGTACGACGACGGAGCTGTCGCGGTCGAAGCGTTTTCGCGTCCGCTTTGGGGGCTTGTTCCGTTTTGGGCGGGCGGAGGCAGCGACGCTGAGTTTGAAAAAATATACCGCACGGGGCTTTCAAGCGGCAGCGACAAATCAAACGGCGAATACTGGGGCGATTGTCACGACCGCGACCAGCGGTTTGTTGAAATGGCGGCGATAGCGTACGGAATGATTTTCGCACCCGATAAAGTTTGGACGCTGCTCACGGATGTGCAAAAGGATAATCTCGTTTCGTGGCTCTCGCAGATAAACACGCACGATGTATGCGACAGCAACTGGATTTTCTTTAGGATATTAACTAACGTTGCTTTGAAAAAAGCCGGACGCGAATACAGTCAAGCGCGTCTTGACGCGGATTTAAAGCGAATAGACGACTTCTATCTCGGCGGCGGCTGGTATGCGGACGGAGCGAAGGGACAAAAGGATTACTACATAGCATTCGCTATTCATTTTTACGGCTTGATTTATGCGGTTGCTATGGCTGACGACGAGCCGAAGCGCGCTGCGGAGTTCAAGCGCCGCGCCGAAGCGTTCGCGCACGATTTCATATATTGGTTTTCCGAGGACGGAGAGGCTCTCCCCTACGGACGCTCGCTCACATACCGCTTCGCTCAGGTCGCATTTTGGAGCGCGTGCGTAATCGCGGATGTGCGCCCGTTTTCGCTCGGCGTGATGAAGGGCATAATCGCAAGAAATCTTCAAAAATGGTTTGAATCGGAAATGTTCGACAACGGACATATTTTATCGGTAGGCTACAAATATCCGAATTTGCTTATGGCGGAGCATTATAACGCGCCCGGCTCGCCGTACTGGGGTTTAAAGGCGTTCGCGCTGCTGATGCTGCCGGATGAGCACGAATTTTGGACAACGCCGGCGTCGCCGCTGCCGAAGCTCGACAAAATCAAGACGATTAAAAAAGCGGATATGCTCGTGACGCGCAGAAACGGCGATATTACGGCTTATGTTGTCGGCACGCACGGCGAGTTCGGCTGCGGACAAATCCCGCAGAAGTATCTGAAATTCGCGTATTCGACAAAATTCGGATTCAGCGCGTCCTACAGCAATCTGTCGCTCGAGGAGGCGGCTTGCGACAGTGAGCTTTGCTTTGTCGTTGACGGACTTGTCCTCACGCGCCGACACAACATTTCGGGCGAGGTGAAGGATGACAGAATAATTACGCGCTGGTCGCCGTTCGAGGGAATAGAGGTGGAAACCACCATTATTCCGAAGGAATACGGACACTGCCGCATACATAAAATTAAGTCGTCAATAGAGTGCGCCGCGTTTGACTGCGGCTTCTCGGTAGAGCAGACGACAAACGGCGCCGACCGCTGCGCGGATAAAAACGGCGCGGCGGCGAGCGGCGGCGATTTGAAATGCGGAGTTCAGGCGGTAAGCGGCAGCGTAACGGGCGCGAGAGTTATACTCGCTTCACCGAATACAAATCTGATTTACAAGAGAACCGCGATTCCGGCGGTCGAGTATAAGATAGAAATGGGAGAAAACGAAATCGTCACCGATATTTTTTGCGGAATAAGCAAAGCCGCGTTGGAACGTGAAAATGTATTGAAATGAGGAAAAAATTATTGAAAACGCGGTAATAATATGCTATAATTAAGATAATAACACAACACACGCGGGACGACGAGGTTCGATGCAGCGCCGCTCCGGTTACACTTTTGCAAAGGAGGACCGGTAAAATGTTAGAAACAGAATTTAAATGCTTAATAAGTAAGAAAACATATGAGACGCTTAGAAACAAGGTGCGCTGGAACAGCTGCCGCGAGCAGATAAACTATTATTATGTTGACAAAAACGGTGTTGTTTTAAAAAAGCGCATAATGATAAGGGTTCGTGAGATTGGGGGCGAATTTAAGCTGCAAGTAAAATTCCATAAAAACAGCGGCAGTCCTCTGCAAATCTGCGAGGAGCACGAATATGACATAGACGGCGTGCCGGATATGATCGATGCGGAAACGATAAAAGATTGCATAGGCGAGGATATAGGCGATGTGTATCTTATAGGAAAGCTTACGACTAAGCGGCGTATTTATAATTGGGATTTGAACACAGAGATATGTCTCGATAAATCATCATACGCGGACGCTACGGACTATGAAATCGAAGTCGAATATTCCGGCGAGGTGGATAAGGAGCTTTTGGGAAGACTTTCCGCGTACGGAGTGGAATTTAAGCAAAATTCCGTCGGAAAATTCACGCGGTTTTACAATAGATGCGACGAGCTCAATATGATTAAAGTTGGAGAATAATATGGGAGTTAAAGAAAACATAAGCAATCATGTGGCAGCGCTGACGAGCGCGCAGAAAAAGGACGATGTTCTTTCGATGCAGCTTTTAAAAAATCTGCCCGAGCGCGATCGGGTCATAGAAATAATAGAAGACGTGCGCGCGCTGCTGTTTCCGCAATATTTCAATAAGCGAAGAATAGACGAGACATCGGAGCAATACATAATCGGCGACCTGATGCTGACGGTCTATCAAAAGCTGAAAAGGCAGCTCAAGCTTGCGTTTTTATACGAGTATAACTTTGAAAATAAAATAGAGGAATGCGCAAAGGTGGAACGGCAGGCGGGTATGCGCGCCGAGGAGGTGTGCGAGGCGTTTTTCGAACAGCTTCCGCAAATTTACGAAATACTGATGACAGACGTCCAGGCCGCGTTTGACGGCGACCCCGCGGCGGAAAACAAGGATCAGATCATTTTCTCATATCCGTGTTTGCTCGCGATAACGGTTCACAGAATAGCGCATATATTATATACGCATAACGTGCCGATACTGCCGAGAATAATGTCCGAATACGCGCACAGCCAAACAGGAATAGATATTCACCCCGGCGCGAAAATAGGACGATATTTTTTCATAGACCACGGTACTGGCGTGGTGATCGGCGAAACTACGGAAATCGGCGAAAGAGTAAAAATCTACCAGGGCGTAACGCTCGGAGCGCTTTCTACACGCGAGGGTCAGCTTCTGCGAGGTAAAAAACGTCATCCGACAATAGAGGACAATGTCACGATTTATTCGGGTGTGTCAGTATTGGGCGGAGAGACGGTCATAGGCGCGAACTCCGTAATCGGCGGCAGCGCTTTTATAACAAGCTCAGTGCCGCGCGACACGCGCGTGACTGTGCGAAGCCACAAGCTGCAGTTCAAGGGCGGAAACGATGAAGAGGTATAAAAAATACCTCCTGTTCACATGAACAGCCCCAGAAAAAACGGACAATAGACAAAAAACACCTCCTATGGTATAATAAAAGAAAACCATAGGAGGTGA